>JBGTEX010000055.1:0-5389 GCA_041747575.1 Pyrinomonadaceae bacterium
ATTTATTCTTTTGTGGGGAAAGCACTGAAAACTCAGTTTCCCAATATCTCAAGACATGCGCTTGGACGCCGACGAGGTTGCAGACCTCGCCTATCTTGAAGTATATTTTCTCAGGTATTACAACAGGTTCTTGTGCCATCGACGTCTAAATTGTGTTAAAGTTTTTTGTAAATTATCTGCCGTTATTGTATGTATTTAATGACTTTGTGTCAACACGATCTCTATGTTAAACGAATTTGAGTTTATCGATGACCTTAAGTCCAAATATTTTCTAGATAAGATCGGTGACGACTGCGCGGTTTTACCAAAAGATGCGAAAACCGATGTGCTGATCACAGCGGATATGCTGGTTGAGGATATAGATTTTCGTCTCGAATGGACAACGCCGGAGATGATCGGTGCAAAATCGCTCGGCGTCTCGCTGTCAGATATAGCCGCGATGGGCGGCGACCCGAAATGGGCAATGCTCTCAATCGGGATTCCGGAAAAATTATGGCAGGGCGATTTTGTTACACGATTTTACGCAGGTTGGTTTACGCTCGCCAGGCATCTTAATATAGAACTCGTTGGCGGAGATGTGTCCAGGACCCCTGAAAAGATCGTGATTGATTCGATCGTTGCGGGTGAGGTTGATAGGGGAAAGGCTGTTCTTCGTTCGGGTGCAAATGCAGGCGACTACATTTATGTTACCGGTAGCCTTGGCGGAGCCGCCGGCGGGCTGATGCTGCTTGAGAGCGGTTTACGGCACGGCTGCTCCGATAAAAAACGCAAGGCTTTAATTGAAAGACAGCTTCGTCCGACACCTCAACTTGAAATAGGCAAGCAATTATTAAAAAACAAATTAGCTACGTCTATGATCGATCTGAGTGACGGACTTTCCTCCGATCTCGTGCATCTCTGCCGAGCAAGCGGAGTCGGTGCAAAATTATACTCTAACCGCATCCCCGTGAACCCTAACCTCTCAACGATCGCGATGAATGCGGATTCAGGGTTGGGGTTTGCAATAAACGGCGGTGAGGATTTTGAGCTTCTTTTCACCTCACGAGAGAGAAAAATCTCAGCAATAAATGATGTGGAAATTCACAACATCGGCGAGGTCACCGCAAATGCAGGCATAATTGAAATTTGTAACGGTGATGAGATCCGTATCCTGCAGCAGGGCGGCTTCCGCCATTTCTGATGCGGTGTTTTGTGAAAAAGCAGCCGAACGAAAATGGATTTCTCAAGGCCGCGGAGCGGCATTTGTCTCAAAGCCTTTTGCCCGGTGACCCGGCCTTGGCTAAAGCCGGTATCAATTTTTGTTCTTTGCCCGCCAGGCTCATACGGCGGCAGGCTGTCCTAGTCGAATTGGTCTGGCGCCAGCTCGTGCAATTCATACCGGCGAACGCTGATCCGTGGGCCATGGCCTGTGGTAAACTCTGGGGTGCGATGGCTAAGATTACGGCTGAAGAGCTTGCTCACCGAACTTCGTTCGTTGGCTGGCGAAAGTCACTCAGATCATGTTTAAAATGCTAAACTTTCCAACGTGAATTCAGACCAAATCGTCATTGAGTCGGAACTTCCTCAACCAGCGCCGACGACTACCGGAATGACGACCAGGGTCGTTAAGGGGTCGTTGTGGACGCTGGCCGGTCAGGCGGTTCCGCTTGGCGTGTCGTTTGTGACAACATATTTTGTTGTCCGGATGCTTGGCGCCGAGGGCTACGGCGTGCTGGTTCTGATCGCCCTGATACCAAATTTTTTTGTTTTTGCGGATTTGGGGATGTCGATGGCGTCCACGAAGTTTGCATCCGAGGCATACGCATTAGGGGACGGCAAAAAAGAGGTGCAGGTCGTTCGCACAGCGGCTTTGATAACCCTGATTACATCTCTGCCCGTCGCCGCCGCGATCTTTTTTTTCTCACGCACGATAATGACGCTGATTTTCGAGGTGCCTGACCGTTACCTGGCCGAGGCCGTGCTCTCTCTAAAAATCGCATCCGTGACATTTCTTGCAAATTTCCTCTGCGGCATCTTTAACACGCCGCAGCTCTCGCGTCTTCGGATGGATCTGAACACTTTTATTAACGCAGTTACGCGTATCGCGGGTTTGGTTGCTGCGCCGGTCATGCTTTATTTCGGGTTTGGAATTGTCGGTGTTGTCACGGCCCTCCTGATCGCAAATTTGGCCAATCTTGCGGGCCATCTGATCGTTTCGCGGCACCTGTTGCGGGATAATTTATTTGTGTTTTCGATAGACCGCACACTGTTCAGACCGCTTTTTAATTACGGACGGGCGTACACGGCTGCGTCGATCGCCGGTGTGATTTTGATGTATGCCGAAAAGGCGATACTTACAAACTCAACTTCGACGACCACGCTCGGATATTACTCCGTCGGTTTTACCCTGGCCAGCATGCTTACGGTGTTTTCCGGGTCGATCGTTCAGTCGCTGCTGCCGGCGTTTTCGCAGCTTCAGACAAAAGATACCAGCGGCCATCTCAGTTCACTCTATTCGACCGGTGTCCGGCTCAATATTTTATGGCTGATACCGGCCATTGTATTTTTATTTATCGTCGCAGAGCCGTTTATAAGGTTGTGGTTTGGCGAAGATTTCGGCCGCGAAAGCACCGTCCCGTTTTACATTCTGCTTGCCGGGATAGCGTTTAATATTCTCGCCTATTTGCCATATTCTTCGATCATGGCGTCGGGCCGCATCGGTGTTTTGGCCAAGCTTTACTGGATTGAAGTTTTGCCATATCTCTTGATGGCCGTGATATTGACGCAGACGTTTGGCATAATCGGAGCAGCGGCCGCGTGGAGCATCCGTGCGATCGCCGATTCGGCTGTCCAATTTATTCTGGCTGGACGGGTTGCAAATGTGAGATTAAATACAGGAGATTTGTGTCTAAACGCCTTGCTCGCGATGCTTGTTTTCGTGCCGGTGCTCGTACTTAGCAGCCTTAGCCCTGATGTTTTGCCGCTGCTCGCGGCGTTGTACTTTGTCAGCCTGGCTGTTTACTTACTTCTGAGCTGGAAGGTTTTGCTGTCGGCGTTGGAAAGAGAATGGATCTTGGGCAGGGTCAAAAGCCTGCTTGGAGTTTCGCGTCCCGACGGCCGGGATGGCGGAATGCCGCTCTAAAGCCCTGGGGAATGGCGAACGCTTTTATTATGCTCAAAACCGCTGTTTTTATAATGATCGAAGCCCTAAATCGTTACGCGGGTGCGGCGTATCGAAACGGACATATTTCGAAACCGGAAACGCGCCGGTTTGTGTGGAAACTCACAATGTTCCGGCTAAAAAGCCTTCTAAGATCAGAGAGCGCCGATGAACATCGGGCGAAAATTAAACCTTTTATTTTCAATTTTCTTGATCCTGTTTCATTCTCATACAACTTCGAAGAGGTTTTTTTAGAAGAAGAGTATTTTTTCCAAAGCGATAATCCGCAGCCGGTAATTATTGACTGCGGTAGCAATATTGGCCTTGCGGCCATGTATTTTAAAATCGTTTATCCGGGAGCCAGAATTACCGCGATCGAGGCTCATCCGACAACCTATCAGACGCTCGAAAAAAATATAGCCGACAACGATTTAACCGAAATAAAAACGTTAAACGTCGCGGTAGTTGGCAGCGACGAAAAAGAGATCTCTTTGTTTTACTCAAAGCCGGGCGATCTGAGAACGACAAAAACGCGGGAAATGCGAGACGGGACGGCCACCGGTTTGAAAGAAGTAAAGGTGCCGGCGACCAGGCTTTCGACGATCTTTCCGCCGTCGGTAGATCTGCTAAAGATGGACATCGAGGGCAGCGAGGACGAAGTTATCGACGATATTGCACCAAAACTCGGAGCCGTAAAAAATGTAATTATCGAATATCATTATTCCCCCGGCGGCGGGCGAAAGAGTCTCGGAGAATTTATCACGATCTTGGAAAAGGCCGGGTTTTCGTGCCGAATGAAAGCCGCGAATCCCGCCGACAAAAACGCTGAACCTTCGGCAAATTTTGTTGTCACCATCTATGCGAAACGCATCGACAGTATATGAATCAAAAAATAAGCGTCGTCGTTCCGACATACAACCGAAACGATCAGCTCTCTGAGGTTATCGATCACCTGTTGGCGAGCGGCGTGGACGGTTTCTCGGATATTGAGATCATTGTCGTCGATGACGGTTCGATCGAATCTGCGAAACCGGTCGTCGAATCAAAACGGTTTGCAAAACCATTTCGGCTGATCTATTTATATCAACAAAATTCGGGCCCGGCGGCGGCCAGGAATAATGGCTTTCGAGAGGCTTCAAACAGCGTCGTTCTCTTTATAGATGACGATGTACTCGTATCAAAAAATTTGCTTTGCAAACACTGGCGCGCTCATCTCGACAAACCGGGTTCGGTGATTTTCGGGTTGTATCCGTATGTAAAACCTGAAACCGGAACGCCGTCGTACCGCTATCTTGATATGATCGAACGAGCGGTCAGGGACGAAGTTTCCGCACAGAAAACATCCGGATTTGTCAGAGCCAGTATCGTTGCAAGCGGTAATTTATCGGTCGAAAAAATCACTTTCGACCCCGAAAGAGGCGTCTATGACGAAACGCTAAAAACACCGATGTCGGAGGAGCTCGAGTTGGCCATACGGCTTTGGGATCAGAAAATACCGGTGTATTATGCCCCGCAGATCGAGGCTCTGCACACTCAGCCGACCACGATCGAGGGCAAATGTATTCAGGATTATAAGTACGGCTACGGTATCGCCGAAGCGTATTCACGGCTTGCAGGTATTGCCCCGCCTGAGCAATTTGCATATACACTTCGGGTCAATGGACCAGTCCGTCGGGACGACCCGTTTAAGTTAAAACTGGCCAAGACGACGAAAGCGGCCCTGGGATCAAAAGCGGTTAGGTCGCTTTTTCTAAAACTCGTAAAATTTCTTGAATATTTGATGCCGAATCAGGACAGGATATTATTTGCAGTTTACCGAAAGGTTGTCGGCGTGCATTATTTTGCCGGGATTCGCGACGGCCTGCAAAGATTTTGCAAAAATTGAAGAGTTTTTGCCGCCTGCGCCGCAGATTTGGGATTTTGTAGGAACGAGGAGAACCGCGGTTAGAGATTTTGACCGTGAATGACTTTAATGCCAGCTCAATGAAAATCCCGAACATTTATCCGAAATCAGAAGTCTGAAAGATCAGCCTCGTCTATGAGGCTTACCGCGAAGCGGCACATAGGCACGCCATTTATGGCGTGGTAGTTAAGCTGGAAGACGTCCTCAGCCCGTTTTAACGGGGCTTCCGATCTAATAGGGCGGCAAGCCGCGAGCGGCAGAGATTCTCATAAATCTAACCATCAGAATAATTTCGCTTTTGTTTCCCCGCCGCTACGCGACGGAAAAACCAACGGAAAATTTCTGAT
>JBGTEX010000056.1:0-92625 GCA_041747575.1 Pyrinomonadaceae bacterium
CTTTCCGCGAAGCGGCACGTAGCCACGCCCCTTTAGGGCGTGGAGTAAGAATGGGAAAGGTTGTCAGCCCGTTTTAACGGGCTTCCGATCTTCGCGGCTTTAGCCATCGAAGTGTAAAGGACGTTAAAACGCCCTGTCAGGGCAAGCGAAAACTCGGCCCACGCCCTAAAGGGGTCGTGGCTGTGGGCAGAAAAGACGGCTAAAGCCGCCTCGATACAAAAATATATACTGCTGTCATCGTTAACATTGTTCAGATTGTTCGTTTTTCTTTAATGCGTAATCTCGGATAAAACTTAAGAAACTTATCTCGATGTTAAAATGTGTTGACAATTGTTTTGTGGGTGACTATCTTTGAATTGAGGCCTCTTTTGTCAGACTTTATAGCTTTCCCGTTCGTCAAAACGGCGGGGAAACGCTTTTGATAAACGGAAGAGTAAAGTTTATGAAATTTGTCAGCGGTAAAGCGGCTCTCGTAAAACTAGCGATAATTGCGTTGCTTGCGGTTTTGCTTGGAAGTGTCAGCCTTTTGGGAAACAAGGAGGTGGCGAAGGCTTCGGCGGTCGGCCCGTCCGCCTCGCACACGGATGCTCCCGGAGAAGACAATTGCACGTCGTGCCACACCTCATTTCCTGTAAATTCGGGGATGGGCAGCGTTGTGATTTCAGGCGTCCCGCAAAACTACGGTCCAGGCCAGCAAATACCGATCACGGTTACAGTCAGTCAGGCGGAGGACGCTGTAATTTACGGGTTTCAGTTGACCGCGATCGACGCTTCAGGGAAAGGCGCGGGGACATTTACACTTCCTGAACAAAATCCGGCGACAATCCAGTTGATACCCGGTATTGTCGGTGGAAATGACCGCCAATATGTAGAACACACCAGCGATGGGCTATTCACAGATGGCGTATTTGGTTCAAATTCCTGGACATTTAATTGGACCGCTCCGGCCCAATCCGCCGGCCGTGTCGATTTTTACGTAGCTGGCAACGCAGCCGACAGCAACAGCAACACCACGAACGATTACATTTACACGGCCACCACGGCAAGTTTGCCGTCGGCAGGGCCGTCGGTATCTGTTAGCGGCACGGTCTTTACCGCCGCGGGCCTTGCTTTGCGAAATGCGAGGGTCACGCTGACTGATTCAAACAATATGCAAACAACTGCTTTCACAAGCCCGTTCGGGATTTATAATTTTGATGACGTTCAACCGGGAACCACATACACTCTCGGCGTCCAATCGAAACGCTTCAGATTTGCTTCAAGGGTACTATCGGTGAATGACAATTTAACAAATATCGATTTCACCGGTTTGGAATGACCACACACGGGGAGCTATTAGCGTGGCAGGATTCTTCGGCCCGCTTTGCGGAGCAGAACCGTTAACTAAGCTGATGCGTATTCTGCGGCTAAACATTAAATCGAAAATTGACAATATCGCCCTCTTTCATAATGTAATCCTTGCCTTCCAGACGAACCAGGCCTTTTTCTTTGGCCGCGTTCATCGAACCGCATCCTGTAATGTCGTCATAGCTGACGATCTCAGCGCGAATGAAGCCGCGTTCTATGTCGGTGTGGATCCCACCGGCTGCGGCCGGAGCTTTTGTGCCAATCGGGATCGTCCAGGCACGGACCTCTTTTTCACCGGCGGTCAAAAAAGACATCAGGCCGAGCATTTTGTAGGCGGATTTTATAAGGCGATCGACCCCTGACGACGCGAGGCCGAGGTCTTTCAGATATTCGTCGCGTTCATTCGGGTCAAGGGCGACAAGTTCGGATTCAAGCTTTGCGCAGATGACGACGACCTCAGCTTTTTCGCTTTCGGCGTGCCTTTTTACTACCTGAACGTGAGCGTTTGATTCGGGGTCTGCGAGCGTTTTTTCGTCCACGTTGGCGGCGTAAATGGTCGGTTTTGTTGAAAGAAAGAACCAGCTTTTGAGGATCGCTCGTTCGTCATCGGTGAGATCGGCTGAACGCGCAGGACGGCCCTCCTCAAGAAACGGCTGGATCTTATCCAGAATTTCTATCTCCTGTTTTGCGCCCTTTTCACCCGATGCTTTTACGGCTCTCACGGCTTTTTCACGACGTTTTGCGGCTGAGCCGAGATCGGCAAGGGCAAGCTCGATCTGGATAGTCTCGATATCCCTGACCGGATCGACCGACCCATCGACATGTACAATATTATCGTCGTCAAAACATCGGACGACCTGAATCACAGCGTCACATTCGCGAATATTAGCCAGAAACTGATTGCCCAAACCTTCTCCCTTGGAAGCACCGCGTACAAGCCCGGCAATATCCAGAAATTCGACCGCGGCCGGCACCACCTTCTGGGCCTTGTTCATCTTTTCGAGTACAGCGAGGCGTTCGTCCGGAACGGCTACCATTCCGATATTCGGTTCGATAGTCGCAAACGGATAGTTTGCCGCAAGCGCAGATTCCTGCGCGGTCAGAGCATTAAAAAGTGTAGATTTTCCGACGTTGGGCAACCCAACGATTCCTGCTTGCAGCATATTTTTAGTTAAGAGAACGGCACTATAATTGGGCCTTCGCGGACATGACCGCATTCTTTTAAGATTAGCCCAACTGTCCGGCAATAAAGGCTTTCTGGGAATGAGAATTATAACTCAATAGAGTTTTAACATCAACAAAACTGATCATAACTCGGGATGCGGCTGGTTTGTGCCGTAAGAACCCAGTCGCTATCGCTTCCGGTTCTGACCCGCCGGTCAGAGGCGGCAAGCCGCGTGCAAAGATCAATTGCCGTCTGCTTTAGCTGACGACAATGGCTGACCGAACTAGACATTCCAATTCTTAACCGCTCTGGATTGTGTTTTTGGGGCGAATTAAAGTAACTTAATTTAGAGTCCCGCTCATCTATTATGTTGATTTCAATTGTTATTTTAGCCGCCATTGCGTCAGGCGGAATGGCGTTTACTTACCTGATTGCAAACGAACGGCCGCTGTTATGGCGGCTGTCCGCCGGAACCGTTATCGGATCCGCCGTATTCGGATTGCCGGCATTTATCGCGGCGAGTATTGCCGGGTTTAGTCCTGTGATACTTATCATCGTCCTGGCTTTTGCTATGCTCCCGCTGTTGCTGCTGAGACGGGGTGACATTAATAAGCGTTTTCGACGCGATTGGGCCAAGGCGAAAGGTACGCTCGATGGCGCCAATTTGAAGAAAACGCGCCGTTTCGCCTATTACGCGTTCTTTTTTATTCTCTTTTGGTTCTTTTTTGACCGGGTTATGTTTGAACTTAACGGTGCCATAACAACCGGAGGCTCGCAAAATCTCGGCGATCTGCCGTATCATCTCGGGACAATTTTTAGCTTTACAGAGGGCAATAATTTTCCGCCGCAGAATCCGGCCTGGGCGGGTGCAAAATATACTTATCCGTTTATTGCCGATTTTTTGACGGCGTGTTTTGTAAAGCTCGGCGCGGATGTTAAGAATGCGATGTTTGTGCAAAATGTGGCGTGGGCATTTTCGCTTTTAGTTATTTTAGAAAGTTTTGTCGTCAGGCTTACCTCGAATAAACTCGCAGGACGTATCGCACCGGCGCTTCTTTTTTTTAGCGGCGGGCTTGGTTTTATCTGGTTCGCTGGCGACCTGTCTGAATCGGGAAAGGGCCTGTACGATTTTATCCTCAGCCTGCCGAAGGATTACACGATCAATGACCAATTTCGCTGGGGTAATTCGCTGGTTGTGTTATTTATGACACAGCGAAGTTTACTGCTCGGAATGCCTCTGACGCTCATTATACTAGGTTATTTATGGAAGATCTTTCGCACGGAGAAAAATGTAACAAGTGATGCGGAGACGAGAGGACAGCGCGATGCGGGAAAATCGCAGATAGCCGTTTCGGAGCGCCACCGCATCACCGTGTCGATTCTGGTCGGCCTGCTTGCGGGTATGTTGCCAATGATTCATCTTCACAGCCTGTTTACCTTATTTGTCGTTACGGCCTTTATGCTGATAATGCGGCCTGAGAAATGGCGTGAGTTGTTTGCATTTGGCGCGGGCGTCGCCGTTGTTGCGGTTCCCGAACTCATTTGGCTGATGACGGGCAGCGCCACCGAGACAACAAAATTTTTTGGCTGGCATTTCGGATGGGACAGGCGTGACGGCAATGTTCTGTGGTTTTGGATGAGGAATACGGGCATATTTTTTGCGGTGCTGGCCGCCGGAATCTGGATTTATTTAACCCGCGGAAATAATGAGGCAGATAACGAAAGCTCAGGCAATACTAAGAAAGATCTCATTTTGTTCTATTTACCTTTTCTTTTTCTGTTTCTATTGTCAAACACAGTAAAACTCGCGCCTTGGGAATGGGACAATATTAAAATTTTAATCTATTGGTATGCCGGGTCGCTTCCGCTGGCGGCGCTGGCACTTGCGTGGGCTTGGCAGCGGGGCCGGGCATTGAGGGTCGCGGCCGGGGCATGTTTTGTGATACTGACGCTTTCCGGGGCTTTGGACGTTTGGCGAACGGTTTCGGGACAGATAAATTACGGGGTATTTGACGCCGATGCGGTAAAGACAGGCGATCTGATAAAACAAAAAACCGATCCGAAAGCCTTGTTTCTAAACGCACCGACATATAATTCAGCGGTCGTGCTATCCGGACGACAATCACTAATGCGCTATAGCGGACATCTTGCGTCGCACGGCATCGACTATTTCCCGCGTGAGGCCGAGGTCAAACAGATTTATCAGGGCGGCGGTGTAGCGGATATTTTGCTGAAGAAATATAATGTCGAATATGTCCTGATTTCGCCCGAAGAGCGAAATACCTTAAAAGCAAACGAAGATTTTTTTAAGAAATACCCCGTCGTTGCCGAGGCCGGACAGTACCGTGTTTACAAAATAAAATAAGTTGCAGATGGCAAAGAAAAAGAAACTCAAAAAAATAGCACCGGCCAGAAAAGAGACGCCGGTTGACGAACCGGAAATCCGTTCGGAAACAGTATCCGCCGAAAATATAAGATCCGAAACTGATTTCGTGTGGCTTGGCAGCTCTGCGGTTATTACCGTAATTGCGGCCTTCCTGCGTTTTTTTATGCTTGAGCTAAAGCCGTTTCATCACGACGAGGGCGTGAACGGTTTTTTTCTCACGACCCTTTTTAAGGACGGAATCTACAAATACGATCCGGCCAATTATCACGGGCCGACGCTTTATTACATTTCGCTTGTTTTTGCCAAATTCTTTGGCCTCGAAACTATACCGGTTCGCGTCAGTATGGCGATATTCGGCGTTTTGATGGTCGTCCTCGTACTCTTTTTAAAACGATATATCGGCAAGGTTGGTGCCCTGTCTGCGGCATTATTTTTGGCGCTTTCGCCCGGAATGGTTTTTATTTCCCGATACTTTATTCACGAAATATTCTTTGTTTTTTTGAGTCTGGCGATCGTGGTTGCGGTTCTGTTTTATATCGAAAAACAAAAGGCCGGATACGGTGCGATCGTCTGGATGTCTCTTTTGCTTTTCGTCTGTCTCTTGCCATCGGCGCTAAATTTAGCTTCGTTTGTCGGTGGTGATAATTCCGGGGCTTTGCTTGCATTTCGTGCCGCATTCTTGATCGGCGAGGCGGTCCTTGTTTACTATCTGATCCGCAAACTGCTGCTATGGGATGATGGACGGCCAATATATCTTATGCTTGCGTCGGCGTCGATTGCTCTGTTTTTTGCGACAAAAGAAACGGCCTTCATTACGCTCGGAACGATGTTAATAGCCTGTGGCTGTGTATGGCTTTGGCAGAAAATTCGTAATACGCACGTTTACAGAACGAGTTGGTTTAGGTTTGCCATTGGCGTACACGCCGGGTTGGTTTTGGCCGGTTTTTATTACCGTGAAAGCCTGTCTGACGCCGGCAGTTGGCTGTCAAACAATTTTTTGGGCGGGTCGAGGCCCGCCGAGCATTTTCTTTTTTACTCGATCATTTTTATGCTCGTTGCGGCAATTGCAGCGTGGGTTATATTTCTCGGTGATCTCAGGAGGACGAATGAATCGGGTTTTACCGAACCGACGGCGCTTACCTGGCAGAATTTTCGCAGCGGTTTAGGCAAACGGACCGGTATGATCCTTATTATAGCGGCGGTTGCGATAACTTTTATCTACGTAAGCGTTTTATTTTTCTCCTCGTTCTTTTCCTACGCGGAGGGCGTCACAAAGGCCTTTGAGGCGTATTCGATCTGGACAAAGACGGGTAACAAAGATCATACGCAGAGTGGCTATTCAGGCTATGTAAAGTGGGGGATGAAGGTCGAAGCCCCGATCATGATCTTGTCGGCGCTTGGTGTATTTGCTGCCTTATTAAAAGGTAAACACCGGTTCGCAATGTTTGCCGCTTTGTGGGCGCTCGGCCTTTTTGCAGCATATTCGATCATTCCGTACAAAACGCCCTGGCTCGCACTCAGCTTTTTGCTCCCGATGTGTATCATTGCCGGGTATGTGATCGGCGAGATGTTTTCGTCTAAAAACCTGAGGCTGAAGGGTGCAGCGATAGCATTGGGTGTCGTCGGAACGGCGATTCTCGCTTATCAGACCTACCAGCTTAATTTTGTCCGTTATGATGATGAGGAAATGACCTATGTATATGCCCACACGAGACGGGGTTTCCTCGATCTGATACGTGAGGTTGACCGATATGCCGACAAAAGCGGTAAAGGCAAAGAGGCAACTATCGAAATAGTCTCGCCGGACTATTGGCCGATGACCTGGAATCTGCATAATTACAGTCATGCCAATTTTCACGGTTCGCTGATCGACGCCAGCACGGCCGAGATAATCATCGCCAAAAAGGATGATCAGGACGCCGGCATGATCCAAAAATACTCGGCCCACTATAAATACTCAGGCGTCTATCCGCTCCGGCCGGGTGTAAATCTTGTCCTGCTTGTCAGAAAAGACATTGCCGGCCCCGACGATGAGGATATATCAAAGGTTTTAGAATATAAGGTCATACCGGGATACACGCAATAGCTAGGTGCGGCAAAGCATCTATGCTGCGTAAGCTGCCTGCGTCTTTGGCCGAATGAAATAATTGAGTATGGCAATAAGGGCAAATGACAGGCCGGTCGTTAAGATCAAAAGCATAAAGCCCTGAGAATAGTCGCCCCCGTTTTGATCGGCGATCATGCCGGTGATTCGGGTGCCGGCAGCCCCGCCGATGGTTTCGATGACAGTGATCGCACCTAAAATCGGGCCAAAATTTTTGAGGCCAAAATAATCGGCAACCAGCAGTTGCAGCACGACGAAAATGCCGCCATAGGTCAGGCCAAAGGGAATTACGAATAAAAGCACATTTTCCGGCGTTAAATTCAGCAAAACCAGCGTCGAGGCAAACATCAGCCCCGCACCGAGAAGCATCACGCGGGTCGCCCGGAACCTGTCGCTAAGCCATCCAAAAAGAAATTTACCGATAACGCTTGCGGCAAACATTTTTGACTGAACGTCGCCCGCATCCTCAAGCGAAAAACCAATTTTTGGTGACTGCAAATACAAATTCATCTGTTGGCTGACAACAAAAATCCCGTAAAAGATCAAGGCGGCACAGAAAGAAAACAACCAAAACGTAGGCGTCGCAAGGGCCTGTTTTAGTGTAAGGCCGGTTAATTCTGCGGGATCGGCGTCGGTGTCTGGATTTGGGGCCGGATCGCCATCCGGAAAGAGCCCCATATCGGCCGGCCGGCTGCGAACCAGAAAGATCACGAGCGGGAGCAAAATAATCCAAACCAGCAGGCTGACGCAGATCATCGCCGTTCGCCATCCGTAGCTTGCGATCAGCGGAGTGGCGATCTGAGGTATCACAACTCCGCCAAAACTTGTTCCGGTAAGCACGATGCCGACCGCCAAACCTCGATTTCGCTTAAACCAATTAGAGATCAGGACCATACTAACCAAAACACCGACAAATCCGAGCGATGTGCCAAGCAGGGTGTGGGCAAGATAGACGACCGCCGAGGAATTGCTCTGTGAATAAATAATCAGCGCTCCGCCGAGTATCACGCAGCCGATGCACATCATTATTTTTGTACTGAGCCTTGTCAGCAAATACCCGCCAACGGGGGCAAAAATTCCGGCAAACAAAAATGTCAGGCCGGCCGCCCCGCCGACAAGCGATTGAGAACTTTCAGCCTCGACACCGCCCGCCGCGATCAGATCTGCGAGCATCGGTTTGTAAAAGACCGGCAAACCCCCGATCGACAGTCCGTTGCTGACAAGCAGCGACAGCGTCGCTATCGCCACTATCACCCAACCGTAAAAGAAATGCGTATTTTTACCTTTTGTCATCAAGCTTTGGTATGAGCCGGTGTCTTGGTTCGGACGGAAAATTATCTCTAAAAGAAACGTTTAATGCTTAAACTCAAATTCCGCTTTAGAAAAATCAGCCGAATCGTCCCGTAGGAATCCCGATAACAGCCGGTGATTTAACGCCGGGATTTAACCGCCGATAAAACTCATCGTTCGTGCCGGCTGAACAAAATTAGCGTCATTTATATTGTGGCGCGGTTCTTTTTTTAAGACGGCGTCTATTATAAAGTTGACGACCTCATCGCGGCCCGCGCTGCCGCGTAAGCAATCACGAAGGTTATGCTCGGTGGTTGAAAATAGACAGGTACGAATCTGGCCGTCGGCGGTGATCCGGATACGCGAGCACGCACCGCAGAACATTTCGGTTACCGGAGCGATGATACCGATCTCACCGGGCTTTCCGTCGGCGAATCTGTATTTCCAGGCGGTTTCGCTGCCGCGGGATGATTCTTCTAGTTTTAGTGGATATACGCCGTTTATCGTATCGCGGATCTCCCTGCCGCTTACGACCATTTCGCGGCTCCAATCGTGACCCGAATCGAGCGGCATAAACTCTATAAAGCGAACGCTGACGTCATTTTCGCGGGCAAAACGAGCAAAATCGACGAGCTCATCGTCATTTCGCCCGCGAACGATGACGGCATTGACCTTTACCGGCTCAAAACCAAATTTTTTGGCTTCGTCGATAGCCAAATAAACTTTGTCAAGAGCATCAACACCCGTAATGTCAATAAATTTCTGACGGTCGAGGCTGTCGAGGCTGAGCGTTACACGGTCAAGCCCCGCATTTTTCAGGCCGCGGGCGTGTCGCGGAAAGGTATATCCGTTTGTGGTCAGGGCAAGATCCTTAAGCCGCGGCTTGAGCTTAGACAATTGTGCGACCAACTTTGGAACGTCTTTTCTGATCAGCGGCTCGCCGCCGGTCAGACGGATTTTTTCGATACCGAGCGATACGAATATTTCGCTCAGATACGCAATCTCCTCAAATGTAAGTATCGTCTCCTTGCGTGCCATCGGTGGCTCGCCATTGGGAAGGCAGTAAAAACACCGAAAGTTACACCGGTCGGTCAGCGAAATGCGCAGATCACGGATAATTCGGTTGTGAGCGTCCCGTAAAGCCATACCTAAATCTTAACTCTTATGGAGGCCCATAGAAAGTAACGCCGCAATAACGTGCGTTTTAACAGACACACAAGTAAACGGACGCCCGACGACCGACATCCCCGGCAAAATTCAATAATGACAACATTGCCGCTTGATAGATTGGTAAAGCCATATGATTTCAGAACTGTTTCGGTAGCTTTGTGGTTTCGGTTCTCAGTCTTATCGGCCTTGAATCGCTGATACGGCGACTCGAATTATATCATAATGGTCATGCAATTCGCCCCTTATTGCCGATGATTCTGAGGCAAATCGGGATACAAAATATCGCCTTCGATATTTTGTATCCCGAATATTTGCATTTGATGAGATTGCATGATAAATCATGTGTTTACAACATTTATGGCAAAGATAAAGCGAACATTTTTGGTGACGATCGAAATTGATACCGAGAAAGCAAAGCCCTTTCCCGAAGGTTTCAAAGATCCGGCGAAAAATGGTGGAGATAACGGAATGAATTGGAATACGTACCCCAATTGGGAACTTAACTATCAAGGTTGCGAAACCAAGTTTATTGACTCATTATGGACTGAATTCCGAATACCGTTTAAGTATGATGGACTTGAATGCGGCATTTTCGCGGTAAATTCGGCACAATATTCCAGCTATAGCTCGACCACTCTTGACGATATGTTATATGAAGGAGAGCGTTTGCTCGAAACGGTTTGGGAAGAAATTTACCCATACACAATCGACCCTGAAAGCGAGGACAAAAGGATATACTTCGCCACTTTTGATGAAATTGTTGACCAATTGAGTGATAACATAGAAAGTTTGCGCAAGATTGTTGACGAAGAGGATTTTTGGCGTAAGAATAACCATTGGTACGACCCCTAGAACATTGACGTAGAACGCGCTCTAAGAATAGGCCAAAAGAGGGAAAATGAGTAAAAACAAGTTTACTTGGTCTGATGCGATTGAGGCAGTGATTCGTCAAAATGGCAATGTTGCGAGCCTGAAAAAGTTGCATGAAAATGCTCCTCCCATTTACGCCCAACACAATGAGATCAAAGGCCTGACACCCCACAAGACAATCGATGAACGGGTTCAGCGTGATACGAGGTTTTTCAAACTCGTTCCCGGACTTTACACGCTTGTTTCAACGTTGAACGATCTACCGTCTGATTTGAATCCGAAAACCCAAACGGCTGAACAACGGGAGACTCTTACGCATATTTCGATGCAGGCCTTGCTGCTTCAGCTTGGACAGTTTACAAATACCAGACGTTCACGCCCGATAAAATAAAGACTTATGTAAACCAAAGGCTTGGAGATTTTGCCTCACTGAGCGATTTCCCGAAGTTTACTTATGACCGGATCGTGACACGCACTCGAAACATTGACGTTTCTTGGTTTAACGAACGTGGAATGCCTTCGCGGGTTTTTGAAGTCGAAAATAGCACAGATATGAAGAATGGTCTGTCGAAGTTTATGGAACTTGTCGATTTCAAAACATCGATGTTTATCGTTGCCCCGTCGAAGCGCGAAAACGAGTTTAGAAATATCCTTGAACAACCAACGTTCAAGCCAATTGAGAAACAGGTTCAATTTTGGAATTATGAAAAGGTGGAGAAACTCTTCAATGCAGAGAAAGATACTCACGAACTCCGAACGCAAATGTATTAGTTAGTAATTGGACAGTTTTCAGCCGCGTCCACGCGGCTTTCCCGCAGGGCAAATAGCCACGCACCTTTGGGGCGTGGTGAGGTTGCGGATAATAACCAAAGGGCGTTTTAACGTCCTTTTCACCGCTTTAGCAGATATGTCCAGCAGCGTTTATTCAGAGATAAACTTCCCCTGGCACACTAAAACCAGTTTGCCAATGATAAATGAGCGGATTGAAAGCCGCCTTTACCATTTTCTAACTCATAAAATTCTCGAAACGCCCGGAGCGCGTCTTCACGCGATCGGTGGCATCGAAACGCATATTCATATTGGCGTCAGCTTGCAGCCAAATATTCTCGTTTCGGATTGGATCGGGAAATTAAAGGGTTCGAGTTCTTATTACATTAATCACGAAGTCCAGCCGAAAGGACTCGAATGGCAACGAGGCTATGGGATCGTTACTTTTGGAACAAAAGATTTGAGATGGGTTGTCGATTACATCAATAATCAGAAAGAGCATCACAAAAACGGAACTACTCGCGCCGGACTGGAGAAGCATTCTGACGATGACGGCTAAAGCCCATACCGAAAGGGACGTTAAAACGCCCTCCGAATATCCGAGGAATCCTTACCACGGTCTAAAGCCTCGCGGCTATGTGCCGTGATGGGCGGAAAGACGGCTAAAAGCCGCCTCTTTCGTCATTCGCAAATCAGCGTCATTTCTCCGCAATAGACTCCATCGTAGCCGCTCGATAAACTTTGCGACCATCATCGTTTTTCCGCTTCCGGTGGGGCTTTGGAAAATCCAATTCCTTTGCGAGCAGTTCAGAAACGCTGCTTACCAACTGGCTAACCGCAGATTCCTGATAGTTTTTTAGTTCGATATTCAATTGACCATAAGGGGGCTTTAGCTCGAAAAGAGGCGGTCGAAAATACAATTTTCGGACGGCCTCTTTTCGCATAAACAACAAAGGGGGTTTTTATTGTTCGATTTCGTTATCGTCGGCGGGTGGCCGGTTGCCGCGGTTCGGCGGTTGTATGTATGGGATTTTGGCTTCCAGCATCAATGCATTGAGAGCCGCAAGGTCTTCGCTGACGAGCTTTCGAACCTGCTCGGCGGCTTCGGGAATCTTGTTTGAAAGAATCTCGATCTGACTAAGTTCCCAGTCCGTCGGAGCGCTCGATGCACCCTCGATAGCGAACAGGACCTGCGTTGCACGCTGGCTTAGCGGCGTCGGACGCTCGACAAGCGGCGGGCCGGCCTGGCTTATATTGACGGCGGTCGATGGCGGCGTCCCCCAATTTACATAGGCGACGTCTATCTTTTTGAGCAGATCCTCGGCGGCTTGTTTAACATTTGCCGGCGGTTGCGGCGTTCCGGGCCGTTTCCACGCCTCGATCTGTGCATTTACATTCGTACGCAAAGCGGCGATCGTCGTCTGCGCAAGTGCCGCCTGCATGGCGATTGGTGTAAACTTGGCAATCGCGGCCCGTTTTTTCGCTCTATCCTCGACGGAAAACTCGATGCGCGGGTCCTCGACAACCTTAAATGTACTGGACATTTCCTTATCACCGAGTTTTATTTTAACGGTATAATCGCCCGGATCGACACGAAAGCCCAAATTGGCAAGTCCGCCTCCAAATCCGCCACCGCCGCCGCCACCTGCCGGCACCTGAGGGCCGGCGGCGGGCCGCGACCGCAGATCCCACACAAAACGGTTTAGGCCTTTAACCGCAGTACACTGCTGGCCGCCGCCGCCAAATCCGCCACCGCCTCCACCGCCTCCACCCTGTTGACCGGGCGTTGGCCGCGGCTGCGGGCGCGTGCAATTTACGGTTCTGATAGCCTTTCCCTGAGCGTCCTGAAACGTTAAGCTGACAGATTGCCTGTTGGCGAGAGCGTCTTTCAGATAAAAATTGATCATCGCCCCGTTGGGCGGATTTTCCCCGTAAAAAACCTTATCCGTGGTAAGTGAACGGTTGCTCCAGGTACGCCACATAACCGTTTGCCGTGGATCAAAGAGATGGATGCTGCTGTCAAGAATGGTGTCGTTCAGCTGTTCGAGCGGCGTGATGTCATCCATCACCCATATCGAGCGTCCGTGCGTTCCCAAAATAAGATCGTTCTCACGCGGATGAATCAATATGTCGTCAACCGGCACGGTCGGCAGGCCGTTTTGCATCTTAATCCAACTCGATCCGCGGTTGTGGGACACGAAAAGCCCGAATTCAGTACCGACAAACAGCAGATTCGGGTTGCGAGGATGTTCCCGTATGACGCTGACAACACCGTTATTCTGCGGCAGATTCGACGCGATTGATTTCCAGTTTTCCCCAAAATCGGTGGTCATATAAACATAAACCTTGAAATCACCCATCCGATGTCCGTCGAAGGTCACAAAGGCGGTACCCTCGCTGTTTTTTGAAGCGGCCACACGGCTGACATACGTCCCCTTTGGCACGCCAGAAATTTTGCTGACGACATTTTTCCAGTTTTGGCCGTCGCGTGTTACCTGTAGGTTACCGTCGTCGGTTCCCGCCCACAGGACGCTGCGATTTAAAGGCGATTCGGAGAGCGTCGTAATGGCCGGATAATTCTGAACGCCGTCGTGCCGCGAGCGCGTGGTGCCGTCCGGCACTTTTCCCATGATCGGCAGCGAGTTACGATCGACGCCGGTCGTCAAATCCGGGCTTATCTTGGCCCAGCCGTCGCCGCGATTTATGGATTTGAAGACAAAATTGCCCGCGTAGTAGATCGTGTTCGAATCATAGGCGGATATAACGATCGGCGAATTCCATTGGAATCGGTAACGTTTTTCGCCTTCGTCTTCGCGTGGGCGGATGCTCTTGCTTTCGCCGGTTTTCGTGTTCCGGCGGAGCAGGTTTCCGTCCTGCGATTCGGCATAGACGACGTCAGGATTATTTGGATCGGGCTGGGCGTAAAAGCCGTCGCCGCCGCCGATCGTGTACCAATCGTCATTTGAAATACCGCGCGGATTCATCGACATGCTCGGCCCGCACCACGAATTGTTATCCTGTAAACCGCCGCAGATCTTATACGGCATGCCGTTGTCCGCACCGATCTCGTAAAAAAGGCCAAGCGGAACCGTATTTGCAAAATCCCACGTCACGCCGCGGTCGTAGGACATATTGATACCGCCGTCGTTACCGATAATGAGATGATTTGAGTCCTGAGGATTAACCCAGATCCCGTGTGTATCGGCGTGCGGGGCGCGTGCAAGATTGCCGGTCCAGGTTTTGCCGCCGTCTTCGGAATACTGCATCCTGACGCCCGCGAGCCATATCCGCTGGTCATTATTCGGGTCGATGGTCAACTTAGAAAAATACATCGGTCGCGGAACGGCGGAAATATCGGCCATTCGCGTCCACGTCTCGCCCTTGTTGGTTGAACGGAAAAAACCGCCGTTGGCGTGTTCGACGGTAGCATAGACGATGTTTGTGTCCTTCGGATATACAGCGATCGCGCAGCGGCCGGTTTCAAGCAGATTTGCTGGCCGGGGCGTGGCTGCGTTTTCGGTGTCGTAAGGCATACCCTTTGTGATCTTGTCCCAAGTGTCACCGCCGTCATTCGATTTATAGAGGGCGCTGTGTTCGCCGCTGCCGTTAAATCCAAAAACGGTACGCCGTCGCTGATACATCGCGGCGTAGAGTATATTTGGACTCTCGGTGTCGATGGCGAGCTCGGTCGCACCTGTATCGTCATTTACCTTTAGAACATGCTGCCAGGTCCGGCCGCCGTCGGTCGTTTTATAAATGCCGCGTTCGGGGCTTGCGGCCCACAGATTTCCGGTTGCCGCCACATAAACGACATCGGGGTTTGTCGGGTGAATCACAACGCGGGCGATGTGGTGCGTAAGCGCAAGGCCCATCATTTTCCAGGATTTTCCGGCGTCCATCGATTTGTAAACGCCGTTTCCCCAGGACGAGCTCTGACGGTTATTGGATTCGCCGGTTCCGGCCCAAACGATTGAAGGGTTTGACGGTGAGATCGCAACATCGCCGACACTCATAACCGCTTCTTTATCAAAGATGGTTTCCCAGGACGTGCCGCCGTTGACCGATTTTAAGATTCCGCTCGACGCCATAGCCGCATAGATAATACGCGGGTCTGACCTGACCACCTCAATATCATTTACACGCCCGCCCATCGTCGCCGGCCCGATCTCACGAAATTTCATCCCGCCGACCGCCGATTCAAATGTGACCGGTGCTTTTGGAGCCGGAGTCGGGATCGCCGTTGGCCGCGGCGTCGGCGTGGGCGTAATATCCTCACCCCTATTCTGGGCCGTGATACTTGAACCGACGGCCAACAGCAGTAAACAAAAAACACAAAAACCCCTCAGAAAGCATTTCATCATTTATAGTCCTCAATTTACGAATTTGTGATTAGAATAAATTCAAAAGCAGATTGTACTTTGTTGAATTGGTAACAATGTAGGACAGTTTTTAGGAATAATCAAATGATCCTCGTGAAAGTGGCAAAGATTTGCAAAACTTTACATTTCGCGGGATCGGCTCTACGGCAATCTGGCCGCGGATTTTCGCGGATGACGCAGATAAGCGAAAGTGTTTTCGGTGATCAGCGTTATTTGCGTATATCTGCGGCTATATATTTTCGAATCGCAGCTTAAGGCTGGAGATGCGCACGTTCGCGCGTTTTCTTTTCACGAAATTTTTGTCTAAGTTCGGCTGCCTTTTCGTCTGTAATCGGCTTTGCTTTCATAAGCGAAAGGCAGAGGTCACGAAGCTGATCTACTTGCTTCAACCTTCGCAGAACAGCTTTTTCTGACATATCAATCTTCTTCATTTTCTATTCGATGTATGTCGGCCAAGTCTTGCGGACGGCCAGCCAACTGCTTCATTTTGATCAAACCGTCACGGGAAACCACGTTCAGCGCCCGACCCTGAAATTCGACCGTCTGGCGCGCATCCCAAACGTCTTCGACCTCAGGCGTCACAAGCAGCAAATCCAACGACAGAACGTCTTCACCAATGATCTTTGAAATTCGTCGAATCTCGACGGCACGTTCCTTAAACGAAACATCAAGCCCGCGAATGTCGAATCCAAGTTCTTTCGCGATCTCATAGGCCTCTTCAAGCGATTCCGCCCGTATGAGAATATCAATGTTCATTGTAGCACGCGGAAATCCGTGAATCGCCATCGAAAGACCGCCGCAAACCGCATACTCAATGCCATGTTCGTCCAACGATGAAGTGATGTTATTTAATTCTGGAACCAGGTTGTTCATAATCAGATTGCTGCCGACGGCGGTTGAATTACTTTTACATCGTTTCTGGTTCGGCTTTTAATTTGCCCAAAGCCGCCTTATCCTGCAACAGCCGTTCAATCACTTCATCGGCCTTCCGATCTGCCTGCGAACCGCTGATTTTATCTCGAAGGGTTTGGTTGATCAATGTTTGATAACCTGTGGTCGTGCCTTCTGACTGCTCTTGAATGTTCGATAATATCCGAATCGAGCATGATCGTAATTCGCATTTTTGACTTTTTGGGGGTTTTGGGTTTGCCCAAAAAATCGCCGGTCGCTCTATTCTTTTGAACCGCTTCTTAAATTCGATCTCGTTATCTAGAATTCTTTCGTCAAATTCCTTTTTCATACTCGCTCATTCTCCCGAACAGGCGGCGGCTGCATCACCGCGCCGCACTTTTTGCAGGTACGCAAATCTTCGGAGTCGTAAAATTTTTTGAAGACGCCCTGAAACTGCGTCGTGATGTCTTCAAGTTGAAAATATTCTTCGTAGAGTTTGTTGTTGCAGTTTTCGCAAAACCAGAGAAGGCCGTCCTTTTCACCGTCGCGGCGTTTGCGCTCGATGACCAGGCCGACGGTGTTTGCACCGCGTATCGGGTTGTGCGGAATTCGCGGCGGCAAGAGGAACATCTCGCCTTCGCGGATCGGAACTTCGACGGATTTTCCATCTTCCTGGATCAGAACTTTTATATCGCCTTCGATCTGATAAAAAAGCTCGCTCCCAACGTCCCAATGGTAATCTTTCCGCGAATTCGGCCCGCCGACGACCATCACAATAAAATCGTCATCATCATAAACACAATGATTCCCAACCGGCGGCCTCAACAAATGCCGATGCTCATCGATCCATTGATTGAAATTAAAAGGGCGGCGGATTAGCATTGTTTTGCGTGTCGATCTGGTGTAGAGAGCCATTTCTGCCATGATTCTTCTTCGATATGGCACCAATCCTTAGCTATAGCGAGATCGCGTTCGGCGTTGGCGATCGCTACCGCTTTGAGCTGCTTACGCAAATCCTGCCTTTGTTTATGCCTCAACCTGTCTTCGTGAGCCGGGGAAGCGGACACGGTGTTGGTTGATTTGGGCGGCTTTATAGCCCTGCGTCTATGCGTGGCTTTCTTCATCGCTTTATTATAAAGCGATATGGCGCCGCTTTAAAGTTTTATAGGAGTTAATGTATAGCCTTTTGCCCGAAGCAGACTGACCACGCCGTTTTTTCCGCCGAGATGCCCGCCGCCGACGGCGATAAATGACGAAGTGACGGCGATATTTTTTTCTATGACCGGTATCCAGTTAATGTTGCGATTGTCGAGCATTTTAGCCTCTGAATATCCGGTCTTTTTCATTTCTCTCACGAGCAGGTCGTAAAGCTGATCGGAATTTTGAGAGAGGTATGTCTGAGTTAAGGTCTTGAATTCCGCGATATTCTTTTCCGGATTTGCTGCGGCTTCTTTCAACTCGCGGATTTGCTGTTCAAGCGGCACCGAATCGACGACGGACATTTGGGCATCCATGCTTTCTAGTCCAATTAGTGGCTTTTTCTTGGCGACAGCGGTAGTGGCCAGCAGATAGTCATACACGACCGGCGGCTGACAGCCGAGAATTTTCGGGCTGCTCAAAACGGCGATCGTCGCAAACATAGGTTTGATCGAATTGAGATTGTCATACGAAATACCCAGATATGTTTTGAAGTAATCGTCAATCCTGGCATATTCTTCTGGACTCATGAGTTCCTTTACCGTCTTGCCATCCGGCATTTTTGATGCTGCGGCCGCCTTTGCCATTGCCGCCGAATCGAGAAAATCCGTTTCGAGCATAATCTGACCCGTTTCATCGATCAGGGCGTTTAATTTTTCCTTCGAAAACATATCTTTTTCACAAATCAGATGAATTGTGCCAAACAGATACGACGGTTTCTTCAGATTCTTGCCGGTTATCTTGTAGAGAACGCCCGATGCCGGTGCAGGTTTTGGCGATTGTGCCTGAATACTTGCGGCGGCAAGAAAACTGGATACAAATAGTAGCGTTAATAATTTTTTCATCTTTTTCCTTTAACGAACATTATTGATTTGATGCGGATTTTTTCCGGATCTGTCGTATTAGTATCATTAGTCGGTTGAAAGATCACACATCTGGACTAAATCGAAGCCGCGTGTGATTTTTGGCGTCCCTACTGACACCAATGGAACAATGGAGCCGGAATTTGAACGGATAATCAAAGAGAACGCCCCGGCGATGCATAAATTGTGCCGTGTCTATACGTTCGACCAGCATGAATACGAGGAGCTGTTTCAGGAAATGCTGATACAGGTTTGGCGTTCACTTGGGAATTTTCGCGGAGATGCAAAAATCTCGACTTGGATATATCGCATCTGTATCAACTGTGCTTTGAGCTTTAGAGCGAAAATTGTCCGGCATAAGCAGCGATTTGAGCCGCTCGATGGAAAAATTTTTATCTCGCCCGTTGTGGAAGAAAAAGATAACGAGCAGCTACAAGGGCTCTACGCAGCCATCCGTGAGCTAAATCCCGTTGACCGCGCCATCGTCAGCTTATATCTCGACGGCAAATCATATGAAGAAACGTCCGAAATAATCGGGATCAGTAAAACAAACGTCGCGACGCGGCTGATGCGCCTGAAACGACGTCTGACGGAGAAATTATCAAAATGAACGAAGACGAGCTAAAAAATCTATGGCAGACTGACGAGACCACACCGCGCATCGATGTCGAATTACTGCAAAAAAATTCGGATGTTTGGTATGGAAAACTTCGACGAAAAGCAAGAATCGACGTTTGGGCTCAAGGCATAACAACGGCCATCAGCTTCATTCCGGTTCTCTTTTTCCCCCGACTGATCATTGCCTCGATTCTTGCTCTTATTCTCGGCATCTGGTATGTCCGCGAACTTCGCGGCCTCTACAAAAACGGCGGGCTGGACATTCAAAGCAAAGCCGTCAGCGAATCCATCACTGAAAAGATCAATTATCTTTCTCGATTTTTTTGGAGAACACGTATTGCCTTGTATATCTTTATGCCGCTGACTTTGATCGCCACATACTTCGGCCTTGACTTTTCATTTGCTCCGTCGATTCCATTTGAGTCCCGCGTGATCCGATTGACCGCAATTCTCTTTTTTGCTGAAGTTCTGGTAGTCATCCTTTGCGAGATTTATTTCATTATCCTCTATAAACCTGCATTAAAACAGCTAAAGAAAATATCTAAGCAGATGGATCCCGGGAATTGTAATGCTTAACGTCTTTATCCCCAAGTGGAGCCGCTGCGGCGGAACCTGCTTTCGCTGCTACGCAACTTTTGAGCGCTTTTGTCAAAGCCCCCAAATCACCAGACGGCTTTCACACTTTCTCCTGCGGCACAAATCTTTCTCAGCCAACTTCTACATCTCCCGTATATCGAATCCGTAACCGCTCTAGGGTAAACCCCAGTGTCTAGACAGAAAAGCCTTAAAACTATTTAATATTGAGTTCGAACGGGAGCATCATCATGGCGTCGCCGCGTTGCATTTTGCTGAGCATGGCGGCAAAGCGGAATGAGCGGCGGATGTCGGCGGGGAGAGATTCGAGCAGGGCGGTCTGGGTTTTTTCCTGTTTTGTCTGGATCATGGTTTCGCCGCCCAAAATCGTTTGGAGAAACGGTTTTGGTTCCGGCAGGATGACGCGGCGGACGTCTTTGTCGGCGGGCAGAGATGCGAGTTCCTTGGCGATGTCTATCGCCTTTTCGAGACCGCCAAATTCGTCGATCAAACCGTTTGCTTTGGCCTGTGTTCCGGTCCAAACGCGGCCCTGGCCGAGTGTATCGACCTCTTCGGCGGTTTTGTTGCGGCCCTTGGCGACCTTTGGGACAAAATTATCATAATAGACGGCGTTGGCCTGTGCCACCATTTTTGCACGCTCTTCGGGCGTCCATTTTTCGGTTTCGCGGAATATGCCAGCGTTTTTGCCGCGCAGGATATATTCGCTCGTGATACCGAGCCAGTCGTAGAGGCCTGATACGACCGGTTTGCCCATAAACAGGCCGATCGAACCGGTTATTGTTGTCGGTTCGGCGACGATCTTGTTTGCATTACAGGCGATATAGTAACCTCCCGAGGCTGCGACGTCGGCCATCGAGACGACGACCGGCTTTTTTGTTTTTGCGTTCTCGATCGCATACCACATCAGGTCGGATGCGAGCGCAGAGCCGCCCGGCGAATCGACACGCAGGATGATGGCTTTGATTGACGTGTCTTTTGCCGCGTCATTGACGGCTTTGACAACGGTGTCGGAACCGGTCATCTCGCCGGTCAGAGGGTTGCTGGATGACGAGCCGATATTTATCGTGCCGGAGGCATAAATTACCGCAATTTTCTCGCCGTTATTCAAACCGAGGCTGTCAGCAGGTATTTCGCGGTAATCGATTCCGGTGATCGTGCGCAGCTTGTCGTCCGTCTTGTAGCCGAGCGTGGCCTTTAATTCATCATCGACCTGCACGCGGTAAAACGCTTCGTCGATGAGGCCGAGCGATTTTGCCTGTTCGGCGTTGTACGGAGCGGCGTCAACCAGTGTTTTTACGTCTTCGACAGATTTTTTTCTGGCTTCGGCAACGGCGGCGGCAAAGCGCGAATAATATTCGTCCAGAATCGCATTGATAACCTCACGCTGTCCCTCGCCCATCTCGGTTTTTGTGTATTGGTCGGGGGCGTTCTTATATTTCGGCCCGATCTGGATAACCTCGGCCTCGACACCGAGCTTGTCGAGCGAGCCTTTGTAAAACATCGCTTCGGCGGCAAATCCGTTTATATAAATATCGCCCGGCGGTGGTAAAAATATCTTGTCGGCGGCGGTTGCGAGATAATATTCGCGGTTTGTGCCGATTTCCATATACGCATATACGGGTTTGCCGGACGTTTTAAAATCCCTGACCGCATCGCGAAATTCGTCCGCCTTTCCCCAACCGATAGCCGGAAAATTTATATCGAGCAAAACGGCGCCTATGCGTTTATCGGCCTTTGCCTTTCGAAGCTGTGTGATCAGGCCCGAAAAGGATAACGGCTGCTCGACGCCAAAGGCTATTGCAAGCGGATCGTCCGCAACATAATCCGGCAGATCACCCGAAACGTTTAAAACCAATACGCTGTTATCGGCAACATCCGGCCTGCTGCCCGACCATACCGCAAAAATGATACCGATGACCGCAACGATCAGCAGAGCAAAAACAATTCCTCCTAAAAGTAAAAAAACTTTTCCCGTTTTAGATATTGCCATGATTAAATAATTGATCTCAGAATAATATTCTTTGAGTAACTCTCTAAATCTTACGTTAAATTGCGGCGAAAGGTTTAATCTAAATGTATGTCCGGCACCGTCAACCGCCGCTCACCACTAAAAAGGCCGGCCGACGGCAATCGAGATAGATTACGGTTACGACTTGCGATATATTTATAATCTATGGCCAAGAAAGGTTCGATCCTTGTTTGCGACGACGAAGAGATAATGCGCGACGTGCTCGAAACTATACTTTCGAATGCGGGTTACAAAGTCCAGTTGGCAAAAACCGGCGAAGAGGCCCTGGACGCCTATTCGCAATGGCCGTTCGACGTTGTTTTGATGGATGTTTCGATGCCGGGCATCGGCGGATTATCGGCGCTCGAGGGCCTGATCGGACTCGACCCGGAGGCGGTCGTTCTTATGGTCACGGCCTACGCCACGTTTGACACGGCGATCTCAGCGTGGGAAAAAGGTGCCGCCGGCGTAGTCAGAAAGCCTTTCCAGAACGAACAGATAATAGCCCTCGTCGCAAAAGGCATCAGAAAGCGGCGTAAAGAAGAGGAACGCCGCACTCTGCGGCAGGTGATGGTAAGATCGGTCAAACGGGACGGGTTTATCGGACGTTCGGATGTGATGGAGAACGTTTTTCGCCTTATCGAACGCGTCGCACCGGCACGTTCGACCGTTTTGATCAGCGGCGAAAGCGGTACAGGAAAGGAGCTTGTCGCCAAATCAATTCATGCGTCGAGCCCGCGTGCCGATGACCCGTTTGTTGTTGTAAACTGCTCAAACATCCCGTCCGAACTGCTCGAATCTGAGCTTTTTGGACACACGAAAGGAGCGTTTACCGGGGCCGTTGCCGCAAAAAAAGGGCTTTTTGCGGTTGCCGACACGGGTTCGATCTTTCTGGATGAGATCGGCGATATCAGGCCCGAAACTCAGGTTCGCCTGCTCAGGGTTATTCAGGAACGCGAATTTACGCCCGTCGGCGACATAACGCCGGTAAAGGTGGACGTACGCATAATTGCCGCGACAAACGTCGATCTGAAAGAAGCGGTGCGAACGGGCCAGTTTCGCGAGGACCTATATTACCGCCTCTCGGTCGTCCCGATCGAACTGCCGCCGCTTCGTGACCGCCGGCAGGACATTTTGCCACTAGCGCAGCATTTTATTAGAAAATATGCGGACGAAAATGACCGCCATATTTCTGAAACCGTCAAGCCAGTCGTTCTGGCTCTGCTCGAAAATTACAACTATCCGGGCAATGTCCGCGAACTCGAAAATATTATCGAACGCGCGATCGTCATCGCCCCCGGTGACGAAATAACCGTCGAATGCCTTCGTCCCGAAGTCCGCGATCCCGAGCGTGCCATGGAAATGATCGCCTCAACCGCCGGAGCGTCCGACGGCCTTGACCTCGCCCGCGGCCTGAATTTTTACGACGAGGTAAAAAGATTCGAGATCGACCTCATCCGCCGCGCCCTCGACCGAACCGCCGGCCACCAATCCCGCGCCGCCCGCCTCCTGGGCCTAAACGCCACCACCCTAAATTCAAAGATAAAGGGGTATAATCTGTAAAATTTTTTAATGTCATGATCCGAAAATTAGAGCGGTTTCGGATTGGATGTAAGGCGGAATGTTTAGTTCGCTCAGCCATCGCGGCAACGCTCAACGTACTGACTTAAGCAAAATTATGGCGATACGAATTCATAATAGCCGCACATCCATGTTTTCCGATAAAAATCCAAAATTATGAATCTAGTTTCAAGAATTGTGTGCGATTGCCCATAAATAATGGGATTTAAAGGTCGTGGCACAGTATTTGACTAGCAATAGAGTGTATCGACTTTGATCGTTTTGACAGTTTTCTGATTGGCAGGGGCTGATCCGGGTTAAGGTGACGGGTTGATCGTAATAAAAATAACGGGGGAAAATATGAAAAGATTTATACTGCTCATGACTTTGCTTGCATTGTTCGTGGGCTTTTCGTTTGCTCAATTAACATCGGGCAGCTTGATCGGAACGGTTGCCGCTCCGGATGGCGGACTGATTCCGGGTGCAACTGTCATTGTGACGAGCGATCAATCACAGACGGCACAAACCGTCATGACGGATTCACAGGGAAGTTTTAGAGTTCCGAATTTAGACGTGGGATCTTATTCGGTCAGGGTTACGGCCGACGGTTTTAAAACCTTTACCGTGAATCAGGTTAAGATCGAGGTTAGTAAAGATTATTCGTTAGCGGTAGCCTTACAAGTTGGCGGTGTTGCCGAAAACGTAACTGTTACAGCCGGCGAAGAGATCATTAACTCAGTTGACGGCGAAATAAACAATAATGTTTCAAGAAAACAGCTTGATGATTTACCGTCTCTAGGGCGCAATCCGTTAAACTTTGTTCCGCTGCAGCCCGGAGCCGCTTCGGTAGCCGGTCAGGGAACCGTGATCAACGGTATCCGAACGTCGGCAACAAATACAACAATAGACGGGATAAATGTTCAGGATAATTTTATCCGTTCAAACGCTACTGATTTTTCACCGGCAAGTCCAACGGTTGATGAGGTAGAGGAGTTTGCAGTTTCGTCGCAAGCAAATGCGGGTGATGGACTTGGCGGCAGCCAGATACAATTTGCCACCCGACGCGGTGGGAACGACTTTCATTTCAGGTTATTTGAATTTAATCGAAACTCAGCGTTAAGCGCTAATAATTTCTTTAATAATGCAGCCGGAAGCTTTGAAGCAACCGACCAACCGGTAATCGATGGAATTGCTCAGGTTGGAGATGAAATTAGCCCGCGTCCGTTTAGAAACAGAAATCAATTTGGCGGTAATGTCAGCGGCCCGCTTCCATTTTTTAATTTTGGCGAAGGCGGCCCGTTCGGTGTTAGCGGCAGGGATAAATTGTTCTTTTTCTTTTCCTATGAGAGATTGGTCGATATCCAGCCCGCTGATCCGCAGAACAGCACAGTTCTTACACCGAGTGCCCGTACAGGCATATTCACCTACACAGCTTTGGCAAACGATCCGGCTAACAACGTGGTTGCCGGACAGGTGGTATCGGTCAATCTGTTTAACCCGGCGCTTGGTACCGGAATAACGGGAATAAATCCGGTTATTGCGAGCCGCTTTCTTGCGAATATCCCGCTTGGAAATTCGACGCAGGCGGGAGACCAGCGGAACACTACCGGTTTTCAGGTTATCCAAAACTTTAATCAGACCCAGAACAATTATGTTTTCAGGACCGACTATGTCGTAAATCAACGAAATAATATCAATGGCGTTTTTAGATATGTTAATCAGGAGGTAAATCGTGCCGACATTGATAATTCGTTCAGCACTCAACCGCGTGTTACACAGCCATCGACCAATCCGTTTCTTGCACTCGGTTTGACGTCGGCAATCACAAATAACTTTACAAATGAAGTTCGCGGCGGGTTTTTTAATAGCGAACCAATCTTTTTGCGATTGGATCCCAATCTTGCAAATTTCATAGGGCTGCCATTGGTAACCAATCCGGAAGTTGCTTTTCAAAATCAGGGACGTGCTGTCGATACGTATAATTTACAAGACAATGCAACGTATATCGCGGGCAATCATGCTCTGCGTTTTGGCGGGCAGTTTCAACGGGTTACTATCGATGCGTTTAACGACGGTGGTATTGTCCCATCGTTTGCGGTTGGGACAGGCACGGCGACGCCGTCTATTTCAAACACTCAATTCCTAAATACCGCTTTATTCCCGGGCGGCGTGCCAACTGCTCAACGGGCAGTAGCAAACGGCCTTTTAGGGCTCTTAGGAGGAATTGTAACGGGCGGGTCACAAGCGTTTAACGTTACCTCTCAGACATCCGGGTTTGTCCAGGGGGCAACGCAGAGCCGTCAATTCAGCTATGACATATATGCCTTTCACTTTTCCGATCAGTGGCGTGTTTCACCTAATTTAACTTTAAATTTGGGTGTTCGTTATGACCGTTACACGGCGTTGAGGGCCGACAACGGTTTGGCCCTTGAGCCTGTCATTACCGATCTGGAAGATCCAGCATCGTCAATTCTAAATCCAGCCGGAACGTTTCAGTTTGTTGGCGGGAATGCAGGAACGCCGGGACAGTTTTATCAGACTGATAATAATAACTTCGCCCCGGTTCTTAGTTTTGCCTACGCTCCAAAATTTGACCAGGGTATCGGCGGAAAGTTATTTGGAAGTTCTACGGTCATCCGCGGAGGCTATCGTATCAGCTATATCAACGATGAGTTGGTTCGAGCTCCGGATAACGCCCTTTTGGGAAATCAGGGTTTGAATTTTACTTCTAATGTCTTTAGCCCGACCGGAAGCACGGCGCTCAATGCCAGAATTGATAATCTGCCGGCGGTTCCAGTTCCGGTTTTTTCTGCAAACAGAACTTTTGCGCAGAATAATGCTGCCGCGGGAAATTTTGGAACTGTTTTTGCAGTTGATCCGCTGATAGAGAGCCCGTTGGTGCAGGAATACTCAATCGGTATTCAGCGCGACCTCGGATTTGATACGGCGCTCGAGGTCCGATATGTCGGCACGCGTAGTAATAATTTGATACGTGGTTTTGACTTTAACCAGGTCGATATTACGAGCAACGGTTTTTTAGCTGACTTTAATCGTGCAAGGGCGAATCAGTTGTTAACCGGAAATGCGGGTTGTACCACGACGGGCTGTCAGCCCTTGACGGTCTTTCCGAACCTGGTCGCTGGCGGCCTCTTAACTAACGGTACAATAACCGGTCTGATCGACACCGGTCAGGTCGCTCAATTAGCCTTTATTTATCAGGCTAATAATTTGCAGGGTAGTGTTGATTTTGTTCCAAATAACAGTGCCGGCGTTGTCGACCTTGTAACTAATGCGAGCAGCTTTAGGTATGACGCTCTTCAGGTTGACCTTCGCCGCCGTTTTACACAGGGATTTTCTTTGAATGCGAACTATACATTCTCAAAAAATCTGACCGATGGCCAGGGTACGGGGCAAACGCGCTTCGAACCGTTTCTGGATCTTGCCCAACCTGAGTTGGAGCGGTCAAGGGCTGATTTTGATCAGACTCATAAATTCAACCTGCTGACCAGCTACGAACTCCCGTTTGGTAAAGGGCGGCCTTTCTTAAACGAAGGGGCTCTTGCTACCGTTTTTGGCAATTTCCAGATCGGCGGCATTCTGCAAATTGGTTCGGGTGCACCAATCACTATTGTCGATCCGAACGGAACGCTGAATCGATCTGGACGGTCTGGACGGCAAACTGCCGTAACCAACCTCACTTCGGAACAATTAAGAGACCTGACCGGTGTTTTCCGAACACCAAATGGGATCTTTTTTATAAATCCGACCGCGCTCGGACGCAATGCCGACGGCTCACTTAATGATACCGGCGGTGGAACCGGTCGAGGCTCAAACGGTTTGACAGCACCGACTTTTGCCGGGCAGGTGTTTTTTAACAACACACCCGGTAACACAAGTGAACTAGGACGTGCCCTATTCAACGGCCCGACTTTCTACAATCTTGACTTAAGTCTGATTAAGAGATTTGTAATTGGGGAAAGGCTGACTTTCCAGATTCAGGGTGATCTGTTTAATGTTTTTAACCGAGCTAACTTTAATTTGTCCGATAGTCAGTTTCTTAACATTAACTCGACAAATTTCGGGCGTATAACTCAGTTAAGCGATCAGCGGATTACTCAGCTTGCTGTTCGTCTGACCTTTTAATTGCTAGGCAAAATGCCAATCCAAAGCCTGTCGATGTAAAAATCGACAGGCTTTTTTTCTGATTAACGATTTTTTAGACGGCATACTGATACTGGTTTTCCAATGAACTTTGGTACCGTCATAACCCAATAAACGGGTGCGGCGGAGGACCTCAATGTCAATGCAAAATCGCTTTTCCTTCTAAACTATCGAAAAACGCATTGGAAATCTGCGCGGTGTAAAAATTTGATCGTGGCGTATAATGGCTTTGGTTTTAGCGGGGTAGGGTTTTTATTGCATGATCGGCATTGTTCAAGCTGGGGAGGCGGGTCGGTGGGCGGGGCGCGGCTACTTTTTAGGGAGTATGAAGCGTGGCTCGGGCTTGACCTGTGTTTTCAGGGATTTGAGGAGGAGCTCGAAAGCCTGCCGGGTCGATACGCCGAACCGGACGGAAGGCTGCTGCTGGCATATTCAGACAACAGCCTTGCCGGCTGCGCCGCGCTCAGGAAACTCGAGGCCGGCGTTTGTGAAATGAAGCGGCTCTATGTCCGAGATAAATTTCGAGGGCAACAGATCGGCCTGCGGCTTACTGAAAGGCTGATTGAAGACGCAAGACAAATCGGCTATAAAAAAATGCGGCTTGACACGTACCCTGCAAAAATGGCAAAAGCCGTGAAACTCTATGAATCTCACGGCTTTTATTTAATTCCGGCATACTATAAAAATCCGTATGACGGCGTGCTTTTTATGGAGCGCGTCATTTAGCAAATTACCTCACCGGCTTTCTTGGTATTTTCTCATCCATCATTGCTGTTTGATAGACAAAGGCGGCCATGATCGTGGCGGCCTGTTTCATATCGTCGGCCTGGATGCGGTCGTAATTGTCCTGGTTTGAGTGGTGCGTCCGCGTGTCATACTCGATCTCGTCCTGGATAAACTGAAAACCCGGAAGGCCGATCGCGTCATAGGCGAGGTGATCGGTGCCGCCCGTGTTTGAAAGCGTCAGGGTCTTTGCACCCAATTCGGCAAACGGTGCCAGCCATGCCTCAAAGTAAGGGCGGACGGCGGCATTACCCTGCATATAGACGCCGCGGATCTTGCCGGTGCCGTTATCGAGGTTGTAATAGGCAGAAAGTTTGTCGTAAAGAGCACCCTTGACAAGCTCTGGTTTTGGAGCATTTGGATCGGGCGGGCCAAAACGGTTACCGCCGCCCCGGACCTGTCCAAACTGTTGAGCAACGTATGCCCGCGAACCGAGCAAGCCCTGCTCTTCGCCGCTCCAAAGTGCTACGCGGATCGTGCGTCTCGGTTTTAGGCCGGTGGCGATCAGTATTCGCGCAGCCTCCATCGCGACAGCGCAGCCCGCGGCGTTGTCCGTCGCACCGGTTGATGAATGCCATGAATCGAGATGCCCGCCGAGCATAACTAATTCTTCTTTGAGCTCGGGGTCGGTGCCCGGAATTTCGGCAACCGTGTTATAACCCATCAGGTCGTCGCCGTGATATTGGGTTTGGATGTCAATGGTCATCCGCGGCTTCGCTCCCAGCTTTATCATCCGCACCAGCCGGTTATAATCTTCGGACGCCATGGTCATTTGCGGCAGCATCCTTGCCTCGACCTCTTTAGAGAACCTCGTCGCGGGAGCCGCGCCCGCGCCTGACTGCGCGGCCGGAGCGGTTTGCAAGGCCGATGCGCTCGAAACAAACAGCGTTCCGCCGCTCCCGATACGGCTATTATCCACAACGACAGCCGCGCCTTCGTCAAAAACAAATCCGCCTATCTTCTGCGCGACCCTCTGCAGACGGACGCGTTCCTGCTGCTCGGCGCTCGGCTCAGCCGGCGTCTGCGGACGCGGTGGGCCGGCCCCGGGTGCGGGAGCGGCGGCCAGCTTTGCCAGGTCAGCGTCGGTGTAACGTTCGCCAAATCCATCAAAATCAGCCTTTATTTCGCGGAGCCGGGAGATCAGGACGATCTTGCCCTGAAGCTGTCCTTTATATTTTGCAAAATCGTCGTCTGAATTGACGTCGAGATGTATAACTTCAGAACTGACAGCACCTTTTGTCGATGGCGACCAGGCTTTAGGATACGCGATCACGGGGTAGGCCGTCGGCTCGGTTACCTGCGCCGAGAAGGATTTTAGCGACCAGCCGCGGCCGAATGGCCCCCACGGTTCGAGCTTTGCGTTCGTCATACCCCATTTCGCCATCGTGTCACGCGTCCATTCATTGGCGCGTTTCATATTGGGCGAATTTGTCAGCCGTCCGCCGATCACGTCGGTCATATAGCTGAGATGGTCCATAACCTTCGAGCGGTTGAGCCCTTCGTCCTTGATTTTGTCGAGGTCGGCCTTTGGCGCCGTGTAAACGCTCCGGGCCGGCTCTGTGCTGAAAGCATTACCCTGAGCAAAAGAAAAAGTGGGAAGTAAAAAGGCGTAAAGCAGAAATGCGCCTAAAATCTTGCGTCGTAACATCGTTTATACTCCTAAAATAGATTGAATCTGTCAGTAAATATCTAGAATATTATACTTTAAATATGCGGAAAAGGTTTCAAAAACCGTCCGGCAGCTAGACCGTTGACCAGGTGAGTGTGAATGCGGGCGGCACGTTTTTTAAAACGAGCGGGCGGCGGCGTGATTTGCCGTAACGATTTTTCATAAGTTCGCGGAGCTTGACCGCCGGCGTCAGGCGATTAAAAGTTTTATGCGTTTACCGAGGCCGTCTTCGAAGATGCGGTACAGGGTTGATAGCTGTATATCGCATTTGCCGTTTTCAAGTCGTGAAATGTAGCTTTTTTTGGTTCCGACCTTCTCCGCGAGTTGCTGTTGGGTTAACCTGGCCTCCCGTCGCGCGTTTTTCAGCGTTTCGCTGATGACAAAATATTGTGCCTTCTTTTCGAACTCGTCGCGCCGTTTTTCGCCGATCTTGCCATATTGTATGTCAAGGATCTCATCGAAGTTTTTAGCATTTCGTATCGCTTCGTCCTTTTTCATCTAGTTTCTCCTTTAAAGCGAAATATTCTTCTCGGAGTTTCGCCGCCAGATCTATTTGCTGTTTCGGGGTTTTCCGGGTCTTTTTCTGAAACCCGTTGAATAGTACAACCAAGTTATCTTTTTCGAAACAACAGAAAATTCTATAGATATTGCTCCCTAATTCGATCCGGATCTCAAATAATCCGTTTGTGCCTTCAATGTGCTTCAGGAATTTCTCCGGCACGCGACCAACAGTCTCGATGACGCGAAAAACATAACCAATTTTCTCTCTGACGACGTCATTGACCTGCAAGTAAAAATCCTGAAAGTGATGTTCATGGAATATGATTTTTCGCTCTCGTTTCAACGTATCATGATAACTTTAAAGTGAACTTTCGGGCAACCACCAGAAAAGCCGCTTTTAGCCCGGGCGGTTTTTCTTGTTATGCCTCGCGACTTCCTGCTTTGCCCGCAAATTAAAGGTAGTATCGGTGGGGTAAATGCCGCAACGCAGATTAGCATTGCTTTTATCAATTCACCAAAAATTCGAGACGCTGCCGTGTGATCTAGACCGTTGACCAGGTGAGTGTGAATGCGGGCGGCACGTTTTTTAAAACGAGCGGGCTGCGGCGTGATTTGCCGTATCGATTTTTCATAAGTTCGCGGAGCTTGACCGCCGGCGGAAGATAATATCCGTGAGCGTATTGAAAGATACGCAGCTCACAGCCTTCGTCCATAAATTTCTGTATCTCGGCAAGCACACTCTCGCTGATCTGGCGGGGCAGCGATACGAACGGAAGACAGCAAACCATATATCTGACCTTGCCAAGCCCCGACTCTTTGTGAATCGAATAGGACTCAGCCGCATTGCCGCAGACAATGTTCATATCCGGATATTTGCGATTGAGAGTTTTCACGAGATCGGCGTCGAGCTCGAGGCCCAGATATGAATCTTTGCTTGGCACGATATCCCGCAAAAATTTTGTAATAGCTCCGGTGCCGACGCCGAGCTCAAAAACAATATTATGGTCATCCGGCTCAATACCCTGAAGCATTGCGACCGCAAGCTCAGTCGAGCTCGGCGCTATCGCACCGACCTTCATAGGATTTTTCAGGAATGCCTGCAAAAATTGGAGATTCTCTTTCATCAAACCACGAGACTTAAGCCACAACCGTGCTTTCCATTTTACCGTCAGAAATATCGTCTGTACTATCGACCCCCATTTTATAATTACATTGCTCATTTTGGCAATACCGGAAGGTGCCTTCTTTCTTCGTGGTCTTTTCCAGAAGGAACGGAGCGCCGCATGCCGGGCACGGTTCTTTGACAGGTTTGTCCCAGTAAACGGCGTCGCATTTCGGGTAATTTACACATCCGTAAAAAACCTTTCCGCGCTTGGATTTTTTGACAGCGACGTCGCCGCCATCCTTTGGACAGGAAATTCCGGCTATGACGTCGCGTTTGACATAGTCACATTTTGGATAATTCGAACACGATGTAAATTCGCCAAAGCGGCCGTGGCGTTTTACAAGATTGGCGCCATCCTTTGGACAGATTTCATCGAGGATTTCGGGCGGAGGCGCCGGTTTTTGATCGCCTTTTGCAATCTTGCGGATATTTTTACATTCCGGATAACCGGTGCAGCCGTAAAACGAACCAAACCGGCCTTTTTTTAGAGACATGTCCTTGCCGCAGAGTTCGCATACCGGAACGGCTTCTTCCTCCGCGGCGGATTCGCCGTCTGCCGACTGCCCGCCCGCCGACTGCTTTTTAGCCACCTCTCGGGTATTTTTGCATTCAGGATAATTTCCGCACGCCAGAAACTGTCCAAATCTGCCAAATTTTATGACCATGCCGGTTCCGCATTTTTCGCAAACCTCGTCGGTCGGGACCGCCATCTTCTTTTTATCTTTTATACTCTCGATGGCGACTTCGAGGTTTTTGGAAAACTTGCCGTAAAATTCATGCAGTGCAACGCGCCAATCGAGTTTGCCGTCCTCAATGTCGTCGAGCTTTAATTCCATCCCGGCCGTGTATTCCGAATTAAAAATATCGTCAAAACTTTCGATCAGCAGATCGTTGACGGTCGTTCCGAGCGGCGTCGGGTGAAAGCGGCTCTCTATTTTTTCGACATATTCGCGATCTTGAATGGTGGTCATGATCGCTGCGTAGGTTGACGGCCGGCCGATACCGTTTTCTTCGAGTGCCTTTACAAGCGTCGCCTCGGAAAATCGCGGCGGCGGATCGGTCAAATGCTGATTAGGCGTGATCGAATTCACTTTTAGCGTCTCACCTTGCTTTACAAGCGGTAAATTTTTATCTACGTCGTCATCATCACCGTCGGCCGGTTTGTCGTCGCGTCCCTCCTGATAAACCTTGAGAAAACCGTCAAATTTCTGTACCGAACCGGTCGAGCGGAAGACAAATCGTCCGGCTTTTATATCGATGGTCGTCTGATCAAAAACCGCCGGCGTCATCTGCGAAGCAACGAAGCGCTGCCAGATTAGACGATAGAGCTTTAGCGAATCCGCATCGAGTTTGCCCGCAAGGCTTTCCGGTGTTCGGTTGACGTCCGTCGGGCGAATCGCTTCGTGAGCGTCCTGAGCGCCTTTCTTTGATTTGTAAAAATTTGGCTTCGCAGGCAGATAGCTTTCGCCGTAACTGCCGCCAATATAGGCGCGGACCTCATCGATTGCCGCATCTGAAACACGGGTCGAATCGGTTCGCATATAGGTAATCAGACCGACCGCGCCCTCCGATCCAAGCTCGATACCCTCGTAAAGCCGCTGCGCTGTCGCCATCGTTTTCTTAACGGAAAAGCTAAATTTGCGTGCCGCGTCCTGCTGAAGTTTTGAAGTGATAAACGGCGGAATGGCATTGCGTTTACGTTCCTTTGTCGTTACCGAATCGATAATAAACGCCTCGTTCCGAGCCTCGGTGACGATATCGTCGGCCTGCTCAGAACTTTTGATGTGAGTCTCGGTCGCTTTTACGTCTTCGTCAAATTTGCCGTATTTTACGGCTTTATCGTCAATTTTATAGAGTTTTGAATCAAATTTCGGCGGCGTCGCGGCCGCGAGATTTGCTGTGACCGACCAATATTCGGTCTGGACAAACGCCTCGATCTCTCGTTCGCGTTCGACCACGAGCCGTACCGCGACCGTCTGCACACGCCCTGCCGAAAGTCTGCCGCCAATAGTTTTCCAAAGGATCGGCGACACCTTATAACCGACAAGCCGGTCGAGAATGCGGCGGGTTTGCTGTGCGTTGACGAGATCGGCATTAACCTGTTTTGGCGCCTTGAAAGCGTCCAGAATCGCATTCTTTGTGATCTCGTTAAACAGAACGCGATAAACCATTTTGTCCGATTTTTTTGGAACCAGCTCTTCGGCCAGGTGCTGACAGATAGCCTCGCCCTCGCGATCGTTGTCGGCCGCCAGATAAATGGCGACGCTCGCCTTGGCAGCCTTTTTTAGATCAGAAACAACCTTTTTGTTGTTGCGTTTTTTGGTATCCGGGATCACCTCGTAATTCGGCTCGAAATTATTATCGACATCCACGCCCAGATCCTTTGCCGGCAGATCCTTGATATGCCCGATCGAGGCCATCACGGTATAATCGGCCCCGAGATATTTATTTATCGTTTTCGCCTTAGCCGGCGATTCTACTATTACTAAACTTTTACCCATTATATTAAAAATTTTATCGAATAAACTCTATCTGACAGACTTTGTCTTCGGCGATTTTGTTGAATTCATGGTGATCTGACGTTAATATTGTTCCCCCAAATTTTTTTGCTAAGACAATGGCCATGCAATCGGCAAGCGAAACCTTGTTTTGAGCTTTTATTCGGCCTGTCTCCTTCCAGAAATCAGAATCGAAATCACTGCGTTCAACTACTCCTATTTTCTGCAAATCCTTAACGGCCTTTTCTGCCGCCGATTCGTCAGCCAATTTGTGAAAATCATAGAAGACCTCGCATAAATTTATTGCGTGAGCGTAACAACCATTTCTTCTACCGCGTAAACTCGCTCTCACAACATCAGCCCCGACCTCCTTTCGCAAAAAGGCGATCATCGCACAAGCGTCAAGAATATAAATCACGACCTTTTACTCCTGCGATCTTCGACTTCGATTTCCCCTTTTTTTCGACGGGCAAAATCGTCACTGCTAGTCGGAACAAACTCATACTTTCCCATAACGCTGTCAATGAGAGCATTTCTTTCAGCCTCAGCCTTGATCAGCTTTTGTTCTTCCATAGCAACAATCAGCCTTTCTCGCTCAACGTCCGAAAGCATTTCAATCTTCTCAATTATTTCATCTATAACAACTGCCATAACCTCACCTCAAACTTTTACTCTTTTTAAAATCACCGAATCAGCAATTTCCGAACCGCCTTTCTCAGTCTTCAAGCTCTGAGCTTTCTGTTTTCGAGCGATAAATTCATCAACAGACGAAAGGCCGTCTTTATATTTCCCTCTCAAGCTGCGAATGAACGCGTGCCGCTCTGCCTCGGCTTTAATTCTTTTTTGCTCTTCAACGGCTTTAAACAGCTTCTCCTGTTCGTTTTCGGAAAGCAGTGCCATTTTCTCAATGATCTCTTCTAATACGGCCGACATAATACACAATCTTCAACAGAAAAAAATACGTCAGACACACGGATACGCAGCTGACATTGAGACTTCTAACACCTTGATCGCCCGCATGTCAATAGGGGAGACCGCAAATCGGCCACACAGGTCTATCATACCCGCAACCGATTGCTACCGGGTTCTTTATTCCGTCCCCGTCAGGCCCGCAAGAGGCTTCGTGTCAGACCCGGAAGCCGCAGAAGCCCGGCATATCTCGAAATCAAAAATCTCTCATATTCGCCTTGCGTAGTGTTTTCCGGGCAAAACGCGTATCAGATCGCGAATGTCGAGAGCAACCAATGCCGTATTTAGGTCGCCAAAAGAAAGGCCGCTCGTCTCGAGCAAAACATCTATATGCGTCGGTTCATCGGGCGTCAACACGTCCCATATTTTACGCTCGTTCGCCATCAGGTCAGACGGGATCAGGTCTGCACGGCGTTCTAACACGTCCGGTGCTGTGCTGTCGATCTTTGGCGGCAGTATCGACGCGGCGATCTCGCTTGGCAATTCGGCAACCACGTCCTGCCATTGCTGCACAAGTTTTGCACCGCTCTTAATAAGGTAATTCGTGCCAAATGAATTACCCGACGTAATATTTCCCGGCACGGCCATCACTTCGCGGTTTTGCTCCATCGCAAGCCGCGCGGTTATCAACGAGCCGCTTCTTTCAGACGCCTCGACGATCAAAACTCCCAAGCTAAGCCCGCTTATGATTCTGTTTCTATACGGGAAGTTGTCTTTTAACGGCGGAGTGCCAAGCGGGAATTGCGAAACAAGGCAGCCGCCGGAAGCAATGATCTCATGGACGAGGCCGTTATTTTGTTTAGGATAAACGCTGTCGAGGCCCGTTCCCATTACGGCAATGGTTCGTCCGCGGCCAGCTATCGCCCCGCGGTGCGCCGCCGTATCAATACCGCGGGCGAGGCCCGAAACGACCGTTAAAGCTCGCGACGCAAGATCACGGGCAAGCATCTCCGACGCATTTTCGCCGTACGTCGAACACATTCTCGAACCGATAACACCGATCCCAGGTTGCTCAAAACAAGCCTGCCAATCGCCTTTGACGTAAAGAACCGGCGGCGGATCGTCAATTTCACGCAGCATCTGCGGATAGCTTCCATCGTCGAGGATCAAAACATCGCCGCCGAGATTCTTTACCAGTTCCAGCTCCGTTTCAGCTTTTTCGTAAAACTCCTTTTTGATAATGCTCTCGATCGTCAAGGGTTTTAGCCGCAGTGATTCGAGCTCGGCCCGGCGCGCGTGAAAAACCGCATCCGCCGAACCGAATCGCTCAAGCAGCTTCGTTGCCGCCCGAGGCCCTACGCCGGGCGTCATATTTAAAGCGATCCACTCTTTCATATTTTGGATTTTAGATTATGGATTTTGGATTTTTGGAGTTTCGCTCGCATCGTTTTGATTGAAGATACTGTCATCGCGACGATTTCGTCTATCTCTCTGTAAAGAGCCGTAAGCCTTTACGCCGGCACCATTTCGGCCTCGATTAGCAGTTCTATCCAATACAAACTCTCATCAGCCTCCTCTTCGACAATGGCAAGTTTATTTATGACATCAGCTATCGATTTCCGCGACACGACGCTCGATAATTTGCACCGATCGATGTCCCAGACCGCAACAGCTGCTTACCGATGACGTCTGCGGAAGAGGTTCTCGGCAATGATTCTATCACTCGGATGATTCGTAAAGCTATATCTTTTGTACGGTGCTTAAATTCCTTTTCTGTCATCTTTGAGATGCATCAACCACATAGACTTCTTCAATCCGAAATCCAAAAACCAAAATCAATTTGGCGGAGGCGTGTGGGAGTCGAACCCACTTGAGATACGCTCTCGCGCCCTCACAACGGTTTTGAAGACCGCGCCCGTCACCGGACAAGTTGCGCCTCCGTAACTTATGCCTTTCAGTTGCGAATCGACGACTAGTAAATAACCGGATTTCTCGTCGTCGATCGAATCACGAAATTCCCACCTACGTTTCCAGGAAAGTCCGGATTCGATATTGCAACCGTGCCGTAAAAGGCTTTTTAGTCGCACACTCCCAGACCACCAAAATTCTCCATCCCAGATCCCTGAGTTTCGTCGTATCCCGCCGATCTCGCTCAGCATTTCTTTTCCTCTTTTCACTCCAAAACCCGGCGTTCGTGGTCGGAATGACTCTACCGAATTTGCATTCATGTAGATGAAAAAAACACCCGTGAACAAATATGACTTTGTTAAGTTTTGGAAAAACTAAATCAGGCTTTCCCGGGAGATCTTTTCGATGGAGCCGGTATCTAAAGCCCATAGAGTGAACAAGCGACCGAACGGTCATTTCCGGCTTCGTGTTCTTGCTCCGAATCTGCGACATGTTGAACTTTCTCTGTTCGGGAGTTAATACGTCAGCCATTTGATTCAGATTATCGTAAAACGCACATTAGCTACAAACTGATCCACTGTTAGGATTGTCATCGAATCAACTTTTGGAAATTTCTTATGAAGGGATGACGGAACGATGAGCGTGACATTGGCGTCTCGCATCTCAAGCAACTGATTGCTTGAAATTCCAGGTTGCATGGTAAAAATATGCTTCGTCGGAACTCGCGGACCCTCGCGCAACACCTGTCGCCAACGATCCTTACAAGTCGTTTTCACCCCAACAATGAAAAGCTTATTCGGAGGATATTCGGGGTTCAGATAGCTTTTCTCATCGGGAATCACAATATCCGGCCTGCCGTAGATTTTACGAGGCCTCATTTGGTGTGGAATCTTTGCCAAGCCAAGCGCCTTTTCAACATGATTTTCAAGTGAACGGCCTGCTCGAGACTTCCGACGATTTAGAATACTGTTGGCGGTCGTTAGAAAATCGTCAACGTCGTGAAATACACGAACAATATCCTTTTGATAGATTTGTCTTTCGCAAAGCTTGTACAGTTGGTACTCGGCATTCATTCCTTCGATGACCCGCTGATCGATGCTAAGTTTGTCGTAGTCTTTATAGCAAGCTTCAAGAGCTGCGACGGCCTCGGTCGAGAAAGTCTCACCATCGGGAAGTTCCGTAATTGCGTTAGCAAACTCTCGAAACCGTTGTTCAACACATTCGTCCGGTGTTTCTAATCGTTCGATACCATCTTGGTAAATTCCCCATGAATCCGATACCCGGACGCCAAGCGAGTTCTGAATGTCCTCAATATCTTCTTCGATATCGAGAAGGAACGCAAGAAATACGTCTTCTTCTTTCAGTATTAAAATCAACAGATCGCCAACCATGTCGTGGGCGAGATACGGGAAGCCTCTTCCAAACCTCGTTAGTCGGTATTCTTTTCGAGTTCTCTCACCGTACCAAGTGATTACGGATTCCGTCTCTATATCGTCTTGCCATTCAATTTTGACCGGATGTTTCGTGACGACCCCTTTAATTGGGGGTTGTGGTGTGAACATTCGATAAACCGACTTCGGAAGATAGAAACCAGATTGATGACCGCCTGTCAGTCCAACATCGTTAGGCGATATAAATTTCAAAAGCGCATTTCCATGTTTCAAAGCGGATTCAATAGCAAGTGCACAGAACGGAGATTGCATGGGGCAAATTATACTCCTCTTGCCACCTTTACGCGAAAGTGATTTCTCCTGGTGCTTTCTATATATTGCAGAAGGAACGGCGCCACACGATCAATTACAACTTCCGCAACTTTTGGCACAACGGCGTTACCAAACTGACGATAGGCTTGGGTATCGGATACTATAAGCGGGAGATACTCAGGGAAACCCATCAAGCGTTGACACTCTATCGGAGTAAGCCGTCGTGGATTCTTGCCCTCTTGTGGAATGAGGATTTCCGAACCGTCTTTATAGTAGCGGGCGCTCAATGTGCGACTTACACCGTCAAGCTTTGCGAGGCCATATCCAAAACCGTTGCCTTTAGCCCGATGTCGTTCAGCATACTCTTGCAAATAATTCCAAAGGTGGTCTGAAAGGGTATATTTTGGGTTTGGATCGGATTCCAAAATGTCAGAGAGCTTGGGTGATGGAGCGACTAGCGGCTCCGGAAAGTCAAATTCAACGTTCTCGCCAAAGACATGCTTATTGAAGCATACAAGATAGATTCTCTCACGATGCTGCGGAACGTAGCGTGACGCATCGATGACCTTACTGAAAATCTTATATTCCAGCGATTCAAGCGTTTCATTAATAAGCTGCCATGTTCTCCCCCCGTCGTGTGATTTTAGATTCTTTACGTTTTCAAGGAGGACAATCGGAGGCCGCTTAACCTCGATAATCGAAGCAATGTTGAAAAAGAGCGTGCCCTGTATTTCACAGTCGAATCCGTGCGCACGCCCGAGACTCTTCTTTTTAGAAACTCCCGCTATCGAAAATGGTTGGCAAGGAAAACCCGCTGCCAAAACGTCGTGAGCTGGAATTTCGGAAATTGGAATCTTCTTGATGTCGCCGTGAGGCGTTTCACCAAACCATGACTTATAGGTCTTCTGGGAATATTTATCAATCTCCGACGAGAACACACATTGGCCGCCTAAATTGTTTAACGGAATTCTAAATCCTCCAATCCCCGCGAATAAATCTATAAATGTAAATGGAATTTGTTCAGCTTTTTTTTCGTGTTCGTAAGCGGCTGCAAACAATGGCAATTGTGTTTCTTTTTGATCACAAACCTGTTCGAGTACGGACATGAGAAACTCTTGTTGACTCATCTTAAGATTTGTTCGTTCTGTATCAATCCAGGAACGAACTCGGTCAGGTATGTCTCTCACCAAAAGTTGTTTACTCATTATGTACGCTGGGAATACTTGATAGCATATTACCAGACTAATTTAAAGTCAAAGAAAGATTTTATGTAAACTTATTCCGCCATCAACATCAGCGTCACCAGTGTCGCCCGTTTTGCAATATTGCTCACCAAAATATGCTCGTTTAAAGTGTGTGCACCGTCACCTGCGATTCCCAAACCATCCAGAACCGGAACGCCCAACGCGGCGACAAAATTGCCGTCGGACGCGCCGCCGACCTGGGTTTCGTCTATATTATATCCAAAGCTCGCGCCCAGGTCACGAGCCTCTAGAAATAGTTCGGCGACCGCATCCGTTCGCTCCATCGGCGGGCGGTTTATACCGCCTGATAAAGCGTGTGAAACCCGATGATCGAACGGGCTCAGAGAACGAATCGAGGCGTTTACCCTTTCCGCCTCGGCCATCGAGCTAAAACGCACATCGATCTCACATTTGGCGTGTTCGGGTATTACGTTTGACGTTGTCCCGCCGTTAATGGTGCAGACATTGACCGTCGTGCCAAGATCAGGGTTTGCGAACGAGTTTATTTTTTCGATCTGCCGCGCAATTTCGACTATTGCGTTGGCACCTTTTTCCGGTTCGAGACCGGCGTGGGCCGGAATGCCGTGTGCGCTCAGCGTGAACATTCCGGTGCCCTTTCGCCCGGTTTTTACTTTGCCGTCCGCCGACGGCTCAAAAACTAAACACCGCTCCGCATTTGCCGCCTCGCGTTCAAGCAAAGGCCTGCCCGTAAAGCTACCGACCTCCTCGTCACAAGATAAAAATATCGTGATCGGCCCGGGATTTATGTTGTTCTCATTATAATATCTCAGGGATTCGAGCATCAAAATGATGCCCGATTTCATATCAAAAATGCCGCAGCCGTAAAACTTGTCGCCATCGATCCGTGTCGGATTATGTAAATTTGTACCCACCGGATGAACCGTATCGGTGTGCCCGAGAAGTAAAATCTGTTTACCATCAGCCGGAAAGGCCCTGATTATTATGTGATCTCCGTCATCGACCGTAATGCGTTCAATCTCGATCGCCGCACCCGTATCGAGAGCCGCTTTTTCAACCCAATCGACGACCTGAGCGCTCCGTACGGCGCTGCGCGACGGCGATTCGATATCGACAAGCTCACGGATCAATTCAATGATCCTGGCCTGTCTTTCTACGTAATATTCAAGAATCCCGCGTGCGTCCATTATAAGAGTGTAAATTTAACATCTGCAAGCAAAAGCAAAAAGCCGTTAAGTGATTTTGTTTCGAACGGGGCCTTTTCATTATCGAAGACATATTTAACCCCGATTTAGCGATGGCAGAAAAAACGACCGATTTTGCGATCATGCCTGTAAATTCAGGTTTGTAAATAATGACAATGGTTTATCCCGCCGTTTCGATTGCCGGGCACAAATCCAATACCAAAAAAATATCAGGCATAGTATGCCAGCAAACACACAGATGCACCCGCTCAGAATTATCATAATAATATAGTCGAATCTTTTCCGAAGATTCTATCTGATTGAATATGTAAGAGAAAGATAAGAGGTTTTTGGATAAAAATTTAAATAAAGCCTTTTTCACCACACTTTCATCTTAATTATGCAAAACCTTTCCCCGGGTTCTCATTCTTATGATAGAGAATGTTCACGTTATTGAAAAAGTTAGTGACGAGAGGAAAAAATTATGCAAGGAATTTTGGAACAAAACTTGACACCCGAGCGTGTAGTTGATAGAAATAACGATTTGCCTGGAATAAAGATAGGCTTGCTGGGCATTATATTCGGTTGTAGGCATAAAAATATGAGCCGGCCGTTTACAGATAAAAGAGGTTCTTATCGATCGTGCATCGGATGTGGGGCACGCAAGATGTTTGATACACAAAGTTTTAAGACATTGGGGAAATTTTATTATCCCCCGTCGGTACCGCTCGACCGTGACAGAGCGAAATCATAAATACCCTTCATATATAACCTACCAAATTAACCTACCGGGTGCGGCTTTCCAAAAAGTTCGCACCCTTTTCCTTTATTATTTACAGCGTGTCTGATGTGTTGAAAGCATTTCGGATAAAACGTATGATTTTATTTTTACGATAACCTAAAATTATATGACCGAAACCAAGCCGCAATTCGTGTCTCTGTCCTTTTCAAAACCGTCGCCCGAACAACAAATTGAGCGTGCGTCGAATTTCTTTGAATTGTTGAACCGCCGCCGGACGGTGCGGGAATATTCAGATCGCGATGTGCCAATCGAGCTGATCGAAAAGGCGATCGCGACCGCCGGTACCGCGCCTTCCGGAGCAAATATGCAGCCGTGGCGGTTTGTGGTTGTGCAAGATGCGGATGTGAAAAAAAAGATTCGTGAGGCGGCGGAGAAAGAAGAATTTGAGAGCTATCACAAACGCATGTCGGAGAAATGGCTGCGTCGGCTGGCTCCGCTTGGGACGGACGAGCATAAGCCTTTTCTTGAGATCGCACCGTATCTGATAGTCGTTTTCCGCATCACAACAGTTATCGAAGACGGCGGGACAGAGCCGACCTATTACTCTCAGGAATCGGTCGGGATCGCCGTCGGCATGCTGCTTGCGGCGCTGCACAATATGGGCCTCGCAACGCTGACGCACACGCCAAGCCCAATGAAATTTTTACAGGAAATCCTCGGACGTCCCAAAAATGAGGTGCCATTTGTCCTGGTCCCCGTCGGTTACCCGTCCGACGACGCGAAGGTACCCGACATCAAACGAAAGCCGCTCGAAGAAATAATGGTCTTGATTTAAACCGGAGCGTTAAAAATTTTTCCGACGAATTGACGCGACAACAATTCGGGCGGCCGATCGAACGTGGGTTTAACCCACGTCTAAATTCAATTTGCCGTTACGCGACGGGAAAACCAACGCAAAAATTTCTACAGTATAATCCGGGACGGGGATTACACATTTTAATCGGCAAAAGCGGCACGGAAACCGTGCTGCAGAAAGAGTCACTGCCTAAGCGCTACCCCAAGTATCCTCTAAACTTCTCCTTTGTCGCGGCGTAGTTCGGAAAGATTTTTGCAAGATCTTTTGTACCCGCATGTTTGTGGGCCGCTTCGGCGAAGACGTCTCGGAAATCGGTGGTGACGGCGAGGTCGCGGCCTTCGTGGAGCTGCTCGGATTTTAGGCCTTTCCAGTCGCCATAAACCTTTCCGCCCCTGACCGAATTACCGAGAATCAACATCGAGTTGCCGTGGCCGTGATCGGTTCCACGCGAGCCGTTTTCGCGGGCCGTGCGGCCAAATTCGGACATTGTGATGACGACCACATCGTCCATACGCTGACCCAGGTCGGTGCCAAAGGCGGCAATGGCAGCCGAAAAATCTCGAAGCAGATTGGCAAGCTGCCCCTGCGAAGGATTTCCACCGGCCGATTGATTTGAATGCGTGTCCCAACCGCCCGTCTCTGCAAATGCCGCTTCGAGCCCGACGCCGGCCTTTATCAACTGAGCAATCTGCATCAGTGAGCGGCCGAGGCCCGTGCCCGGATAGACCGCTCCGTTTTCCGGTTTATGCTGCGCCGGATTTACGGTTTTTAGATAATTTACCGCTTCAAAAGTATCCTTGCCGGTCGAGCTTAACTTATCCTTAATGTTTTGCTCATACAGCCCTTCAAAACCGCCTTTCAGATTCTGTGAATAGAGCCCTGCCTTGATAGAAAAATCGGCAAGATTTGCCATCGCGACAGACGGTGCGCGTCCGTAGAGCGCACGCGGGAGCTGTTGCGTCAGTGAGACGGCACGGAAAGGCGAATCGCCTTTCCCGGCCGTCTCCTGCATCACACGGTTGAGCCATCCGTCTTTTGTGCCTTTATAGCCCGGTGTCCCCGATTCCATATAATCCTGCGCGTCAAAGTGCGAACGCGTATTATCTGGCGAGCCTGCGGCCGTAACGACGGCGAGTTTCTGATCCTTCCAAAACCGTTCGAGCGGTTTCATATTCGGGTGCAGGCCAAAGAATCCGTCCAGGTTGATCGCACCATTTGTCTTATCGGGTCTCGGAATGGCTATCGAACTGCGCACGTTGTAGTATTCGCTGTCGCCGTACGGAACAACCATATTCAGGCCGTCAACCGCTCCGCGCTGAAAGATCGTAACCAAAACCTTTTTTTTGCCATAGCGGCCGTCAACCGCAGCAGCATTTGCAAACTGGTGCAAAAACTTTGGTGCCGCGGCCATAAAACCAAAACTCGCAAGCCCGACGCCGCCCGTTTTCAAAAAAAATCTTCTGTTCATATAAATGCTCACCTCTAAAATATCATTCGCCACATAGTAAGACGCTTTGAAGCGGTATTTTGTCATTTTTTATTTTTTTTTGATTCCTCAGTAGAATAGATGTTGGGAAACAGCAGGTTCAGTATGCACGAAGAGATAGTAAGTCTTATACTCAAGCGGCTTGACAGCGAAAGCGAAAAGATCAGGCTCGATTTTTCCGCCGCAAAAAGCGTAAAGACAAATTTTTGTGCGATAGACGATCTGCTTCCGGATGAGTTAGCAGGGCGAATCGCAGCCGCATTTCCCCCTGAGGGCGAAATGCGGCTGATGAAGAATTTTCGCGAACGCAAATATACGTCTAAATCGCTCGACCGTTTTGATCCGCTGATTGCCGGTATAACATTCGCGTTCCAGGACAAACAAGTGATAGACATGGTCGCCGGACTCACCGGGATTAAAAATGCCGTCGGCGACCCGCACCTCTACGCCGGCGGAATCAGCGCGATGGCGCGCGGGCATTTTCTGAATCCGCATATCGATAATTCGCACGACGGAGAACAAAAAAATTATCGGGTTCTAAATCTGCTCTATTACATAACGCGGGATTGGAAAACGGAAAACGGGGGAAATCTCGAACTTTGGGACGAAAATGTGACGACGGCCGTCGAAATACCCAGCCTCTTTAACCGTCTTGTGTTAATGTCAACCAACGACAGATCGTGGCACTCGGTCAACAGGGTGACTGTTAACGGAATCCGTCGATGTATCTCAAACTACTACTTTTCACCGCACTCTCCGAACGCCCGTGAAACCAGCCATGTCACATATTTTATGGCCCGGCCCGAACAGAGATTTCGCCGTCTTGTCACCAAGCTTGATAGTGATCTCCGCACGGCGCTCCGCAAGTTAAAGAAAGAGGGTTTTGCTAAAAAGGATGTATTTGAGCGTAAGCGCGATTAATTACCCGGCGCTGTGCTGCCATGCGTCGAATCGTCCAGCCTGGTTAAAAAATCAGTTAATTCTGGCGGAAGCGGCACGGTAAATTCGAGCCTTTCACCAGATTTCGGATGTGTAAACGACAGCTTTTCGGCGTGTAGGAAAAAGCGCCGCATTGACGCTATGGCGTTGCGGACGTTTGCGTCGGCAACCGTGTTATCGCGGCCTTCGTTGTAAATTTCATCGCCGACGACAGGGTGATTGATATAGCCCATGTGGACCCGTATCTGATGCGTACGTCCCGTTTTGATCTCGATGTCGAGGAGCGAAAATTTTTCATATCGTTTGCGGACCGTCCACAGGGAAATGGCGTTGCGGCCGTATCCTGCCACCTTCATCCGCAGGCGGTTATGCTTATTGCGGCCGATCGGCGCATCGATCTTTCCACGGTTTTCATCCGGCGAACCGTGAACGAGAGCGACATAGCTTTTAAAGACCTTTCGCTCACGAAACTGTTCAGACAATGCTTCGTGAATCTCATCCGTTTTTGCTGTGACGATCAGACCTGACGTATCTTTGTCCAATCGATGTACGATGCCGATCCTGTGAGGCGTTTCGGAGGCCGGGCCGCCCTGAAAGGCGAAAATATCGCGGTGATTGTCACGCCCTTGTTCAGACGCCCGACCCTCGATTGAAACTGATCCGAAGTGAAATGCAATCGCATTCGCGAGCGTCCCGCTTTGAACGCCCGCACCTGGATGCACAACCATTCCCGCGGATTTATTTATGACCGCTACGGATTCGTCTTGAAAAACTATGTCGAGCGGTATGTTTTCCGGCTCAAAAACGGCCGCCGGCAGAGCAACCAGATCGGCCTCTATCTCATCATTTTCGTGCAACTTATACGAAGGCTTGACTTTGTTTTCATTGACTAGGACGTCCTCATTCTCAATCAAACGCCGAAGCCTCGAACGCGACCAGCCATCGATATTTTCAGCCAAATAAGCATCGAGACGCTTGCCGGCTTCGTCTAACGAAGGTCTAAAAATTAGCAGTGACGTCTCATCATTCACTATGAACTTAAACTTTCAACTCGGGATTTTGAGATCGTTGTAGCCGCATGATCATGAATATTATCGAACCGGCCGCAACCAAAAGGCTGATACCCTGCGAGGTGGAAAGGCCCGTAAGCGTTGTAAAACCAAACAGATCACCCCGCGGGTCATCGCGGATAAATTCGATCGAAAATCTAAAGATCGAATAAATGATACCGTATGCGATAAGTATCTGCCCGTCAAATTTTTTATGCCGGTGAAGCCAAAAAAGCAACCCAAAAACGGCGACCATCGTAAATGATTCTATAAGCTGCGTCGGGTGCAGGAAAAGATCGCCGCCATCGGGGCCGTAAACCGGCACGCCAGTGTAATCGTGTCCGGATTCGGTAAAATGGACGCCCCACCACAGATCGGTCGGCTTGCCCCAGCAGCATCCGGCTGCAAAACACCCCTGCCGTCCGAACGCCTGTCCGAGAGCGAGGCCGGGAGCGAATGCATCCGCAACCTTCCAAAAAGGCAATTTGTAGAGCCGAACCAAAATTACAACCGCCAGAAATCCGCCTATCAGCCCGCCGTAAAAAACACCACCGGAACGCAAAAAGTCGAACGAAAATACATTTACGTTATCCTCGATCAACAGCATCAGGATCTTTGATCCGACCAGTCCGCCGACCAAAACCCACAATCCAAGATCGTAGATGCGCTCGCGCGGCAGGCCATCGCGCGCTCCGAGCCGCGATGCGACAAAAAGAGCGAGCAACATACCGATCGCCAAAAATATGCCGTAAGTAGTGACGGGAAATGTGCCTATGCGAAATAGTTCTGGATACATATCTAAGCGGTCAAAAACCGTAAATCAAAATGTAAGATGCACAAAATACAGAATATTTACCTATTAATTTCTGATTTTGCAGCTCTGCCGCATCAAATCCCTGAAAATTATGCTGAAAGCCAGCTTTGAGATTATACTATTGGTTGTGTATAAAAAAGTCACAAAGTTCTCGGCTGAGAAAACAAAGTTTCTTTTATTCTACATAGCAGTCAACCGTTGATTTCAGTTAACCAAAATTATTATGAAGATCGCAAAAATTTATTGTTTTATTACATGTCTTTTGTTTCTTTTAGTTTCCGTTTCGGCTCAGACAAACGGCGGCAAAGCGACTTTTAAGATCGAGTACGAAAAATTCACTTTGCCTAATGGCCTTGATGTGATCTTTCACGTTGATCGTTCCGATCCGGTGGTGGCCGTCTCCCTGACCGCACACGTTGGCTCGGCACGTGAAAAGGCCGGACGAACGGGCTTTGCACATTTATTCGAGCATCTTCTGTTTCTCGAATCTGAGAATTTGGGCAAAGGCGGGCTTGATAAATTGACGGCACGGATCGGCGGGTCGGGAGCAAACGGCTCGACAAACCGGGACCGGACAAATTATCTGCAAACGGTGCCGAAAGACGCCCTTGAGAAGATGCTCTGGGCTGAGGCCGATAAGCTCGGATGGTTTATAAACACCGTTACCGATCCAGTTTTGGAAAAAGAAAAACAGGTAGTAAAAAACGAAAAGCGGCAGGGCGTGGACAATAATCCGTACGGACACACGTCCTACGTGATCGATAAGGCATTATATCCGGACGATCATCCATACAATTGGCAGGTTATCGGTTCACTCGAAGATCTCGACAGCGCCAAACTCGAAGATGTAAAGGACTTTTTTAGACGTTGGTATGTTCCGAATAACGTGACACTCGTCGTCGCCGGCGATTTTGACACGGTGCAGGCAAAAAAGTGGGTTGAAAAATATTTTAGCGAGATAAAACGCGGTGAAGATGTTAAACCTCAGCCTAAACGCGCCGGAGTCGTAAAAGAAACGGTAAAGTTTTATCACGAAGATAATTTTGCGAGCCTTCCGGTATTGACGATGGCGTGGCCTACGGTTGAGGAGTATCATCCTGATTCGTATGCGCTCGGGGTTTTGACCCAGTATTTGACACGCGGAAAACGGGCGCCTTTTTACCAGATCTTAGTCGAAGATAAAAAGCTGACTTCAGACGTTTTCATGTTTAACCAGGAATCGGAAGTTGCCGGCCAGACAGAATTATCGGTTATTGCATTTGCCGACAAAGATCTAGACGAGGTTGCCAACGCGATCAAAGAAGCCTTTGCCCGGTTTGAAAAAGAGGGCATTTCAGAGAAAGACCTGATGCGTATCAAGGCGGGACAGGAAACGCAATTTTATAACTCGCTGTCGAGTGTTTTAGGTAAAGGCGCCCAACTCGCGCAATACAGCATCTTTGCCGGTGATCCCGGATTTATCGAAAAAGACATTCAGAATATTCTAGCGGTAACCACCGCGGATGTAGCGCGCGTGTATCAAAAATATATTAAAAACAAGAATTTCGTCGCAACAAGTTTTGTGCCAAAGGGCAAATCGGCATTGGCTCTCGAAGGCTCGAAAGTTGCCGCGGTTGTCGAAGAAAAAATAGTGCAGGGAGCCGAGGATGAAGTCGATCCGGATATCGAGGCAAAATACGAACGCACGCCATCGGCCTTTGACCGCAGCGTCGAACCGCCCTACGGTGCAGCCCCGGAGATAAATATTCCAACAATCTGGGAAACGAGCCTTTCTAACGGGATGCGTGTTTACGGCATTGAAAACAGAGAGGTGCCGCTCGTCCGGTTTGGGATCACTATCGACGGCGGCCAGCTGTTAGAGGACGTCAATAAGGTCGGCGTGTCAAATCTGATGGCCCGGATGATGACGCAGGGAACACAGAAAAAAACTCCGCAGGAACTCGAAGATGCGATACTGCAGCTTGGAGCGTCGATAAACGTTTTTGCCGGTACCGAAGGGATTCAGATCGGCGTCAACACACTTTTCAGAAATTACGATGCGACGCTGGCGTTGGTCGAAGAAATTTTGCTTGAACCGCGTTGGGATGCAAAAGAATTTGACCTGATAAAACAAAGCACGATCAGCCAGATTCGACAGCAGCAGGCCGATCCCAACAGCATTGCTCAGGATAAATTTAACGCCTTGATTTACGGAAATGATAATATACGCTCCCGCAGCATTTTAGGAACTATTGAGTCGGTCAATGCGATCAAGCTCGATGACCTCAAGGCATTTTACGCCAAATCTATCTCTCCGTCCGTCGCCAGAATGCACGTTGTCGGTGCTCTGGATAAATCAAAAATTACAAACTCGTTGAAAGATCTGAGCAGCAAATGGAAAAGCAGGAAAGTAGTGATTCCTGTGTACAAGACGCCGCCGCCGCCGACACGATCACAGGTCTATTTTTACGACGTTCCAGACGCCAAACAAACGGTTGTCCGAATTGGCTACCCGGCCCTGGCTCAGACTAATCCTGATTTTTATCCGGCAACCGTTATGAATTACATATTGGGCGGCGGCGGCTTTGCCTCACAGCTGACGCAGCAACTTCGCGAAGGCAAGGCTTACACGTATGGTATCGGCTCCGGATTCTCGGGGACAACGCGGCCCGGAGCATTCACTATCGCAAGCAGCGTCAGAACAAACGTAACGCTCGACGCGGCCGAGCTCATTAAAAGTATTTTGCAGGATTACGGCAAGAATTTTTCTGCAAACGATCTGGAAACCACAAAAGGCTTTCTGATCAAGAGCAACGCCAGAGCGTTTGAAACGGCCGGGGCCAAGCTGAATATGCTTGATAATATCAGCGCTTACGGCTGGAAATACGACTATGTAAAGGAGCGCGAACAGATCGTCAAAGCTATGACCGTCGCAAAGATCAAGGAACTCTCGGCTCAATATCTAAACCCGGATAAAATGATCTGGCTCTTCGTCGGAGATGCGAAAACCCAATTGCCGCGTTTGAAAGAACTCGGATTTGGCGAACCGATTTTGCTTCAGAAGTGATATTTAGTTGACGCGCGCGGCGAGGCATTTGCATAAACATTTTTCGTGAGTCGGGTTGCGTACTAAATATTTTTTCGGTATGCTTGTAGTTTTCGCCTAATTCGCCTGAGGGAGATTGGGCGTAGGGAGGGAATCACGGTTCCCGTTAATACCTGGAGGTAAAATGAAAAGAGGCAGGAAATATCTAGCGGCTCTAGAGAAAATTGAGCTGCACAAAAAGCATACGCTTGAAGAGGCGGTTGCAAAATTGAAAGAGATCGCATTTGCAAAGTTTGATGAGACGGTCGAACTGACAATGTGGCTGGGCGTAGATCCGAGAAAAGCGGACCAGCTGGTGCGCGGGACGATCGTTCTGCCGCACGGGTTGGGCGGGACGGCGAAACGGATCGTCGTCATTGCACAGGGCGACAAGGTCAAAGAGGCTGAAGACGCCGGAGCCGATCTCGCCGGCGGCGATGACATTGTAGAAAAGATAAAAGGCGGCTGGCTTGAGTTTGACGCTCTGATCGCGACACCGGATATGATGGGCAAGGTCGGCCAGCTCGGTAAGGTTCTCGGTCCTCGAGGCCTGATGCCAAATCCAAAAACGGGAACCGTGACGATGGACGTAAAAACCGCCATCGAGGAAACCAAGGCCGGTAAGGTTGAATACCGCGTTGACAAAACGGGCGTTATTCATTCGCCGGTCGGCAAAGTGTCGTTTGACGGCGCTAAACTCGCTGAGAACACTAAGGTTCTGATAAGCGCCGTGATGAAGGCAAAACCGACCACGGCGAAAGGGCGTTATTTAAAGAAAATAAATCTGGCCGCGACGATGAGTCCCGGCGTTTTGCTCGATGAACTAGCGTATGCGTAGGATCTGCCGCAGGCTCTAGCGGCACGGCTTCGGGTCAAAGACAGAGCCGCCGCCGATCGGCCGCCGCCATTGCCATCCCTATTTTGAAAAGAGGGATTTGGAGAAAATAATGAAATCAAGAGAAACAAAACAAACGGATCTGAACGCCCTCACCGAGTCCCTTCAGAACTCGAAATCCGCGATGGTTGTCAGCTTTACAAAATTAACGGTCAATAAGGATCAGGAATTTCGAAGCTCACTCCGCGAAGCCGGTGCAAAGTATCAGGTTGTGAAGAATACATTGGCCCGCATCGCCGTCAGGGGAACGCAGTTTGAGGACGCGGCCGAACATTTTAAGGGCGTGACCGCAATTGCATCGACCGATGGCGATCCGGTCATCCTTTCAAAAGCGATTTCGAAGTTCGTGAAGGACAACGCCGATATCTATACATTCAAGGCGGGCGTTGTCGAGGGGCGAATGGTCGATCTAAAACAATTGACGACGATTGCAAACCTGCCATCGAAAGAGGAGCTTATTTCCAAACTTTTATGGGTTATCAATAGCTCCGCTCAGGGAATCGTCAGTGTGATAAATGCAGTGCCGCGCAATCTGGCGGTTGTCGTAAATCAGATCGGAGAAAGCAGGCCGGCGACTGCGGCAGCAGAAAATTCTGCTCCGGCAGAAGCCGAAGCATCGGCTACGGCAAGTGAGGAAGCCGCTTCGGAGACGGCCGCGAAACCGGCGGAAGAGACGCCCTCAGCCGAAGCTCCGGCGGATGAGACCGCCGCCGCGTCTGAAACTTCGGCAGAGGCGTCGGAGCGAGCCGCGCCTGAAGCTGAAGCTGAAGAAAAGGCGGAATAGCATTTTTTAAATTTCCAACAACTGTCCAACAAACATTGTCCGTTGGATCGGCAAACCAAAGTTTGCCGAAAAACAGTTTGACGGATCGACAAACTGAAGCTTGTCGAACGATGGAAGCCGTACTCAAGGAAAACGAGCGGGGATGATTTGTCAGTTCATCCTTCGCGGCTCGGACTTAACAGAAAGGTGATGCAGCCCTGTCTTGCAGGTCCCGTGGGTTCTCGCGGCTGAAAAAAGCCGTGAACTGTAAATAGTGAATCCTAAGCTAGAGAAAACGATGCACGATATATATTTTACGATTTAATTAACTTAAGAACCCTAAAACAGGAGATAGATAAAATTATGGCAGTTACAAAAAGTGATGTGGTTGAGTTTTTGAAAGGTATGACGCTTCTCGAAGCGTCTGAACTTGTGAAAGAACTCGAAGAAGTATTTGGTGTTTCGGCAGCCGCAGCGGCGGCACCTGCGGCGGCACCTGCGGCCGGCGGTGAGGCGGCTCCTGCGGCTGAGGAAAAGGATACGTTTGATGTCGTGTTGACCGCAGCGGGCGGCAACAAGATCGCCGTTATCAAGGTCGTTCGCGAAGTTGTTGCGGGGCTCGGCTTGAAAGAGGCCAAAGATCTTGTCGACGCCGCACCTAAAGCGCTAAAAGAAGGCGTTTCGAAGGCGGAGGCGGACGAGGTTGCGGCCAAATTAAAAGAGGCCGGAGCAACCGTCGAGGTTAAATAATACGACGGACGCAAATCTTGAGTCTGAAGTCCTGGGTCTGAAGTTTGTTTCTTGAACAAGAAACCGAATTCTGACTCAGGACTTCATGCCTCGGATACGAAACCCAAAGTGTTGCGGGCGGTTTGATTTTTCTGTTTATTACTGATAATCTAAGTGGTTCGCAGTTCTCTTTATTATTGTTGGGGTTGCGACTGCCGGCCTGGTCGGATCGGAAACGCTGTTATATTAAACAGTTTCCGTTGGTTTTAGACGCGATTTTTGTCGCAAGCAAGTGGAGAGTTGGTGTCCCCTTTTGGCACGCTCAAAAATTTAATTTACAGCAATAACTGCTGAAAAGCGGTCAGGGAATACTTTACCCTAGACCGCGTTTGCCGTCTTTATCGCGATCGTTTTTTGAGTATCCTGCGTTACGTGAATCGTATCAGCAACGTTCTCAAAAATCAACAAGTTTTTTATTGCCCGCTCTAAAAATATGATCAATAATCCTCTACAAAGCAGCTCGACGGGACTAGGACGCAGAACAAGCCAATCGCCCGAACGCGTGGATTTTTCAAAAATTTATACATCGGCCCAAATTCCAAATCTGATCGAGGTTCAGCGCGAATCTTACAACCGGTTCCTGCAAATGGACCTCATCCCTGAGGAGCGTGATTATATCGGGCTGCAGTCGGTATTTGCATCGATCTTTCCGGTGTCGGATTTTCGTGAAACGGCGATGCTTGAGTATGTCGAGTATCAGATCGGCAATTGGCAGTGCAAATGCGGCAATCTCGAAGGCCTTGAACATCTGCGTGCAAATTGTAAGAACTGCAGCGCCAAGATCAAAGTCGATCCTTTTAACCCGGCCGATGTTTTATGCAATAACTGCGGCACATTTAACGCGGTACGGCCCAATCTTTGCAACAATTGCGGCGAGCCGGTCGGGCTCAAGCACAAGCACGATCAGCAGGAATGCCAGGAACGTGGTATGTCGTACAGCGTTCCGCTTAAGGTGAAGATTCGTCTGACGGTTTATGACAAGGACCCCGACACTAACGTCTCGACGATCCGCGATATAAAGGAAGAGGATGTTTTCTTTGGCGAAATCCCGCTGATGACCGACAACGGTACGTTCATTATAAACGGAACGGAACGCGTGATCGTATCGCAGCTTCACCGTTCGCCCGGCGTATTTTTTAAGGGCGACCGGGACGATTTTCTCGCAAAGATCATTCCGTACCGCGGCTCCTGGGTCGAATTCGAGTACGATCAAAAAGGGTTGCTGCACGCCCGTCTGGGTAAGCGTAAGATCATCGCGACCGTCTTTCTGCGGGCGCTTGGCCTCTGGCTCAATCCGCAGATCGATATGAAGACCGTATCGGACAGCATTCTCGAAGAAGTTGTAAAGAACGCAGAATATTCAAATGCAAACATTCTTAAACTCTTTTATGTGACCGACGAGGCCGTCATCGAGAAAGGCAAATTACACATAAGTGTCAAGTCCGAAGGCGACACGCATCTGGTCGGAATGCGTGCCGAAGACGATATTAAGGATAAAAAAGAAGACGTCACCCGAAAAGGCAAAAAGGTAACTAAATCGGGGCTCGCCGATCTTCGTCGGATGAGCATGGAAAAGGTCGCGGTAATGACGGCGGATTTTGAGGGCGCATACGCTCTCGAAGATGTCGTCAATACAGAAACCGGCGAGGTGATAGTCGAGGCAAATACCGAGATTGTCGCCGGCAAATTACAGCAGATCATCGAAGAGGGCATCACCAGTTTTTCCGTCTTTTTCCCGAAACGCGACGTCATCGGAGAGATTATTTCGGCGACCATCAAAAAAGATCCGATCTCAAAACCGGTCGATGCTCTGCTCGAAATTTACCGCAAGATGCGTCCGGGGGACCCGCCGACCGTACCGACCGCATACCGTCTGCTCGAAGGTATGTTTTTTGACACCCGCCGGTTTGATCTCTCTCGCGTCGGCCGTCTGAAATTTAACATCAAGATGGGGCGTCCTGAAAAAGAGGATCTCACTAACCCGCTGCTCAAGGCCGGTGACTTTGTCGAGGTTGTTAATTATCTTTTGCGGATGAAGCGGGACAGCGAAAATTACACTCAGGATGATATCGATCACCTCGGCAACCGGCGCGTTCGTGCGGTGGGCGAATTACTCGAAAATCAGTTTCGTATCGGCCTCGAGCGTATGGAGCGGGCGATCAAAGAGAAAATGTCCATTCAGCAGGATATGTTCACCACGATGCCGCGAGACCTCGTAAACGCAAAACCCGTGACGGCGGCCGTTCGCGAATTTTTTGGCTCGTCGCAGCTTTCGCAGTTTATGGATCAGACAAATCCGCTGTCGGAAATTACGCACAAACGCAGACTTTCAGCGCTTGGGCCCGGCGGCTTGTCGCGTGAACGTGCCGGATTTGAGGTTCGCGACGTTCACCCGACCCATTACGGCCGTATCTGTCCGATCGAGACGCCTGAGGGGCCGAATATCGGTCTGATTTCTTCTCTGTCGTGCTTTGCCCGTATTAATGAATTTGGCTTTATCGAATCGCCGTACCGCCGCGTGGTCGATGGCCGCGTGATCGAATACGTGCGGCTTTTAAATGGCGGCGATACAAAGTTTAAACCCGGCGAGCATGTTCCGCTCGAAGACGTCGAAGCGGCCAACGACAAGCTGAAGAAAGATCAGCAGCCCGCTATTTTTGAACCGTGGCCCTTTTATTTGACCGCCTGGGAAGAAGATAAGTGGATCATCGGACAGGCCAATATCGCGCTCGATGAAAAAGGCAACTTTGTAAATCAGCGAATCGCAGCCCGGCAGCGGGGCGAATTTATCACCGCCGACCGCAACGATACGCAGTATATGGATGTATCGCCGAAACAGCTCGTTTCGGTCGCTGCGTCCTTGATTCCGTTTCTCGAAAATGACGATGCCAACCGCGCCCTTATGGGATCGAACATGCAGCGGCAATCGGTGCCTCTGCTGCGTGCCGAGTCGCCGTATGTCGGGACGGGTATGGAAAAAATTGCGGCCCGCGATTCAGGAGCGGTCGTAATTGCAAAACGTAACGGCGTCGTCGATTTTGTCGATTCCGAGCGAATTATCGTCAAGGCCGATCATCAGGTTGACGGAACGATCTCGCGCGAAGTGACGGCCGATATTTACAGCCTGGTTAAATTTAAGCGTTCGAACCAAAACACGTGTATCAATCAACGGCCGATCGTGGAGGTCGGTGAAAGGGTCAAGAAAGGACAGGTGATAGCCGACGGCCCGTGTACCGATCGCGGGGAACTCGCTTTGGGACGAAACGTGCTGGTGGCATTTATGCCTTGGCGCGGCTACAACTTTGAGGATGCTATCCTCGTGTCCGAGCGTCTTGTAAAGGACGACTACTACACCTCGATCCATATCGAGGAACTCGAGGTTGAGGCCCGCGATACGAAGCTCGGCCCTGAGGAGATCACACGCGATATTCCGAATATCGGTGAAAATATGCTCCGCGATCTCGACGAATCGGGAATTATCCGTATCGGCGCACAGGTCAAACCGGGATCGGTCCTAGTCGGAAAGGTGACGCCAAAGGGCGAAACGCAGCTGACGGCCGAAGAGAAACTTCTCCGTGCAATATTTGGTGAAAAAGCCGGTGATGTGAAAGATGCTTCGCTTACCTGCCCGCCCGGCATCGACGGAACGGTTGTCGACGTCCAGATATTTACGCGCAAGGGACAGGACAAGGACGAGCGCAGCCTCGATATCGAGGGTATGGCGGAGGACGATTTTCACCGCGATCTCGATGATGAAATTCGTATCCTGCAGGAACAGCGTGACGCCCGTATCTACGAACTTTTCGACGGCCGCAAACTGACAAAGGACCTGCTTGACGGCAAGGACGTTCTGATTAAAAAAGGCGAGACTCTGAAAAAAGAAACTCTAAAAGAGATCGACACCAGATTTCTTCGTAAGGCGGAGGTTGCGGCCGGTTCGATTGACGTCACGGGCGAGGTCAAAGAATATGAGCAGCGGACAGAACGCCAAATAAATATCCTGCGTGACATCTATGATGAAAAGATCACCAAACTAAAACAGGGCGACGAATTGCCGCCGGGAGTGATCAAGATGGTCAAGGTCTTTGTCGCTATGAAACGCAAACTCAGCGTTGGCGATAAGATGGCCGGCCGTCACGGCAACAAGGGCGTCATCGCACGCATCCTGCCCGAGGAGGATATGCCGTATCTACCGGACGGAACGCCGGTCGAAATAGTGCTGAATCCGCTCGGCGTGCCGTCGCGTATGAATGTCGGGCAGATACTAGAAACGCATCTGGGTTGGGCGGCCCGTATCCTGGGACTGCATTTTGCGACGCCGGTTTTTGACGGCGCAAGCGAAGAGGAGATCAAGGGTTATATCACAAAAGCAAATGACCGGTATGACGAACTCGGCATTCCGGCGTCGGTCGGCCCATCGGGCAAAACGCGGCTTTATGACGGCGTGACCGGTGAGCAGTTCGAGCAGAAGGTTTGTGTCGGCTACATCTATATGCTCAAGCTGTCGCACCTTGTGGACGACAAGATCCATGCCCGGTCTATCGGCCCGTATTCGCTCATCACGCAGCAGCCGCTTGGCGGCAAGGCACAATTTGGCGGACAGCGGTTTGGCGAGATGGAGGTCTGGGCACTCGAAGCTTACGGAGCGGCCCACATCCTGCAGGAATTGCTGACATGCAAATCCGATGATGTGGCCGGCCGTTCCAAGATATACGAGACGATCGTCAAGGGCGTTTCGAATTTCGAACCGGGTATTCCCGAATCGTTTAACGTTTTAGTGCGAGAGCTGCAGAGCTTGTGCCTCGACGTCGAACTGATCCAGGAAGACGAGATCGATCCGGACGCGATCATTGCGGGTGTTGACGCGCTGGTAGGGGCGGATTAATCGATTTTGAATTGCTGATTTTGGATTTGAAGAATTGTTCTTCGTCCGATAATCCAAAATTCAAGGGTCCAAAATCCAAAATGGAGAAACATGTTTCGATTTAATAACGATAACAAAACTCAGTTGACGACGAACTATGAGGCGATCCGTATCAGCCTTGCGTCGCCGGATAAAATTCGTTCGTGGTCGCATGGCGAGGTGACAAAGCCGGAAACGATCAATTACAGAACGTTCAAACCGGAACGCGACGGCTTGTTCTGCGCCCGCATCTTCGGCCCGGTCTCGGACTGGGAATGTCTGTGCGGAAAATATAAGCGGATGAAGCATCGCGGCGTCGTCTGTGACAAGTGCGGCGTTGAGGTTACGCAATCCAAGGTCCGTCGCGAGAGGCTCGGACACATCGAGCTCGCCTCCCCGTGTTCGCACGTCTGGTTTTTTAAGGGACTGCCTTCGCGTATAGGCCACCTGCTCGACATCACTTTGCGCGATCTCGAAAAGATACTTTATTTCGAAACGTACATTGTCGTCGATGAAGGCGATGTGCCTGATATCAAGCAAAAAGATCTGTTGTCCGACGAGCGTTTTCGCGAATTATCGCGTGATTATCCAAACCAGTTTGTCGCAAAAATGGGTGCTGAGGCGATCAAGGACCTGCTGGCTCAGATCGATATTGCGGAACTTGTCGAGGAGCTCCGCGGAAAAATGCGCGAGGAAACTTCGCAGCAGAAAAAGCTCAAATATTCAAAGCGGCTCAAGGTTTCGACGTCGTTCCTGCGGTCGGGAAATAATCCGCAATGGATGATTCTCGACGTAATTCCCGTCATTCCGCCCGAGCTTCGGCCTTTAGTGCCTCTTGACGGCGGACGTTTTGCGACGTCTGATCTAAATGATCTATATCGCCGCGTTATCAACCGCAACAACCGTCTGAAGAAGCTGATCGAGCTTCGCGCGCCCGAGGTCATTGTGCGAAATGAAAAGCGGATGCTTCAGGAAGCGGTGGACGCCCTCTTTGACAACGGACGCCGCGGCCGCGTTCTGCGCGGTGCGAACAACCGTCCGCTCAAGTCTCTTTCGGGAACGCTGAAAGGAAAACAGGGGCGTTTTCGACAGAATCTGCTCGGAAAACGTGTCGATTATTCGGGGCGTTCGGTTATCGTGGTCGGCCCCGAACTTAAGCTGCATCAGTGCGGGCTGCCTAAGAAAATGGCCCTTGAGCTCTTCAAGCCGTTTATTTACAACAAATTAGAACGCGATCAGCACGCCGCAACGATCAAGCAGGCACGCGAAATGGTCGAACGTCAGGAACCGATAGTTTGGGACATTCTCGAAGAAGTTATCCGCGAACATCCGGTTCTGCTGAATCGTGCACCGACGCTTCACCGACTTGGAATTCAGGCTTTTGAGCCGGTTTTGGTCGAGGGCAAAGCGATCAAGATCCATCCGCTCGTTTGCTCGGCTTTTAATGCCGATTTTGACGGTGATCAGATGGCGGTTCATATTCCGCTTTCGGCCGAGGCACAGATCGAGGCCACTGTCTTGATGCTCGCCTCGAACAATCTGCTTTCGCCCGCGAGCGGCCAGCCGATTGCCGTCCCGTCGCAGGATATAGTTCTTGGCTGCTATTACTTGACCCTTGCCCGCGATGAAATGCTCGGTGACGGCAAGGTTTTTGGCTCTATCGAAGATGTTTTACTCGCTCTCGACGCGGGTGTGATCGAAACGCAGACGAGGATAAAGCTTCGTTGGCGCGGTGACCTGATCGATCTGACGCTCGAACACAATATGCAGGACGTCATGCGTGCGAACGCACGTGAGAATGTCGATCTCATTCTCGACACCACCGCCGGTCGGGCGATATTTAACGAGCGTCTGACACGCGACGGCTTACCTTATGTCAATGGCGTTTTGAAGAAGAAAGGCCTGCAAAGCCTCGTGACATTTTGCCATCTGCGGCTCGGCCACGACGCTACGGTTTCGCTGCTCGACGATCTCAAAACGATGGGATTCCTCTATGCGACGAAAGCCGGGGTTTCGATCGGCATCGACGATATGGTAACGCCGGCGAGCAAGAAAGGCATTATCGAAAAAGCGCAGAAAGAGGTTGAAAAACTTCGTAAACAATACGAAGACGCGACAATGACCGACCTCGAGCGTACAAATAAGGTTACGGCGATCTGGTCGGATGTGACCGATCATGTAGCAAAAGAGATGTTTCTGGCGATGGATAAACGCGAAAAGGAACGCAAAGAGCTAAATCCGATCCTGGTCATGGCCGATTCCGGTGCCCGAGGCTCGGAGGCGCAGATTCGACAGCTTGCCGGTATGCGCGGCCTGATGGCCAAGCCGTCAGGCGAGATCATCGAGAATCCGATCCTCGCAAACTTCCGCGAGGGGCTCGACGTTCTCCAGTATTTTATTTCGACGCACGGCGCCCGCAAGGGCCTGGCCGATACGGCGCTAAAAACGGCCGATTCGGGCTATCTTACCCGCCGTCTGGTTGACGTTGCTCAGGACGTCATCGTTTCGGAACAGGATTGCGGCACGCTGCGCGGCGTCTGGGCCGAGGCCATCATCCGCAATGGCGAAGAGGTCGAATCGCTTCGTGACCGCATCGTCGGTTGTACGTCGCTCGACGACATCATCGATCCGGTTGACGGAACGGTGATCGTTGAGGCAAATACGGAGATCGATGAAAAACTCGGATCGGCAGTTCAACTTTCGGGGCTTCAGACCGTGCGGATCCGTTCGGCACTGACCTGCGAGACAAGACGCGGTATTTGTGTAAAATGCTATGGCCGAAACCTGGCGACGGGCAACACGGTCGAGATCGGCGAGGCGGTCGGCGTCATCGCGGCACAGTCGATCGGTGAACCGGGCACGCAGCTTACCATGCGCACATTCCACGTCGGCGGTACGGCGCGTTTCGAACAGGAAACCAAACACACCGCCGCAATGGATGGAACCGTTAAATATCTCAACGATCTGAAGGCCATCAAAAACAGGAGCGGCGAAATGGTCTCTATCCGTCGCCAATCCGAGATAGCCCTCGTTGACGAACGCGGACGTGAGGTTGCTCATTACAAGGTCGTTTACGGTGCCGAGGTTCATGTCAAAGACGGTCAAAAAGTAAAAGAAGATGATGTACTCGTAACTTGGGACCCGTTTACAAATGCCATCCTGTCGGAGGTCAAGGGGGCCGTCAAATATCAGGACCTGAAAGAAGGCAAAACGGTCGAAGAAGAGATCGATAAAGTGACGGGTCAGAAACGGCTTGTGGTCAAGGATTCGGATGAGAAAAATCAGCCGCGTCTTGAGATCCGCGCCGGTCACAAGGTTCAAAAAACCTATCAGATGCCGATCCGTGCCAATCTGATCGTCGAAGACGGACAGGAGGTCGAACCGGGCGACGTCATCGCCAAGATCCCGCGTGAAACGACAAAAACAAAGGATATCGTCGGCGGCCTGCCGCGTGTCGTCGAGCTTTTTGAAGCTCGCCGTCCGGGCGAAACCGCGATGATGTCCGAGATAAACGGGACGGTCAAATTTGGCCCGATCGCAAAGGGTAAACGCAAGATCATCGTCATCGGCGACGACGGTAGCGAACGCGAATACGACATACCACGCGGCACGCACATTAACGTGCAGGAAGACGACCGCGTTCGCTCAGGCGAACCGCTGATGGACGGGCCGCTAAATCCGCACGACATTTTGCGTGTTCTCGGTACCGGTGCCCTGCAGAATTATCTGGTCAACGAGATTCAGGAAGTTTACCGCCTTCAGGGCGTGAACATAAACGATAAGCATATCGAGGTGATCGTTCGTCAGATGCTTCGGTGGGTCAAGATCAAAGAAGTTGGCGATACGGAATTTCTGCTCGAGGAACAGGTTGACCGCTTTCGCTACGAAGATGAAAACCGGCGTGTTTCTGACGCGGGCGGCCAGACGTCGGTCGGTGAACCGCTTCTGCTCGGTATCACAAAGGCTTCGCTCTCGACCGACTCGTTTATCTCGGCCGCCAGCTTCCAGGAAACCACGCGCGTTCTGACCGAAGCGGCCATCTCAGGCCGGATCGATTACCTACGCGGTTTGAAAGAAAATGTCATTATGGGCCGTCTGATCCCCGCCGGAACCGGTATGAAATATTACAGGAACGTCAAGGTCGCCTACGACGCCACCGAAAACCGTAAACAGGAAGACGAATTTGACGAAATGGGCGACTACATCCGCGGCGGCATCGACCTTCCGCAACCCGCCCCGATCGACGACGACGCCTTTGATGACGACATCGAAGACATCGACGCCGAAAGCACCGATGAAATCTTCGACATCGACGCAGCAATGGAAATAGAAGTCGAAGACGACGAGTAGTAACCGGATATCGAAAACCCGTACGCAAGTAAAGGGGCGCTCATTATGACGAAAAAAGCTAAAGCTAGTGTGGCGGTTTTGTGAAAAGCAAACAATTATAAAATCGACAATTGCGGATTCCGCCATCCCGGGCGTGCCCGTCTATTTGCGGAAAAAGCTTGCTTTTCCAACCGCCGCTTTTACGGACGAATTTTTGATCCGCGGAATATCCTGCTTGAAAACCTTCACCACGATTGAACGGTTGCAGAATTGGCAGCAAAGACCGGAATTTCGATCTCGCATTTTCCTTCCGTTTTTAAGTCGAATCTGAATGCGTCACGGCAGCTTATCTAAAAGAAGCCCGCCTTCAAAAAGCGAGGCATTTGCTCGAAGCGACTCACGAACAGATCAAGCAGATCGCAATCCAGGTCTGCATGCAGGACGAGAGCCATTTCACCCGCGACTTCAAAATCAGAATCGGTCTCAACCCGACCGCCCACCGCCGCCGGGATGAACGCGGTTCATCTCCACGTGTGTGGAGACAGCTCCAGCAGCTTTGCCAACATTTCGGCCTCGGGCGGTTCATCTCCACGTGTGTGGAGACAGCTGTCTCTCCAGTTCGATTCGTCCGCTAACCGGCGGTTCATCTCCACGTGTGTGGAGACAGCTCCGAGTCTTCGTTTCAGTTTCCGGGCGATCACGGTTCATCTCCACGTGTGTGGAGACAGCAAACCCTCTTCTCCAATTTATCCATCTATTCTCGGTTCATCTCCACGTGTGTGGAGACAGCAATCCAGCACATTTGAGCAAACGATCTGCGCACGGTTCATCTCCACGTGTGTGGAGACAGCATCCAGACATCGAGAATTCCACGCGGAAACCCCGGTTCATCTCCACGTGTGTGGAGACAGGGCGGTCGATAGGGTCGCCCCAACGATTGCCGTAGGTTCAACTCCCCGTGTGTGGAGACAGGCAATTCCACAAAAATGTCGTGCATATGTCCCTCGGTTCATCTCCACGTGTGTGGAGACAGGCGGAGCCGCTCAGGAACAGGCGGCGGCAGAGGCGGTTCATCTCCACGTGTGTGGAGACAGGTCGCAGAAAACGTTCTATCGCAAACTCATACTCGGTTCATCTCCACGTGTGTGGAGACAGGGGCTGCATCGGCAGCCGCTTTTTTCTCCGCGGCGGTTCATCTCCACGTGTGTGGAGACAGGGTATGTGTTTTTGTGTCAATGGTTTAGGGCGGCGGTTCATCTCCACGTGTGTGGAGACAGGATATTATTCCGATTTATTCAGTTCCCTTATCGCGGTTCATCTCCACGTGTGTGGAGACAGGATCCGCCAGCGATGCCATAACGTCACGCCAATCGGTTCATCTCCACGTGTGTGGAGACAGGATATTATTCCGATTTATTCAGTTCCCTTACCACGGTTCATCTCCACGTGTGTGGAGACAGGTTCCGAGGAGAAATTGTGCAATTGAAATTCGTCGGTTCATCTCCACGTGTGTGGAGACAGCTTAAACAGGAGGCGGAATTTATGACAGACGAACGGTTCATCTCCACGTGTGTGGAGACAGCCAACGGTGTGATTAGTTTGAATCCTGCCTCCTCGGTTCATCTCCACGTGTGTGGAGACAGCTAGGCGTGTCGGGTGTCAAAATGTCCTCACGGCGGTTCATCTCCACGTGTGTGGAGACAGCTAATAACAGATGGCGATCTGGTAGAAGCCCCTCGGTTCATCTCCACGTGTGTGGAGACAGCCTCCTGTTCAAACACCTCAAACGGCAAGTCTTCGGTTCATCTCCACGTGTGTGGAGACAGCCGGTTATCCCGCGTTGTCGTGGCCGGCGGAGCCGGTTCATCTCCACGTGTGTGGAGACAGCTGGAAGCCGTCAAAAGAAAAAGAATTTCACTACGGTTCATCTCCACGTGTGTGGAGACAGCAACTCCGGGTCCATCGTTGAGTATCTAATAGCCGGTTCATCTCCACGTGTGTGGAGACAGCTCCGGATGATATTAGAGAGAAGTACACTACTTCGGTTCATCTCCACGTGTGTGGAGACAGCAGCCAAATCGTCTTTTTTATTTTTGTACCCGGCGGTTCATCTCCACGTGTGTGGAGACAGCGCCAAAGATTTTCTCCATCCAGGCAGTTCGGTCGGTTCATCTCCACGTGTGTGGAGACAGCTCGAGGGCGATCTGTTCCCGTTGGAGCTCGAGCGGTTCATCTCCACGTGTGTGGAGACAGCCTGTCTCTCCAGTTCGATTCGTCCGCTAACCGCGGTTCATCTCCACGTGTGTGGAGACAGCCGTCACTCGCCAACGTCAGCACGAACTCAAAACGGTTCATCTCCACGTGTGTGGAGACAGCCGAGCTAACAGTAAAACGAGCTAACAGAATGACGGTTCATCTCCACGTGTGTGGAGACAGCGTTGTGTTGTAGGCTCTCATATATGGTTGTGTCGGTTCATCTCCACGTGTGTGGAGACAGCACTTGAAAAACAAAGGGCTTTAGCCATTATTGACATAGTTAAGTGTCTAGTCAAGATTGTTTTGGTTTTTTTGGTATAGTGACAAGCTGGATTCCGTCAAAATCGCGGATGCGGCGGGCGGTTTCGCCGTGGGTGCGGATGCGATAGCCTTGTTCGTTTGAGGCAGATTGCAGGATTGTTACGGCTCCGCCACTTGATTTTTCGCATATATATTCCCACAGTTTTTCGCGTACGAGGGCTGAGATGTTGCCGACAAAAACGCCTGGGCGCAGTTCGATCACCCAACGCGTTATCTCGCCGCGCAGCGAGACGGGGACCTTTTCCATTAAAATAACCACCATATTTTAGCTCCGTTCCAAAATAAAAATTCCGGTGCCGTAATTGGGCTTCATTGCGAATAAGCCTGAACTAACGGTATTAACCGAGACCACGCAAAAAAAAACGAACAATCTAAACAATGTCAACGATGAGGGCGGTAGTCTGTTTGTATATTGAGGCGGCTTTCGCCGTCTTTTCTGCCCATCGCCGCGACTCTTTGGGGTTGGTTCGCTTTTTCGGTTCTCTGACAGGGCGTTATTAACGCCCATTCAAACCAAGCGGCTGAAGCCGGGGAATTTAAGCCAGTTAAAGCATTCTAAGCATTGCACTTGCGAGCCTGCCCACGCCTAAAAGACGTGGCTTTCTCAAGACAGTATCTATGTGCCGCTTCGCAGAAAGCCTCATAAATGAAACTGATCTTTTAGTTTGCAGAAATGCAATTAAAATGCCTGCCCTCCGTCTTCCCATCTCAGGTTTTCTTTATCCTCGGCCTTTTGTTCGTCAGCAGGTTCGCCGCCCCAGTTGACGCCGCCCGCGACCGACGTATCGCCGCCATCCCAGAGACCGCCGGGGGCCGCGTCGTCAGAATCAAACTCGATCTCGGCGTCATCAGTTTTTACGCTGAGTGCTTTCTCGATATCGGGTATGACTCGGTCGAGAAATCTTTCCTCGTGAAATTTGTCGCGGAGCGCGTGGCGGATGCGGCTTTCGAGACCGCTTTCCGATTCGGCAACGACCGCGAATGCAAGCGGGATGGTAATATCCGCTTTGTAAAGATCTGCGACGTCATAGACGAACGAGAGCATCTTGCCGGTATGTATAAAGCCGAGCGCGGTCGAATATCCGGCCGATACTATCGCGGCATGACAGACGCCGTAAAGACAGCTGTTTGCGGATGAAAGCGCACGGTTTATCGGCGTCGAATCTTTCCAATCCGTTCGGTTGTATGAACGGCCGGTCCATTCGACGCCGGTTGCGGAGCTCGCCTGCGAATATGCCGTGCGAACGCGGACGCCCTCTTTGCCGCGAATCTGCTGCAGCGTCAATTCCTCCGGCAGCTCCTCGCCAAAACGCATTTCATACATTCGCCGTACGACCCGCAGTCGCAACTCGGGAATCGAGCTGAGATATGCCTGCCGCAATAAATGCCGTGCGGCCCGCGTCTCGCCCATTCCCTGTGCATAAAAGCGCACGGCTCCTTCGCCCGACCACATAATGAGACAGCCATTGTCGGCCAGAGCTTTAACCGCGGCGTGCGTGATCGTGCTTCCCGGCCCGATGAGCAGCGTGGTCAAACTGGCACACGGCACGCTCGTCTTGCCCTCGACGTCAAAAAACGCGATCGCCTTCGCATCCTGCTCGATCTTGCAATGCTCGACATAGAGATAGCTAATACTGTCGCGCACTCTGGGAAGCGTATTTAAGTCTTTTAGTTTCATAACTTTCGGAGCGCGGACACTCCTGTCCGCATCGCCGCTTGCGGCGAAACAACTTTGGCCAATCAAAAATGTCAAACTGAACTGAAGCGAGCCGCCCGAATCGTCCTACGTCTTCTTCGTGCTTCGCACTCATGCGGACAGGAGTGTCCGCGCTCCTACGCGTCGAATCGTCCGGCGTCTTCTTCGTGCTTCGCACTAGTGCGGACAGGAGTGTCCGCGCTCCTACGCGTCGAATCGTCCGGCGTCTTCTTCGTGCTTCGCACTCATGCGGACAGGAGTGTCCGCGCTCCTACGCGTCGAATCGTCCGACGGTCTTCTTCGTGCTTCGCACTCATGCGGACACAGGAGTGTCCGCGCTCCGATCTCATACCGGAGCCACGGACATTAATCCGAATCCGTAAGCTTTGCCCGGGCCGATCCCGTTTTCCAAAGCGGTGTTAAATCTGTCAGCGTCCGATACTGTCAAAATGCCGTCAAAAATGACTGAACCGAGCACGACTTTCGGCTGGTTTCGTTCACGGCGAAAGTTGAGCGTACCGCTTCGGCTCGAGGTGAGATTTGGAACGCTGACAGACGCTTGATCTGCCGAAGCGTTTTTGATCTTTACATCTACGATGCGAAAACCGTTCTCATCTCCCTTGCGCTTTAACCAGTCGATTCGGCCATTTTCGCCGCGAATATCGACACGCTTTCGCTGATTTGGCCGGTCCGGATTTCGCGTCGCCGCGTCGCGCTTTGTCGGATTTGCCTGAAGCCGGAAACGCATCTTCATACCGTTTTCGATTTGCGAATACTGCTCGTGGATAGCCTTCGTTTCTATTTTGTCGGCATAGCCAGCATCAAACGAATTCCGCTGCGGCTCCCTGTTCGATTGAACAAGCAAAACCGCCCGACCGCTGCTCCGGTCAAACTCCAGACGGTGCAGCAGATTGTATTCATTTCGCGGCGTCCGCCGTTCGTGATGCGGCAAATCTTGCTGGCCAGCGATCTCTGGAAACGCTCCCGAAATCGTCCGGTGCAGCTGCTGCGGATTGCCCAGATCATTCCAAACCGCCCGCGAGCGTGTGTTCAACCCCATCTTCGTTAAATAAATCTCCATCTCTCTCACCTCCATTATTTATATTCACAAACGTCGTCCGCACCCGCCGATTAGTAAACCGCCGCGCCGCAAACGAAAGCGGCACGTCCTGCCGCGTTTCGGCTCCGTTTTCGTCTTCTATTACCAGCCTTTGCCTGCCATCGCGCGCTGCGCGGCGGGCACCGAAATGCTCTTGATATTTCGCCAGAATTTTCGCAAGAGAACCGCTTTGCAGAAACTTCTCGATGGTATCGTCGGTTTTGAAAACGCCTTCGATAAAGTAAACCGGCAGATCAGGAACAAACGCCTTGCGGCCCAGGAACAACTGCCATTTCGGGTGTTTCAAGGCCGTTTGGGCGGAATCAAGCAATTCTCGGTCATCAGAATTTAAAGCGACAACGAAATCGGCGTCAGCCAGATAAAACCGCGTCGAAAGCTCGGTCTCCTTGATGCCCTTGCCGTCGGCCTTCGCAATGTTTTGCGCCGTGTGGTAGTCGCTCTGCATTACGCCTTCGCGAAGAACCCGAACGCCCATCATTAAACTACTCAGGCTTTGAAAAACAGGATTTTCGCTATTCGCCTCGTCACGCGAGATTCCCATCGCAGCGCAGAGCAACCCGATCACGCCGGATTTCGACGGCTCCTTGCCCGTATCGCGCCGCGAAAACCGGCTCATAACGCCCCACGACTGCATCGGGCCGGAGAGCCTTAAACACAATATGTGAGACATGAATTAAGCCTCCTGTTTATTAAAAATCGCGGCGATCGTTCCGTCGATCAGTTCGGAAAAACTTGCCGACTGATTACCAAGCTGCGAGGCGTCCGAGCCATCTGTATTAACAAACAAACGCGAAACAGCCGTATCGCCATAAACGCCTGAAACTTTTGCGTAGTGGTTCGCCATTCGCGAAATGGAATTGGCGACGAGGCCTTCTTTCGTCCGCTTCGTTTCGTCGTTCCATTCCTCGTGCTTTACCGCATTTTCAAACGCATTCGCCAGCGAAAGCATGCCGGCAGGCCGCACAACCGCGAAAACCAGCGATGGCCTTTCATGCGTCGCAAAACTGTTCTGCTTACCGGTCGGGATCGCCTCGACCGCCGCCTTCATATATGCCTCGATCGTCGCCCTCGTCAGTTCGTCATCACCCTGCAAATTCTCGCGCAGCTTACCGACATTCACATTCGAATACCGGTAAAAACACGCCGAATTAAACTCGACCGTGCCGAGATGATCCGAACCTGCGGTATCTTCCGGCTTAAGGTCATCGACCGCGGTAAAAAAATCAAACTCAATGCCTGTTTTATGTGTCGAAATAGCATGCGCAACCTGTGACGAAGCGTCACGGTTCTTCTCCGGCAGATCCGCAAGCATTCGTCCAAACAACCCAAGATCAGCCGCCTTGCCGCCATCCAAAGCCCTCAAAAGTTCTTTGGAAATTTCTGCCGGAACTGCGTCTTTCGCTGCCGCTTTTGCTTTTTTGGCAGTCAGCTCTCCGGTCTCGACGGGTGCTACCGCCAGCAAGGCGTCGTAATGGTTGCTGCAGACCTCCGCGAACCGGTTTATCTCATCACGGCCCAGAAACAGCAGATACTGCGTTTTTCGCTCGTCTTTTGATGACATTTTCAAGCCGATCCCGCTGAGCGCCATTTTTACCACGCGGGTCGCTTCTTCCTTGTCTTTTCCACCGTCAGAGAGTCGCGATGCGACGGCATCGACAAGACGGATAGATCGCTCTGCTAAGTTGGACTGTGATTCAAAATTACTTTTGAAATGCTCGCGCATAGCCCGTTTGAAGCATTGGCTCGAAATCCGCGCCCGGCGCGAGCCGCCGAAAATGCAGTCTTTCGGCGCTCCCGTATCGCCGCGGTTAAGGTTTGACGGCGCAAAATTTTGTATCATATGCAGTTCTAAAATCATTCTTTGTTTCCTCCTAAGTTTTTGTTAGTCCAATTCTGGAGCGCTAAATGCCACGCCCTTACTTCGTGCGGGCTTCCGCAGCGGAATTTCCCCAAAAGCTGCGTGCCCAATTTTGTTGGACGAATCCCTTATCGCCGTTCCAGTTTTGAACGTCCTTAAAAAGCTGATCCCAACTGACGGCGACGTCCTTTGATTTCAGCAGGCCGATGATCTGCCGCAGGTAATACGGCAGATCTTCGGCTTCGGCATTGAGCAGCGCGACAAAACGCTTTTCAATCCCGTCACTCTCATCTTTCAACTGCCGCAGCGACGCCCCCAAATTTCCGACATTTCCCGGTGCGTCCGGATAATATGCAAACAGCGCCGCGACGATAAAAATCGCATTTTCATATCCGTGCTTTGGCTCATGCGATAGAAACTGTCCGAGATATGGATACATTTCCATCGCGGTTTTTGGCTGCTTCCCAAGCCCGCGCCGCAGATGCGCGAGAGCAGCCCGATCCTGCCGTTTTTCCAACCCTTTCAGATAAGAAATAAATCGCGGCTCATCTTGTCGTTCGTCCAAAACCGCTTCGATTGTTTCAGTCATTGTGTTCCTCCTTTTGCTTTTGTTTCCGGCAAATATTTTCCCCAGTCAGTCTTGTGTTTGCTCAGCAAAATATTCCTCTTTTCACGAAATTCATCCTCGGCCTCAACCACCGCGCGCCGCTCCGCCGCCGACCCGCTCAAGCTGTCCGCGGTCTGCCGGAAAGCCCGATTCGCCGTGGCTAAAACAACGCCAAACCACTCCTGCATTGCATTTTCATGACTCAACGGCAAGTTCACGAGCAACTTGTGAAATTCGACTTCGAGCGATGACCAATACACCGGTAAGGCTTGAAAATTTGTAATATCAGTTTCAAGGATTTCAGCAAGTTTTTTGATTCCGGCTCTCAGCTTTTCGGAGAGATTTTGAGCAAATTCCAGCGCCGCTTCTAAAAGTCGGGTCAAATCGTTATCGTCAAAGTACGCAAGCGGAATCGAAAACCTTTCGTGCATCCATGTTTCAACACTCGCTTGATCATTGATTATGCCAACAATCGAAAAAGCGTATCTCCTTCGCCCGTCGATTTCCCGGTTGGCAATGGCCGCCGAAATTTTCGCCAGATGTTTGAACAAATTGATTATTTCATCCGACGCTTCCGTTTGCCTAAAGATCGCTGTGCTGTCCCTCCACAGCGATTTATGCGTTTTGAAGTCAAGAGCATACCTGCCTCTTTCTCCTTCCACGTAAACTTTAAATGGGTCAAAAATATTTAAATCCTCTTTGAGTTTGTAATTCTGCTGAAGTTGGCAGGATCTTACCGACTGATAATTATCCTCCTGCATTAGTTTAATCCGACGACTTTGCCACGTCAGATAATCCAAATACCCAAGCGGAACGGAGCCCTCTCTATCTCGTTCCGTGGCTTCTTGCAGGATGTCGCGTTCCCATATTGGCTTGTCTAACGAAATGCCATCATCGTCTTGAACTGGCATTGGTTTGTCCCGATGGTAAACCATCAAATTCAACGCAAGCGTTTGAAAAAGATTGTCGCCTATCGCTAAAACGCTGAACCCCTTCACCAAAGGGCCGTTGCTCAAATTGAACGGATAGCTTACTCCGCCAGCCAGAGAAAATGCGTGTCGAGTAATTAGGTAACGAGCGGCCATGGATGGTGGGCAGTCTGATTTCCGAGACTTATAGCTATGATCGAAGAGGGTCGCATTCGCGCCTGATGCCTTTTCCTGCATAAGTGTTTCGACGGGCAAATCGTCCGAATTTTTACCGTCTTTCTTTTTTACAACCGGATACTGGTAGAAAGGCCTCTCCTCGTCAAATAAATCGAAGCGGTGCTTCCATTCATCAAAATAATTGGTCAATTTTTCCTTATCCCAATTTTCTTTCCGCCAATGATCTTTCCATTCATCGAAATTCTTCGGCCCAAAAACCCGATGCAGAATAGCAAGCAGAGGGCGGTATAAAGAAGTATTCACTAGAGGCGAGGAATCCCCTAATTCCTTAATCTTGTGAGCTTTCTCAAGTGTTACCATTAGACTAAATTCGACGAGCGTTCCATCCAACATCAAACACGGTATCCAAGGCTCTTCGATTAAATTGAAACTTTTCATTTTCTCCTCCTTCTTTGATAGGGTCAGCGAGATTTTTAATAAAATACCTGAAATCCAAAGTGATGTCAACTGTTTAATATTAGTCTATTTTATTCATACTTAATGATTGTTCGGTTTTAATCATACTTACTTATTTAATCATACTTAATTTCTGTTTATTCAAACTCTCGATCGAGTGTGCCCTCCGCACACAGTGAGTTGGTGGTTTAACTTATAAATAGTAAAATCAACCTGTAAAAGTAGTCTTATCTCCGCCGATGTGGAGATGAACCGTTTGAATAAAAAAGACTATTGATTTCTCCACTGCCGTGGAGAGTAATACGGTTCATTCGAACAAAACTCCCTTTTTGTCATCCAGAATTACGCTGAAAGCATTTACTGACCCGACTTTATTTTCGTTTAGGATTATCAAACGATGGTGACGCAGAAGAGAGTTTTTCGCCCAAGCCGGATTTTTGAAATCAGGGTTAGCCAGAATCGCATGGGTGATTTCTGGCCGGGAAATCTTGACTTCGCGATTTATCAAAAACCTCGAAGCGTCGCGGTTTGGCTCAACATCTAGATTTAATGATTCAGCTTCGTTGAACGTCAACAAAACCAACGACACGGTAGGCCATTCTTCGTCCCTTGTTTGAGCTCGAAGTGGTGAATGCTTTTCCGGATCGTCTTCATCTAGTTGAAGGTTGATCGAATCATAAAATTCATCGTCGTCAAAATCCGTAAGATATACCGCCTTGGCTTTCTGCCTTTTTTCCGCAAGCCTGTTTTCTCGAACAATTTGGGTTTCATCCCATGTACTAATGTAATGATCGTCGAAACAATCTCGATTTTTGTCATAAACATCTTCGATCAACCCCTCAATATCATTTGGAATACTGATTTCCGATGTATTTCGCAGTTTTAGCCATGAGCGGAGGAGGATATGTTTGTCGTAGATGATTCCGCTGACGCCGAAATCTGGGAGATTTTTGTTTGTGAGAAGTTCACCGTTTTCGTTGGTTGGCGGTTTTAGAATCCATAGCTCGGGTTTGGGGGTTCCGGTATCGGCGTTGGTGAATGCGGGTTTTCGTTCGCGGTCGTGTCGTTGCAATCGGCCGGCGCGTTGGAGGAGGAGGTCGGCGGGGGCGAGTTCGGAGATCATTATATCGAAATCGAGGTCGAGCGATTGCTCGATGATCTGAGTCGAAATTAGAACTGCCATATCGGGGCGAGCTCTGGATTCATTCACAAACTCGCCGTTTGTGGAGATGGTCGTTGCAAGCCGGTGTTTCTCACCAGCGTTTGTGCCAGGAATGGGAGCCCGGTCGCTATCGCTCGCGGTTCCGACAGGAACCGTGCCGGGCTTACCGAAGCGCTTTAGGCATCGGGATTCGCGTTCCCGCCGGTCGCAGAAACGGAATCGGGCGTGGAGCAGATCGAGTATTGGCCCGCCGTCGGATGCTGTGCCCGCGAAAAATCCGTCGCGGTCATCCTTTAGCTTTGTGTAGATATCCTGTGCCTTTCCGACCGTATTGCAGATGATCGCGGCGCAGCCGCCGTCTCTTAATTTGAGTTTTAGCTCTTCAACAAAATCGTCTTCGTTCTTCCATTCGAGATGAATTGTTTTAGTGTTTTGACGGGACGTTTCAAGGTGCTGCACGTGAAAAGTTTTTTCCGGCATATCGGCGGTCGCGTAGGCGATGCGCGGGTATGATTTGTCGTCACCCAACGCCTCGAGAGCGTCCGCATCGACGACTTTTTCCAGACCTTTCAAATACGCCTTAATCAGTGCATCGCGCTTTTTGCTCGGGAGCGTCGCGCTTAGGATTATGACCGGTGAGCCGAGAGCCGCCAGCCATTCGAGCAGGCGTTCGAGCAGCGTTGACATATATGCGTCGTAGGCGTGAACTTCGTCGATAATTATTGTCTTGTGAGCAAGACCGAATAACCGGACAAAAGCGTGTTTGGTCTGAAGCGCGGCCAGCAGAATCTGGTCGATTGTCCCGACGCCAAATGGAACAAGCAGGCCGCGCTTTTTATATGTAAACCACTCGGCAGCGACTACGTTTGAAACTTTGCGCTTTTCTTTTTCTTCGGCATCGTCACTAATATTTTTCAGATTGGTAAAGTTTTTTATCTTCTCCTCAAACTCTTCGGAGATCGACGCATGCCCGTGCTGGAGCATTAAGTGGACATCGACGTTGTCATCCTTAAATTTGGTTTTTAAGAATTTTTCAACGCGGCCAAACATCTGGTTGCTTGTCGCCTGCGTCGGCAATGCGAAATAAATGCCGCGTGTGCCAATTGCGGCATTGAACGCATCGGCCAGATACATCGCCGCCTCGGTCTTGCCTTCGCCCATGGGCGCTTCGATCACCACAACGCCGGGACTATTAAGCTGTCCCGATATCTCGTCTTCACAAACCGCCTGCAAGTTTCGGCGATTGTATGCTTTGAGGTCTGGAAATAGCTCAAAGAATGCATTTTGCCCGGTGGCGATCGGCCATTTTGTCCAACCCAGAGTATCAAGTGCGTGAGACGCCGTTGACCTCGATCTCTGCAAATAATCATCCAAGTCGAACGGCCCATTTGCCGGGGAAAGAAGTGATCTAAAATCGCCGATTTCCGAAACAAACATTCCGGGATCGGCGTTTGAGCCGATCCAATCGGCGACGCTCGTAAAACCGGCCAGAATCATTGCGCTCGCGTTATCGAGTTTTGCGTTGGGAATATTTGAAAAATCGCCATCAACCTCAAAAAGACGGGCAAGCGTTTCAAACAGTTCGATTCGTGCGTTAACCCAAACTTCATTGCCGACCGAACTAAGGTTTTTGATCTTATTCAATTTTCCGGTCGCCGCAAAAATGCCGTGATGCCCGCCGATAATTTCGGATATATTTTTTGCAAATTCGGACGGAAATTTGAACTTATCAATCAAAATCGGAGGAAGTTCCCCGGCAGTCACAAATCCATGCGGAACTTTTGACGAAGGAGTCGCAAAGTCATCGCAGTCACAATCTGTATTCTTGTAAAGCTCGATCAGCCTGCGGGTTTGATTGCCTGGCATGTCGTTTTTTCCGCGCAGAGCAAATGGCGGCGAGCATTTGCCGAGGTCGTGGAGACCGGCGAGTAATGCTATGAGCTTTCCGGCTTTGTCGAGGTCATCTTTTAATCCGAAAGGCCCGGCCAGCCGTTGTTTTGTGACGATCGGAAGCACTTTTTCCCACATCGCCGCGGCGACGGCGGCTACGTCTATCAGGTGACATATGAGCGGGTGAAAAGCGTCTTTTAGCTGGGGGTTGTCTTTATCATGACTCGTCTTTGCCCAGAATCTTAGCAAACCATTGTTTTTGTTCATTTTTTTATGTTCTGTTCGGCCCGCTGCGTTGCCGTTCCGCTCAGGCGCTGCCGCCGATTGTATCAAGCCGCTGTGATTATTTATGGTGACGTGTGTTTCCATCTTGTCGCATCGATAAAAATTTGGCAAAGTTGAAGGTGTTTAGAACATTAATATGAAAGCAGACATCGCGATCTTTGACGGCAGTAAGATCCGTCGTGTTTATGATGAATCGACCGATACCTGGTATTTCTCGGTTGTTGATATTATGAAGGTTTTGACCCAGCAGCCTGATTTTCAGACGGCGCGAAAGTATTGGAACAAGCTCAAGGAACGGTTGGTCAATGAAGGAAGTGAAACGGTGACAAATTGTCACCAGTTGAAAATGCTCGCCGAAGACGGAAAAATGCGCCTTACTGATGCCGCGAACCCTGAGACGCTGCTGAGATTGATTCAATCCGTCCCAAGCCCGAAAGCCGAGCCGATAAAACTCTGGCTGGCGAAGGTCGGTTATGAGCGTATGCAGGAGATGGCCGACCCGGAAAGATCGGTAAACCGTGCCCGCGAAAACTGGCAAAAACACGGCCGCAGCGAAAAATGGATACAACGGCGGATGACCGGCCAGGAAACCCGCAACAAGCTGACCGATTATTGGAAAGATCATGAGATCAAGGAAGGCGAAGAATTTGCGATCCTCACCAATATCATTCATCAGGAATGGGCCGACGTAACAGTTAAAGAACACAAAAAACTCAAAAACCTGTCGAGCCAAAACCTCCGCGATCATATGAGCGAGGCCGAACTTATCTTCACCGCATTAGCCGAACTCTCGACCCGCCAGATCGCAGAATCGGTAAACGCAACCGGCCTAAACGAAAATGCAACGGCATCGAAGAAAGGCGGCGGAATTGCCCGAAAGGCACGACGTGAGCTCGAATCAACAACCGGAAAAAGCGTCGTCAGCGGTCAAAACTATCTACCGCCAAAGAAAGCGAAGAAATGAAAAGCGTCTCGCAAACACAAAGTTTCCGCGAAGCAGAACTATCAAAGACACGCGCCCCGCGGAATCGGACGATTGATGTTTCGGCGATAGAAGCTGAACGATATCGCTCGCTCCTACGGCACGAACAGGCGGTGGATCTTAGAAATAATTTAATCTGCGGCGATGCCTTTGCGGTGCTGAAAAATCTCCCCGAAAACAGCTTTGACCTTCTGTTTGCCGACCCGCCTTATAATCTCACAAAGAATTTCGGCGCGGAAAAATTTAAACAAACCTCGCTTGACGAATACGAAACGTGGCTCGATTCGTGGTTGACGTTGTGTGTTCCGCTCCTAAAAAAAACGGCGAGCATTTACATCTGCGGCGATTGGCGGTCGAGCGCGGCAATCCAGCGTATCGGGTCAAAATATTTCAAATTGCAAAACCGCATTACATGGGAACGCGAAAAAGGCCGAGGGGCGCGAGAGAATTGGAAGAATTCGGCAGAGGACATTTGGTATTTTACGATGTCCGACGAATTTACTTTTAATCTCGACGCCGTTAAACAAAGACGTAAGGTTTTGGCTCCATATAAAGAGAATGGAAAACCAAAGGACTGGTCGAAAACCGAAGCCGGAAACTTTCGCGACACGCACCCGTCGAATATCTGGACGGACATCAGCGTTCCGTTTTGGTCGATGCCGGAGAACACCGATCATCCGACGCAAAAGCCGGAAAAACTTCTTGCCAAAATAATTTTAGCAAGTACAAATGCTGGCGATCTAATTCTCGACCCTTTTGCAGGCAGCGGCACGACGGCCGTCGCCGCAAAAAAACTCGGCCGCAACTTTCTTGCCATCGAATCGGACGAAAATTATTGCCTCCTTGCCCTAAAACGCCTCGAAATAACCGAAACGAACAAAACCATTCAAGGTTTTTCCGACGGCATTTTTTGGGAAAGGAACTCCGCTCCGTCGCGCTAAATTTCTTGCTATTGCAAGCCAAATGGCGTATTATTAGTTGCCATATGGCGTACAAAGGAAGGTATTAATATGCTTGCGGAAAAAACTCGTCCGATCATAACGGAAAAAAAACTTCTTGGCATCAGAACGAAGAATAATCTCGGTTTGGCGCGTCGTGTTGAAAAGGGTTTGGCCTTCGATTCGATGGAGAGCCTGAGCAAAAAAACCGGGTTGCCGCTTGAACAGATTCGCACCGCGGTAAGAATCACGCCGCGAACCATGACGCGGCGGCGAAACGAGAATCGGCTCTCTCCGGAGGAATCGGATCGCCTGGTTTCGATATCGCGGCTGCTTGCTCTTGCAATTCAATTGTTTGGCGGAAGGGTCAGCAATGCGACCCGATGGTTCACTTCTCCTGCGCGCGCGCTTGGTATGCAATCACCTATCGAAGTGGCAAGCACCGAGGTCGGTTCACGCGAGGTCGAAAACCTCATCGGCCGTCTCGAACACGGAGTTTTTTCGTAACCGGTGATAACGGCATATCGAATTTTCAATACTGCTCACGCGACAAATTGGAGCGACGGAGAGGGAGCGTTTCAATACGGCGGACGATGGAATTCGCCGGGCGTTCGAATGCTTTATGCCGCAGGTAGTTTGGCGCTTGCGACCCTCGAAATGCTGGTGCATCTTGAGGATGAAGAGGTTTTGGCAGATTATTCTTACGCAGCCGTCCGCTTTGAGGAAAACCTCATGCTGCCAGTGGAGAAGATCGGGCAACTGCCGTCCAATTGGCGGGAATTTCCTATACCGGACGCGGTTCGCCAGATAGGAAATAAATGGGTACAAAGCGGTGCTTCAGCCGTGCTGCGGGTGCCGACGGCGATTCTGCCGCGCGAATTTAACTATATGGTCAACCTCGAACATCAAGCGGCAGGCGGCGTCAAGTTCGGCGGCGTGGAACAATTTGTATTCGACAAAAGATTCGTAGAAAGGAGTGGAAAGAAATCGTGAAGATCGCAACCTGGAATGTAAATTCGATAAACATCCGTATGGAGATGATGCTGAAATGGCTTTCCGAAACCGGCACCGATGTGGTCTGTTTTCAGGAAACGAAAACGGTTGACGAAAATTTTCCGGTGGCTGAGTTTAAGGAGGCCGGTTTTGAGTCGGCATTCGTGGGCGAAAAATCTTACAACGGCGTAGCGATAATTTCGAGGTTTCCGATCGAAGACGTCCAGAAGAATTTTCTCGATGACGACACCGAATCGCCAAAACGCCTCATAGCCGCGACAATCAACGGCGTCCGCATTGTCAACACCTACATTCCAAACGGCACCGACCTTTGGACAGATAAATTCACTTTCAAACTCGACTGGCTGCAGCGGCTGCGGCGATTTTTTGATGACAACTGTGACGCCGGCAAAGACGTTCTTTTGTGCGGCGATTTTAACGTAGCAATGGATGACGCGGACGTATGGAGCGTTCCGGTGTGGGAAGGCAAGCTGCATTTTTCAAAGCCCGAGCGCGCCGCGATGTACTATGTAAAACAATGGGGCTTTGTCGATGTTTTCCGCAAAATGAACGGCGACGTCCAGGAATTTTCGTGGTGGAACTACCGCGAAGGGGCATGGCAGCGAAACCGCGGTCTCCGTATCGACCATATCTGGACGTCGCCTGCCCTCGCCGAAAAATGCATCGAATGCCGGATCGACAAAGAACCCAGAGCCCTTGAACGTCCCAGCGATCACGCTCCGGTCGTGGCGGAGTTTGAATTGTAGAAATTTGCCTGAAAACGCGGTTCGATTGCCAAAACCTCGTGAAATACCTCGAAACATTTTTAGCTTTCGTTCACCTTTAGAACTGCCAAAAATGCCTCTTGCGGTATCTCGACGCGGCCCACTTTTTTCATTCGTTTTTTGCCTTCTTTTTGTTTTTCGAGCAGTTTGCGTTTGCGTGATATGTCGCCGCCATAGCACTTGGCGATCACGTTTTTGCCCATTGCTTTAACGGTTTCGCGGGCAATGACTTTGTTGCCGATCGCCGCCTGGATGGCGACCTCAAACATCTGACGCGGGATGAGCTCCTTCATTTTTGCGGTTAAAATGCGGCCTTTAGACGCCGCAGTATCGTTATGCAGAATCAGGGACAAGGCGTCGACCGGTTCGCCGGAAACGAGAACGTCGAGCTTTACTAGTTTGCTCTCCTGATAGCCGGAAAGGTGATAATCGAGCGAAGCGTATCCCTTTGAAACACTTTTCAGGCGGTCGTAAAAATCGAGAACGATCTCATTTAACGGCAATTCGTAAACCAGCATTACACGGTCGGTGGTAACGTATTCAAACTTTTTTTGCACACCGCGTTTTTCGTCGAGAAGCGGTAAAATACCGCCCAAAAATGTGTCATTTGTCAGAATCGTCGCCTCGATAAACGGCTCTTCGATCCTGGTTATTCTACCGGTGTCGGGCATCTTTGACGGTGAATCGATCTCGGCTACAACGCCGTCGGTCGTTGTTACGCGATAGCGCACACCCGGTGCTGTCGTAATGAGTTCGAGATTAAACTCGCGCTCGAGCCGTTCCTGAATTATCTCCATATGGAGAAGTCCCAGAAAGCCGCACCGAAAGCCAAAACCGAGAGCGGTCGAACTTTCCGGTTCGAAGAAGAACGAGGCGTCGTTGAGACGAAGCTTTTCCATAGCGTCCCGAAGGTCTTCATACTGCGCCGAATCAATAGGATAAAGTCCTGCAAAAACCATCGGTTTTACTTCCTGAAAACCGGGGAGGGCCTCGGTTACGGGTCTCGCGGCGTCGGTGATCGTGTCACCGATCTGCACGTCGGCAACCGTTTTTATCGAGGCGGTGAGAAAACCGACTTCGCCGGGGCCGAGTTCGGCGATCGGGGTTGGCCGCGGCCGGTTTACGCCTATTGTTTCCACCAGATATTCGCGCCCTGTGTTAAAAAATTTGATCTTAGTACCCTTCTTAACCGTGCCGTCGATCACGCGAAAAAGCACGATCACGCCGCGGTATGAATCGTACCAGCTGTCAAAAATGAGCGCCTTGAGCGGTATCGAACGGTCGCCCTTTGGCGGCGGAACTTTTGCTATGACAGCCTCCAGAACTTCTTCGATACCGACGCCGGTCTTTGCCGACGTCAGGACGGCTTCGCTTGCGTCGAGGCCGATTATGTTCTCGATCTGTTCCCTAATTCGGTCAGGTTCAGCTGAGGGTAGATCGATCTTGTTCAAAACGGGAATAAGTTCGAGATCGTTTTCAATCGCCAGATACGTATTTGCGAGTGTCTGAGCCTCAACGCCCTGCGATGCATCGACGATCAGCAGCGCCCCTTCGCACGCTGACAGCGAACGCGAAACCTCATACGAAAAATCGACGTGACCCGGCGTATCAATAAGATTCAAAACATAATCTTTGCCGTCTTTTGCTTTGTAATCGAGGCGGACTGCGTGCGCCTTGATCGTTATACCGCGCTCACGTTCGAGATCCATATTATCGAGCAGCTGCGCCTCCATATCACGTTCGGCGACGGCCCCGGTTATCTGTAACAGACGGTCGGCGAGGGTCGATTTGCCGTGATCGATGTGGGCAATGATCGAGAAATTGCGTATCAGGTTCAGATCCATAAAACAAAAAAAATGCAGGGCCAATCGATAAGACTACCAAAATGATTAAACTTTCGCATTTTTTCAGTTTTAAGTATGGTAGATTACGTTATTTTATTTCTTCAGAAATTATGATTTTAGTTTGCTGGATTTAAAGTGTGAATCTAAAATCGCTCACGAGTCGAATTCCAGTATATGTTTCAATAGATTTTCTTAGGCTTAATTGCTGAGCGATCAGATTAACTAATTGCCGGGTAAGTATTTAACGTATCCGGACTTTCAATAAATCAAAGAGGGGTAAATATGAAAATAAATAAATTTTGGAGAAGTTTCGTCGGTTTGACGTTAATTTTCTCATTGTCACTATTGTCATCAGTTCCGGTTTGGGCGTCGAGCCACGGCGAGGCGCCGCTTATCAGCCAGGACAGATACGCTGATAATACGGACACCTACGCATTTCGCAGCGTCGAGGCCGGCCGAAGCGGCTTTGTTACGTTAATGGCTAATTGGATTCCGCTTCAGGAGCCGTCAGGCGGGCCGCAGTGGTTTCGTTTTGACGATACCGTGTTGTATGAGATCAAGGTCGATAATACCGGCGACGGACTTGAGGATATAAGTTATCAGTTCGAATTTACGACAACACGTGTAAACAACAACACTGTTCTAGGTCATACGGCTCTCAATCAGGACGCCGTTATCAATAATCTGAGAGACCCTGACTATAATATGCCGCAGACCTATACGGTCACGCGAGTGGACCGAATGGGCGACGGCAGCACCCGCAGCACGCTCCTTTCGCGCAACCTGCTGACGCCGCCAAACAATGTCGGCCCGCGGGTTACGCCCAATTACGAGGCTAATCTTGGCCAACCCGCAATCTATCCTCTGGGACGCGAAGGCAGGGTTTTTGCCGGAACGCGTGACGAGTATTTCTTTATCGATCTCGGAGTATTTGACGCATTAAATCTGAGAACGATAAATGTCGGCGGACCAGGCCTGTTTGTCGGAAATGGCGTCGATTCTACGCAGGGCTACAATGTCAGCACGATCGCCGTTGAGGTTCCGATTCAAGCTGTTACACGCAACCGTGCGGTACCGACCGGCCCGACCGATCCGAACGCGGTTATAGGCGTTTGGGCGACGTCGAGCCGCCGTGCTATGCGGGTCATCAATCCGGACGGAACGCGTTCAGGTACGGGTGACTGGATACAGATCTCACGTCTCGGCAGCCCGCTCGTCAATGAGCTCGTGATACCGCTCGGGTTAAAAGATGCTTTTAACTCGCTTTCGCCGGTAAATGACGCTGTGGCGGCACCGGCCGTTCTTGATCCTGAATTTCCGAGGATCGTTCAGACGGCTCTCCAGGTGTTTTACAATATCGCTATCACCATTCCGCCGCCTCCGCGTAACGATCTGGTGCAGATATTTGCCACCGGAATTCCGGTTAATCCCATTACAGGGCCAAATTACACGACGTTTTTATCAGATGGGCAACCGCATGAATATCTGCGTTTGAATACGGCCATTCCGGTCACTCCGATTGGCATGCAGAGCCGTTTTGGTTTACTTGGCGGTGACGTTGCCGGATTCCCGAACGGTCGACGTCCATTTGACGATGCGACGGATATCGTGCTTCGAGCCGCACTCGGCGGCACGCCGTTTACACCGGCATTTAACATTGCTCCAAATAATGTAGCAGGTGACGGTGTCAGTAATAATCCTGAGGGGCCGCTCTTGACGCGTTTCCCGTATTTGCTGCCGCCAAACCCGGGCAATACGCCAAACGTGTCAAATATTCGACCGGCGTCCGGTCGGCCTGATGGCAATTAGAGATGAAAAATGATTCGATTGAATTGTTTCTCAGTTTTCAGTATGAATGGGAATTTATTTAGATAAAATTCCCGCAGACAAGTTGAACCGGGGCGGTTAACGCAAGTTTAACGCTCCGGTTCGTTTTATTCCGGATATGAAAAAACTTAACAAAAAATATTTTTTGATTGTGCCGTCTTTGCTCCTTTCCGCGGTTGTGTTCTTAAGCGGAGGCTGCACTACGCAATCGGCGTCAACAACCGTCGGCGAGCCCGCCGCAGGCCTTCCGTCTGCCGAGGCGGATCCAGATGTAAGGGGTGCTTTAACGGTGATCGCAAGAACACCGGATTCGCCGATCGGGTTTAATCAGCTTGCCGCGATTTACATTCAAAAGGCTCGAAAGACTGGTGATTTCAGCCTGAATTCGAAAGCCGAAACTGCGGTCAATAAAGCCCTCGAGAAAGATCCGTCTGATCTCACGGCTCGGAATCTACAGGCTTCGCTCCATCTCACGTTTCACCGCTTTAACGAGGCGCTGGCCGCCGGTACGCAGATACAAAAGGAAGCTCCGAACAATGCTTTTATACAGGGCGTTATAAGTGACGCAAATGTCGAGCTTGGCAATTACGGCGCGGCGGTCGAGGCAACCCAGAAAATGGTTGATCTTAAACCAAATACGGCGTCATACGCACGCGCCGCACAGCTTCGAACCCTTTACGGAGATCACGCCGGAGCTATCGAGATGATGACGCTCGCGGCCCGTACCGCCGACCCCGCTAATAAGGAGGAGCAGAGCTGGTGTCTGGTGCAGTTAGGCGATGAGCATTGGAAGAACGGGAATTATGAACGCGCCGAAGCGGTTTATGACGAGGCTCTGCAAAATACGCCGGACTTTCATCTGGCTTTGTCTGGAAAAGGGCGAATTCGGGCTGCAAACGGTGATCTCGAATCGGCGGTTAAATATTTGGCCGACGCTCAAAACCGCGTCCCAAACATCGACATGATAATTATGCTCGGCGATGTTTATACAAAACTTGGAAATGCGGAAAAAGCCGCAGAGCAATATGCTCTGGCTGAGGTGATCGAGCAAAAGCTGGGCGACGCCGGTGACCAGCGAAAGCTGGCTCTATTATGGGCTGACCAGAATACGAAAATAGATGAGGCCCTTGCGATCGCCGAACGTGAATATGCCGTCCGAAAGGATATCTACACAGCCGATATTTTAGCCTGGTGTCTTTATAAAAAAGGACGCTTTGCCGATGCGAAGAAAGCTGTCGGTGAAGCCATGCGTCTCAACACAAAGGACGCAAAGCTGATGTATCATGCCGGTATGATCGAAAAAGGGCTGGGCAATAAAGCGGCGGCTAAACGCTCGCTTGCTGCCGCGTTGAAACTAAATCCGGCTTTTGATTTGATCCAGGCCGAAAACGCACGTGCCGCTCTCGCGGAACTAAACTAAATGAAGCGAAATTTTATAATTTCATTTTGCCTTATCGCGGCCGCGGCGCTGGCGGCGGGCGCTCATCCGCTTGGCAATTTCAGTATTAATCAATATTCGCGGATCGAAGCCGGTGTCTCAAAAATAAAGATCCGGCAGGTTCTCGACATGGCCGAAATACCGGTCTTTCAGGCACGCGGCGTGATCGACGCCGACAAAAACGGCGAGCTCTCACGGGATGAATTGAATGCTTATGCCGAATCGATCACGCCTGGCTATATCGAAAACCTGAGTCTGTCAGCGCGAGGCCGGGCGATCCCGCTCAAGGTCGAATCGACGGAGATCTTTCTGGAAGACGGTGAGGGAAATCTGCCGATCCTTAAAGTTAAATGGAATTTGTACGGCGATATCATTCAGGGCGAGGGTGCAAACCGCATTGAGTTTGAAAATAAGAATTTCCCCAATCGGATCGGCTGGAACGAGATCGTCGCGGCTCCCTCAACGGGTGTAAATATCTATGACAGCACAGCGTTTGGAAACGCTATAACTGAAGAGCTGGCGGCCTATCCGCAAGACAGCCTGACCGCTCCTTTGAACGAACGAACGGCCGAATTCTCATTTGCGGCCGGGGCGGTTCCGGATAACGTGCGGCTTCTGCAAAACCGTGACGGGCGAAAAACCGAGCCTGTCCAGAAAGATCGTTTCGCCGAGCTTATATCCGTTCCCGAGATCACGCCGATCGTAGCCTTATTCGGACTCCTTGTAGCTTTTGGTTTTGGTGCGATCCATGCGATGTCGCCGGGTCACGGTAAAGCCGTCGTCGGCGCATATCTCGTCGGGTCGAGGGGAACCGCTAAACATGCCTTTTTTCTCGGCCTTACCGTAACGATTACTCATACTCTCGGCGTTTTCGCTTTAGGTTTAGTCACTCTGTTTGCGTCAAATTACGTATTGCCCGAACGCCTGATGCCCTTTCTCGGCTTTGTTTCCGGGCTGCTTGTTTTTTTTATCGGCATATCGCTTTTTAAGGACAGGCTTTTTAGTCTTCTTGGCTGGAAAAAGGACTCCGCCGGCCACCACCATGACCACAGCCATGAACACGGACACGAACACTCGCATGACCATGAGGTTACGCATTCGCACGACGGTCTGACGCATACGCACGGCGGCACGACCCACAGCCATGCCGTGCCTGATGAGATAACGTGGAAAAGCCTCCTGGCACTCGGTATTTCCGGCGGATTGCTCCCGTGTCCGTCGGCGCTGGTTTTGATGCTGTCGGCTATCGCTCTTGACCGTGTCGGGTACGGGCTGATTTTGACGGTCGCCTTTAGCGTCGGTTTGTCCGCGACACTGACTGTCGTCGGTTTGGTTTTTCTGAATATCCGAAACGCTTTTGGACGAACGGCACTGTCGAACAGCATGGCTTTTAAAATTCTTCCGGTTTGCAGCGCATTTGTCGTTGCATTTGTCGGCGCGGTGATATGCTATACATCACTAGGTTAGGTTATGAATGAGCTGTCAATTTTCGCGTTGCTCGGTTTTGGCTTTCTACTTGGCCTGAAGCACGCCACGGAAGCCGATCACCTTGCGGCAGTTTCAACGATGGTTGTCGAGCGGCAGAGTCTCTGGAGCTCGGCACTGGTCGGCGGCCTGTGGGGCCTTGGTCACACGATCTCGCTCTTTGCGGCGGGCATACTCGTGCTTTATCTCAACTTTAATATAAGCGAAACCACCGAACGCTGGCTCGAGTTTGCGGTTGGTGTGATGTTGACGCTTCTAGGCCTGAACGTGTTGAGAAAGTTGGTTTCGGGCGGCCATCTGCATTTTCACAGCCACGGACACGGCGCTCATCTGCACGCTCATCCGCATGTCCACGATCACGGCGAGGCGAAACATCCGGAACTCGCACACGCGTCGGGCAACAGTCCGCGGGCGCTGCTCATCGGGTTGGTACACGGCCTTGCCGGCAGTGCCGCTCTTATGCTGCTCGTGATTCCGACAATATCATCGCCGGTTCTCGGGCTAGTCTATATTGCGGTTTTTGGCCTCGGATCGATCGGCGGGATGATGCTGATGAGCTTTCTGGTTGGCCTGCCGTTTCACTTTACGGCTCTTCGATTTAACCGCTTTAACCATTTGCTGCAGGCGTTGGCTGGTTCGGTGAGCGTCGTTTTCGGGCTTTGGATCGTCTATGAAAAAGGTTTCAGCTGAGACATTTTTACCTTTTTACATTCAGATTTCAAATTATCTGTTGCCCGCAAGCATTACCTTTGATATAGTGTATCTATAAACGTTTATAGAGTTTTTGGCGCGTTGACTTTACGCGAAGGAGATACTTATGAGACATGAATTTGACAGAGAAGAAACGAGTGCGGCGACAAAATTAGTTTATTTGCTTGTCGGCGGTGGAATCGGAGCGGTGCTTGCATTGCTTTTTGCCCCGAAATCGGGTGAGGAACTGCGTGGCGACATCGCCGATGTGACACGAAAGGGCATCGAAAAAAGCAAGGAGACCGCAGCTCATTTACAGGAAAGAGCGGGTGATTATTACGAAGTTTCGCGTGAAAAGGCAAACGAGCTTTATCAATCTGCTTCCGAAAAAGCCGTCGAGTTTGGCGAAAAGGCAAAAACTGCCGCCGCGAACTCGGCAAATCCTTTTTCGGCAGCTATCGAAGCGGGAAAAGACGCCTACACGGCTGAAAAACGAAGAAACGAGTCAAAGGCTATTGCCGAGGGACGTGCGAGTTATCCGATCATCGACGATCCTGAAAGGAAATAGTATATGAATACCAATGATCCTCAATTTTGGATGATGATCTCGTCGATCGTCATAGCGCTTACGTTCATATTGATGGCGATTGCGCTGATTGTGATCGCTCTGACCGTCCGGCGCGTAGTAAAGACCGTTAAAAATATTGAGGAACGGGTCGAGCCATTAATTAAAAAGGTCGATGCGATCGGCGTGCAGGGACGTGAGATTTCGGTGCATTTTAATGAAATATCGGGCAACTTGTCCCTCGCGACAAAATATCTGGCCGAATCAACCGAATTGATCAAGGAAGAAGTCAGCGAACTGCGGCAGCTGGTCGGCGAAACCGCCTCTACGGCAAAAGATAAAGTCGAAATGGTGAGCAGAACCATCGACCGAACCCATTCGCAGGTCACAAACACGACCGAATTTGTAAATCAAAAGATCGTCGTACCGGCAAGAGAGATTGCGGCCATCATGGCCGGGGTCAGACGTGGCCTCGAAGTATTATTTGCACCGGCCCCAAAACCCATCGATCGCGTCTATATGGACGACGAAATGTTTATCGGTTAACTTGAATCGAGAGAAAAAACAATCAAGGCGTGAAGATTGCTCTTCACGCCTTTTTTGTATAGGTTTGACGTCCGCTTAGCTTGCCTTCGGAGTGTCGGTTGCTGCGGGCGACTGCTTTTGCCGGCGCATATTTCTACGCTCCTCAAAACGCTGTTTCATTTCCTGTCTCTTTTGTTCGATCTGTGTTTTTTGTTCCGGGGTGAGTATCGCCAGGAGCTGCTCACGCACAGATACGCGTTTCTCTCGGGACTCGGTTCTCAAAGCAGTAAGGCGAGCCTGCTGATCTTCGGTTATGGTGCCGTCACGTTTTGCCTTGCGAAGAGTGCGTACCTCTTCTCTCGCTGCCTGATCCGGCCTGTTTGCCTGTCTGATCGTTTTCATCTGCTCTTTTTGAGCGTCAGTCAGATTGACGGCTCTGAGTCCGGCCATCGCTCCGCCGCGTTTACCGTGTCGGCGGCCAAATGCTTTACCCTCTTTGCCAAACCGCCGCTCGCCTGTTGCCCGTTTTGCTGCCTTTTCAGCTGCAGGCTCGGTCGTGCCGCCGTCCTGCGCCATCGTGAATGTCGAAAATACAACCACACTAAGTGCAATTGTAAGAATTGAGAAAAATCTAGTTTTTAATGTCATTTTATACCTCTTTTATTTTATTAAGCTTTCGCCTGTCCCTTCTTTGACGTGTGCGGCGGAGTATTAGTTGACGTTTTTTCCGCTAAAAATGTAAAGAAATGTAAGAGCGCTGAAAGACTTCATAATCATTTTAAGCCAGCTCGCGGTGCGAATGGTCATTTTACAAATTACTATTTACCAGGCTCATTTCAAACTCCGGCGCGGGGCCGGTTCCGGCTTTCAACATTTGCCTTTTAACAGGCTAAAATGCGACATTTAATAGTGATAGTAAAGGGTTTTTAGATGAGATTTTTATCCGAAATAAATTCGCCCGCCGATCTGCGTGCTTTAAAGGTTGAGGATTTGCAAGAGGTCGCTGACGAAGTTCGCCAGTTTATTATTGATACGTGTTCGCGTGTCGGCGGCCACACGGGCGCAAGCCTCGGCGCGGTCGAACTTGCGGTGGCGATGCATTATGTTTTTGATACGCCTAACGACAAACTCGTCTGGGACGTCGGGCATCAGGCATACGCGCACAAGATTTTGACCGGACGGCGTGACCGGCTTAATACGATCAAAACGTATGGCGGGCTCTCGGGTTTTCTTCGCCGTGACGAATCGGAATACGATACGTTTGGCGCCGGACACGCTTCGACCTCGATCTCTGCCGCTCTCGGGATGGCCGTTGCCCGTGATGCAAAAAAAGAAAATTTTCATGTTTGCGCAATGATCGGCGATTCGTCACTTGCCGGCGGCATGGCAATGGAGGCGATCAACCAGGCCGGGCATTTAAAATCACGGCTCATCGTCCTGCTAAATGACAACGGCATGTCGATCGCCCCCGCGGTCGGTTCATTGAGCGGCTACCTCAATCGAATAAAAGAAGCTCAGAGCTACCAGCACCTTAAAGAAGAGATCGGTGACGCTCTCGAGAGCGTTCCGCATTTTGGCCGGCGTCTGCGCCGGGCCGCTAAATCGGTCAAGGACGCCATCGCCGCCGCCGTTTTGCCGGGCGCTCTTGTCAACGAACTCGGTTTTAAATATATCGGCTATGTTGACGGACACAATGTCCCGATGCTCGTTCACGCCCTGCAGGAAGCAAAGAAGGTCGATGACGGCCCCGTGATCGTTCACGCTCTGACGACAAAAGGGAAAGGCTTTCCAAATCCTGAAAAAAATTATTACGCCTATCACGCAACCGGCCCGTTCGATCCGCAAACGGGTTTGCCATACAAATCGAGCAAGATCGCACCGCCGACCTATACCAAAATTTTTGGCGACACAATGTGCGAGTTGATGGCCGCAGACGATCGAATCGTCGCCCTGACCGCCGCGATGCCGGACGGCACGGGTGTTGACAAGATACTCGAAAAATTTCCCGCGCGAGCTTTTGATGTTGGCATCGCCGAACAGCACGCGATAACGTTTTGTGCAGGGATGGCTTGTGAGGGGTTGAAACCGGTCGCGGCCATATATTCCACATTTTTACAGAGGGCGTTTGATCAGGTCATCCATGACGTTTGCCTCCAGAATCTAAATGTCACGTTTGCGATGGACCGGGCCGGAATCGTCGGTGCCGACGGCCCGACACATCACGGCCTTTTGGATATTGCCTATCTTAGAGGCTACCCGAACATCGTTCTCATGGCTCCAAAGGACGAGGCTGAGATGCGGAATATGCTGCTGACGGCGATCGAACATCCGGGGCCCGCCGCCATTCGATACCCGCGCGGCAGCGGTTTTGGCGTTGATATCAGTGAGGCCCCGAAAAAGATCGAGATCGGCAAGGCCGAGATCATACGCGACGGCGGCGATGCGGCAATTCTGGCGTACGGCTCAATGGTCTATCCGTCAATCGAAGCCGCAAATAATCTTGCGGCAGACGGTATCGAATCGACGGTCATAAATGCTCGTTTTGTAAAGCCGTTCGACACAGAATTACTCATTGCGCTCGCACAAAGCATGCGGCTCATCGTCACGGTCGAGGATGCATACCTTGCGGGCGGATTTGGCTCGGCCGTGCTCGAGCTACTTGAAGAAAATGGTTTATCGGATAGAATAAAGGTAGTTCGAATGGGTGTGCCCGACCGGATCGTAACACACGGCGACCCAAAACTTTTGATGGCCAAATACAGCCTCGACGCCGACGGAATATATTCGAGAATCTCTCAGACGCTCGAGATAATGGACGAAAAACGCCTGAATAATAAACGCGTCAGGGCCGTAAAATAGATATTTGATCAAAATATATAAATAATGAGCAAAGCAAAAGCAAAAACAAAAGTCGAAAAAAATAATATCCCGATGCTTATCATCGGGGCGGTTTTATTGGGTGGGCTGTTAGGCGGCTGGTGGTATTACGGTCAGTCAAAAACCTCGCCGCAGGTGGCTAACACCAGCGCGGCCGCTAACAACGCGAGTGCACCAAAACCTAACGTTATACCGCCAAATGCTCCGCCGGGAGCCAGCCCGCCTAACCTCGCTGGTTCGCCAAACGCGCAAGTTATGCTTGAGGAATTTGCCGATTTTCAGTGCGGCTCATGTGCCACCGCGCACCCGATCTTGAATGAAATAAAGTCGCTCTACGGTTCGCGTATAAAGTTTGTTTTCCGCAACTACCCGCTTTCGATACCGGCGCATGATAAGGCGTATGAGGCCGCCGTTGCGGCGGAGGCAGCCGGTTTGCAGGGCAAATTCTGGGATATGCAAAATCTTCTCTTTACAAACCAGCAGGCCTGGACAGCCGCACCGACCTATAAACAGATGTGGAAAGGTTATGCGGAAAAAATAGGACTCGACGTCGCTAAATGGGAAAACGATATGACCGGTATCGTCGCCAAAGGCCGTGTTGACGCCGATCTTGCCCGCGGCAAGGCTCTAAGCGTTAATTCGACCCCGACGCTCTATCTCAACGGAACGGCAGTTCCGTTCGATCAAATGAAGGTTAATTTCCTAAAAACGCTGATCGACGCCGAGCTGCAAAAAGCGTCGTCCGCTTCGTCAGCACCGGCGCCAAATACAGGTAATTCCAGCAAGTGACAAGCTCAGACCTACCGGATAGCGACGCTCGCGCGCCGATCGCTAAACTGCCAATAGCGTCTGCGATCGTGGCCCTGGTTGGCCTTGGCGACTCGATCTATCTGACCGTTCACCATTTTACCGCCGAACCGGTTCCATGTAATATTCTCGGGGGCTGCGAGAAAGTTTTGACGAGTTCGTATGCCGAAATCGCGGGCGTTCCGCTTGCGGCATTTGGCGCGGCGGCCTATTTTGTCGCTTTCTCGCTTGCGATATTGACGGCATTTGGCGACCGCCGGATGTGGACGTTTTTTGGCATCCAAACCACGCTCATGGCTTTGTTTTCGGCATGGCTTATTTACGTTCAGGCCTTTGTGATCGGAGCATTTTGCCAGTTTTGCCTTCTGTCAGCCGTGACGACCTTACTCCTCTTTTCTTTATACCTTATTTCGCTTTTTGTATCGGATCGTACAGACGCGGATCCATCCGCCTGAATCCAAAAAAACGCAAACGTCGAAACTGATTATGGTCGCCATAGTTGAATGTCGGTAAAACAACTTGGCAAATGCGGGTGAAATAAGGTAGCTTTTAATTGTATAACTATCAATAAAATAGTGACCGAAGCCATCTTAAAACGCATCGCAGACGGAGATCGAAAAGCTATTCAGGATTGCCTGAATAAATACGGCGGTCTTGTTTGGTCCATTGCTCGTAAAATGCTCCGCAATTCTGACGAATCAGAAGACGCCGTTCAGGAGATTTTTGTCGATATCTGGAAAAACGCCGGACGTTTTGACGAATCTAAATCGTCGGAAACAACGTTTATTGCAATGATCGCCAGGCGGCGTCTGATTGACAAAATCAGGTATTCGACAAGGCGCATTTCGGCGGATTCGCTTGACGACGTTCTGCTCGAACCGTTTACTCGGGACGATAAGAATATTCAGGTAAATCTGGAAGCACAGCAGGCGGCTGAGGCGATGCGAACCTTAAGGCCGGAGCAGCAGCAGGTTTTGCGGCTCTCGATCGTTCAGGGTATGTCGCATCAGGAAATATCGGACGCGACGGGCATGCCGCTCGGCACGGTAAAGACACACGCACGGAGAGGGATTTTGCAGGTTAGAGAGTATCTGGGTTTGGGCGGAACAACCCGGCTATCGCAGGAGGTAAGGGCATGAGCGAAGAACAAAACAATTTACTATTTGACCTGCTTACAAAAAAGGCCGTTTACGGTCTCGACGCCGAAGAAACTGAGCGGCTCAATGAGCTTGATCCCGGTACGGCCGAACTTGAGTTTCACTCGCTCGAAATGACTGCGGCTGCGATCAGTATGGTTGATTTTTCTGGCACGGAACCGATGCCCGCACACCTGTTTTCAAAAATTGCCGGCGAGGCCGATAAGTATGTCGGCGATGACGACGCGGTAGTTGATTCGCCGCTCCCGCATTCGTATCGAAATGGCGTTGTTGAAGATAGCCGCCCGATCATGTCCTGGCTCGGCTGGTTTGGCTGGGCGGCGGCCGCAGCGGCATGCATTGCTCTGGCCGTAAACATTTGGTTTACACGGCCACAAACGCCTGTCGAGCGTGCAAAAACTCTGCCAGTTGAAACTCCTTTTATATTTACACCGGCCGAGATGCGCGAAAAAATGCTAAACAGCACGCCCGACGTCATCAAGGCCAATTTAGCCGCCGGAAATGTTAAGGAACTAAAAGAAATCTCAGGCGATATTGTCTGGAGCGACGAGAAGCAGGCCGGTTATATGCGGCTCCGCGGATTACCTGTAAATGACGTGAGCAAAGAGACCTATCAGGTATGGTTGTTCGACAAAACGCAGGATAAAGCGACACCCATAGACGGCGGCACCTTCGACGTGACCTCAGCGGGCGAGGTCGTCATACCGATCAACGCCAAACTCGAGGCTGACGACCCGGCGATGTTCGCCATAACAGTAGAAAAACCCGGCGGCGTCGTAGTTTCAAAACGAGAAAAAATCGCCGCTCTCGCAAAAGTTGACACAAAAACAGGCTAATTTCTAAATTAGCAAAAAAGAAAGGCAATTGGATACTGTCTTGAAAATCAACTAGAGAAAGCCATATTTGGATTGAATGGTGTATTGGTTGTGAGGACCCCGAAAGCGATGTGCAAATCCTAACGCGCGTAATTCGGCATCAATCTCCTACTGAGCCGGTTAAAATTACATTAAACGACAGCTCAAAAAATATCCTGAACCTCTATCCAGGATTATAGGTCAGAAAAATCAGCCTCATTTATGAGGCTTACCGCGAAGCGTCACATAGCCAACAACGATCATATAAACATTCCCACCTGCGGCATTCGCAAACCCGATCTTTATGAATCGCCGTCCGCTTCAGCTGACGAAAATCAGCCTCATTTATGAGGCTTTCCGCGAAGCGGCACTTAGCCACGTCCCTTTAGGGCGTGGGTTAGAATGGAAGACGTCCGTAGCCCGTTTTAACGGGGCTTCCGATCTAATAGGGCGGCAAGCCGCGAGCGGCAGAGATTCTCATAAATCTAACCATCAGAATAATTTCGCTTTTGTTTCCCCGCCGCTACGCGACGGAAAAACCAACGGAAAATTTCTGAT
>JBGTEX010000057.1:0-76663 GCA_041747575.1 Pyrinomonadaceae bacterium
CTTTCCGCGAAGCGGCACGTAGCCACGCCCCTTTAGGGCGTGGAGTAAGAATGGGAAAGGTTGTCAGCCCGTTTTAACGGGCTTCCGATCTTCGCGGCTTTAGCCATCGAAGTGTAAAGGACGTTAAAACGCCCTGTCAGGACAAGCGAAAACTCGACCCACCCCATAAAAGGGTCGATGGGCAGAAAAGACGGCTAAAACCGCCTTAATATAAAAAAATATTGTCGTCATCGTTAACGTTGTTCAGATTGTTCGTTTTTCTTTAATGCGTAATCTCGAATGCGTAATCTCGGATTAAATATGACTGGCTGTTCAAAATAAATACTGCGAAAGGAAGCGCTTGCAAACGCAGAGGTAATAATTAAGGAATGGATTGAAACCGCTTGCGGGATCGGGAGAACAATCCCTGAACCAAAAGGACGGCTTGTTTTTGCGTAAGCACTGCGGATAGAGCAATAAATGCCGTCAAAATTGATTAAGAATGCTGCCTCCTGCGGAAAATAACATTTAGTGGAAGAAGTAAAAATTGGCATGATCGGCGGCGGTGTACTTTGATTTGAGTGAAAATTACCAAAAAGCACGTTATGAAAATCAGGAGTATTGAAAAAGCAGTAACAAAAACGACATTTGTTAAAGCTAAATCCGATATCGAATATTGGATGTCGCGCGACCCTGCCGAGCGATTTGCCGCACTCGAGGAAATTCGCCGGGAATATAACAACTGGAAATACACCGATGCTGAACAAAGATTTCAGAGAGTTTATCGAATCGTTAAACTCAAACAAGGTTAGGTATATTCTGATTGGTGGCTATGCACTTGCCTTTCACGGCCATCCCAGATACACAAAAGATCTTGATATTTGGCTGGATATGAGTCCGGAGAATGCTGAAAGGGCCATGCAGGCGTTGGCTGATTTCGGATTTTCGGGACTTGATCTTGCAATTGAAGATTTTTTAATTCGTGGGATGGTTGTCCAATTAGGCTATCCTCCCAATCGTATTGATCTGATCAACTCGCCGGATGGTGTAGAGTTTCAAACCTGCTTTGAATCCAGGATCGAATATGATCTCGATGGACTAGTTTTGCCAATAATAGATGTCGAAAATCTAAAGAAAAATAAGAAAGCCTCCGGACGTCCGCAGGATCTTGCTGACTTGGACGCACTATTGAAAAAAACGTAGCTAAATGGAACAAGTAAATATCGGAATAATCGGCGGCAGCGGGCTTTACCAGATGCCTGAGCTTGAAAATGTGCGGGAAGTGTCGGTTGATACGCCTTTTGGGAAGCCTTCGGATGCTTTTATTGTTGGCGAATTGGAAGGCGTGACGGTCGCGTTTCTGCCGCGTCACGCTCGCGGGCACAAGTTTCTGCCAACCGAGGTTCCCTATCGCGCAAATATTTATGCGATGAAGCTGCTCGGCGTCGAATATATTCTTTCGGTTTCGGCGGTCGGATCATTACAGGAAAAGTATGCACCGACCGATATGGTGATTCCCAATCAGTTTTTCGACCGGACGCGTGCGAGGGCAACGGAATCAACATTTTTTGGCCAAGGCATTGTCGGGCATGTCACATTTGCCCATCCGGTTTGCAGCGAGCTTGGCGATATTTTGGAAGAAGCATGCAAATCGATCGGCGTCAAAACGCATCGCGGCGGAACATACATCTGTATGGAAGGCCCGGCCTTTTCGACCAAAGCCGAATCGAACGTCTATCGCAGGTGGGGAATGGACGTTATCGGAATGACAAATCTGCAGGAAGCCAAACTCGCCCGTGAGGCCGAAATCGCCTACGCAACGCTCGCCCTCGTCACCGATTATGATTGCTGGCACGAAGGCCACGACGATGTCTCCGTCGAGTTGGTCATCGAATATCTAAACAAAAATGTCCGCAACGCCCAATTGATCCTAAAAGAAGCCGTGCCAAAGGTCGCCGCCAAGAAAACACCAAACCAATTTGCCGGTGCAACAAAAAACGCAATTTTCACCGCACCCGAACATTGGCCGGCGGAAACCACGAAAAAGCTGGAAGCGATAATCGGAAAATATGCATCACAGGTGTAGAATATATTTCGAGGTGATTTATGAGCGATGTATTGACTCGACAACTTAGCAAATCCAACATAACGGCTTTCACAAAGGAACTCGATGGTTTGCTCGATAAAATCAATGAAAATGGCCGTCTCGCACGCGAGGCTGACAAAGATCTCCAGCGCTTGCGAAAGCTAAACGACAAATCGTTTGAGAAGATGAAAAAAGCGGTTGAACTCGCTACTCAGTAGGCCGATGTTCGAGAAATTTATCCAAGCTATTCGAGACCTTGCTTATTTCAGCGAACAAGCCCGCCGAAATAACGATGAACTTAAGGATTTGCGCAGGAAACACGAAGAGACTGCGTTGGCGGTTCAGCGGCTTGCGTTTGAAATTCAGCGGCTAAAAGAAAACGAAGCGCACGAACGTGAAAAGCAGATGCTTAGATTAGAGTTAAAAGGAAAGCCGTCGCAAAAACAACCCGTCAAAAAGCAATTGCCGAAGAAAAGCTCTCGGTAAAACGAGGCTTTGATACAAGGAAGGTATCCAATCACGTGAGACCGCTTTCAAAAGAAGAAACCCAGCTTTAAACCAGAATTGACGAGGTATTGCATTATCTTTGGGATCCGATTGGGGTTAATGGTATCCTGAAGCCCGAGGCGAATATAGTTCATACGCAGAGGTAGTCTTTAGCCTAATCGCCCGTTCATCTCCGGAAAGAGAGATCATTGATGACAAAAATCCGTGTGGAACATATGGGAATGGGTCGAAATTCAGCAATTGCAAACGAAGACGAAATAGTCGAGATTTTACTTAATTGGAACTCCATAATCAATAAAGCCACCGACTGATAGGGTTATGCTTTGGAAACCAAATTCGCTGCCCAAGCATCCTAAATAACGCATGAAACGATTTATATTTGCAACACTCTTTGTTTTAGGAATTTTTGGGGCAACAACTTTAGCCCAGCGCAATGTCACGCCGATGATCGAACGCGATCCGCTGCTTGAGGCTGACGCAAAGCACAATCTCGATGTCGCCTGGCAGGCGTTCAAATTAAAAAAGGCGTATAAAGGGGTGTTGCTGCGGTTTGAGGAAACTTATGCCGCATATCCCGATTTTTCTAAGATGGATGAATTTCTCTATCTTGCCGGATCGAGCAGCTATTATTTGTCAGACAATAAAGGCAAGCAGAAGGTCAATTTAGAATTGGAAAAGGAAAAAGAAAAGTTTGCTCCTGAAAAATTGCGACAGGACGCGGTTGCATATCTTTCACTGATCATCGACAAATATCCGCAAAGTCATTACCGCATAGAGGCGGAAAAATTATTGGCGGAAATGAAAACATCAAAATAAAGGTCTGGTATGCGTTTTACTGCTGTGTTGCAGTAGCCTGCACTCAAGAAAAAATCTAAAGATTTGCGTTGTAGGGTTTTCCCTCACTTACTCATATACTTTTTCATCCGGGAGAATAAACCGATAGCCCCTGGCTCTGGTGTCAAGCTATTTTCGAGATCCCAATTGCAAACAAAAATCTGTCTCTATTCTGTAGACGGAACTAGTAAAAATCCGCCTGGACGAATTGATTAAGAAAAAACAGAGCCACGATCTTTTTTCCGCTGGTAAAAGGCGTTTGCTTTTGCGCGGTTGCCGCAGTGTGCCATTGAGCACCAGCGGCGTGAGTGATTTTTTGTTTTGTCGTAGAAATACAGAACGCAGTTTTCGCCTTCGCAGAGTTTCACGAGTTCGAAGCCTCCATAACACAATAGGTCGGCAGCGCTTGACGCAATCGACGCAAAAAGTTGCGCCGGCTCTTTAAAATCAGATAGAAATCGCTTCTTAAATCCACTTTCGTTTCGGGTAATTTCAGCGCGTCCGGACGAATCGCGAAGTTTATTGTTTATAGCTTTAATCCACGTGTTCCGAACCATTTTTCCATTGGCGAGAGCAGTGAACAGATCGTAAAGAGTTACTCGGAACGATTTCGCCTCTTCAAAAATATCAGTTTCGTTCTCGATCCAGTCCGACAATATCCGGCGTGCTGTATAGGAATCAAACAGCCCTACCGCAATGCCCCAGAAAATAATATCCGAAACATCGCCGAGCAAATCGACCGGTCCATCATTATGGACGATTTTTGTATTTACAAAATCGATACTCAGATTGTTCCCGACAAGGACAAACTTGGTTTTTGATTGCTCGATTCTCATATTTCAGCCCATTGCCAAGTATTATTCTAACCGTTAAACCATTGCTTGACAAGTTATAATATTTCAGATATTTTGGTATCTAACTAGCAATCATCTGGGTTTGATAGTTAGAATTTGAAAAAAGGGAGAACACAAGAACATGTCAAGAATAAACACAGTCAATCACGAAACAGCAGAGGGCAAGACAAAGGAATTGCTCGATGCGGTGAAATCGAAACTCGGCTTTGCTCCGAACCTAATGAAAGGCCTTGCCCATTCGCCAACGGCGCTGGAAGCGTATCTCAATCTCAACGGGACGCTCGGAACAACGCTGAACGCGAAGCTGCGCGAGCAGATCGCAGTCCTGTCGGCTGAGGAAAACGGCTGCGGCTACTGTCTTTCGGCTCACACTTTGCTCGGCAAGAATGCAGGTTTGACGGACGAAGAAGTTTTAGCAGCTCGTACCGGCATAGGAAATGACGAACGAAATAGTGCGGCTCTGAAATTCGCGCACGCAGTAATATCCAAACGTGGCAAGGTCAGCGACGATGATCTTCAAGCTGTCAAAAATGCAGGTTTTATTGACGGTGAGATCGCGGAGATAGTCGGGAATATTGCCTTGAATGCGTTTACAAATTATTTCAACGAAGTCGCGAGAACTGAGATCGATTTCCCGAAAGTCGAGCTGTTTGCAAAATCAAACGCAGCATAGAATTTTCTAATCATTTGGAGTTCAAAGTTTGGAGTTCCTGCTTTTAGCGGGGTTCTTTGCGGCCTTAAGTCGGAACTCCAAACATCATAATGTCATAATGTATGAGGTAACTTTGATGAAGGTGATTTCCGTCAGCGTTGGTAAACCTAAAATCGTCCAAACAAACAATGAAGGTTTCGTTTCCACGGCGATCTCAAAAAAACAGGTCGAAGGCCGCGTAAAAGTAAATCAACTCAACCTCGAGGGCGATGCCCAGGCGGACTTAACCGTTCACGGCGGTCGGAGCAAATCGGTTTATGTTTACCCGTACGAGCACTATAAGTTCTGGAAGAATGAGCTTCCCGAAATAGAGTTTGAAAATGGTAATTTCGGCGAGAATCTGACAACCGAGGGCTTGTTGGAAACCGATGTATTCATCGGTGACAAAATTCGCATTGGCACTGCAAAATTTGCTGTTACGGAACCGCGAATGCCTTGTTACAAGCTTGGCATTCGCTTTGGCCGTTCAGACATCATTCGCCGTTTCCTGCAAAGCCGGAGGAGTGGATTTTATCTTACAGTTTTGAAAACCGGCGAACTCGGTGCTGACGATTCCATCGAAATTCTCAGCCGAGATGCAAATAAAGTTTCGGTTACCGACATCGTGCGCCTTTACGTTCAAGACAAAGACGATATGGAAACGATGAACCGTGCATTAAAGGTCGAACTTCTGCCGGAAAGCTGGAAGGAAGTCTTTCGCGAGCGACTACAGGGAAATTAAAAGTTATGTCAATCCTAAAACCACCATTCGATACTAAAACTGCCGCGCAAAAGGTTCAAATTGCTGAAGACGCATTGAATACTAAATACCCGGAGAAAGTTTGTCTCGCTTATACCATCTAACCGCAAATGGCTAGTCAGATCCGCCTTTTCTCTGAACCCAATCGAACAATATCAGCCTGTTTTACGAGAGCGGCAATCGCAAAAATCCGCGATGGCGTGTAAAATGAATAGTGTTCAGTTGTCAGTATTCGGTTGTCAGTATGGGAATTCTTACTGACCACTGATTACCGACCACTAACCACTGAAAATTATGTCTTTAACAGTTGTTGGTTCAGTCGCGTTTGATGCGGTCGAAACGCCGTTTGGGAAACGCGACAAAGTTTTGGGCGGTGCGGCGACGCATTTTGGTCTGTCGGCCAGTTTTTTTACGCAGGTAAATGCGGTCGGCGTTGTCGGCGGTGATTTTGGTGATGCGGAATGGGAAGTTTTCAAGCGTCACAACATCAACACGGACGACTTAGAGGTCGTCCCCGACGGCAAAACATTTTTCTGGAGCGGTCGGTACGATTACGATATGAACACGGCCCACACTCTCGATACGCAGTTGAACGTATTTGAGACGTTTAATCCCAGGCTCTCGGACAAATCCAAAAACGCAAAACTGCTTTTTCTGGCAAATATTCTTCCGATGCTGCAAAGGCAGGTTAGGGAGCAATGCCCGAATGCCGAGTTTGTCGCGATGGACACGATGAATTATTGGATAACTTCGATGAAAGATGAGCTGATCGAGACGATCAAGGTAGTCGATTGTGTAATCATTAACGACGCCGAGGCCCGGCAGCTTACCGATGTGCCAAACATTCATAAAGCCGCAAATGCCATTATGAAGCTTGGCGTAAAGGCGGTGGTCATAAAACGCGGTGAATATGGTGCTGCTTTATTTACAAAAGACAGTTATTTTGTTGTCCCGGCCTACCCACTCGAGAGCGTTTTTGACCCGACCGGTGCCGGTGACACCTTTGCCGGGGGATTTATGGGCTATCTGGCTTCGCAAAAAGAGGTCTCGGACGATACTTTGCGGCGGGCGATGATCTACGGATCGGTGATGGCGTCCTTTAACGTCGAGAAATTTGGCACCGAGCGCGTTGACGCTCTTGATTATCCTGAAATCAATGAGCGTTTTAAAGCTTTTAAGAGAATGACGCATTTTGACGATATTCAGTTTGAACAGAATTCTAACGCTGCTTAAATCTGTAGATGGATAAAGAAAAAGATAATCCGCTTTCAATTCTGGAGCCGCATAAAGTCAATTATCCGCTCTTAATTGCGGTTCTTATTTTATTTTTTGTTCTGATAGCCGGCGCGGCTATGTCTGCTAAATCGCAGAATTTGACGTCGGCGGGGCTCTTCTTTGCGGCGATTGCGATTTTGGCGATTGCAGCATTGATCGAGGTTGCAAAAAATCGCCATAACGCCGCTCTTGACGACCGCAAATTTATCCGTTGGGACTCAGCAATGCCGGAGATACAACGGCAGAACGTAAATATTGAGGTTCGCGAGCTCGCACGCCAATTGAATGTCGGAGACGATCAACTTTCAGACCTGCTTTCGGCCTATATTGTCGCCGAAGATCTTGCTTTGCGTCAGATACAGCAAGAAGAAAACCTGCCGCTCATGCGCCACGTGAGTATCGGAAAAACGCCGTTTGACGCCATATTGGTCGAGCGCGACCTGATTACCTGTATCGAAGTCTCGTTTTTGGTCGTGCCGGACGTCCGACAGGATAGGATCGAGGCAATGCTGAGAAAGATCACACAGGCCAAGGAGAATCTGACGGAAATGAAAAGCCGTCTGCGATTGCGGCTGATGCTGGTGCTCGTTACGCAGCTGACCTCAGAAGAGGAGGAACGCCTCCGCGGAATGCTGATCACACAGCGGTTTTCGGCCACGCCGGTTGATATTGACATCCGTCTTCTGGATTTTGAAATGCTGCAGAAGGTTTACGTTTCGGAATAGGATGCTGAATCTTAAATCGAGAATAGTAATAAGAACGCCGAACGGATTCCTTCGGTTCGTGCCTAAGGATCAATCAACTTAGGATTCTCGATCCACGATTTACTGTTAAAACTTATGCTTGAAAATAAAGTGGGAATGATATTTGGCGTTGCGAACAAACGTTCGATCGCGTGGGCGTGCGCATCGGCATGCGGGAAACACGGAGCTAAATTAGCGTTTACCTATCAGGGCGAACGCTTAAAGGAGAATGTTGAAAATCTGGCAGGTGAAATGCCACACTCGCTCGTCGTGCCCTGCGATGTGACAGACCAGAGGGAGGTTGATGCGGCCTTTGAGGCCGTAGGGGCGAAATTTGGAAAGCTCGATTTTGTAGTTCACTCGATCGCTTATGCTCCAAAAGAGGCTCTCGAAGGCGAGTTTGTGACCACAACGCGCGAAGCTTTTCGGACGGCGCTTGAGATAAGCGCATTCTCGCTGACACAGGTTGCGCTCGCGGCTTCGCCTCTGATGACAGACGGCGGAAGTATTGTAACCATGAGCTATTACGGAGCCGAAAAGGTTGTACCGAGTTACAATGTTATGGGCGTTGCCAAAGCCGCTCTCGAATCGTCCGTCAGATACCTGGCAGCCGATCTCGGCAAAAATAATATCCGCGTCAATGCAATCAGCGCCGGGCCGATCAACACACTTTCTGCCCGCGGTGTTAAGAATATGGGTTCGCTGCTTGGATATGTCGGCGAAAAATCACCGTTAAAACGCAACGTAACCGTTGCCGAAGTCGGCTGCACCGCCCTTTTCCTGGTCAGCGATATGTCAACCGGGATAACGGGCGAAACTATCTACGTCGATTGCGGTTATAACATTATGGGCGTCTGATACGACGGAACCTCTTAAAAAGCCCCGAACCAAACTGAAATTAAATATGGCCGAACTAAAGAAAAAGGCGCACGTTCCCAAAACTGTCGCCGATGCAAAAAAACGCCAAACCGAGCCAGGCTATTGGCAGTTGACCGACGACGAAGTGCTTCTGCGTTCGCCCGAACCTGACGACCTCTACCGAACATCTGACTCCTGGCGGGTATTTCGAATTTTAGGGGAATTTGTTAATGGTTTTGATGAGCTGGCTACAATTACGCGTGGTGTTTCGATCTTTGGCTCTGCCAGGACCGACCCTGCCGATCCGCTTTACGAGTCAGCACGCGAGACGGGCGGTTTGCTGGGCTCTGCGGGTTTTGAAATTATTACCGGCGGCGGACCGGGCATAATGCAAGCCGCTAATCAGGGGGCTTTCGACGTCGGCGCGGTGTCGGTAGGGTGCAATATCGAACTCCCTTTCGAACAGCTGCCAAATCCTTATCTAAACAAATCTTTGACCTTCAAATATTTTATGGTTCGCAAGACCATGTTTATAAAATACAGCAATGCCTATGTTATCTTCCCGGGTGGTTTTGGTACGATGGATGAGCTTTTCGAAGCCCTGACACTTATTCAAACGAAGAAAATACGAAATTTCCCCGTGGTGCTGTTTGGTTCGCAATACTGGCGCGGACTTCTCGCCTGGTTGACTTCGACGATGCTCAATGAAAAAATGATAAACCCCGAGGACCTCAGTCTCATCCATCTGACCGATTCGCCAAAAGACGCGGTGGATTTTATTATCTCGACATTCGAGGCTGGTGTCGATGACGCTTAATTGCGAATGATAGATTTCTCACATCGCTTCGGATCAAGCGAGGAAATCTTTGATCCAGGCGTGATACGGCTCAAAGACTTTGTCGGCCCTTACGGCGACGATCTCAGGAATCGAGTAACTGTGATTTGCGGTCAGAAAATCCTGCAATTCGTCGTATTTTTCGGGAAGTGTTTTTATCAAAAGCAAATGTTCCGGCTCCATTTTCGTCTTTTCATCCCAGACATAAACCGAAGTCATCTGAGGCAAAATCTGAACGCAGGCAGCCAAGCGCAACTCTATGATCTTTGCCGCGAGCGTCTTCGCCTCAACGTCGTTTGGCGTAGTTGTGAGAACGATCAGCAGCATTTGAGGATTATTTCTTTGCAACTAAGCCGTTGTATTCGTCTGTTTCGACCCATTCGAGAATCTCGGCGACGCGCCAGATCGGGAACGGGTGCGAAAGACCGGCGTTCATGGTGTCGGCCCAGAATCGATCGAGGGCTTTTTCGTCGTAGTTCTTTTTAAATTCGCGTCCCTGTTCGAGAAAAAGTTCGTAATCGATCTTTGAGGCAAATGTGCCACCGGCGAGTTTCATCATTGTGCGGCCTATGACGTGCGCATCCTGTGTTACCAGGAGTGCGGCTCGGTCGCAGCTTAATTCGGCGCGTCGCGCCCATGTGAGCAGAGCGCTCGAAATGCCCATCGATACTATAAGTTTAATGATCTCGGATCCCGGTATCAGGCGTGCGACCGAGATATTTGCGACGGCTTCCATCAGACGGGCGGCTGTCAGATATAAAACGTGTTCGGCGTGAATGTGGCCGACCTCGTGAGCGATGACAGCCAGCGTTTCCTCGTCGTTGAGCCGTTCGATCAGAGCCGAATGCAGAACGATTATCGGTTTTTCAACACCGCCTGTAAATGCGTTCACCATCGGGTTTTGCTGAACAAACATATCCGGCATATCGACGCCGAGCGTTGTGCAGGCGATCTGTAATTTGGCAAAAAGGTCGGGACACTGTTTTGGCGTAACTTTTACCGCGCTTGCCATAAACGAAACCCGAATGGCTGATTCACCTGTCCAGGCGAGCAATTTTTTTAAAATAGAATCGACGCCCGGGATCGCTTTTAGTGCAGCCAGTGCCTTTTTGTCCAGCGGATGCACGTAATCGCGTTTGTCGAGCGCAGCAAACTTCTTGTGCGGCTCGTTCGACAAAGGCATTTTACATTTGCCGCAATTCGCGGCGTTGTTCTTATAATCTTCCTTGACATTATTCTTCTGTCCGCAATAACGGCAGCGGACGGAATGTATCTTTGCAAGATCGGACGATGAGTTTTCGGAGTCGGATTTCTTACTTGGCATATATTGAAGTTTAGTTTACACGTCTCGAATAATACAAATCGCCCCGACGCATACCTGGGTTCGCTATTCAAGACGCATTGATCAGACTCTGGAAAGACGAACAACCGTCTCGACGTGATGAGTCTGCGGAAACAGGTCGAGAGCGGTCAGATTTTCTATCCTGTAACCCGCATCTATCAGAATGCGCAGATCGCGGGCGAGAATCGACGGTTCACACGACACATAAGAAATTTGAGCGGGTTTGACGTTGGCGATCGCGTGAATTGTTCCTTTTTCCGTCCCGCTGCGGGGCGGGTCGATCAGGATAAAATCTAATTTCTTTTTCTGATTTTCCGATAAAAATGTGCCGACGCTTGTGGCAACAAGTTTTACATTATCCAGACGGGCATTCTCGATATTCTTTTTTGCAAAGCCGACGGCTATCGAATTTTCTTCAACCGCGACCACTTTTTCGAAACGCTTTGCCATCGGGATCGTAAACAGGCCGACGCCGCTATACAAATCGAATGCCGAGGCGCCGCCGGCGTCACCGACAGCTGTTTTTATAAGGTCAGGAATTAAAAATTTGTTTGCCTGGAAAAAAGATTGAGCTGAGAATAGATATTTATCTTCATTTACTGCAAAGGAAAGCTCGGCGGCCGGTTCGGCAGTATCTGTAGAGTAAATCGAAACCAAACCGTCCTCTCCGGTTGCGGCCTCCATCTCGGCTTGCTCACCGCGTAAAGCTGACCAATCCATGCTTTCGCGCGCGTATTCAAGAGTCGATCGCAGACCAGGGGTCAATATCAGACAGGTGTTTATATCGATCACATCACGCGATTGGCGGGCATAATAACCGATCTTCCTGTTCTCAATATCAATGTGCCAGCGTGCTCGTGAACGGTAACCAAAGTCGTTCGGAGTGGCGATCATCGGTATCTCGGCTTCGTATTTGACCTTCCCGATCCGATTTAGACAGTCGCGGATGATATCAACCTTGGCCGTAAGCTGCGCCGTGTAGCTCATCTGCTGAAAGTTGCATCCGCCGCATTCACCAAAATATACGCACGGCGGCTCGACACGTTTCGGCCCCGCTTGTTTAATATCGACAATTTCCGCAAAAGCCAAACGCTTTCTTATCTCAACTATCCTGACCTGCAGTATATCGCCGGGAACGGACAGTGGGGTCAGCACCGTCAGGTTTTCCGCAAAGGCAAGGCCAAATCCGCGCGGTACTATTTTTTCGATCCGAACGTTGTCAATAACGTCACCGGTTTTGTAATTTTCGCTCACAATTCACGTCGTTTCGTACAGGGTCTAAGAAAGATTATCACAGCTGGTGTATTTAAAATTATTGCTTGACGGCCACTATAGATAAAACAGACCAAGCCTCGGTATTTCCGCCTCTTCGCGTAAACGTTTTATCAGCATCAGTTCAAAAGTGTTTTTATATGCTTCGGCCTCCATTTCGGTTTTGTAACTTCGAAGCTGTCTGGTGACGTCTTTTTTTAGATCGGCTATCTGCGCCCGATCCCAATTTGCCAGCATTGAACGGTCAAGGAGTTTCTCAATATCGCCGAGCGTTGCATCGACCGTTTCGAAATCATCGGTTAAATTCAAGGCAAGTTCCTCGAGCCTGATAACCGCACGCGAGAGGTCTTCACGTAATTCGCTCACCGCATTCGCATTTAACGCCTCGAGGGCGCCCGCGATATGGGCAGCAACAGTCTCGATTGAAAATTCGGATGGCGCGCTACCGTCCGGCTCTTCGTCCGATCTGCCGGTTTGCGAGGTCATCCATTCGGTATATTGCACCTCGATCTCCTCACGGCAGTAAAATAGGCTTTTTATTGTCCGGGTGCCGGGCGGCTGCTTGTCATAGACGTCAAAAACCGACTCGACCGACCGGATCACGATATGCATCGGTATTCCGCGCTCCTGCCATATCTCAATAAGCGCCCAATCGAGCGGGCTTAAAAAAAGGTGCTTGCCCCGACGGCGGATAAATGTGTCTTCGATCTCAGTGTAGTAATTAAAGTAATTCAAGGAGGTTTTTACCATTCAGATACTAGTTCAGTACCCGTCCTTTAGTCAAAAGCGCATCGGATGTTGAACTGTGGCGTTTGTGTTAATCTAAATTCGCAATGGCAGAACGGAAAGAAAACTTTAAAACCTCATCGGGCATCGAACTTCCGAACGACTTTAACCCCGCAAATACGTTGCCGGTCAAATACTCTGAAGATTTGGGTGAACCGGGCGATTTTCCATACACCCGCGGCATCCGGCGTAACGTTTATCGCGGCCGATTTTGGACGATGCGGCAATATGCGGGTTTTGCCACCGCAGAGGAATCGAATGAGCGATATAAATATTTACTTTCGCAAGGGACGACAGGTTTAAGCGTTGCGTTTGATCTGCCTACGCAGATCGGGCTTGATTCGGACGATCCGCTCTCGACCGGTGAGGTTGGCAAAGTTGGCGTTGCTATCGACAGCCTTGATGATATGTTGACGTTGTTTGACGGTATTCCGCTGGATACGGTTTCGACTTCGATGACGATAAATTCGACTGCTTCGACGCTTCTGTGTTTGTATTTGGCGGTTGCCCGTAGGCAAAATACTGGTTTCGACAAAGTTAATGGCACTATCCAAAACGATATTCTCAAAGAATATATTGCTCGCGGAACGTACATTTATCCGCAAAAACCGTCATTAAGACTAATAACAGATACTTTCGCTTTCTGTGCGGCCGAAGTGCCAAACTGGAACACGATATCGATTTCCGGATACCATATCCGCGAAGCGGGTTCGACGGCTGCACAGGAACTGGCATTTACCCTCGCCGATGGTATTTGTTACGTACAGTCTGCTATCGACGTCGGCCTAAACGTAGATAAATTTGCCCCAAGGCTTTCATTTTTCTTTAATTCACACAACAATCTGCTCGAAGAGATCGCTAAATTCCGTGCCGCCCGTCGTCTCTGGGCACGGATAATGAAAGAACGATTCGATGCGAAAGACCCGAAATCGTTGGCGCTGCGTTTTCACACGCAGACGGCGGGTTCGACGCTGACGGCACAGCAGCCCGAGGTTAATGTCGTTCGGACTACAATCCAGGCGCTCGCCGCTGTGCTGGGCGGAACACAGAGCCTGCACACAAATTCGCTTGATGAGGCTCTCGGTTTGCCGACTGAGAATGCGGCTCGTATCGCACTTCGCACACAGCAGGTCATAGCACACGAATCGGGCGTTGCCGATACGGTCGATCCGCTTGCCGGCAGCTACGCGATTGAAGAAATAACAACCCGTCTCGAACAGATCGCCACCGATTATATAGAAAAAATTGACGCAATGGGCGGAATGCTTCGTGCGATCGAGACCGGTTATGTTCAAAACGAGATACAAGAGGCCGCTTATGATTACCAACGCTCCGTCGAAACCGGTGACGCAATCGTTGTCGGAATGAACAAATTCGAGTCGGACGAAGAAGTGCCGATCCCGATCCAAAAGATCGATGAAAAGATCGAACGCGAGCAAATCGCAAGAACCAGGGCTGTCCGTGAAAAACGAAACAGCATTGAGGCGGAAAAATCACTCTCAGCTATCTCCAAAGCCGCACAAGGCACCGAAAATCTACTCCCGCGAATCCTTACCGCGGTCGAAGCACACGTCACAGTAGGCGAGATCAGCAATCGACTCCGAGAGGTTTGGGGAGAGTATCGGGAATCTATAACGGTTTAATTTGCCGAATGCAAACATACCTTTTCCGGGCAAAATATCAGACATTCTATCGTGAAAATGGATGTCAGTCCGCGTTCCCCGACGTGTACAATTTTTAGAGACAAAGCCGGTCGTATTGTGCTATATTTAGCATTGTTGGCCGCTCCCGCGGCTGTTCTCCAGCCTCAATAGTTTTAAACTTACCCCCGATCTTATGGACAAACTAAACGATTATCTTCAGCAGCTTCTCTCCTCGTACAGCGATGAGCTGCGTTTGGAACCGGATAAAAATCCGTATTTGGTTTCGCAAAACGGCGTCAAAGATGCAGCAAGCTCCCCGCTTGCAGGTGCTAATATTAGCGCCATCGTTTTTCCGCTTATTCCGCAGGCTGTGAAAGCAACGTTACCGAATCTATCGGAAGTCGAATTTATTCATAATCACAGTCTGGGCAATTTTTCGTTTACGGTGCAAAAGTCACCGTCAGGTTTTAACGTCACCGTTCGTCCGATATTCGATAATTCGACACGATCTTTGGATACGTCATCCGACTCGGATGATAATTTTTACGCTTACGTTGATACACCGAACACGGTGATCGAAACTGCACCAGAATCATTTCCAATTCCGCTGCCAGAAACACCTGTCTCGTTCGACCTCGAAAGCTCATCGGCCAATTATGATCTAACAAGTGCCGAAAATGTAAGTACATCGACGATCGCCGACGTTGTATATGACGAATATCAAACGGCGCAGGAATATGTTCCGACTGGAGCCGGTCCGGAAATAGACCTTATTTCGTTCAACGATCCGGCGTATCAAACTGTATTTTCCGACACGGCGGATTATGAGCCGCCGGGGCGTCGGGACGATTTTATTTCCGGCGAAAACACCGCGCCTGCCGCATTTGAACCGTCAATACCGCACGAAATAGTGGCTCCGCCGCAAACTCAATCGTTTCATCGGCCTTCTCCCGCCACGGTTGTTTCGCCGCCACTGCCTGCCGCCGTTTCTGCTGAGGCTTTAGAGGATGGTGTGACCGCGGAAATGGATCGTCTCTTTAACAAAATGGCGGAGGCTGGCGCCTCGGACCTCCATCTTTCGGTCAGCATGCTGCCTATGGTTCGTAAAGACGGTAAAATGAAAACGCTGGAGGACGGCGCAACCACGCTCACTCCGGCCGCGATGCTCGCGCTCCTGACGTCTATAATGCCGAAAAAAAATCAGGAAGAATTTGCCGCGAGGCACGACACGGATTTTGCGTATGAAATACCGGGCCTTGCACGATTTCGCTGTAATGTCTTTATGGATCGCAAAGGTATGGGCGGCGTTTTCCGCATAATTCCGTCAGAGATTCTCACCGCCGAACAACTCGGATTGTCGAAAGCGATAATGGATCTTTGCACACTTTCGAAGGGCTTAGTGGTCGTGACCGGCCCGACCGGTTCGGGCAAATCGACGACGCTTTGTGCGATGGTCGATTCGATCAACAAAACTCGTGAGGATCATATAATTACGATCGAGGACCCCATAGAATTTACCCATGAAAACAAGAAATGCCTTGTCAATCAGAGGGAAGTGCATAACCATACTGACAGTTTTAAAGACGCCCTGCGGGCCGCGCTTCGTGAAGACCCGGATATTCTACTTGTCGGAGAAATGCGTGATCTTGAGACAATTTCAATTGCCATCGAAACTGCGGAAACGGGCCATCTCGTCTTTGGCACGCTTCACACCACGACAGCGTCTTCGACGGTTGACCGGATCATCGATCAATTCCCTGCCGACCGTCAGCAGCAGATCCGCGTTATGCTTTCCGAATCGCTCAAAGGCGTTATCGCCCAAACACTGCTGCCAAAAAAAGGCGGAGGACGTGTGGCGGCTCTGGAGATTCTCGTAATCACACCAGCGATCAGCAATCTCATCCGCGAAGGTAAAACCTTTCAGATACCGTCGGCCATGCAAACCGGGAAAACTCACGGGATGGTGATGCTTAACGACGCTCTGTTCGAACACGTCAAAAACGGCCTCGTCGAACCCAGGGACGCGTATCTAAAAGCGGTGGACAAAACCGGTTTTGAGACCATGCTTCAGCGCGGCGGGTTTAAACTATAGTTTCTGGATCAGTCCGAAACTAATCACCGCGCCCAGCAGGAAATATATTATTTTAACCACCGGCAGTATTTCGATCCGAAATGCAGAGGAAGTTTTACTTAAGTATGCCAGCGTACATACGGTTAGGTATTTGTGCGCTTTAATTGCTATAGTAATATTCTATTCTTTTGTTAGGCAATGTAGGAACGCCCGAAATGTTTCGAGTAAACTATAGCCTATTTTTCAGGTAAGGAGATTCAATTATGCTGTGGACTATCATTTTAATTTTGTTGGTTTTATGGGCTTTAGGGTTTGGATTTGCCGGCCAGGCGGTGGGCAGTCTGATTCACATACTTCTTGTGGTTGCAGTGATCGTACTCGTTCTTCAGTTGGTTCGCGGACGGGGTGTCTAAACAAGCTCGTCGTTATTTTTTACGACACTTAAGTTTTTCTTGAGCGGACGTCGCAGGATTTTGCGGCCTCCGCTCATTTTTTATTTCGGATTTTTCGGCACTTGGCGAAATTCGGAGCTACTGACGGCTGTTGGAATTTTCGATTTGCGCCGGAGTCTTTAATTCCCCGTCACTTGCGGCCGACCAGAAAAAGACAAAGAAAAGTATTGCCATTATCGCAAGCCCGATAACCGCGGTTGTCACGCCCCAAACGACAAATCGGTAGGATTTTGCTGTATCCTCGCGTACTATGACGTCTTGCCCGTCCTTTTTAATAACATCTTTCGCCATATTTTTCTCCCAAAAACTAAACTGTCTCTTGTTTCTGATTTGATTCGATAAGAAATAGCTGTATAGTAACGCTTGCGCGAATACAAAAAACTATTTCTGTAAGCATCGCACGAACTCCGATAGTTGAGCAAGGTTACAGACTTTCCAAATAAAAAAAGTTAGTAATAAATGGCTAGACCTCAAAGACTGATGGAAAAAACCAAAGCTGACGATGACGCCTTGCAAAATCAATTGCTTGCCGCATTGCCGGAAGGTGAGTTTTTAAAGATTCGACCCGCTTTGGAGATAGTAAAGCTCGAAGCCGGCGACGTTTTATGGCAGGCTGAGGAAAATCGCCGCCATATCTTTTTTCCAACGACGGCTGTGATCTGTTTGCTTTATGACTCGTCCGAAGGGGTGTCGATCGAAGTTGGGATTACGGGTAGCCAGGGAATGGTTGGCGTTACAACCTTTATGAGCGAGGCGAGCATGGCGACCAGAGCGGTTGCATACAGCGACGGCAATGTTTATCGCATGAAAGCAAGCGATGTTAAAAATGAATTTTCAGAGTGCGGCGATTTTCAGGATATCTGCATGCACTTTACGCAAACCCTGATCGCTCAAATATCGCAAACAGCGATCTGTAATCGCCTTCATTCTGTAGAACAGCAACTCTGCCGATTTTTGCTTTACGTCCATGACCATCAAAAGCAAAAATCAAACATTTTTCTGTTGACGCACGAGCAGATCGCACAGGCACTCGGGGTTCGCCGCGAAACCGTTTCTTTAGCAGCCGCCCAATTACAGGAAGATAAACTGATCAAATATTCACGCGGTAAAATCAAACTGCTTGATCGAAAAGGTATGGAAAATACAGCGTGTGAATGCTATAAAATTGAAACTGCTCTCTACAACAAAGTTCTCGGCCAATACATCTCTAATCACGGTTAAATCAAATTTTAAAAAATAGATCGTCGCTTGTGTGTTCTATCATACAGACGGGAATCTATTTCTTTGTCAGTATAGAAGTTGGAAAGTAGTATGCAAGATTCAGCGGAGATAAATAAAATGAGAGAAAATAGCAATTATGATGACGTTCGGTCGTACGATGATGTTCGTCAGACTGAGAATGGATTTGGGACGAAGGTGCGTGACGGTATCACATTCCTTTTAGTGGGCGGCGGCATTGGAGCTATTCTGGCTTTATTGTTTGCACCAAAGTCGGGCAATGAGCTGCGTTCGGATATAGCGGACGTAACCCGCAAGGGTTTGGATGCGACGAAAGAAAAAGCGGATCAGTTGAAAACCCGTTCGATAGAGGCGGTTGAAAAGGTCAAACACAAGGCCGATGAGGTTTATGGTAAAGCATCTGAGGCAGCGTCTGAGACATTGAATACCGGCCTGAACGCTGGTCGCGAAGCTGTTTCAGCTACGTCGGAAGCGGTTTCTGACGCGATTTCGGACGTTCAAAGAGAAGCCGATCTCAAATCAAACAGGGCCGGTGCCGGTCAAAAGTCAACAGGCGGATTCTAAATACCATTGCCTGTATGTGGGGCGATCTTACGGTCGCCGCTCAATACTTAAATGTTCCCCTCATTTAAGAAGTCGAAAAAACGATCTCCCGCCAGACAACAGCTATAAAAGAGCTATCAAGTTAAAAATATTTCGGCATTTTTTTTTACCGGGAGGTGGATACCCGCTAGTGTGGTGGGTAATCACAACGGGATGTCGATACAAGGTCAAAACTTAGTGTACAACAAAGAGGAAATCATGAGAGTTAAATTAAAACAAATAACATTTTTTGCAGTATTCAGTATTTTAATATCGTTAGGTGGAACGTTACACGCACAGACACGTGCTTACCGCGTTTCCGATCGGCAGGTTCAAAATCTTTTGAATCGGATCGAGAACAGGACAGATACCTTTAAGAACCAGGTCGATCGGGCTTTGGACAACAGCAGCATCGATGGCACTGCGCGTGAAGATTCGATAAATGCGTTTATCGCTGACTTTGAAACGGCGACCAATAACCTGAAAGATAATTTTTCGTCTCGTCGGTCGGCTGCCGCTGACGTCGAAGAAGTATTGCGGCGGGCTTCGTTTATAAACAATTTTACCCGAAATAACCGCCAGTCCGCTAGTGCGCAGAGAACATGGAGACTACTTCAAACTGATTTAAACACGCTGGCCGGTTATTATCGGGTCACTCCAAACTTGAACCAAATTCCGACGGTCGGCGTCGGGCGGAACGTCTATATTGGAACCGATACACAGATTCGCGGCGTTTTGAGACAGATCGAGAATAGGACAGACCGGTTTAAGACACAGGTCGGGCGCAATTTGAATAACAGCCAAATAGACGGCACAAATCGTGAAGATTCGATCAATTTTATGATCGAGAATTTCGAGAACGCGACTGACCGTCTGAGAAACAATTTTTCGGCCCGCCGCTCGACAACGCTTGATGTTCAGGAAGTACTTAACAGGGCTGTGTTTGTCAATCGATTTGTCGAAAATAATCGGCTCTCGGCAGCTGCCGAAAGATCATGGACTGAAATTCGTGCTGATCTAAACACCCTGGCCAGATACTACAGGGTAAGCTCGAATTGGAACGGTCCGGTAATCGACAACGGAGCTATCGGCAGCCTCGATTCGCGTTTGACGGGTACCTACCGCCTTAACCGTGGTCAAAGTGATAACGTCACAAACGTTGTCAATAGAGAAATAACACGTGCGAATTATAACGTTAACGAGCGTGACCGCGTCCGTGATAATCTTGAACGCCGTTTAGCCTCGCCGGAAACATTGATCTTTGAAAAACGCGGCCAGCAGGTCACAATGGCCTCTACTATTTCGCAGCCCGTAGTACTCGACGCCGACGGTGTCAGACGATCTGAAGTTTTGCCTAACGGCCGAAACGTCATAACAAGTATTACCGCGACCAACAACGATCTGACGATTAATTACGAGGGCGACCCCGGTAACGATTACTATGTCAGCTTTGTGCCGGTTAATAACGGCCAGCTGCGGGTCACACGTAGAATCTATCTTGATAATCGTAATGAAACGGTCACGGTAATGAGTCTCTACGACAGAACAAGCCCCACGGCTCAGTTCAATTCGAACGGTTTCCCGTCTAATACGGGCGGCAATATCGTTAACAGCTTTATCGTGCCAAATAACACAGGGCTGACCGCGACGCTCGACGCTCCGCTTTCGACCAGAACCGCGAAAAACGGCGATCGTTTTTCGATGACGGTAACATCGCCGTCACAATATAACGGTGCAATTATTGAAGGCAGTGTGATCGGCGAACAGTCAGGCGTCATTTCCGGTAAAGCAAATTTATCGCTGAGTTTTAACTCGATCCGTTTGCGCGACGGCCGGAGCTACCGGTTTGCGGGAATTGTCGAGCAGGTTCGCAAAACTGACGGCGATATCATCGACATAAATAATGAAGGCACGATACGCGACGACAGCCAAACCACAAAAACGATTACGAGAGCCGGGATTGGCGCAATTCTCGGTGGAATAATTGGTGCTATCGCCGGTGGCGGTTCGGGTGCGGCGATCGGAGCCGGCGTCGGAGCAGGAGCCGGTGCGGGATCAGTGGTCTTGCAGGGACGCGATAATCTGGAGCTTGATAGAGGTTCGCAGTTTACGATCACCTCGACGTCTCCGTCGAACTTTAGTTCGCGGTAACATAAAAATACCGATGACGTAAACCGGCCGGCTGCGTTTAAGCAGCCGGCCATTTTTATTTGTGTTTTTTCAGAATGCCTCGAGTAAGTATAAACGGCCGGTTTATTTAGATACGGTAACGTTGTTGACAGTCAGCGTATTCCCGATCGAGCGTTGAAATTCGGAGATCGCTTTATTGAGATCGGTTTGAGCCTGGAGTTCGAGGATGCGTGCGTTGGCGAGGTCGGTTTGGCGTTCTGCCACAAGAAAAAATGTACTTGTCCCGCCGCGAAAAAGACGTTCCTCGCTTGAATAGAGTTCCTCGGCGGCTTGACGGGCGATCGTTGCCGATTCGAGACGTGATTCGACCGAACGCAAAGCCTGAATGGCATTGCGCACCTCGGCCTCGACGATTTGTTCCACTTGCGCTCGGGTGTTTGCGATCCGGTTTCCCTCGACAAGTGAACGACCCAGATTTGCCTCCGCGACCCTGTTTCCCCACGGCAGCGAAACTGCGACGCCGACGCGATACGACGGATAATCGAGAGCGGCCAGATTGCCGAGCGAAGAAATAAGCCCGCCGACCAGATTAGGCGGTACGCGGCTAACACCGGTTGTCGGGTTAAATGCCGCAGCCGTTTCACTTCCGGCAAGGCCCTGCGACGTGTACGAACTGATAATATCTATTTGCGGCTTTGTCTGATCGCGGAAATATCGCTGATCAATGCGGTTTATATCGGCCGTCACGTCGAGCTGTGTGATCTCGGGACGGTTCCTTATCGCTTCGGTCAGGGCAATTTCAAGACCGATACGAGGCGCGTCAATGGCGACCGGCGAAACCGGCGTCAATGGCCGCGACCATTCAGATGAACTGCGATCGGATAAAAACAGCGTTTTCAGGATATTTTCGGTTCGGGTTATGGCTTCCTGAGCGGCAAAAATATTCTGTTCGAATGTAAGTATCTGTGCATTTGCGGCAACAAGCTCGATCGGGGCAAGTACACCATTGGCGACCAACCGTTTGTTACTTTCGAGTTGCTCGCGTGCCTGTCTCAGCGTGTCGGTTTGCACCTGTAAATTTCTAAGGGCAAAAACCAGGTCCCAATATGCTTGTTCGACGCCGGTGACAATCTCGATAGCACGCATACGAAGCTGTGAGTCTGTTAAGTTTATGTTCTTTTTTGCGATCTCTATCTGACGGCGGTTATTATCAAACTTAAAATTACGAAATAAAGGCTGTGTGTATCCAAAGGTCAGCAGGGCCGGAAATTGCGGATTCAGAAAAGAATTTGTATTGCTGGTTGTCGTCCGCGACGAATTAAAAAGTGCTGAATAGCTGCCGCCGTAAAATGGCGTAAATCCGGTAACGCCGCCCGATCCGAAAAATCGCGTTAGGGTAACCGCACCGTTTACTGCACCGCCGATGGCAGAAGCTGTCGGGGTTGTCAGGCTTTCGTAAAAACCTTCAGAAGCCAGCAGCGGATCATAAACCCCTCTGACTTCCTTGAGATCGAAATCGGAGATCTGGGCGACATTTCTCGATGCGTCGATGTCGTTATTGTTGCTGAGAGCCATTTCGATGGCTCGTTCCAAAGTCAACGACAATTGGTTGCTGAGATCAACCCCGACACGATCGACGCTCGGCAGCGGCCTGACCGGAAATTGAAAATCACGCTGCACAGGCGGTGCCTGGTCAGGCGGCGGGCTCGGCAGAGGCAATGGCGTCTGCACCGGGTTTTGAGCAAGAACCGCAATTGACGGCAACAATAAAACGACGCCCATTAAAACGCGCGCCGTGACCCATTTAGCTTGATTAAAATTTAAATACATCTAAAAACTATGCGGTCGCCTCTTCCTTTTCGGACTCGTCAGCCTTGGTTTTCCGACGCCATAATGAGGTAAAAATACTCCGTCCAAAGCCTGTCAGCGACCGCCAAATATTGGTTTCCTGGGCGTCGTCAAACAGCGAATAAAAGACCGGCACCGCCAAAAGTGTCAGCAGCAGACACATCGATTGGCCGCCAACGACAAGTATTCCGATCGACCGGTTTGTCGCCGCTCCCGCTCCGGTTCCGAGCGTCAACGGTATCATCCCGGCAACGAGAGCAAGCGTGGTCATCAGGATCGGACGCAAACGGTCGCGGTTTGCCTGTATTATCGCATCGTAACGATTCATACCTTTGGCGCGAAGCGTATTTGTGTGATCAATCTGCAAGATCGCATTCTTTTTGACAATTCCGAAAAGCAGCAAAATGCCAAGTGCCGAAAAAATATTAAGCGTCTGTCCCGCAAGCGCAGTGGACAAAAGCGCAAACGGTATCGAAAGCGGCAAGGTCAGCAAGATCGTAACCGGATGGATAAACGATTCGAACTGAGCCGCCAAAATCAGATACATAAATACAAATGAGAGCAAAAATGCGTACAGAAAAGCCTCATAAGCCTTTTGCAGCTCTTTTGATTGTCCGGTTACGCCGGTCAGATACTCGGCCGGCATATTCAGTTCATCTGCGAACCGTTCGAGTTTTGCAATAGCATCCGATTCGGATGTGTTTGGCGGCAAACCGGCCGAAACCGTGACCTGCCGCTGGCGGTTGAGCCTGTTGATTGACGACGGTGAGACGCCCTCGTCGATCTTAACGACACGTTCGAGATCGACCGTCCCGCCGTTTGACGAGGCAACCGTAAAGTATCTGAAATTGCTCCGGTCGCGACGAAATTTCTCCTCGGCACGGACGATGACGTCATACTGTTTGGACCCTTCGCTAAATGTCGATGTGATCTGCCCGGCCGAGAGAATATTTAGAGCCTGCGCGACATCGCCCGCCCGTACACCGAGATCCGCAGCCCTAATGCGGTCGATCACGACGCGAATTTCCGGATTTCCAACTTCAATAGACGTATCGGGGTCACGGTAGATCGGATCCTGCTTCATTTTTTCGACCAGGGCGTCTGCATATTCGGTGAGTTTGCCGGTATCAGGCCCGGCGATGTACAAACCTACACCCGAACCGCCGCGGCCAAGCCCAATGCTGCCGGCGATCGACGACGAGGCGGAAACCGTTACCTGATAATCTTTTGACGAATATTTTTTTGCGATCTGACGAGTTTGATTTATCAGCTCGGCCTGCGATTTCTCTCTTTCAGAAACCGGTACGAGCGCAACATTGATAAAACCGTTATTCGACCCCGAGCCACGCCCAAATCCGGCCAGCACGAGCGTATTCTTAACACCGGCGACCTCGCCGCGGATATCGCGTGCGATCCGGTCCAGAATTGACTGAGTGGCGGATAAGGAGGTCCCCTGTGGGCCGCGGACGTTGACCTGATACAGCGATTCGTCCTCGTCCGGTAAAAACGCCATTCCGACAAAACTAAATAACGGATAGATCGAGGCGACCGTAACCACACAAATGAGAACAACCGCCCACCGAAACCGCATCGACAAACGCAGGAGCCATGTATAGGTCTCGTCGATCTTACTGTAAAACCAACCGGACTTGCTGTCATTTCGGTTTTCGGATTTCGGCATTTGGGTTGAACGAGATGTAGATGCATCTATACCGCGTTCACCTCCGTCGTCTCGAAACCCGGACGCTTCATGTTCCGGCTCGAAATTCTCTCTGTCACCGTGTCTTCCGGTTTCCGGCCCCTTCCTCTTTATCCAACGTGCCGCCAGCATTGGCGTCAGGGTAAACGAAACGACCAGCGAAACGGCAATGGCCGCCGCCGCGGTCAAACCGAACGAGGACATAAACCGGCCTACGATACCGGTCATAAATCCGACCGGAATAAACACCGCAAGAAGCGAAAGGGTTGTCGCCAAAACCGGAAGCCCGATCTCGCGCGTACCTTCGATTGCAGCCCGGAATGGGTCCATTCCTTTTTCTTCTACAAACCGATAAATATTTTCGAGTACCACGATCGCGTCATCGATCACAATGCCAACCATCAGCGTCAGAGCCAGCATCGTCATTTGATTAAGCGAAAAACCAAACGCGGCAATCGCAGCAAAAGCGGCAATTATCGAGATCGGTATCGCGAGCGCGGCAATGAGGGTCGAACGGAAATTCCAAAGGAAAAGAAAAACGATGATCGCGGCAAAAATCGCACCGAGAATCAGATGCTCCTCGATAGCGTTTAGCGAATTCTGTATAAACTCGGACTGATCTCGGATGACGGCCACATTCATATCCGTCGGCAAATTCGGAATGATCGTCGCCATTCGCTCTTTAACACCGCCTATAACCGCGATTGTGTTCGCCCCGGCCTGTTTACGGATACCGACCGATACAGACGTTACGCCGTCAAGTGACGCCGCTGAGCTCGGTTCGGCTCCGGCCCTGGTAACGCCGCCTATATCCTTGATCTTTATCGGAAACCCGTTACGGGTCGCTATCACGATCTCATTGAACTGATTAACCTCGGTCAGTTTACTCAAAGTGCGTACACCGAGTGTTCGCTGGCCTTCGACGATGTTCCCGCCCGGCAATTCCTGATTTTGTGATCGAATCGCCGCTGTCACTTCCGTTACTGACAGATTAAACGCACGAAGCCGGTCGGGGTTGACGCTGACGAGCACCCTCGGCGTTCTGGCTCCCCACATAAAGACCTCAGCAACGCCGTCGGAGCTTTCGATCCTTTTTACAACCAGTTCTTCGACCTGCTCGGTGAGTTCAATGATATTGCGCGGAGCACTGATGGTGTACATCAGGATCGGCTGCGAATCGGGATCGCTCTTTTGTGCAACAGGTGGATCAGCGGTCTCGGGAAGGCGGTTGACAATGGTGCTGAGTTTTTGCTGTATTTCCTGAAAGGCGACGTCAGGGTCTTTTTCGAGATTAAAGGTCAGAGTCACATTTGAGCTTCCGCGGGATGAGCTCGACCGCATTTCTTCGACGCCGGGGACGGTATTTAGAGCGCCCTCGACAACGTCGGTTATCTCAGTTTCGATCTCTTCCGGCGCCGCTCCGTCATTCGAGGTCCTTACCGAGATCGTCGGCAGGTCGATCTTTGGAAAGCGATCAACACCGAGCGTAAAAAAACTGAATCCGCCGACAACCGTCAAAAATAAAACGATAACAGTCGCAAATACAGGGCGATGAACACATACTTCAGCTAACCATTGCATATAATTTTGCAAGTTAAATGTTAAAAATCAAACAAAAGGAAATTTGAACGATTTTTAACTTTAACTCGCTCCCCTTACGATGCCACCCGCGCTCCCTCAAAAAGCTGATCCAGATTACTTGTGGCGACCACCTCGTCGGCGCTAAGGCCGTCCAATATCTGAACGCTGTCTCCCTCTTCCGGCCCGAGCTGAATAACGCGCAGCTTTGCAACCCCGTCAACAATGACGAATGCTCTAAAAGATTGTGTGGCCTGGTCATTGTAAACAGCCGTTTTCGGAATAAAAACGCCCTTGCCACCGCCTTCTTTGTTGATTCTCACCGTGGCGAACATCCCGGGACGAAGAGCATTATCGCCGTTCTCTATCGACGCCTCGACAACGGCAGAACGCGAAGCCGGATCAACGGCCGGGCTAATGGCTGTGACCGTTCCTGCAAAACTGCGATCAGGATACGCATCGATCGAAACCGAAACTCCCCGGCCGAGTACAACAAAAGGCAGATCGGCCTCAGCCACTTGTATTCCTATTTTTATCGGATTCGTCCGTAAAATTGTAGCTACAACAGACGCCGTCGAGACAAATTCACCGACGGCGACAGCCCGGCTGCTGACAAAACCCGAAAAAGGCGCTCTTATAATTGTGTCGGTAATTGCCTGCTGGGCCTCGGCAACCAAAGTCTGGGCCGATACGACGTCGGCCCTGGCGGCTGCGATCGCCTGGTTACTCTGTCTGGCCGTATTTATTGCAACATCGAGGTTCTGACGCGAGGCGTTGGCTCGGGTTCGCGCGGTGTCGCGTTCTGTTCTGAAAGTCTCGTAGGTTATCATTGCCACATCGCCCGATTCGATAAGTTCGCGATAACGTTTTTCGTTTGCTTCGGCCAGTTTTAATTCAGCAAGCGTCTGCTCGTAATTGGCATTTGCCGCACGCACTTCGGGTACCGCCGAAGCGTTAAACTTACCGTTTGGCCCAAGCCCCAGCCGTGCCTCGGCCTGCGCGACTGAAACCTGTGCTTTTTTCACAGCCGCCTGTGCCGACGCAAGCTGTAGCCGTGCGTCTCGGTCGTCCACTCGAGCAATTATCGAGCCGCCGGATATAAATTCTCCCGCATTTACTGAGAGATTAGCGATTTTACCGGCCGTTTTGGGAGCAACGTCTGACGTCTCGTCCGCAATCACGCTCCCGGTCGCCTGGATCGCCGCCGCAATATCGCGCGACTCGCTTTTACCGACTGAGATTGAAACAACGCCCCCTTGCGCACCCGCTTCGCTGTTTGAATTGCCGCCTTCCACGCTGGTTGACGATGAAGATCCGCAGGAGATCGTCGCCAGGAAAAGGGCAACGGAGAGAGAAGTTTTTAAGTAAATTCGCCACATAAGATAGCCGTCTAAGTATGTATTTTACAACACGAGAGAAATTCACCTGCATATTCGTGTGTAAATTTTTGTCAACTGTAAATGTGTGCGGTCAGGCTTTCGGTTATTGAAAAGCCTGGTTTTGAGTTATGTAATTTATACAAACGATGATAGAGTGGGGGAAAATTTAAAGAGAGGTTTTTCAACAATGCAAGTGATAACTGCTTCAGAATTAAAGGCTCTGTTTGACGCCGGTGACAATATTCAACTGATCGACGTTCGTCAGCCGGACGAATTTGCCTTCGCAAGGATTGATAGAGCCAAACTGATACCGCTCGGCGAGGTCGTAAAACGAATGGGCGAAATCGACGATACAAAGGACACAGTTATCTACTGTAAAATGGGCGGCCGCAGCGCGCACGCGATCGAATTTATGCAGCACGCCGGCTTTAAGGGCAACCTAAAAAATCTGGCCGGCGGCATAACCGCCTGGTCAAACGAGATCGATCCCCGAGTGCCGAAATACTAACACTTTCACCAGTTGCGTAAATCAAGCGCAGATCGATGTATCGGTCTGCGTTATCGATTTATTTCGCCACCCTATTCGAAGCCGGTAAGTGCAAAAAGAAACAATATCACCCCAGCCGCGATACCAAGGCCTATGGCGATCTTTGCACAAGATTGTTGCCTTTGACCTTCAACAAATTCAACCTCATGTCAACAAAAATTTTAAGGCAATTTAAGGGCGTGCAACCGGACTTCGTCATTCCGCGTCAAATTGCTAACATTTCATTATGTACTTTTCAAAGGGTTTATTTCTCCTCGCTGTATTATTTTTATCCGTCATCGGCGCGGCCGCGCAGGACGACGATCCAATTCGCATAGATTCGTCGCTCGTCAGATTGAATGTCGGCGTGGTCGATCAAAAAGGTCGGCCGGTCACCAGCCTTGATAAAGGAAATTTTGAACTCTTTGAAGACGGCGTAGAGCAGGAAATATTGCGGCTTGAGCCAAGCTCGGCTCCGTTTAGCGTCGTGATGATCCTTGATATGAGCGGATCGACACTTGGTTTTAGACAGGTGATAAAGGCTTCCGCATTTCGATTTATAGACGCTCTGTCGCCTGTGGATCGAGTCGCAGTTATTGAATTTTCCGACAAAGTGAGCGTTCGGAACGATTTTACCAGCGACAGACGGACGATCGGAAATTCCATCGAACTTGCCAACGGCCGCGGAAAGACACAGCTTTTTAATGCTCTCGAAGTCGCTCTTGAGAAACTTTCCAAAGAAAAAAGCCGTCGAAAAGCCATAATCGTGCTTACCGATGGCGTTGACACGGCGGCACAGACCCGCGATCGTGATTTTCTTGCTCCGTTGACGGACGAACAAGTGCCAAACGCGATCAAACCCGAAACAAGCGAAATTCTAAACCGTGCCTTAAACCGCTCCGACGCACAAGGGGTAACCATTTATCCGCTCGCACTGCCGACGGGCGACCCTGACAGGTTGGCCGATCCGACACTGCGTCAGACCGCGATGTTTAAGGCAGCGAGGTCAAGGCTGCAAATCGTCGCCGACCGCACCGGCGGCACGCTGAATACCATAAACCGTCTCGAAGAAATGGGACGCCTCTACGCCCAGGTTGCCGCAGATCTGCGGACACTCTACACCGTCGAATATCAATCGACAAACAGCAAACGCGACGGCAAATGGCGTGCGATCAGGATCGACGTTAAAAATCCAGACCTCATCTCACGCACCCGTCAGGGCTACTTCTCACGCTAACGTGGTGATTATCTCAAAAATAATCTTTGCACGCGGCTAGCCGCGAGCGCCGCCGCTGACCGGCGGGTCAGAACCGGAAGCGATAGCGACTGGGTTCTTTCGCCAGGTGCATTGTTTGCGGCCATGCCGCCGCGGCCAGTCTATTTGCGGAAAAGTTTGATTTTCCGTACAGTAACTACGCTCAGAAAAGACGGCTAAAGCCACCTCAAGATAAAAATAAATCAACTACCGCCAACGTTAACATTGTTCATATTGTTCGTTTTTCTTTGAATGCAAAATCCCAAATATTTATTGACAATTATGTATCATCTATGATATATTATATCGCAGACTGTACACAATAAGATTGCCTGCTGTCACAAATTGAAACAAATGTTTCACTTGGAACACTACATTTCACCGAAATGAAACACGAAACCACAACCACAATGTTTACAACGCTTTACAAGGCTTTTTCGTGTTCCAAAGTGGAACACCGAAATGAAACACGAAACCAGAACCACAATGTTCATAATGCTTTACAAAACTTTTTCGTGTTCCATCATGAAACAGATCTGTTTTTATGTTTCAAAAAACCACACTATATTCACCGAAATGGAACACGAAACCGTAACCACAATGTTTACAATACTTTACAAGGCCTTTTCGTGTTCCAAAGTGGAACACCGAAATGAAACACGAAACCAGAACCACAATGTTTACAATGCTTTACAAAACTTTTTCTTGTTCCAAAGTGAAACAGATCCGCTGTTTTATCGTAACAAAATACTTTTTAGAGGTAATTTATCTATGCAGGCTTATCAATTTGAAAAAAACCGAGTTTCTCCGGCACGCTTTGCGGCCAATGCCGCTCACAAGGCTTATGCGCAACGATTCACTTTCATCAAGATTTTTCGTGAGTCAATTCGGATTCTTGACACGACCGCCCGTCGATGGGTATTCTAATTCTTCCGCCTTGTGTGCACCCGTAGCTCAGCTGGATAGAGTACTTGACTACGAATCAAGGGGTCGCATGTTCGAATCATGCCGGGTGTACCAAAAACATCTTAACCCTGATACGTTTGTACGACTTTGTTCGCTTGAACAGGGGACTATGATAAGACTTCTTGCAGGATTATTATTGAGCAGTCCCGATTTCAAATTTGAGATTTCAAATCAGTCGAAATTCTGCTTTTTTGTTGAGGATAATTTATGTGTTTAAAAAACTTTGGCCAATCCACTATATCAATTGCCTTGGTGTTTTTTCTGTTTTGCGCGGGTTTTTTAATTCCCGGAGTATTTGCTCAAACCCCCGCATCCGCGAATGCTGAATTGATTGCAAGAAGAAATGCGATCGAGAACGAACTTCAGTCGGTTGCGGCTATTTATCGCAAGGTGATGGTGCCGATGCGCGATGGCAAGCGGATGGCCGCTGATATTTATCGACCGAAAGACAATACAAAACAATATCCGATCATTTTTTCCCGAACACCGTACAACTTTAATTTTTGGGATGTCAGGCTCGGAGCACCGCGCGATATGACGACGATACTCGAGGCGGTAAAACGCGGCTATGCGTATGTTGTAATGAATGAGCGCGGTCATTTTTTCTCCGAGGGCAGCTACGACATTCTTGGGCCGCCGACGACCGATGGCGACGATGCAATTTCGATGATGACCTCGCAGCCGTGGTCAAACGGGAAGGTCGGGACGATCGGGTGCTCGTCAACCGCCGAATGGCAATTGGCGGTCGCGGCGCGTGGAAATCCGGGCTTTACGACGATGATTCCACAGGGTTTTGGAGCCGGTGTCGGGCGCGTCGGGCCGTATTATGAGCAGGGAAACTGGTATCGCGGCGGGGCGGTTCAGATGTTGTTTATTGCCTGGCTTTACGGCCAGCAGAATCAGGTTCGTCCGGTATTTCCGGCCGATGCAACTAATGAGGATCTGATACGTGCGTCAAAATCATTTGATTTGGCTCAACAAGCACCGCCCGTTGACTGGTCAAAAGCCCTTCGTCACCTTCCGGAAATGGACATTATTAAGGCTGTCGGCGGGCCGCGCGGGATTTTTGCGGATGAAATGCCGGTTGACACCGGCGGAGCGATGATCAAAAGGACGCCAAACGATCCAGCATGGTACCGGGGAGGCCTGTTTCACGACAACATGAAAATCAATATTCCCGGATTCTGGTTTATGTCCTGGTATGACGTTTCGGTCGGCCCAAATCTGGCTGCCTATAATCACGTACGTAAAACAGCCAGCCCGGATATTGCCGATAAACAATATGCCGTGATCGCGCCGGTACTTCACTGCAGTTATACGAGAGCGACCGAGAATACCGTAGTTGGGCAACGAAGCATGGGCGATGCCCGGCTCGATTACAATGCATTGACCTACGGCTGGTTCGACCACTTTTTGAAGGGTGAACAGAACGACATTCTCAAAATGCCAAAGGTCCAATATTTTACAATGGGCAGCAATAGATGGCAGGCGTCCGAGTCATGGCCGCCAAAGGGAGCCGAAAAAGTAAAATTTTATCTTTCGAGCAGCGGAAAGGCTAACACTCTTAATGGTGACGGAAAATTAACTGCGGCACCGCCGGCGACCGATATGCCGGACGAATTTGACTACGATCCGATGAATCCGGTTCCCTCATACGGCGGAAATGTCTGCTGCACGGGGAATGCGGTCTCGGGCGGCTCGTTCGATCAGAGTAAGATGGAGGAACGCCCTGACATTCTGGTTTACAGTTCCGAAGTGCTTAAAGAAGGGATCGAGCTGAGCGGCCCGATAGACGTGACCCTCTACGTTTCGTCTGACGCAAAAGACACGGATTTTACGGTCAAGCTGATCGACGTCGATGAACAGGGAAAGGCCTGGAACCTGGACGAAACAATACAGCGTATGCGTTACCGCAACGGTTATGATAAACCCTTGGCCTGGATGGAAACTGGCAAAATCTATCCGGTAAAGTTTCAACCGATGACGACCAGCAACTATTTCGCACCCGGCCACCGGATCAGAATTGAAATATCAAGCAGCAATTTTCCGCGTTTCGACCGCAATCTCAACACGGGCGGTAAAAATTATGATGAGATAAAAAGCGTGATCGCGCGCAATGCGGTTCACCATTCAAAACAATATCCGGCCGAGGTCACAATTACAGTCGTAAAAAGGAATTAGATAGATCAGTTCAGCACCGCCTGCGCGTTGGTGGCGGCTACCAAAGAGTATGTACACGCCCAATGGTTTCCATAGCTTCAGCACACGGCAAGAGTTCGATAATCGAACAATTGTCTGTTATATTCGTATGTGAGCATATGAATTCTTGTCAAAACTGCGGAAAACTGAATACACCCGAAACGCACTTCTGTAGATTTTGTGGAACGCGGTTTGCCGTTCAACAAGTACCGCGCGTCCAAAATCCTTACGACTATTCGTCTCCGAGACCGTATGCGTGGCAAACGGATGAGTTCCAGACACAAAACGAGGCACGTAAGACCATCCCGATCGACAACGCTCAGCAACTAACAAACCAGTTGAATCGGACGAATCAGAGCTACCGTCCGGCTCCGCTGACCTATCAGCAAGCTTATCCGCTCTCCGGCCCAATCCATTGCGAAAATTGCGGCGGCCAGTATATGCCGCGGATAGAGCGCCGAATCTCATCGGCGGGATGGATAACATTTGCCATACTTCTTATCGTTTTTTTTCCTCTGTTTTGGATCGGATTACTGATCAAGGAAGAGGTCGCCGTTTGTCAGGTTTGCGATTCGCGGATACCCAAAATGCTTTACCGGTAATAGTAACCTCTCGGATGGTCGATCTTTACCTCAGGATTTGTACTTTCGACTTCAACTTTGTGATAACCCTTTTTCATGTGTGTCGAAAGATAAGTGAGCGAAAATTGGCGGTTTAATGCGACCACCAATTCACGGAAGAAAGGCAAATAACTGATCGGAGCGATCGATCCCTGAAAATATGCGCGTCCGCCGGTTTCTTCAGACAATTTATTGAGAGCTCCTTGACCGGCGAGAACAAATATAGAATTACCGCCGTCCGTAGTGGTCGTCGGCGAGTAAAACGAATAGACGGCGATGCTTTTTCGCTGAGCCTCTAGTACCGCCCGATCGAGATCGAAACTCTGTGAGATAGACGCCAGATTCAATCCGTTGGATGTATCGAGCCCGTCGGAAAACAGCAAGATCGCTCGACGTCCCGTCGGCAAACCGTCAAATTTACCCAAAACTTCCCTCACCGGGTCAAACGGGCTTCGAGGTGCCAGGCTTGAACTTCCGGCAACGATCCGCAGCGAATCAGCTGCCCTTTCGAGATCCTCGGTAAATCGCTGACGTACCTGAATCGAACCGCTGCGGCTGTAAGCGACCATAACCCGCGTCCCTTTTGGCAGGTTTCGTATAAATTCCTTAATATCCTTAATCTGAAGATTAAAATTTACTGCAAGGTCATCCTGAATAACCAACGCGAGTGAAAGCGGCGAATCGCTCACGCTGCGAATTGACAATATTTGCTGTTCGTCGTTGTCCTCTTTGACTGTGAGCCGGTCGGTCTGTATAAATTCCTCGACCTGGCCCTCTCGCAGCTCAGTTTTTGTAAAAATTGAAATAGGTATCGTAACTGTCCGGACACTTTGGCTTTGCTCAGATTTTTGACCGAAAATCCCAACACCAAGCATCGCAAAAACTAAAATGATCGGCAAAACACACAGTTTCTTCATACGTTATGGATTTCCTTAAGATTAATAATACACTATTCCGTAACTACTAAGGTTGTGATGCCGATTATGCGTGGTTAGTTTCCGCGATTTTGGTTTGAATGCGCTAGACTTGAAAAACTGATCGGTATGTACGAGATTACACGAAGCGAATATGGACGCGGGAAAAAGCTTATGACCGGAGCCGTATCGGCCCCGCTGATTTTACCTGCCGTACCTGCTATTATCACTTTTCTTCTGCTTTTGCTGGCCTCGACAGGCCCGCCCGTGGCGGCCGTAATTTTATTTTTTGGAATAATAGCAACCGCGATCGGCTTAGTATCAGGACTTGTTATAAGCGCGATCCTGATACAAAAGCGTTCAGTCTGGACCAAACAGTTACGGGAGCGAATAGCCGCAGACGGTATCAAAGCCGAAGAGATTGAATGGTTTCGACAGGAACTAAAATCGAATGAAAAACGTGCATTAAAAGCCGTTGAAGCCCGTGACCAACTGCTCGGCGACGCATACCGCGAAACTCTTGCGTCAAGACTCACGGCAACTAGGATCATCAACTCTTCGAGACGTGAACTCTCGCTCGCTAAGCGGCGGCAACAGTCGCTAAAAAGCCTTAAGAGTGCGAAAGCCGAAGAATTTCAAACCGAAATCGAAAAAGATATTGAAAAAATAGGTAGTATCAACGAAGAGGCAAAATTAATGCAGGACGAAGCCGAATCACGCCTGCAAATGATTGAGGCCGCTGCTAGCCGCGAAGGTAATTTAGCCGATTCGCAGCTCGCCCTAAAAAAACTCTCAGCCCGAACCGCCGAACTCCCACTCGCTCTCGAAGCATCCAGAATGTCCGAAGAAATAAGGCTGGAACTCGAAAACGAAGAGTCTGAACCATTTTCGTAAATGCGGAAAATAGAAACTTTCTTCATTTTCCTTCGCAGGAATTCTGATAAATTTGTTGGCGAATGGGAACCGGGAAACCGTTCGAACGTATGAATTGAACCTGTTAGTTACAGGTGGGTGGCATTCTGCCTTTGCGGGGCATCAGAGCCGATATCTATGGCGATTTTTCACGTAGAGAAACGCACCGAAACCGGCGTTAGCCTCCCGGTATTCATATGTTGGCTCAATTATGTATGCGTCCGGTCACGGGGATCACAGTCATATTCCTTCGCCAATTCGGATATTATCATAGTCGGTGGAAAGTAAAAAGTAAAAAGAACTAAATCGCAAAAAAAAGGGCGCGAGATTCGATTTGCAGATTAACTTTTACTTTGTGAGAACGTGAGTTTCGACGTCTCGCTGTTTCAAAATACGGTCGAGCATATCTGAGCATTCAGAGCTGCGGGTTGCGAGCTGCTCGTCGATCTGTTTTTGACTATCAATGAGTTGGTAATATTCGTCGGCGATGTGCAAGGCGGCGAGTATCGCGACCTTTACCGAATCGACCGTTTTGGTGCCGTATGAAATCTGACGCATTTTCGAATCAACGTACTCGGCCAATTTCTGAATATACTCATTATCGCCATCCGAATCACCATCCGAGCGAATGCTGTATGTCTGGTTGTAAATTTCTACTTTAATCGTTTGTTCCGACATACGTTTTTCGAGTTTAACGTCCAACCGCTTCGGCAACATCCGAATCGATCATCGTCATCGCATCAAGCATCGCCTCGACTTTTAATTGAATAGAGTCTCTTTCAGATAATAAAACAGCGATTTTTTCTTCTATCGCCTTTTTCTCCGCTATCGCATCTGCGGCGTCACGCTTTAAGTCTGTCGATTCACTTTCTAACCGTTGTTTTTCATCTCGCATTTTCTTCGCGAACTCGATAGTTAGGTATATCTTGTCCTCAAGGTGCGAGAATTTTTCCATTCCCGTTAAGGCATTCATTCGGAGTGTCTCCAATTGGGGTTTCTAGAACTGATTTTCTATTATCTTTAGTTTTTAAGAAAACTTCAAGTAAAGTATTAACTTTATCTCAGGAACGGGTTTTTATCCCGAGCTTCCGTTCGGTTTGAGAAACGATTTGTTTATGCAAAAGCTCAACCTCTCCTTCAGTCAGTGTGCGGTCCGGGCTGCGATACTCCAATCTAACTGTTATGGAACGTTCATCCTCAGCCACACCTTTACCCTCGTAAATATCTACAAACAAGACGTTTGTGCAAAGCCGAATATCCTGTTCTGCTACCGCTGATAAAATGTCAGCATACGACCTTCTTCGGTTAACAATAAAAGACACATCACGAACAACAGATGGAAACTTAGCCGGTAGCCGGTATGTAACAGCTTTAACCGGAACATTCATAGCGGACGTTAAATTTAGCTCGGCGACATATATGGGCTGTTTGAATTTATAATTTTCGACGATCTCATCGCTGAGCCGACCTGCAAAGCCAATAATATTTCCGTTTGATGAAATTGACGCCGACTGGCCTGAACGCAGATGTTTAACCTCGGCGGAAGTAAAGTGAAAATCGTTAACTCCGGCCGCATCCAAAGCAGTTTCTACCGCACCTTTAGCATCGTAAAAATCTAACTGTCCAGCGGGCATAGCCCGATTCTCGTAAATTTCGCTGCCGGTAATAACCAGGGCTAAAGATTTCTGCTCGTTTGGCAGATTGTCAACGCCGCTTTTCGCCGCAAAAACCTTACCAATTTCAAAAAGCTTTAGATCACGGCGTTTATGATTAAAATTAAGCCTGACTGCATCGAGCAAACCAGACAGCAGGCTCGGCCGCATACGAACCGCACCGTCGATCACCGAATCTTGCAGCGTAATAAACTTTTCATCTGTGCTCTCATCGACAACTCCGGGAACCGCCTCAAAAATATTATCAAATTTAATATCAATAAAACTGTAAGAAAGAGCTTCGTCAAACCCCTGGTTAACGAGTGCCTGCCGAAGCATTTTTTCCCGACTCTCGTTCGTCTGATACTCACCGGCACCAAACGCGGGCGGGAGGCGTGATTCGATTTTTTCATAACCGGTGTGCCGGGCGATCTCTTCTACGAGATCTTCTTCAATTGCGAGGTCATGCCGCCATGATGGAGACAAAAAAATTGGGGATGTAAAATCTGGGGCGTCAGATGCCTTTTTCGACGAGATACCTAACGCGGCCAGTATCCGAACGCATTCTGAATCATCAACCGCAAGACCCGTCAATCTCTGAACTGAGGCGGCAATGTCGGCACATTCGATCTCGTTTGCAGTAAATTTTGTCGGATAGACGTCGACGAATTCCGAAGCAACCCCGCCGGTCAAATCACATATAAGTTCGGCAGCACGGTCCGACGCACGCACAAGATTTTCAATATCTACACCACGCTCGAACCGATAGCTCGCTTCCGTTGCCAAATTGAGATACCTTGATGTTGCCCTTATATTTTCTCGACTAAAACTTGCAACCTCAAGTAACACATTAACAGTTTTGTCAGTTATGCCAGAATCAAATCCGCCCATAACGCCGGCTATTGCGACCGGTTTTTCGGCATCACAGATCGCGAGCATGGTTTCATCGAGCTTTCGCTCAACCGCATCTAAGGTCGTGATTGTTTCGCCGCGTTTTGCCCGACGGACGACTATCCGATTTTCTGCCAATTTATCCAGATCGAAGGCATGCATCGGTTGGCCAAGATCGTGCATTACATAATTTGTGATGTCGGCAACATTATTGATCGATCGTTCACCAATCGCTTCGAGCCGGTTTACCAGCCCATCAGGCGAAGGCCCGATTTTTACATTTCTAATTATCCGAGCCGTAAAACGATGACAAAGCTCCGAGTCCTCTATTTTTACTACATCCGGAGCAAGTATCGGGGGATATGGAAGCTGTGATTTCTCTCCGCGTCTCTGCTCCCCGGCGTTTAGAAACTTTCCGCTAATCGCCCCAATTTCCCGAGCCACACCCAAATGCGACAAACAATCAGGTCGGTTCGACGTCAGATCAACATCAAAAACAAAATCATCCCCATGAGGATGAGCTCCCTCAACCGCCAACCCAACGCGCGTCAATTGCTCCGCCAATTGCTCGGCAGACAGATCAATCGCAATTAAATCTATTAACCAGTTGTAGCTGATGTTCATAAACCTTATTCATCAACCACCTTCCATTCCAGTTTAGGGCCATCAAGGATGATTGAAAATTCGTTCAATATGTCACGTCCAATAATTCCCTCCGAATTGGTCATAGACGAGAAAGTTGCCTCGAAATAGTTTGTTGAGAAAAATAAGATCGAGCCGAACGTAATAGGCGATGCTCTTCGACTGGTCAAAACCTTCGAGTTCGAGGAATTTAGTTTTCGAAACTTTTAAGCCGATCCGTTCACAGAAACTTCGAGGTAAAAGCGTTATATCCGAGCCGGTGTCAAGGAGCATGGAAACGTCCCGTACTGATAAAAGAGAGTCTGGATTTTGGAGCGTAATGTTGGCCAAAGGCGCGGCAGGATCGTAAGCCTTGCTATACTTGATCATCTTCTATCTCGATAATTTCTCGTTGAAAGTCTTTCATTTTGCTGCTGTCCACCAGACGCGGACTCACGATCCGTGCAGATTTTTTTTCAAGGCTTGGCACAACAACGAAAACCTTTGCCGATTCGGGCAGACGAACCTTTTCGGTCAATTGAATCTTTCCATTCTTAACAATGCCTTCAACTGTTGTTACGGACATATTTCCTCCTAGTCCTCAACTTTAACACATTCTCCATAGATCGAATTCAACCTTATAAGCCGTCCATCCGCGCGTGATTATTGCCGATTCGATGGTTTAATTGCGCTCCACACAACTACCCACATATCTCTGGGAATAATCCGCTCACTACTGAAACTGCTCCAAAAAACGAACATCGTTTTCGAACATATGTCTGATGTCGTCGATGTTGAACATCAACGCGGCCATGCGTTCGAGTCCAAACCCGAAAGCGAAGCCGGAATAGACTTGCGGGTCGACGCCGACGGCCTTCAATACGTTTGGATGCACCATTCCCGATCCGCCCAGTTCGATCCAGCCGGAGCCTTTGCACGGTCGGCATCGGATGGGCGGACCGGCGTTGTCTTTGCTGCCCGGTGCCGACTGCCCACTGCCCACTGTTCCCAGGCCGTGACATTTGAAACACGAAAAGTCGAACTCGGCCGAAGGCTCGGTGAAAGGAAAATAAGACGGACGAAAACGCGTAACCGTATCCTTGCCGAAAAGCCGTTTCAGCCATTCCGTTACGGTGCCTTTAAGATGGGCCATCGCGATGCCTTTATCGACGCAAAGGCCTTCGATCTGGTGAAACATCGGCACGTGCGTCATGTCAGGTGTGTCGCGGCGGAAAACTTTGCCCGGCGCGATCATGCGAATCGGCACACCGCGACGCTCCATCGCCCGTATCTGAACGGTCGATGTCTGAGAGCGAAGAGCAAAGCCTTCGGTTGTATAAAAAGTATCCTGCGATTCGCGGGCCGGATGGCCGAGCGGGATGTTCAAAGCGTCGAAATTGTAATAATCCGTTTCGATCTCACGATCGTCTTCGATTGTATAACCCATCGAAACAAAAATATCTTCGATCTTTTGCCGTAAAATCGTAATCGGATGCAAATGCCCCATCCGCGGCTGCCGGCCCGGAATTGTGACGTCGAGTCGTTCGCGTTCGGTTTTGGCGTTTGATACGCGTTCCTTTATCTTGGATTCCGCTGCTTCAATAGATTCGAAGATCTGTTTTTCAACAGACTGTACAAACTGGCCAAACTCACCACGTTCCTCAGCCGATACCTTACCAATAAGTTTCTTCGCATTGGCTATGCCCGACTTTTTACCCGTGTGCTTGATCTTTAGGTCCGCAACCTCGCGTAGCAAAGCCTCGGCAGCTACGAGGTCCGTGCCATTAAAATTCAAATCAGCAAAGCGTCCGAACTCCTGTTCGAACGCTTTCCTTATTGTTTCAACATGATTTTTCTGTTCGACCATAAGCTGAAAAGTCTAGTCAATATCGATCTCGTAACTCACAAGCCAAAGATCAATTTGTCCGAGCTTTTCCTTCCAGCGAGACTTGAAATCACGCATCCATTGACGATTTTCGTCGGTGTCGGCAATATCAACGACGATTTTCGACTATTGTCGCGATATAGGGCTCCTTCATGAGTCCATTGACCTTCGGCAATATTATGATAGTAGCTGACGGAGCCGAAATGATCTACAACTTCTAAAACAGCGTCCGAATATTTCTCGTCCGTCGTTAAGCTACAACGGGAGGAGTATCTCGAATCGCCTCAAAGTGCTGTTCATATGTCGTTTTACGTAAAACCGTAAATCGGATGCCCTGCATATTGAGTGCTTCAAGCGCCGCTTCAGGCACAATATGCTCGCCCGTTTTAAGAATGCGACCTAAAAAACGACCAAGAAGATAGCCAACGGCCCGTTTTTCTGTTTCACGGTTTGGAAATGTGATTGTTATCAAAAAACCTCGTTCCAATTCTATCACGAATCTATGCCGCAGGCTGTGATTTATTGCTGATCGCGCTTTTCGCCTGTCCGACAACCGCTGCAAACGCTTCCGGCTGTTTTACTGCAAGATCGGCGAGGACTTTGCGGTCCAGTTCGATCTCGGCAAGGTTTAGGCCGTGAATGAACTGTGAATATTTGATGTCATTCAGACGGCAGGCGGCATTGATGCGGACGATCCACAGTTTGCGGAAATCACGCTTTTTCAGTTTTCGGCCCGTGTACGCGAAATTCAACGCACGCTCGACCGACTCTTTAGCCGAGCGATACAATTTTGATTTTGTTCCACGATAGCCTTTGGCTAAGGCCAGTATTTTTTTACGCTTTTCTAAGCGCTTATTTCCACGTTTTGCTCTTGGCATTTTATCACTCCTTCAGTCATTCGATTTAGAATTTTAGATTTTGATTGAAAACCAGTCAACGGATCTCCATGATCTAAAATCCAAAACCCAAATTAATTAATCCCTTCCGTACGGCAACATCTTTTCGACGCGTTTTTGGTCGCCCTCCGACACTAAAACGTCGATGTCGAGGTTGCGTTTACGTTTGCTCGTCTTTTTGGTCAAAATATGGCGGGCATGGCTGTGGCCGCGTTTGAATTTGCCAGAGGCAGTCGAGCGAAAACGCTTTGCAGCGCCTTTATGTGTTTTTAATTTTGGCATTTCTTACTCTCCTTTGTTCGACATATTAAAGTTTGTCGGACATTACAATAGTCTAGAAAATCTCGTCGTCGTCTTTGGGCTCAGGTTTGGCTTTTACCGGCGCTTTTCTAACCGGCTTTTTTGCTGCGGCAGGTTTTTCAGCCTTTTCGACCTTTACCGCTTTTTCAGCTTTTTTCTCAACGGCCGCTTCGGCTGGTTTCTTTTCCGCAACCTTAGCCTTTTTTGGATTAAAAATGGTAAACATTTGATAGCCTTCCATCTTTGGAAAAACCTCGACATCGGAAAGATCGGCCAGATCGGCGGTCAATTTTTTTAATATTTTCGACCCCAGTTCGCGGTGAGTCATTTCTCGCCCGCGAAACGCTATCGTCGCCCTTACTTTGTCACCACCCTCGAGCCAGCCACGGGCACGTTCCATCCGATAATCAAAATCATGATCGTCGGTGCCGGGACGAAACTTGATCTCTTTGACCTCGACGGTAACTTGTTTCTTTTTTGCATCATGAGCTTTCTTTTTCTGCTCGTAAAGGAATTTACCGTAATCGATTATCTTGCAAACCGGGGGTTTACCGTTCGGCGAAATCTCGACCAGGTCAAACCCTCGCCGTCTTGCCTCATTGATCGCGTCACGCGTATCCATTACGCCCAATGTCTCGCCGTCGTCGGTCACAACCCTGACAGACGGAACTCTGATCCGCTCATTTGTGCGGTGCAACGGCTCCCGAAACCGCGGCTTATATCTGTTTCCACCAAATCTTCTAGCGATATTTGCCTCCTAAAACAATCTCCCCGTCTCAGAGACTTCGCGACTCTTTCTGTCGCATAATCATCTCCTCGAACGCTTCTAACGACATCGCACCGACGTCCCCCTGTTTTCGCTCGCGAACAGAAACCTGGCTACTTTCCAGTTCCTGATCGCCCAACACAAGCATATAAGGAATCTTCTGCAATTGAGCGTCACGTATTTTCGCTCCAATTTTATCAGATTTCGTATTCGATTCCACGCGAAATCCCGCATTTTTCAATTTCAAGACAACACTTTCCGCGTAATCGTTGATGCGATCAGTGATTGGCAGCACCGCAACCTGCACGGGTGCAAGCCAAAGCGGGAACGCACCGGCGTAATGTTCGATCAAAACGCCGAAGAATCTTTCGATAGAACCAAACAAAGCTCTGTGAATCATGATTGGACGATGTTTCTGACCGTCGTCACCCGTGTATTCAAGCTCAAACCGTTCGGGCAGATTAAAATCAAGCTGAATCGTTCCAAGCTGCCAGATGCGTCCGATAGCGTCTTCGATCTTAATGTCGATCTTCGGCCCGTAGAACGCGGCCTCGCCTTCGATGCGTTCGTATTTGATTTCGCGTTCTTTCAGCGCACTCGCAAGCTGCTTTTCGGCGGCGACCCAATCTTCGTCTTTGCCGAGGTAGCCTTTATTTTCCGCACTACCTCGAACTGAAAGCTCAAATTTTACTTTTTCAAAACCATAAGTCTCAAAAACCTTGATCGCAAAATCCAGACAATCCGAAACTTCAACGCTGATTTGATCGGGCCGCACAAAAAGATGTGCGTCATCAACCGTAAATCCGCGCACCCGCATCAACCCGTGAAGCGTACCCGAAAGCTCGGCTCTGTAAACCGTTCCCATTTCCGAATAACGCTGCGGCAGATCGCGGTATGAGCGGGGCGATGACTTATAAATGCCAATATGAAACGGGCAATTCATCGGTTTCAGACGATATTCTTCGTCCTCAATGCTTGTCGGTGCGTACATCGAATCGGAATAATTACCTTCGTGTCCGCTGGTAACCCACAAATCTCGTTTTGCGATGTGCGGTGTAAATACAAAGCTGTAGCCGCGTTTTTCAAGCTCTTCGCGAAGAAGCCGCTCCATTTCCATGCGGACGATACCGCCTTTTGGATGCCATAATATCAAGCCTTGGCCATAGTCGTCCGAAATCGAAAAAAGATCAAGCTCTTTTCCCAAACGGCGATGATCGCGTTTCTCCGCCTCTTCACGCTGTTTGACCCAAGCGTCGAGCTCTTCCTGTTTTGCAAACGCCGTGCCGTAGATGCGCTGCATTTGCTCATTTTCGGCATCGCCTTTCCAATATGCACCCGATAAAGCAAGTAACTTAAACGCCTGTAATTTTCCCGTATGCGGCACATGCGGCCCGAGACAGAAATCTATGAATGGCGAATTATCAATGTAATAAACACTCGCAGAACCCTCAACTTTCTCGTCGATCAATTCGCGTTTGAGCGGTTCGTCACGCTCAGCAAAAATATCGAGTATTTTTGCTTTTTCAATATCGTCGCGGCGATAGGCAAGGTTTTGCTTTGCCATCGCTTTCATTTTCTTTTCAATGACGGGCAGATCGTCTTCCGTTAAATTTCGCGGGGCGATCAAATCGTAATAGAATCCGTAACGTGGGTCGTCCATGAGCGCCGGCCCGATGCCGAGCTTAGTTCCCGGAAAAAGATCGAGCACCGCGGCAGCCAATAAATGGGCAGTCGAATGGCGGATGACCTCAAGCCCGTCACGCGTATCGATGGTTATCGGCTCAATGAAAAGCTCCTCACCGTTTCCGTTAAGCTCTCTATTTAGATCGACTTCCACTCCATTGACCTTAGCCGCGAGCGATTTTTTTAAAACATCACGGTCGAGCGCTTTCAGCACATCAATAACCGTTGCAGGAGCAGGTATCGATCGCTGATTATCGCCGTATTTTACATTCAGTACGCTCATAAGACAGTAAATAGTTAATAGTAAATCGTAAATAGACTTTTCTATTTGACAGTTCCGTTTCAAAAACAAGATAAGCTGAAACGAAAATGTCCGCCCTCTCTTACCTTTTAACTATTTACAATTAACGATTTACTCGTTCCACTACTGCTAAAATAGATTTGATCCGATAAGAGCGACTTTGCTTTGCAGAATCATTAGAAACCGCGATTTCCACGCCATTAGAAGCGTGTCGTAGTAGTTATAAAAACAGCAAAGTTCTTCGTTAGCATCGTATCGGAAAATGTGGTGGTTGGTGGTCAGTGCCCAGTGATCAGAAAAATCTTTTTCTGCCCACTGCCCACCGCCAACTGCCCACTGTCAAAAAATGGTAGTCTCTAGCAGACTCGAACTGCTGACCCCTACCTTGTCAAGGTAATGCTCTACCAACTGAGCTAAGAGACTATACCCTCGCGATTTTCCAAGCGAAATGCGAACAATAAGAATCCCAAAAAGCGGCAAAACTGTCAAGTTTGGGAGGCTGGTCGGTATCGTCTGGCCTATTTGACCAATTTCTCAAACAAATCCGCCAGCGTTTCATCGGCGTCGACGGTTAATCCTGAATGGACTGGAGACATTTGAAGGACGGTACTTCGCGGGGCAGTCAGCCATCGGAAACGTTCACCCAATGAAAGCCGCCCGATGTCACCGGCATCATTGCCGCCCTTACATATACGGTCGGCAGCCGCCCGATGATTTTCTAATTCTGCAACACTAAAATCGCCGTCGAGTGCCGCGAGTCTCGATGTGTCAACCGCGAACATGAATTTTAAAAATGAGCGAGCCGGGTAAACTCTTACGCCGTCTGCCTTCGACCTGTACTGAACGGAACAGGCTGTCAGTTTTACGCGACGCCGGAACAAAATCGATGCATACCGATCGCAACCAATTTGGCCGTACGATTGTCTATATCAAACCGCGGATTGACCTCGCTGAATTCGATGATTTTTGTGTTGGCTAGTGATGCCGCATATTTGACTAATTGGATAAACTCGCCGGCGCGCAAGCCCAGTGGTGATGGGGCTGATGTTCCCGGAGCGTCCGCCGAGCGGACGGCGTCCATATCGAAGCCGAAGAATGTGTTGAGTGAGGAGCTGTGGCCGATGAATTTTTGCCGGATGTTTTCGCGCAGTTCGAGATCGGCTTCATCGCGTGAGCGTAAAAGCTCTAAACTAATGCGGTTAACGCCGAGGTTGCGGATGTATTCGTAATAGACGGGCGAGGCGAGATGGGTCTGATAGCCGACCTCGTAGAAATATTTTGGCAGCAGATGATCTTCTTCTAAAAGCTGCCGATACGGCGTCCCGCTGTTCCGCTCTTCGGCGATGCGGACGTCGAGATGTGCGTCGATATTGACCGCGATCCACCATTCCGGACCAAAAACCTCGGCCATCGCCACGCCGTCAGGATACGAGATATCATTCCCGCCGCCAAGAACGATAATGCGTTTCCCATCCTCCAAAATCTGCTTCACTATCGCAAAATGCGTCTCATGCGTCTCCTCAAGTGTGGAACCCAGGGCCGTATCGCCGAGATCGAATATCCTTTTCCTGATATTAAATGTGGTCAGCTTGTAAAATTGCCGCCGAATCGCATCCGGAGCCTCCGCCGCACCGGCGCGGCCATTGTTCCGCATAACGCCCTCATCCTGCGGGCAGCCGAGTATAACGATCTCGGCTGCATCATATTGTCCAGTATCACTTGAGACAAACTCACCAAGACGCGGATCGTTCTTATCGTTTCGTTTAATAAACAGATCCGAATTCGGTCTTATCGTCTGCTCAAATATTACACTCATACAGACATCTTATAACGGAATCTGAGCGATATAAAGTTACCCGACAAACCGCGCAAGCTTTTAGACTTCACTGTTTGATTCGCGTATTCTTGGCTGAAATGAATCGTATGTTCGAAATACTGCTTTTTTCAATAAGCCTTATCGCTCTACTTTCAGCGATTTGGATCCTAGTTCCGGCACCGGCGGATTTCATATGGTTATTTGCTGTCGCGGCGAGCGAATGGAGTCTGTGGATCGCAATATGGGCTTTAACAGCTATAATTCCTTGCGTTTATATGCTCGCTAGCGGCGGCGGAAAACTAAATATCGCGACTCTGACACTCGGATCAATTGCATTCATGATCTCGCTGTATCCGCTGATCAGCACTCTTTCTGTCGCAAAACAGTATGGCGTTTCGATCTCATTCACAAGGTACTTCGCAGGCTTAACAAGCAAAGCTTCCGCGCCGATTCCTTCGACGCATGCCTTCGCAACTAGCGACGGCAACGAACTAGAATTCGACTTTTATACACCGACGCAATCGAACGCGAATAATGGCGCGAGCGTCATCGTCGTTCACGGCGGCTCATGGAACCGGGGTGAACGGAGCGATTTTCCGCAATGGAACGCTATGCTGGCGGCGAATGGTTACGCCGTTTTTGACATTGACTATCGTCTCAGCCAGCCGAATTATCTGACCGCAACCGGCGATGTAAAATGTGGTATTCGCTGGATCGCCGAACACGCGGCTGAATTCGCCATATCTCCAGAGCGTATCGCTCTCCTAGGCCGATCAGCGGGCGGTCATCTCGCCTTGCTAGCGGCATATTCCGAAACCGACGACAGATTGCCCGCGTCGTGCGGCCAAATACACCCGCCGTCGAAAATCCGTGCTGTCGCTTCGATTTACTCGCCCGTCGAACTAACTTGGTCCTACGACAATCCCGCAAACGAATTCGTCATCAACGGAAAACAAACTCTCGCCAATTTCATCGGCGGTAGCCCGCACGTCTCCGATGAGTTTCGCAAACGCTACCGACTGGCTTCCCCGACGAGCCACGTCAACCGCGAAACGCCGCCAACTCTCATCATCCACGGCGGCCGCGACCAGCTCGTGCGGCAGAAAAACATGGATTTCCTCGATCAGAAGCTGTCTGAATACAACATCGAGCATAAAACCGTCTTAATCCCCTACGCCCAGCACGGCTTTGACTACAACATAAACGGTTGGGGTTCGCAGGTTACCGAAACGGTCCTTCTCGAGTTTCTGCGACGTCACACTGCCGAGTCGAATGGAATATAACCTTTCAGGAATCAATATAGCCTTCTTTGATCGTCGGTGTTATTCCATCAGCAAGATTATACCAACGCTCCAAACCTGATTTGAACGCTGCCCAAGTTGTTTCGCCACCAATTTCTATAATCATCCGTTTAATTTTCTTGCGGTCAACTAAATCTTTTTGCTTCAAAAGAAAAATTCCGTCTTCCTGATCCTTGAAACGTCCGGCGATGTGTTTCAAAATGACCAGCCACTCGGGTGTGAGAATCGGCGTATCAGCAATCATCGCGGCATCTTTTAAGGCTCGCTGATAAAATGTTTTCGCTTCGTCGGTCCGAGTAATCCAATCAACGGCGACTGCCTTTTTCGCAGTTGTTACAATGTAGCGTTCACCGCCTTGAACTAAACTTCCTTCGCTTTCTAATGGCAATCTTTTGGAAGCAATGATGTCAACATCCTTCGTCAATCTGTCGCTTCCGTAAAGAATTACAGCCAGCCCGCCTGCTAATGCCCATTCAATCTCATTTTCAGCCGCCAATTTCGCAACGGTTTCAATCGTTTGCATGGCTGATTCATCGTCAAGTAAATCGAAATTTAGTTTTGTCATAATTCTATTTTTTCATCGGAATTTTCACATCATTCTTCTCAGCAAATTCGACTGCTTCTTCATATCCCGCGTCGGCGTGGCGGATTACGCCCATGCCGGGGTCGGTGGTCAGGACGCGTTCGATGCGGCGGGCGGCTTCGGGGGTGCCGTCGGCGACGATGACCTGGCCGGCGTGCAAACTGTAGCCTATGCCGACGCCTCCGCCGTGGTGCAGGCTAACCCATGTCGCACCGCCCGCGACGTTTATCATTGCGTTTAAATAGACCCAGTCGGCGATGGCGTCCGACCCGTCTTTCATCGCTTCGGTCTCGCGATTGGGCGAGGCGACGCTGCCGCAATCGAGATGATCGCGGCCTATGACGATCGGCGCTTTTAATTCGCCGGACGCAACCATCTCGTTTAATTTCAAACCTGCTTTTGCACGTTCACCATAACCCAGCCAGCAGATTCGGGCGGGCAGGCCCTGAAATTCAACCTTCTCCTGAGCCATCGTCAGCCATTTTGCGAGATGATCGTCATCGGGGAAAAGGTTCATTATCGCTTCGTCGGTCTTGTAAATGTCCTCTTTGTCGCCCGAGAGGGCGACCCAGCGAAACGGGCCTTTGCCCTCACAAAATAGCGGGCGGATATACGCCGGTACAAATCCCGGATAATCAAAAGCGTTTTTTACGCCGTTATCCATTGCTCTCTGCCGCAGATTGTTGCCGTAATCGAAAACTATCGAACCGCGACGTCGGAATTCGAGCATTGCTTCGACGTGCTTTGCCATCGAATCCATGGCACGCCGCTCGTATTCGGCCTGATTCGATTTCCTGAATTCATTCGCCTGCTCAATATCGAGACCGCAAGGGATGTATCCGAAAAGCACATCGTGAGCCGACGTCTGATCGGTCACTACGTCCGGAACTATTCCTGTTTCCAAAATTTGCCAGTGAACCTCGGCGGCGTTGCCGAGAAGTGCGACGGACCTAGGCTCTTTATTATCAACGGCTTCGCGGACAAGAGTTAAAGCATTGTCTAAATCAGCCGCGGCAACGTCCACTTGTTTTAACGTCAATCTTCTTTCGATTCGCCTCGGATCGACTTCAACCAGCAGCCCGACGCCGCCGTTAAACGTGATCGCCTGGGCCTGCGCTCCGCCCATTTCACCAAGACCCGCGGTCAAAACGAGCTTCCCGCTCAGATCGCCCCAACCGTTTTGCCGGGCGAGCGAGCCGAAAGTCTCATACGTTCCCTGCAAAATGCCCTGCGTGCCAATGTATATCCACGATCCGGCCGTCATTTGTCCGTACATCATCAGCCCGTCAGCCTCGTATTTATCAAACTGCGCCTGATTTGCCCAATGCGGGACGATATTTGTATTTGCGATCAAAACACGCGGCGCGTCAGTATGTGATTTGAACACGCCGACGGGTTTTCCCGATTGAATCATCAATGTCTCGTCTTCATTCAAATCCCTTAGACAACGCAATATCGCGTCATAGCTTTCCCAGTTCCGGGCGGCGCGCCCGCGCCCTCCGTAAACGATCAAATTTTCCGGATCAAACGCGACCTCCGCGTCGAGATTATTTTGTATCATCCGATACGCGGCCTCGATCAGCCAGTTTTTGCAGCTGAGTTCGCTCCCCGTCGGTGCCTTAATTATTCTGGACATAATTGTGAAAACAGCCTCGATCCGAGACTACGCATTTGCGCTGTGATCGGCCTTCTGCCGCAAAGCTGGTTCCAAAAGTGTATCATACGAAAAAAAAGGAAATCTGTTCCACTTTGGAACACGAAAAATCCTTGTAAAGCATTGTAAACATTGTGGTTCTGGTTTTGTGTTCCATTTCGGTGAATATAGTGTGGTTTTTTGAAACATAAAAACAGATCTGTTCCATGGATGGAACACGAAAAAGTTTTGTAAAGCATTATGAACATTGTGGTTCTGGTTTTGTGTTTCATTTCGGTGTTCCACTTTGGAACACGAAACAGCCTTGTAAAGCGTTGTAAACATTGTGGTTGTGGTTTCGTGTTCCATTTCGGTGAAATGTAGTGTTCCAAGTGAAACATTTGTTTCAATTTGTGACAGCAGACATTTTTATCGTGTACAGTCTGCGATATAATATATCATAGATGAAACACAATTGTCAACAAAGATTCGAGATTTTGCATTAAAGAAAAACGAACAATATGAACAATGTTAACGTTGGCGGAAAGTGATTTATTTTTATCCTGAGACGGCTTTAGCCGCCTTTTCTGAGCGTAGATACTGTTCCGAAAAGCAAGCTTTTCCCCAAATATACGGGGCCGCGGCGGCATAGCCGCAACCAACGCACCGGTCAAAAGAACCCAGTCGCTATCGCTTCCGGTTCCGACCCGCCGACCGTTGACTGATTCGGCTGTTGCCGAACCGTCAACCTTCTAAATTCGGCACCCAAAATACCCTTTCGGCGTCAATTACTTTTTTAAGGCCCAGACCGGGCAGATCATCTTCCGAGACGCCGATAAATGTAAAATGCGGCAGGTCTGAAAGCACGGTCTGAAACCAACCGTGTTTTGCGAGGATCGAGCGGACCTTTGCGTTATCAAATTCCTTAACATCAAGCGCGAGCATTGATAGATGCTGCGAAGTGCCGGGCGGAGCGACAGAGTAAATGATTGATTTTGAAAGGCTTTTGGCAAAAAATATGCCGTCTTTTTCGAGCTTTAATATTTCGGGAACCTGTTCGTACGGCGACAAACCTTTTATTCGGTTTGCCTCAGCCGGGGTTATGCGGCCTTTTGCGACCCAGTGAACAAGGCCGGGATTTACGCGGCTCGCCCAGAGCGATACGGTATGGTCATAACCGCGACGCGACGAATCGGCCCCGCGCGGTGAGATGGTCAGCTTTGACAGCTTTGCTTCCGCCTGAGCTTTTTTTAGGGCGGTCAAGGCTGCGGTTTGGAGATCGACGGTGATTCCGCCAACCGAGTCAGAAGAACGTTTGAGGGTGGATTGAAACGCCGTTACATCAGCCTCGTCTTTGAAAACCACTTTGTTAGGGGGCGTCGCTCCGTTTCTCGCGAGAAAAACCGCTCCGTATTCACGCAAAAGCAGACGGCCCGCGTCGTCAGTCGGCTGCTCAAAATCCTTTGGAAGGTTGTCGAGGAAAAGCTTGTTTTGAGTTGGTTGAGGCATGTTTGGGGTATCCGCGCCGATCGTGTTCGTCGTCGGTTCTGCTCTCGATCCGACCGACCAGCAACCGGAGCCGAGAACTAATATTACAATTATTGTCAGTAGTTTTTGATTTATCATAAGGGGATTTTACGAATTTTAAAGAAATCAGCTAAGCTACGGCCGCCCGCGCTAAGGCAGACCGTTCCGGCTTAGCCGAATTTACGAATAATTTGTTTCGCCGATTCTATATGAACCTTCATATATTCGTCGGCCTCGATGAACGGGATCGCCGTTCTGATCGATTCATACAGATCCCTCGTTCCGATACCCAGCTTTTTGTCCGAACCGAGAACCTTTTTCCGAAAATCCACGCCTTGCGCGGCACAAAATGTTTCGAGGGCGAGAATCGTCTCGAGATTCTCAGCTACGACGCGCAATTTAACGGCGGCGGTTGCACCCATTGATACGTGATCCTCAACATTTGCCGAACTTGGTATCGTATCGACACTGGCCGGATGTGACATAATTTTATTTTCCGTGCAAAGCGCCGCCGCCGTATATTGGACTATCATAAAGCCTGAATTTAGTCCGCCCTGTTCGGTGAGAAACGGCGGTAGAATATGAGCATTCGAGTTTTCATCGGTCAGCCGCATAATGCGGCGTTCAGATATATTACCCAGTTCTGTCAATGCAATAGTCAGATAATCAAACGCCAGGGCAAGCGGTTCACCGTGAAAATTACCGCCGCTGATAACCTCAATGTCAGAAACGCCTCCGTCACCAGACGGTTCTGACAAAAAGATCAGCGGATTATCCGTGACCGCGTTTAGTTCCAGTTTTAGCAGCCACTCGGCATAGGCAATTGCGTCACGGCAGGCTCCGTGAACCTGCGGCATGCAGCGAAGCGTGTATGCGTCCTGCACATTTGCGGGGTCAAAATCCCGCACGAATTCGCTCTCCGTCAGAATCTCGCGCAGATTTCTGGCGCATTCGATCTGACGCGGATGCGGGCGTAGGGCGTGTATTCGTTCATCAAAAGCCGACACCGTTCCGTGTAAAGCCTCCAGGCTCAGACTTCCGGCTATATCGGCGAGCCCGGCAAGGCGTTTTGCTCTCGACGTTTCGAGCAAACCGACGGCTGTCATCACGGTCGTGCCATTGGTCAATGCCAGTCCTTCTTTAGCCGCAAGTTTTACCGGTTTGAGACCCGCGCGGGTGAGGGCCTCTGATCCTGAAAAAGTTTTGCCTTGATATTCCGCCTCGCCTTCGCCGATCAACACGCATGCAAAATGAGCAAGCGGGGCAAGATCGCCGCTGGCGCCGAGACTTCCCTTTTCCGGAATAACGGGATGCACACCGCGATTCAGGCACGCGAGAATTAGTTCCAGCGTTTCAAGCCTGATTCCGGAAAAACCGCGTGCCAGAGTATTCGCACGGATAAGCATTATCGCCCTGACGGTCGGTGTGTCAAACGGCTGCCCGACGCCGACCGCATGACTTACAACAATGTTACGCTGGAGCAGCTCAACCTCTTCGCGGCTGATTATTTTGTCTTTGAACGCCCCAAAACCCGTCGTAATGCCGTATGCTATTTCGCCGCGTTCAAGCAAAGTCTGTACAGCAGCCGCCGAACGATTGACATTTCCCTTTGCCGAATCGGACAAAACAACGCGCGGCTCGCCCGGGTCGCCATACGCAACCGAAATTACCTGGTCAAATGTCAGGCTTTCGCCGTTGGTTACGATCGTGGTCATAGAGATCGGAAGCCCGTTAAAACGGGCTGAGATCGGTCTTACAGCCTAAAAGGGTCGTGGCTACGTGCCGCTTCAACTCGCGTCATAGGCCACCGTTCCTGCCTTTATCACTTTTTTAACGGACGCAGCGCCGAATTCAAATGGGATCTCGCGATAATCGGAGATGTTCAAAATGAGCAAGTCCGCCTGCTTTCCGGTTTCGAGCGAACCTGTCCGCGAGCCGAGGCCGATACCGAATGCAGCATTGATTGTCGCGGCGTTAAATGCTTCGGGCGGAAGCAATTTTTGATAACGGCACGCTATCGCCATCGCCATCGGTTGGGACGGGCACGGTGCCGAACCGGGATTGTAATCGGTCGAAACCGCAACCGCACATCCGGCGTCGATCAACTTCCTGGCATCTGCAAATTCGCAGCTTCCAAAATTGAAATTTACCGTAGGCGTGACGATTCCGATTGTATCCGATTTTGCCAGAAGAGCGATCTCATCATCGGAAATAGTATCGAGATGATCGATCGAGGCCGCGTTCATGTCTATCGCCATGCGGCTTCCGCCAAGATTTGTAAATTCATCGACGTGAGCTTTTAACATAAAACCAAGACTTCTTGCCGTTTCCAGTACAGTTCTTGACTGTTCGACAGAAAAAGCGGCATTTTCGCAAAAAACATCACAGAAAAATGGCGATTTGTTGTGAAACTGAGATTCGCTGTACCAACGCCAGGCCCGTGGCAGCATTTCGCTGCAAATCAACTGAATATAAACATCTGAGTCATCCTTAAACTCCGGCGGCACGGCGTGAGCGGCGAGAAATGTCGGCACAACGTCAATCGCGTGTATCCGGCCGATTTCGGCGATCACGTCGAGCATTTTTAATTCGTCAGCAGTGTTGAGGCCATAACCTGTTTTTATTTCGCACGTCGTCGTACCGCAGGCTAACATTTTATCAAGCCGGGCGAGACTTTGTTTTACTAACGCTTCGAAGGGCGCCTCGCGCGTCCTTTGCACGGTCGAAATAATTCCGCCGCCATTTGCCAGAATCTCAAGGTAATCCGAACCCTTAATCTTCAATTCAAATTCGTCGAGACGGTTACCCGCAAAAACGATATGGGTATGCGGATCTACAAAACCGGGACAAACAACGGCGCCTCCGGCGTCGATCATTTGGCCGTCTGACATTTTCCGGGTGTCGAAAAGTCCCAAAATATCTGCCGAGCTTCCAACGGCCGCAAGATTGCCGTCCGAAATCGCGACCGCTCCATCTGCGATCATTCCGACGTCGAGCATGGCTGAACCGCGTTTCGGCTGTCCGCCGGAAGCGCAGGTTACCAGCTGGCCGGCGTTATAGACTATGAGATCCGCTTTCAATTTTTGCGATGCTTAAAAACTTTTCCTGGCCACTTTGTCATGAGTTTCATTGACAAGCATCAACGCCGCTGATCCGTAATAGATGTGATATTCGGCGGTCATTTCACCTTTTATGATCACAGGGTCGGTTGCCACGAGTTTCCTGGCCTCTTCGATGTCAGCGACCGCCAGAACAAAAAGCCCGCGCCAACCGCCTACGCCGTCAAGCGGCCCGGCAAGCGCGAGTTTGCCTTCGCCGGCAAGGCGTTTCATATTAGCGAAATGTCCGGCAAACATCTCATCCCGTTCTTTGCCGTCGGGAATCCGTTTTTCGCCGGATTTAAGTATAACAAGCACATAGCTCCGCATACCCATTTCGTCCGCACCTAGTTTTTTTGCAAGCTGGGCGTCAAATTTAGGATTGACCGGATGTTCCTTTTGTGCAAAAACAGAAAATGTGCACGCAATAATGAATATTGCAGTGATTATTATCAATTTCATATTTACCTCAACAGAATCAGAGTTGTAGAAAATCTTATCACGAAATCTTTCTTAACGGATATTTAACCGTGTCCATGCTTACACTACAAGTATTTAGTGTCTTCCTGGCGGTTTCCACGAAACTATTTGACGTTAATTCACTTGCATCGCAGCCATCGGAAAAACACACGACAACCGAATGGATTGCCCAACCGTCTAAAAATCGATATGCTGAGTATTGGTAAATTTCCTCTTCCTCCTCATCAAATATGAAAAACTATATTGCGATCTTCGCGTTTATCTGTTTATTTTCGACGGCAATATTTTCGCAGCAGTCCGACGCAGCTCTGCGAATGGTAACCGAGCGGGACAGATTGAGCATTGAAGCCTCCGGCAGACTGGCGACTCTGACGGCGGCCGAGCATCTGTCGCGTGGTAAGACATATTTTGAAAACCGGCTTTTTCCGCAAAGCCGTGAGCATTTCCAGAAAATATTCGACGTCTATCCGACAGATACCGCGATGTCCGGCGCATTGTTTATGACGGGTCGGTCGTATTATTGGGAACGCGAATATGCAAAGGCGATTCCATTTCTCGACCGTGCCACACGCGAATATCCCTCGACAAAAGACGGCCGCGAAGGGCTTTATTTTAATGGAGCGTGCAACGTTCGGCTCGGCAAAAATCTCGAGGCGGCAAAGGTTTACGAGCAATATACGGTAATGTACCCGACGGGCGAACGTATCGACGGAGCCTATATGAATATAATCGACGCCCTCCGCGAAGCTCGAATGTACGATGACGCCAATGCGTGGGTCGAAAAAACCAGTGGCAGATTTCGCGGAACGCCGACCGAAACCAAGGCTCTCCACGCTCGGCTGCGGATGGAGATCTACCGCGGCCTTTGGGCTGAAGCCGAAAAGACGGTGGATGCCATGCTCTCAGGAAAAACTTTTGTGGATTCGAACTCCAGCATTGACGAGGTGAGGTATTTGAGAGCGTTTGCTATTGAAAAGGCGGGACGAAAACAACAGGCGATCGATGCGTACGCCGCGATCCCAAACAGCCTTTCATCGTATTACGGCGGCCTTGCATCCGAACGGCTTGCAAAAAGCGGTGCAAAGTTTCACATTCCGCCGCCGCCGACATCGAGACAGATCGCAGACAGCCCGGTGATGTTCCGCTCCGAGGTTTTACTGTATTCGAGAAAGCATAAGATCGACCCGCGATTTGTATTGGCAATAATGAAGCAGGAAAGCTCCTTTCGTCCCGGCGTCAAATCTCCGTCCGCGGCCCGCGGGCTGCTCCAGCTCGTTTTTGACACCGCACTCAAATACAACAAAAAAGCCGGTTTTGCTTCTCTACAGCCCGACGATCTTTACGTCCCCCGCACCAATATTGCCATCGGGACAGAGTATATCGCCGATCTCAAAAAACAATTCGGCGGTCTCTACGAAGCAATCGCTGCCAGTTATAACGGCGGCGAAGACAACGCGCAGCGCTGGCTAAACCGCTCAAAACCCAGGGAACCCGGAATTTTCGCCTCCGAAGTAGGCTTTGCAGAGACCAAACACTACGTTTTTAAGGTGATGAATAATTTCAGGATATATCGTGAGATTTATGATGAGAATTTGGTGAAACGATGACGTCGGCGCTCCGATATTACTCCCAATCGCCCTGACCTTCGCGTTCGACGTGGTAGTTGGCGTTTTCCAGGTGTTTCTGGACGTCGCGGCCGTGCTGGTTGTCACGGACTTCGAGAAGCATTTCGATACCGACGCGGCCGAGCGGTGCGAGCCACATAGCGCGGCGGTGAAAGACTTCGATGACATTGGCCCCCGATTCGGCAACGGTCGCTAGTAAGGTCGCAAGCATACCGGGACGATCCGGCACAAGAAGTTTTAAAAGTATGTACCGGCCCTGGCGCACTAAGACCTGTTCTAGGACTCGGGCAAGAAGGTTGGCATCGATGTTGCCGCCGCAAAGTACAGCGCAGACCGTCTCATCGGGTTTTATGTCGATTTTTTTTGCCAGCAGAGCCGCAAGTCCGGCGGCACCGGCGCCTTCGACGACGAGGCGGTTGTTTTGAACGCAAAAGAATATTGCACGGGCGATTTCCTCTTCGCTGACCTCGACGACCTCATCAACCAGGTCACGAATGATCGGCAGCGTAAGTTTTCCGGGGCTTTTGACCGCAATGCCGTCCGCGATCGTTTGCCCTGGTTCGGCATAGACTGCGTGACCGGCTTCTAAGCTCGCATTCACCCATGCGACATTCTCTGCCTGAACTCCTATTATACGGGCGTCCGGTTTTAGGGCCTTGACGGCGCTTGCGATACCTGAAATAAGGCCGCCGCCGCCGATGGGCACTATCACGGTCGTAAGATCGGGCAGAGATTCGACCATCTCAATGCCGATAGTTCCCTGACCTGCTATTACAAATTCGTCGTCGAACGCATGTACATAGGTATAGCCGAATTTCGACTGCAACTCCCGCGAATGACCGACCGCCTCGTCAAAGGTGGCTCCGTAAAGCACAACCTCGCCGCCGAGGCTTTTTGTCGCCATGATCTTTGTCAGCGGAGCGGTTGCTGGTAAAACAATAATTGATTTAATATTTGTTAAAGCCGCTGCGAGAGCGACGCCTTGAGCGTGATTACCAGCCGAGGCGGCGATCACGCCGCGTTTTTTTTCGTCTTCGCTGAGCCTTGAAATTTTATTGTACGCTCCGCGAATTTTAAACGAGCCGCTGCGCTGCAGGCATTCGGCTTTAAGATGAGCACTTGCACCTATCTCTCGTGTCAGACGATCGTCAGCAATGATCGGCGTAGGGATAATGACGTTTTTGATAAGCCTTCGGGCGTCTTCAATATCTGAGAGTTTGACGGTCATAAACTTTGAGAGATTATAAGCCATTCGACAACTTAAAGGCGAGTTATCAAAACATCCGCGGCCGCGGTTTGAAAAAAAGTTATTTTGCCCGTACAGATTATAAACAATCGTCTGAACGGGAATAAAGGCCGATGAGGAATACGCATTTGCGAGCTATACATCTTAGCCTTCCGCCTACACAGGCTATTATGGCGTATAAAATGTGATATATTTACTTTAAATACAATTACGGAGGAAATGATGGAATTTTTTGGTGTAGGTGCAATATTTTTACTGTTTTTAGGTATCGCTCTTTTGACGGTGGCGTGGAAAACGATTAAGATCGTTCCGCAATCGAGCGTCCTTTTGATCGAACGTTTAGGCCGGTTTCATCGCGTGGCGGCAAGCGGATTGAATATTATAATTCCGTTTTTTGAAGCCCCGCGAGGTGTTTACTGGACAAATACGCGACCCGGAACCACCTTTATCGACCTTCGCGAACAATATATCGATCTGCCGCCGCAGCCGGTTATCACGCGAGATAACGTAACTATAAATGTTGATTCGGTAGTTTATTGGCAGATTACCGATCCGTCAAAATCGGTATATGAAGTGAATGATCTCGTCGGCGGCCTGGTACAACTGACGATCACGGGTATGCGTTCGGTGATGGGTGAAATGGACCTCGACCACACGCTGTCGAACCGTGACCAGATCAATTCAAAACTTCGACTCATCCTCGACGAGGCAACCGATAAATGGGGCGTCAAAGTAACCCGCGTGGACGTCAAAAATATCAATCCGCCGGAAGACGTCCGCATCACTATGGAAAAACAGATGACCGCTGAGCGAAACCGCCGTGCCTTGATCTTAACCGCCGAGGGTGATAAACAAGCTGAGATAACACGTGCCGAAGGTGAAAAGCAGGCGGCAGTCACCCGCTCCGAGGGCAATAAGCAATCGGCGATCCTCGACGCCGAGGGTGCCGCTCAGGCGAGACTCGTTTCGGCAACAGCCGAGGCTCAGGCAATTGCACAGATCGCAGGCGCAATAGGCGACCGCCAGCAGACGGCGCAATATCTGATCACTTCACGATACGTCGATTCTATGCGTGATATGGCTCGGACGCAGAACTCAAAAGTTATCTTTATGCCGATGGAAACGTCGGGCGTCCTGGCAAGCGTCGGTGCGTTTAAGGAGGTTTTTGCAGAAACTGGTGAAAAGGGTAAAGAATCCTTGAAACAACCTCGTTCACCACGTGAATTGGAGAGATAACATAAATGAATATATTAAAAATTATTGCTCATCGCCTGGTATTTGCCGCCTTATTTATGATCGTGCTTTCGGTTCCGGCATTAGCACAGGCGAAGGGGTCCAGGGTCTTGACCGTAAATCAAAAGGTTGACGGTTTTATAAAAAAATCCGGGTTTGATCACAGCAAGCTGGCCGAAGGCGTCTGGACGGTTGACGCGCCAACCTGTGTTTTGCTTATTGGCACGGGTCAGGACGTGGTAGTTGTTTTTACTAATATCGCAAAAAAAGATAAGTTCAAGATCACGGCTGAGTCGATGTCCGGAATTTTAAGGTTGGCAGACGAATTGGACTATCTAAAATTTGGAATTGACGAAAGAGGCGACTTATTTGTCCGTTCTGAGATCAAGACAAAATTTATAAATCAGGCTGAGTTTGATGACGCTTTAGCTCGTGTCGTAAACGGGTACGATAAAGCTTCAGCAAAAATTGCTCCGTTTCTAATAAAGGAATAGCTGAGTAAATGGTGATGGTTTTAAGGATAGTCTTTTTCTGCATCGTTCTTATTGTCCTTGCTTTCGCGGGATTTTCCTATTGGGTGTTTTCGTCCGTAAATTTGCCGCATAAGCATGATAAGGCAGATCGATTTATTGCGATCGAAAAGGGTTGGTCGCCGCGGGAAATTATAGCAAAGCTCGCTTCTGAGGGTGTTTTGGACGGCGAATTTTCGACCCTTCTCTATCTGCGTACTCTTGGCGATGCGGGTAAACTTCAGGCCGGTGAATATCAGTTTGCTTCGCCTATAACGCCCTTGCAGGTGCTTAAGGATCTGGAAACGGGCGAGATCCAGACAACAAAATTGACCATCCCTGAGGGTTTCACGCGATTTGATATTGCAAAACGTATTCTCGAAAAATTCCCGCAAAATCCGCCCGTGAATGAAAAAGCCGTCGTTACTCTGATGGATGACGTCACGCTCATAACAAATATTTCGCCGTCCGCGAAAAACCTCGAGGGTTATATGTACCCGAGTACATACAGCTTTCCGAAAGAAACTTCCGCAAGCGATATAATAAGGACGATGGTCGAACAGTTTCGTAAGATCTGGAAAACCGAGTGGGCCGCCGCCGCACGATCTATCGGGCGGACCCCGCACGAGATCGTAACAATTGCATCGCTGATCGAGACCGAAACAGGCGTCGAGGCTGAACGGCCAACTGTCGCCGGAATTATAAATAACCGTCTCGCCCGCGACATCCCGCTCGGCATCGATCAGACAAACGTTTATATCGCCAAAATGCTCGGCCGCTGGGACGGCACGATACACAAAAGCGATCTTGACGTCGATTCGCCTTACAACACCCGCATAAAAACAGGCCTTCCGCCCGGCCCGATCTCTTCCGTATCTGAAAGCTCAATAAAAGCGGCACTAAATCCGAGTCCGAATAATTATCTTTTTTACGTCCGCAATGTTGACTTGAACGATGGTTCACACTGGTTCTACGCTTCCGCCGCAGAATTTGAGAGAGGTAAAGCAAAATATCAGGAGTGGTTGGCGAACGAGAGATTGGAAAAGCGGGCGAACGAAAGTAATAACAATTGACGTAGTTACATAATGTAGTTACACTAATATGAGGTTTATTTGGGATGAAAATAAGCGAAGATTAAATTTGGAGAAGCATGGCCTTGACTTTGTCGACGCAGAAAAATTGAACAATAGCCCTCTTTATACTGTCAGGGATGATCGTTTTGACTATGAAGAGGAACGATACTTTACTCTCGGACTTTTATCCGGGCGAATTGTAGCCCTATCGCATACCGAAACTGATGAGACGATACGGGTAATTTCCTTCCGAAAGGCGAACAAATATGAGCAGCAAGAATATATCAAAGAAATCACAAACCGATTGGGCGAGGATTGACGCGATGGCCGATGATGATATTGACTTTTCAGAGATCCCTCGTATTACTCCTGAGATGTGGGCAAAGGGTGTTTTGAGAAACGGGTTTAAGGTAATACCCAAAAAGAAGCAATTGACTCTACGCCTAGATGAGGAAATTGTAGATTTCTTCAAGACCGAGGGTGACGGATATCAAACGAGGATCAATGCGCTGCTTCGGGCGTATGTTGATGCACACAAGTCGGCATAGTAGTGCACGCTTCGAATGAAGGTCTATGAAGAAATTACAGATTGACCCGCGCGAAAGATTGGCACTAATCCTTCTATCCGGTATTTTGTCGCTTATCGTCCTCGTTCCGATTTCCGCAGGGTTTGTCGATGACTATAATAATTCTGTCCGGAATCATCAAGAAGAACTAAATTGCCTGTCTAATCCCCGAGAATGCGTGAAGGTCTCCGCAGTCTATCAGGCTAAGTCTATCCCTTTGTTTCATCTTCTTACCCCATTCATATTCGTTGCAATTGTTAAAGCAAAGCGATTTATCGTTTCTTTTTTGCTGACCCTCACATACGTGGGTTTCTTTGTCTACGCCACTTACGTTCAATATTCATATGGCTGTTTTTTGGGTGAAGATATTTGTCCGCCGATTTCATTTGGCGGACGGCTTGCTAGAGTTGGTGACCCGTTCAATATTTTTACTGGTACAGTGATCTTAATTCTCTTATTTTGGTTGGCGAGCATCCTGCTTCGCGGCAATAGCTCCAGTAGGAGGCGACTCGCATAGTGATAAAACTCCTCGCCCTCGATCTCGACGGGACAACGCTCAATTCGAAGGGACAGGTTTCGGACGCGAATCGTGCGGCCATTCGCGCGGCTGAGGAGCGTGGTGTTTTAGTAACGATTGCGACCGGGCGGCGGTTTCGTGATGCGCGGCCGATCGGGATTGATCTTGGTCTAAATGCTCCGATGATTACCCATAATGGAGCTCTGATAAAATATGCTGTTTCAGAAGAAACGGTTGCGTGCGATCTGCTTACGACTAAAACGAGCCGCGAGATCGTACGGGTCGGCAAAACTTATGGCGGTGACGCGCTGGTCAGTACCGATCCGCATGGTAACGGGGCGCTTTTGTATGACCGCGTCTCTGAGGATAATCTGCCTCTAAAAAAATATTTGCGTTGGTCTGAGAATTTGCACGGCGGTATGCCGGGGCGTGAGGGCGTCGAGCATGTGGCGTGTCTTGAGGATGTGCTGGACGATCATCAGGTCGTTCATATATCATTTTCCGGCGGTTGTCTGCCGATGCTCGAGCTCGAAAAAAATCTGCGTGCCGAACTTGGTGCGAGCGTTACACTGCTTGCAACCATTTATCAACATCTAGATTTTACACTGCTTGACATTTTACCTCCCGAAGCGTCAAAAGGCCACGGCGTTGCCCGGCTCGCCGAGATCAACGGCCTGAAACCCGAAAATGTGATGGCGGTCGGCGATAATTTTAATGATCTGGAAATGCTGGAGTATGCGGGAACACCGGTTATCATGGGAAACGCAGACGGCAAGTTGCTTGAACGCAGGAAATTTTATACAACATTAAGTAACAACGAAAATGGCGTTGCGGCGGCTATTGAACGATTTGTATTAATTTAGGAGAAATATTGAGTGGGAAACAGAATTGCAGTTTTAGAAACGAATAAGGGGACAATCAAATTTGAGCTTTTAGAGGCCGACGCGCCAAAAGCGACAGAAAATTTTCGATTATTGGCGGATAAGAAATATTACGACGGCGTTATTTTTCATCGTGTGATACCTAACTTTATGATCCAGGGCGGCGATCCGCTGGGCGAAGGCTATGGCGGCGAATCGGCCTGGGGCGGCAAGTTTGACGACGAAATCGACCGCGAATCAAACCTGTACGCCGGCGTTTACGAAAAAGGCACGGTTGCGATGGCCAATTCGGGGCCGAACACAAATGGTTCGCAATTCTTTATTATGCACATCGACTATCCGCTGCCGCCAAGCTATACAAAATTTGGCAAACTTGTAGAGGGACAGGATGTGGTTGACGCGATTGCTTCGGTCGATAGAAATGCAAATGACAAGCCGAAAGAGACGATCATTATGGATCGCGTTTACATAGCCGACGCCTAATGCGTGCCGTAATACAACGCGTTACCCGCGCCGACGTGACGGTCGGCGATGCAGTTTCCGGCAAAATCGGCCTTGGCTTGCTGGTTTTGCTGGGCGTCACGCATGATGATAAGAACAGCGACGCCGATTATCTGGTCGATAAGATCGTAAATTTGCGTGTATTTGACGATCCTGACGGCAAAATGAATCTGTCGCTGATCGACATTGCCGGCGAACTGCTCGTTGTTTCACAATTTACACTGTACGGTGACACCCGTCGCGGGCGGAGACCGTCGTTCGTTGCGGCCGCTCCGGGCAAACACGCGGTTGCTCTGTATGAATATTTTGTAAATAAAGCCCGCGAAACCGTAAAAAAGGTTGCCACGGGCCGTTTTGGCGAAATTATGAATGTCAGGCTTGTTAATGACGGCCCGGTCACCATTATTTTAGACAGCGAAAAGACGATATGAAAAATATTACACTCCTCACCCTTTTATTTGCCTTGGTTTTTGCATCATCGTGCGGCGAAACCAACACGGCAAATTCGAATCCGACTGCGAATAGCGGCGTAACAAAAGGGGTTACGCCCGTAGCTGACGATGAAGCTGTGGTAATCGAGATGGAAAACGCCGCTGCCTTCGGCACGATAAAATTAGAATTGTATTCGAATATTGCCCCAAAAATGGTCGCACGCTTTAAGGAATTGGCAAAAGAAGGCGTTTATGACGGCACGACCTTTCATCGCATAAATCCATCGGTTATCCAGGGCGGTGATCCCAACTCAAAGGATACCGATCCGACAAACGACGGGCAGGGAAAATCGGCAAAACCGAACGTCCCGGCCGAATTCTCCGACATACCTTATGATACAGCGATTTTAGGGGCCGCCCGAAGCACTGATATTAACTCGGCAAACTCGCAGTTTTTTGTCACATTAAAACGCGAGTCCGGTTTTGACAACAAATATACAATCTTTGGCAAAGTTATCGAAGGTATGAATAATGTCCGCACCATTTCGGGCGTACAACCCAAAGACGGCGAGCGACCAAGCGAACCGGTAAAGATCAAAACCATGAAAATTGTTCCGCGCTAAACAACCGAGTGAGGACAAAGGAGTTAATTGACTAAGCCATAAGGGTTTAAGCCCGCTTAGGCAAATCGTTAGTCACCGCATTTTCTTTAAGGCGTAATCTCAGTTTAAAAAATGAAAACAACGAAACATTAAAACGAAACATTAAAATGATAGACAGCAAAATAAAAATAGCGTGAATTCAAGCAGCCTTATAAACACGATAAATATAACCTATACAACAACTTGCTCGCGTAGCTCAGTTGGATAGAGTGCTTCCCTCCGAAGGAAGAAGTCGCAGGTTCAAATCCTGCCGCGAGTACCACCTTAACCCTACTATTCACAACTAGTTACGGGAATTAGAAGACGGCGCGAAAGCCGTCTTTTTTGCTTGTTGGACTAATTGTTGGACTATACTGAGTCAATTTCTGTAAAATTTGATGAGTTTCGCGGGTACGGCGGTGCCGCGCTCTGCATGCCGGCAAGTGCCCAGTCCAAGCAACCGAAACGCGGAACTGGGAACGCTGGCCTGCGACTGGGTCGGGCCATTATCACAGGCACGGTCTGCCGATGTGTCACACCGTGACAGCCCGTGACCATACCGTGACATTCAATCCCGATCTGAATTGTTGACATTGTTTGACAATCATTGACTGTCAAACAATGTCAACCTTTTGTCCCGCTTTACCTGTCCGGCTCGTTCAATCGTCGGCGTCTTATCTCGATGCCGTCCGCGATCTTGTCGAACTCTGACCGACACGGCTCGTTCATGCGTCGGTATATTCCGTTGACCTCTTGAACGTGCATCGCATGGAGGATCGCGATTACACGATTTCGCGCGCGGCATGCCCGGCAAGTGTGCCCGGTCCAATCAACTGAAATGCGTAATTGGCGAACTCTGGCATGCGACTGGGCTGCGCCAATATCACAGGCACATTCCAACGACGGTGGCCTCTAGATTGATCAGGTGCGGTTAAGCTAATTCGTAGGCTGGCATCGACAGCCGCTAGTATTTTCGGTTTTGGTAAGTTTGGGAGCGTGACAGGCCTTTAGATCTGATGAACTGTTCGATTTGCCGAAGTACGATGCGGGCGGCGGTCATAGAAACGTGGGCTTCAAACGGTAGCCTGCGGAAGACGGCCGCTAAGCATCGCGTGGGCTACCGAGTCTTCAACGGCATATTGACCAGTGCGTGGCTTAGATTCTTGCGGAGAATGAAGAGGAAGAATATGAAGGGGCTCTTCGGATTGCAGTGTTCAACGTTCGCGAAAGTTTCGCTAAGTCGAAAAAAAAATAAAAAAAATTTCGCGGGGTACGACGACAGATTTAATTCAGAGTTCGGTTAGTTGATGTCGGGGGTGAATGAACTCTTAAACAGTTATGTTCTTGATAACATGACGCGCGGGATTACTGCTAGTAAGATCGCTTTCCCACTCCTTGATGCGGCCCGAAAATATCGCCAATTGGTAAGACGGGTGTATATCGAAGCTCTGTCGAACAAAATTGCGGGAAATTCCCCGTATGTATCGGACAGATTTAGGGTTACGCCATATTAACGTGTCCAATAAGTCGCTATAACTGGCCGTATTTAGCCTTACCTGTTAGCGTCTCTCCGTTCCTGAAGTGTCACAGCTATCAAGTCTCCGGGGGCAGGCAATTGACTTTCGAGGAAGAATGAGTCCAGTTATTGTGTAAGTTCCATCTGGATCGCCTTAAAATTCAAGAGGGCGGCTTCGATATTTTCGACTATCTCCCCGGCCAGAATGACCTTGCTCACAAGGCTGTTTGTTATTGTCTCCATTCGGTTAAGTGCTTTTTTCCAGTACGTATTTTCTGAACCAAGTTGGAATATTCGAGTTCTTTATCTCGATTTCTTTCCCGCCGGTTATTTCAGCGATCAGCGTTGCCCTCGCTCCAGAGTTGTCATAAATATATGCCCGATCGGTTACACGAATAGCGCCGGTTAGATTATTCAGGGTGCGATAGTAACGATCTGTTATTTTCACAGACGGAACATCATGCCCACCCTTATCCACCCTGATTTTCACACGTGAGATATTGATCTCGGGGCTTTCGGTTGCGACAAAATACAGGTAATTTCTAAACCCCTCAGCTTGGGCATTTTTTAATACCTCTATTTTCTTGAGGTGTGACATTACGGTCTCGATCGAGAACGACGTCTGCAAAGCAATTAAACTTTCGTGTAGGAAATCCGCGATTGCCGAAACCAGATAAGAATTTAGATTTACCTGATGAAACAAGATTGAATTATTGTCAAAGCCGAGCTTAGAAACGTCTGAGACCTGACCATGGTCGATCAACTGGTTGGATCTGCGGAGGAAATCAAATATGTGATCTTTTTGGGCTTTAACCTTAAAATGGCCAAAGTCGAGACTGCCCGTTGACGCTATCTCGCGTTCGATATCGTCCGGATTGATATACACACCCAACCAACTGGCGTTGATTTCGGAAACCTTTTTCTTTGATCGTACTTTTGCCGGAACCATTCGGCCCCGCAAACATCCGGAGTCGTGGAGGACTCATACTGGTTCTGATTTGAGTTCAAACTTGGAACCTTTTGTTCAATTTGCTGCCTTCCAACTCAATCAGCCACTCTTTCATGGATTGTCTTACCGAAGCGAGTTCCGTCGAGCCAATGTCCTCGATCACCTTGCAGACTGTGGCGAGCAATTCAACCTTATGCGAACGCACTGGAGGGCTATATTTTGAGAATGTAGCAGAGATTTCGTCAATGGCGGTTTCGATTATTTGCTTATTCGGAACAGGATATTTGAATAGCTTGTCCCCGTTCAACACGTCAATGCCCGAGGTAGTATGGCTAAAGTATGTTTTGTTAAAAATATTCTTTTTTATTTCGGGCGAATAGGGTCCGAGATGCAAACGACGGTACTCTTTGTAAATCGGCACGCCGAACACCTTTTCGATCAGATACACATATTTGGCCGTTGCCATCTGTTTAGGCCGAAAGCCCTTACTTCCGAGATATTGCAGAATAAAGGCGAGAATCCTTATCCGCTCAAAGTGTTCGTATGGCTTTCGCTTTATCGGTTGAGCGATTTGTTGAACCAGCTTTCCCTCAAATGCCTGTTTCAGGATGCTCTGGCGGAGGGCTTCGGATTGTTTGAGGCTCGCGGCGATGGTTTCTTCGAGTTTGTCACAGACGCTTAGACGGCATTCGATTTCCTCGACGATGCGATGTTGTTCGGCAAGCGAACAGTATGGAAAATCTAGCTTTTCAGAATTGTCTGATTCAAAAACGCTCGTGAAGATCCTTTACAAAGATCAAACACTTGCTGTCGAACCATACCGCCTTGGAACAAATAGACGAAAAACTTCGGTAACACGATCTTTTGATTGATAGAGACCTTTATCAAGTTCGTCGAAATTATGGAATTGCTCATCGAATCCGGCACCGAGCAAATCTCACCAACGGTTCCCGATCTTGAAATAATTATGTCTCCCGCAGTTACACCGAATGATCTCAACTCAACGCCTTTCTTTTCCGTTATGAATATCTTGTTTGGCATTTGAAAGAGGCCTTCGCCAATATTTTCAATTCCAAGACCGCTACGCCAGATTTCTGATGCTCCGATTTTTTTAACATCGTGCCGAATGGCCCCGTTCTCATATCCTTTCGGGCATCATTTAGAAAGTAGTCGGTGTTGACTGACTTCCAACCGACCGGAAGTTCGCCTTCAGAGAGGTTTTCGTTTGTCAGAGTGCCCTCGAATGCTGATTTTAGGACGGCTTGGCGGTAGGTTTTTAGTTGGGCTTGGGATTTTTTGAGGCTTTCGACTCCGGCGTCCAATTCCGAAAAGAGTTCGTCGATCCTGGCAACGATCCGTTCCTGCTCCTCAATCGGCGGGATCACTACATTCCTTTCATATGCATCGTTTCTGTTCAGTCCCGGAATCGTGGTCGATTTCTCTAACGCAGAAAGCCGCAATGTCCGAAGTTGGTGATACAAGAACTTCAGATCGAAGTAATCGGGTTTTCTGACGAAGTAGGTCGTATCGATTGGCCAAGACGGATTTATCGCAAGATGAACTTTACCAGCGGCTCCTTTACGTCCGACAACTACACACGGTTCATCAACGAGAAAAGCGGAGTGTTTTCCAACGACCCCGTTTGATCCGTAGACGTCAAACGCTCCTGTTTCGTCCCGGTCTTTTTTTGTAAGGCCCTTACCATAATGGAATTCACAAACTTCGCCGAGTTTCTTCACTTCCCAATTTTCCGGCAATCTATTCCTCGACATAAAGTTCGATTTTCGGCAATTGATGATTCAAATTGCTCTCGGCTCCAGGCTATCAATTTCCCCTTTTCTCATTTCCCTCAATCCTTTTGACCTCTTTCTCAAAGTCGTTTTCGAATTCACGATCCTGCTTTACACGAAAGATCGCGTACTGCTTTTCGGCAAGGCTTTTAGCGATTTCGTGAGAGACCTTTCCGGCATCGCCAAGCACCTGATACTCGTTAAACTGTAAAAAAGCATCGAGGCGTTCGATCCAGTCGGCCATTTTCATCGGGATCTGACGCGCAGCCTGATTTTCGGCGTAGTCGAGATACATTGTGACAATGCGTTCGAGTTCCTTAATCTCAGTTTCGATAAGATAGTTTTTGGCGACAGGAACGTCTGATTTTTGAATTTTGCCTTTTGGGGACTGCTTCCAATTGGTTAGTCCCATTGACGGTTTCGAAGCATCCGCCCCGCTGGCGATGATCTCAGCGGCCGTTTGGCCCGTCACCGCCCAATGAAGTTTGTTCTGAACGACCTTAAAGAACGTTTTTGTTATCTTGGCCGTTTTGTCATAGTCGATGCTGCATTGTTCATAAATATCGGTGATCTTGAGATAAAATCGGCGTTCGCTGGCCCGTATCTCGCGGATGCGTTCAAGCAACTCGTCAAAATAGTCCTTGCCGAACCGCTTGTTTAGCTTGAGCCGCTCGTCATCGAGGACAAAGCCCTTTGCAATAAACTCGCGGAGCGTCTGTGTCGCCCAAATGCGAAACCGAGTCGCCTGAACACTACTCACTCGATATCCCACCGAGATGATGACGTCAAGATTATAAAACTCAATATCGCGGGCGACATCGCGGTTGCCTTCCGTTTGAACTATTCGAATTTTTCGAATAGTTGAATCGAGATCAAGTTCACCGGACGCAAATATCTCCTTCAAATGGTAGCTGATCGTGTTAACCTCGACTCCAAACAATTCGGATATCTTCTTTTGATTAAGCCAAAAAGTTTCGTCCTCATATGCAACCTCGATCCGCACCGTGCCTTCGGGCGTTTGATAAAGAATTAGGTCTCCCTGGTTTAGTTTGTCTTCGCTGCTCATCAATCTCTACTATTCGCCACCGCTTTTGAGGTGAATTCTACTTTTAGGCTGCCAACGCCTCGTTCAATTCGTCAATAATCGGTTCCATCTGCTCGCCAAAAAGCTGATACATCTTTCCGAGTCCGCCAACCGGGGCGAACGGCTCAAGCTCAAAATCATTTCGTGAGATATGAAACGAGTTCGCGACGTGATTTTTAATCATGTGCAGCCACGCCATCTGTTCCTCGTTAAACTTTACCGGCCCGGCCTGTTTGCCGAAGACCCAGTTCTGAAAATTACGGTCGATGGTCTTTGAGTAATCGGTCAGGCGTTCGTCGATACCCGAGACACGCCGCACGAGGGCGACGAGAGCCGTCAATTCGGTCTTTGCCGCTCCATCGGTCTCGCCAAGCTGCTGGTAAGCCTGCCAAACGTTGAGCGGCGCGATCGTCGGCCGCTCGGTCTTGAGTATCTCGCACAGGTCGCGGATCATCGCGTAGGTCAGCTCACGGCGGCGGTACGGCTGTGAGTAGAAGATCTGTAACGCCGTGATCTCGTCGCGATGCTCTTCGATCCACGCCGCTAAATCCGCGATAAGCGAGTTTGCCCGTTCGACCTCATCCTCGTTCCAGCCGGCATTTAAGACCTTGTCCGGGTTGATCGTGTCGATGATCTGGTAAAGCGATTTGCGGACGTTCTCAACATACTCACTCAAATCCCCTGTAAAGACCTCCGCCGCCCGCTCGATCATCGCACTTCGCCGTTTATCGACAGCCTTTTCGATCGCCTCGGGTGCAAGCTCAGGCGTTTCCAGAGTAACCTGCGCCCGAATAACATCCTCGGTATCAGGATCGTGTGCCCGGACGAGTGCCGCAGCGACCTCAGAAACCGTCTTGCCGCCGGTCTTTTCCTTAAAGATCTCACGCTGCTTATCGCTGATCTGTTTATCGAGCCGAATCAGCCGCCCCGCAAGCGTCGAGAACGTGTCTTCGTCACGAACACCGACAGCGACGGCCTGCATCAGGTCTTTGAGACCAACGCTCGGCTTTCGCTCAAGCGGACGGCTGTCGGCCTTTATGCTCTTGGTTACGCCCACCGCGTCAACGATAACAAAGTGGTCCTTTGCAAACTTGGCGGTCGGCGTCACCTTTTTGAGGTCGTCAAGAGCGATGGTGCGAGTACCGCGGCCCTTCATCTGCTCAAAGTAGTTGCGGCTGCGAACGTCACGCATAAACAGTAACACTTCGAGCGGCTTCACGTCCGTACCCGTTGCGATCATATCGACCGTGACGGCGATTCGCGGGTAGTATTCGTTGCGAAAACTCGCCAGGATAGATTTCGGGTCTTCCTCGGTCTTGTATGTCCGGCCAAGAATGTCTTCGTACGCCTTCTGCGTCCGCCGCTTTGTGGTTTGCAGCGTCCCGCCGACGTCGACCGCCGTTGTGACCGGGCCTTTGACGGTTGTCACCTGCCCGCCGGCACAGCCGCAGCCTTCGTATGTGATTATGGTGTCCTTGCCGTCAAAGCCGTTTGAATCGGACGGGACGGTTCGGACAGTGTTTATAATAATCTATTGAAGCTTTTCTTGCTGATTCGTCGTTTCTGAAATTATAATTCCGGCCTGCGCCAGCTTTAGTTGTATGAATCTCTTTACAGTTACAAATAAAAATGTGTATAGCACAATTAACAAAAATGTTATTGGCCACAACAAGTATCCGGACGAATTATCTATGCAACATAACCAACCGTATCCAAAATATCCTGGGATCAAAGGAACCGGTCCTTCTAATATGATTAAGTTAATGAGGGACACTGAAATCAGCCCGGCTACTAGCCAGCTTGTAATGACTTGATGATACTTTTCAAAGAAAACCCCTATTATCAGTCTTACGAGAGAAGCCAGAATCGCAAATCCAAGACACAAACCTACAAAATTGAGAGGAAAACTGAGGAAACTCATGCTGATTTGACCAACTAGTTTACTTCTAGCAATCGATATGTCGGTTTCATAAATCAAGTACAAACTTGTCCAAAGCACCGCACCGCCAAAAAGGCCATATAAAGAGCCTTCGATAATTAAAATCAAGAATTTTTTAATCACCAACCTTACCTCCCCAGCCGCAATTTTTCTGGATTTTGTCAGTTAAACCTCTAACATACGGGTCTTCAAATCCGAATGCGTGAAACATCTCGTGGACGATACTTGCCGGTAGGTCTGTTCCTGGTGAGGATCTTCGCGCCGATCAGCGATCAATAAAACAGTCGTTAAGGATGTTCGCTCCCTTTTTTAGACTTATGACATAAGTCAAATCGCCGTTGGTATAAAGTTCAAGTCGACCCAATCCACGCACGGCATCCCCGTCCGCCAACGTCGTAAGTTGGGGTGATCGGCGCCATCGTGATTCTAAAAAATCTCTTGCGGCGTTTAGCCTTTTCTTGCTGAGCGATCTTTTACTTTCGCCATTACCCAAACGAGCAATGATGATCAATGTATTCGATCGGGATAGTTCGTGAACCACACCCAGCGTTTGTTTGGTGTCTTCACAATTCGAAGGTTTCATTGTATGTGGATTTTCCTGACCCGAAAGTCCACTTGTGAAAAAAAGCACGATAAAAGTTAGGACGTATTTCATTCTTACTCCTTGGCATCACGATCCACAAAATACTTTTCTTGGATCTACACGAATCCCTTTGTTAAAGTTCGAATAAAAAATCAGATGGGAATGTACGTACCCTTTTGTATCACCGCCTGGCCCTCCCAAAAGACCAATCTGCTGGGATCCCAGTGGATTTTTGGCTAGAGATTTCGATTCTTCAACATGTACAAAGGTAATCGAAAGACCCGTATTGTAGTGAACCCGTCTATACTGATTACCTAGCTTGTCGAAGGCAAGTGGCGTGGCCTTTCCTCCCGCCGGACTAAATATTGGCCCGTGTTCGTTCCCTCGCGGATCTCCATACACATGGATAATTCCGCCTCGGTCGCCAAATGAGACTGGATTGGGACCGTGATCGTTTCCACGAGCACCGGTAATCGTAATCGTTAAACCTGAAGAATTCCTACTGTTTTCTAGTGCTTTTTCGTAGGCCCCTAACGTCAAGGGGTCGTGTGTGGAACCGACAACCGCATCGGGTCCGCCGAACAAACGAGCCAATTTCTTATCACAATCTACAGCCGTTAGTTTTGTCGTCGAAGCCGTGCCTTTTGGTGCCAAATCAGCAGGGTTCTCACTATCGATTCCAGTTTGTTGTCCTTGCGGTATCAGGCTGAGGATTGCTGACCAGTTGTTGTGCGTGTAGCTTGCTGACAGTTCGCCCTGTCTGATTCCTGCTCGGAAATTGTCGGGTATGGCTCCGGCGTTGTCGAAGGTCCCGACCACTCGTCCGCCACTGGTTCTGACTGTTACCTGAGCAGACATCCTCGCTGCAATCTCCAGCAGCCCGAAAGCGCCGCCTATCAGACCGCTGTTGATGACTTGCAAAAACTGCGATTCGGGGACAACGAGGCCGTCGATGGCGTAGATGCTATGGCCGGGGCGGTAGCCTTGACCGGAGCCAAACAGATCGACGTTCGAGCCGCTCGATTCGGTTCCGGGCGGGTCGGTGTTGGATTTATGGATTAGCATTCGCAGAGGAACGATATACGTGCCAGATTGAATAAAGTTGCAAAATCAGTAATACAATGGCTAAAGCTAAAAAGAAAAAATCCATATACAACATTAGCCCCAGCCAATCTGAATACGCTATTACCCAATCCGGCAATTTAGCCGGTTTGAATATTATTAGAATGCGGCATTGCAGTAATATGACCGCGAGCGGGATGAAGCCAGCAGCTTTCAATAAAACATTATTGCCCTTCCAGATAAGAACAATAAACAGCAAAAGACAGACTGAAATAATAAAATATGTAACCGCCATATTTCGATATGGATTCCATCCAACTGCAAAAATCTTATTGTCTTTGTAAACAGTTTGCCATCCAGCCCCTAATCCAAAAGCCAGACCAGATAGGAACAACGCAAAGGTCAAACCTAAAATTGCTGATGAAGAAGCTATCTGTTTTAGTCGTTCGGTTATTTCCATACACTACTCCGCCTTATTGACCGTACAATGCTTTAGAGGTTCTTTCCCTTGTACAATGTTTAAGAATGTCCTTATATTTTTCACCTAAAAATTTTAGATCATGAGGCACGTTGCCCGATATATTCCTCTGCCACCAAGTCGAAATGTCCTGTCCGGCGATTCCGCCAGAATGAACAAATGAATGGATAATTACTACTGACAAATGATCATCTTTCCCCTCAATTGCCCGATTCGTAAGTCCAATGAATCGCCGTCCCGTGTCCTTATACAAACCCGGCCAGGAAAGATTATTAGTTGAGGAAGTGAATGAGTCGCGCATTTGCTGTCCGATATCGCTACCATCCGTCCACGCCGAATCATGACGGCCATCGTTAAAAACGCCTTCGGTAACTATTGTCGTATTTTTTATTTGTTCACTAACCGGAGTAGCACCGACGGCTTTGAACGCATCAGCACATTCCTTACTATCTCGTGCAAAATAGGCAATGTCCAATATTCGTTTAACAACGCCTTCCTCCCCTTCTAAGCGTTGTATGAATCTGGGATTGTAATTATCGTCGCCGCCGGCAATCAAACCACTCACAGCCCAACCGTCGGAAACGAACCAGTTTCGGACCAGCGTTTCGCCGCCTTCCATTTGGCCGATGGCGGTGTTGAGATCGTTGCCCGCAAACTGGGTGTCACCGTTGCCGAATCTGAGAGAATAGCCGGCAAATCTTGCCGACAATCTCGCCGTTGTTTCCAGCAGCCTCAAAGCCCCGCCGACCGCACCGCTGTTTATTGCTTCAAAAAACGTCGACTGCGGCACGACCTGGCCGTCGATGGCGTAGATCGTCTGGCCGGGGCGGTAGCCTTGACCGGAGCCAAACAGATCGACGTTCGAGCCGCTCGATTCGGTCGGGGCAAGGTCGGTGTCGAGCGTGATATACGGCCCGGCGTCGGCGACGTTTCTTCCGAGAGCGTCGTATTCGCCCGCCCGTATTCCCGAGTTTAGGAGTGTACCGTCAGCCAGCGTCTGCTGGGCGCTGGCACCGCTCGCGTCCTGATGAATAAACGTCAGACTCTCGGTTGTCGTCCCCTGATAAGTCGAAACCGCCTGCTGAGCCATCCGACCGCCCAACCTGTCCCAGCATCTGAAAAACACATCGAGGTGAGAATCACGTCGTGCGGTACTTGAGCAGCGGACACCGTCCGCCATGTTCGCCCGCCATCGGTCGTATGAGAAAGCCCTGCATTGCCAACCCAGGCTTCTTCTTCACTTATAGCCGCTAAAATATTGTCGCCGGGTACGACGGGACTATTAGTTTCATTCCAAACTGCTCCCCCGTTAGTGGAGACAAACACTCTCTTGCTTTGTGTCACCAGCCAAATAATGTTGGCATCGATCTGCGAATATGCTCCCGGACGGATGTCATCTGCAGTACCAGTCCGTTGGAGGTCTTCAGTAGGAAAAATCTTTCTCCATGACGAACCCCCGTCAACCGTGCGATACAGTGCGGGCCCGTGCGAGACAAGGCCGATTCGCTCATTGATAAAATCCATCTTTGCATAAAAACTATTTACGGGAAAAGCCGCGGCCTTTAGGGACCAGTTTCTACCGCCATCCTCGGTCCCATAGACTTTTCCCTTCCAATCCAACAACCAGCCATGCGATTGACCGATGAACTCAATCTGCGCTGTCTTCTCCGGCAGAGTCTCTTCCGCGATGTCGACACTTTGCGGCGGAATTAACCGACCAGTGCCGAGAACCACCCACGGTTCGCCTTCGAGTGAAAAAGCCACATCTCGGATCTTAGGATGAGTAACATAACTCGTACCGCAACTTCCGGCAAGAACCACGATGAAAGCCACGAAATAGCCAAACGTAAGCTTGCCCCGCCGGTGCCGGACTCGCTGCTTCGACATTTGCCCCGACGTCATACCGATATTCACCGTCGAAGAATGCATCGTATCGCCCAAATAATTGCCCGCTTGATCAATCAACGTCACTCTTTTATTCTACCGAGAGTTATAGGTTTGGCAAAGTACCCTCGAAGAAACGAACAAACAAGGAGGACAAGTATTAGTACGCATAATCCTAAATGAATTAATGCAAGCCTTCGAGTAAACCGTCTCGACCAATTCCACCTTCGGTCATAAACCTGATATTCGATTCATACAAACGCACCATCAAGGCATGATAAATACACAATACAATTACCGCTCCAACAATAATATATTTCACAAATTAGTCCCCGCCGCCCGGTCATATCGCCGAATACGTTGTAACCGATAAACTGATCAAAATGTTCCTCCATGTGACTTTGATCATTTAGTCGCGTCCGAAATGTGGGAACTTGTTTCAACGACCTGAAAATAAAGCTGATCAGTTATGACTTCTGTTTTATCCGCCACGAAGTGTATACGAAAGCGCCGTAAATAACTATAACGAATATGCTTCCGCCGACCATCACAAAGTCCCAATAGTGGATAAATTGCGTCCAACGGGAATACTCGGCCAGCATGTCGGGAAAGACAAGCGGCCTAGAGAGTAAAAGGACTCGCGTCTGAAGTAGCAAAAATATCAGTGTTATGCCCGATAAAAGCTGCGCCGGAGTGCTTTTACTGAGATAAACGGCGACAGAAAAAAACCAAAGCAGGATCGTCATCACCAAGAAAATCAGCGCACGATCTTCGAAGCTGTTTCTCGGCAGACCCGATGCCCCGTAGTCCCGGTACGTCACGTGCCAGGCACTGGCTAAGCCATAGTAAAGGGCGCCCACAGTACATGCGGAACCACCTAATGACAGCGCAACCGCCAATAGAACTCGCTTTATTGACTCTAATCGCATATCTAATCTTTTCTCGCTTAAATTCGTCAAGACTGTGAATTATTGAGAATAGAGGCTTGCACGCGGCTGTCTTGATTTGATACCAGGCCTCAGGCATTCATCAAGTACAGCATCGTACTTGCTGCCAAGATAGTGAAGGTCGGGCGGATTATAACCAGTTCTTAACAGGTCCTCCCATGTTTTCTTATACCAAGGAACGCTCGCTCCTCTAATTCCGCCCGAGTGCAAAAAGGAATGAACTATTGTCACATCCAGAACATCGATCGTTTCTTGGATACCGCTATTAGTAAGGCCAATAAATCTACGGCCGGTATTGCCGTATGGCTCATAAGGAGTAATATCGCTGGTTGTCGAATTGCCACTTCTAGCATTCCTCAGGAAGTCCCCAATGTCACTTCCCCTGACCCAGTCCGGGTCTAGCCGTGAGTCACTGAATGCGTTCTCGGTTACAATCGTGGTGGTGCGCATCTGTTCTCCAATCGGAGCTACGCCGAGAGCCTTGAAGGCGTCAACACAAGCCTGACTGTCACGTGCATAGTTCGCGATATCGATTATTCTTTTCGCAAGATTCGCTTCAGTCTCAAGACTATAAACAAATTGCACGTTATGATTATCTTGACGTGGGGAGGTGATCTGTGTGGCGAGGAGGCCGATTACGGACCACGATTCGTTGACGACATAATTGGCAAAGATGGTCGTTGCGCCGTCTTCGATGGCTCGGCCGTAGGCTCCGTTAAGATTGTCCCCAAAGTTTTGGCCGCCGACTGAGTAGCCGGCAAATCTTGGCGGCTGAGCCGACATTCGATTAGAAATTTCAAGCAGCCCGAAAGCGCCGCCTATCAGACCGCTGTTGATGACTTGCAAAAACTGCGATTCGGGGACAACGAGGCCGTCGATGACGTACGTTTTTCTGCCCGGGCGATACCCTTCGCCCGAGCCGAACAGATCGACGCCCGAG
>JBGTEX010000058.1:0-30586 GCA_041747575.1 Pyrinomonadaceae bacterium
TTGGGCCTGCCAGTATTCTTTTACAATATCGTGATCTTTCTTATCAAAGTTCTCACTGAGGAAAAGCTGAACGACCTCGTGTATATTCTTGCCGTCATAAAGCGGAGCGATCAGCGGCTGAATGATCGAGACGGTGCCGTCATAAGCTCGGGCATCGCTCCAGCTCTCCAGAAAATGCTTTTCGCCGACGTGCCAATAGCAATGTTCGGCAGTCTCATCAAAGTGCTGGCCGAGGTGAACGCTAAGCCCGGCACTGGCCACCTTCTGCATCCGCTCGGGGCTCAATTTCAGATCGGCGGGCGTGTTATATACCGGATTGCCGCCGAGAATCACGAGCATTTTGACGAGACCAGCGTCGATATCGACGATCAGTTCGCGAAGCTGCTCGATCTGCAATTTTTCCGTTCCGGGTGCGATCGGATCGGCGTAAACCACGGTTTCGCCTACATTTCCGAGCGCCGCATTCATTGCGTGGGCGAGCGCGTGAACGACCGCCGGCTGATTGTCACCCGCAACGACAAGCGAGCGTCCGCGAAATTCCGATAAATCTCTTGCCATCGCCGCGATCCACGCCGCGTTGTCGGTATATGTCGAAACCGCACCCGCCACGCCGACCGCGTTTGCGACAGCCTTGGCAACCTCGGCCATTTGGCTGGGTTTTACGGCTATGCGGTGATCGGCCTTTGCACCGGTCAGTGTGATCGTCGATTCGATCGAATAAAGGCGGTTGATCTCCTTTTTCTCTTCCGAAAACGCACGGCCCGCTGCAAATCCCTTGATATAGCCAACGTTAAAGCCCGAAAAAATATCGGCGCCGAGTGACAAAACGCGCTCCGCGTTCTCAAATCTGTAAATAGTCTGAACAGGCGAGCCAAAAGCCAACCGCGCACCGGCCATCGCGTTATCCGAATTGACCGGCTCATACTGTGCCCATTTCGAATTAGGCAGTTCGGCCTTGATCTTTTCAAACTGATCGATCAGCGTCGGTGAAGTAATTGTTTCCGTCAAAAATCTAATGCCCGCACCGCCGTCAGCCCGGTTTTGCTCGATGGCGGCCCGCGTCTCGGCCACAAAATTTTGCCACGTTTTTGGGCCGCCGCGAAAGGTGATCTCCTGCGAACGATCAGGGTCGTACATCCCAAGCAGCGAAGCCTGAGCCAGAATATCGGTTGCACCGAGACTGCCGGGGTGATCGGGGTTTCCTTCGATCTTTACCGGACGCCCCTCGTAAGATTTTGCCAGGACTCCGGTTGCAACACCGCCAAGCGACATCGCGGTCGCAAAATAATTTGGCCTGCCCGGCAGCATGCCTTCGACCGGATTGACATACGGCACGATCTTCTCAGGCGGTTGGATGACACATCCGCTCAAGCCGGCAAGAGCAAGCGAGGCCCCCATGACCTTTACAAAATTGCGGCGGCTCAGGCTGTTGTCCCATTCCTCGATCTCGTGCGGGTACTCTTCGGAAATAAACTTCTTAAATTCCGGCGTATCGGCCTGTTCCTCGAGGCTTCGCCAATATTCCTTCCCGTTTTGCGACAGGATCATCTCGCGTAGAGAGGCAAAATTTTGCTTTGTTTCCGGACTGGACATTTTTCTTTCTAATTCCCTTTAACTGGCCGCAAAAGGCAAAAAATTTGCGTCCAATTCATCCTATCTATGACAGGTTGAGCAGCTGGTCAGTAATTCTTTGCTTCTGATCTTGTATTCGGCTTTCAAATTTTTTCGTTCTCCGGCGTCGAGATCGCCGTCCTGCCACTGCATGTTGTAAATTTCGGATTTTGGCCGGATGAATTTTTCCGGTTCGCGGTGACAGGCTATGCACCATTCCATCTGAAGCGTATTTTCCTGAAACACAGCCGGCATATTGTCGATCTGTCCGTGACAGGTCGAACAGCCGACGCCTTTGGCAACGTGAATGCTGTGATTAAAATAAGTATATTCCGGCAGGTCATGAACGCGTTCCCATTCGATCGGCTTATTCTCGCGAAAGCTGGCTCTGACGGTTTCGAGATACGGGCTGTCCGCCCATATCTCGCTATGACAATTCATACAGGTTTGCGTGGGCGGCATTCCGGCCGAGGCCGTCGTCTCAACCGTCGAGTGACAGTAGCGGCAATCGATACCATCGTCACCGACATGGTGTTTATGACTAAACTGAACCGGCTGCTGCTTTTCGACATAGCGTCCGGTCAGATACGACGAGCGTGCGATCTCGGTATAGGCGAAAAACGCCGAGACCGCCAAAACAGCCACCATTACCATGCTGATCCGGGCAATATTGTTTGCACTTTTATTAAAAAATTGCGCCATCTCTTGACTCGTGCAGAGAAAAAACTTAGAACCGTGAGACCTCGGGTTTTCTCAGAACTCTAAAACAGATCGAGAAATAGCCTTCTAATGAGTACGTTAAAATTTGCTTACCGTAAAAACTGTCTTTGATTCTACTAAAAGATATTGAAACCGCAAATTGCACAATTTAAAATTAGCGGAGAAAGCCGGCCTTAGGCAATTTGCAGACAAATTAGTTCAGTTAATAAGCCGGATTACTATTTGCAATTATTCGCAGATTTCTATCGAGTGTCTCGGCAATTCCCTCAGCCGAAGGCGCAAATATAACCGGCGGCAAAGCTCATCGCGATTACCGATGATAAAAGCCGAGGTTTGCGGGCAATAGGGTAAATTACAGCGACTGCTGCAATTATGTCCTCACGGTACGGAATTTAAATTAAGGCGGGGGCTATCCGTTCGCCCATTTATCCGCCATCTCGCCAATGACCGGAATTTTATATACTTCACCCTTAAATGCATTCACGGCGGCGATGATCATAAAAACAAACATGCCTAAACCGGCAACCGCAACGACTAACCAGATCAGGCCGCCCAGGAGGGAAGCGATCGTTGAATTCATAAAGGCCAGTGCAAACGCTATCAAATAACCCGGAATGCATATTACGAGAGCCGCGCCGAAAAGCAGCAAAGACTGCATCGCATGAAAGCGGGCAAGCCTGTTAACTTTGTCGGTAACCAGGACGATTATGCTGTACACCAAGCCTAGATAACAGACTAAATTCGCAACATAACAAAGACCGGCGCCGACATTTCCGTCCAAACCAAGTGCGGTTTTACCGCTGATGTTTTCCATATACTTATACAATCTCCATTAGAAAGTTTTACACTACTAACCGATCAAAAATTTGAAAAAAAGAAAAAGGCAGCCGGAGATGCCTTAAACGTTGTAAATCAGTCTTTAAGGAACAAACAACAACATGGGCAAAAATTCCGAAATAAGATTAGTCGTTCAGGCGGTGCCGGGTCAAGCGCTGGAACGCCATCCGTCACCGTCATTAGCCCTGCGGCGGTGAGAAAAAACACTGCCCCTGCGAAAAGATCAGATTCTGTGCTTGACTGCTTTTTTTCATGACTGCCTGGTTTGGCGACGCATGAACTATGGTTGGCGCTCTTTCCAGGACGCCACCCGATTATAGATTTCTTCTACGCTCATATTTCCCCAATAATCGTTTATCTCTTTTACGGAATCGCCTTTTCCGCGTTCAAGTAAAACGACGAATTGTGTGGCTTTTTGAAGCCCTAGCTTGGCAACGAGAACTTTCCAGCCTTCTTGAACAAGATCCGATTCAATTATTGAGGTGTTCATTCTAATTCTCCATTTTTCATCTTCTCAACAAACAAGACAGGATTCATTGCTGAAAAATATTCTTTCCGATATTGCCTGGCCAGACGACGATAACATCTTGCCTGTTTCATCTCCGCAACTTTTTTGTCGCACGACAGAAAATATCTTGCTTGCCCGATTATAGCCGAAGCAATGTGTAAGGCGTCACGTGCTCTGATGCGGCAGTCATTTTGAATTTGTGTGCCAAGATTGAGCACTTCTTCGGAACTCTCAATCCGCTCACCACACAAAAGCAAATAATCCGCTATCCTGGTTTGCTTTTCTGTATTTAGAACATTGTGAACTTCGAAATATAAAATGTCCGAGCCGAGAAGCAGCAGTTTACCGTTTTTGACCTCAGCGATAATTTCTAGAAAAGCATTAGCTTCGGCTTGAATATCCGTTCGAATTTGGTCGTCAAACGGACGCGAATAAACATTTGTGTCCAAGTAAATCAGCGTCGAGTTGCTGCCAATCATATTTCTTTCGGCGATCGTTTAGAGATAACTTTGTTCTTAAAAATTTTATCACAAAGGAATTTGACGAATTTATGCAACACAATTTTATCGGCTTTTTATGAAAATTGCTGTCTAAGATTCGATCCCTTGTTGAGAAATGTTTTTGAGAACAGAACAGTTTAACTTAGGGCTTGTCAGGAACCATCAACGCCCGTCACTTACTTAATCTCCATTAGAAAGTTTTAGCCAAACTTTAAATTTTTTTTGCAGGAAATTTCACGTGAAATCTAACATAAGACTTTGATAAATACAAGAAAGTGCGTCAAAATCAACATTTTATTTCGGAGATGTAAATGAAAGCAAAGGTATATGTAACTTTAAAGCCCAGCGTTCTTGACCCTCAGGGGAAGGCAATTCATCACTCTGTCGAGTCGTTAGGGTACGAAAGCATCGACGATATTAGACAGGGAAAATATTTCGAGATCGCATTTTCGAACGGCTATTCCGAAGCGGACGCCAGAAAATCGGTCGAAAAAATTGCAAAGGATGTATTAGCAAATCCGGTGATCGAGGACTATAGAATTGAGATTTAAAGCGATGCGGAGACCTGTCGTCCGCATCTCAAGTGCTACACCGGGTTCGACGGGCCTGGATGGCCGCATTTTGCGTTTATGAAATTTGGAGTTGTAGTATTTCCCGGTTCTAACTGCGATCACGACGCCTATCACGTCTTGTCCAAACACGTCGGCCAACCGGTCGATTTTATCTGGCATCAGGAGACTGATTTGAGCGGCTTTGACGCGGTAATTGTTCCCGGCGGGTTCTCATACGGCGATTATCTGCGGGCCGGGGCATTAGCTCGTTTTTCGCCGGTTATGAAATCAATTGTCCAATTTGCCGACGGCGGTAAATTTGTTTTTGGCATTTGCAACGGTTTTCAGATACTTTGCGAGGCCGGTTTGCTGCCGGGAGCCTTGATGCGTAATGCCGGACTGCATTTTGTATGCAAACACGTAAACCTGCGTCTCGAAAATCAAAATACCCCTTTTACAACCCAACTTGACCCTGCGAAAATTCTCGCAATTCCGATAGCACACGCCGAGGGAAATTACATTTGTGACGACGAAACCTTTAATTCTCTCGAAGAAAACGATCAGATCATCTTTCGCTACTGCGATAAAAACGGTGAAATAACCGACGCGTCAAATCCAAACGGCGCCCGCTCAAACATCGCCGGTATTTGCAGCATCGACCGAAACGTTCTCGGCATGATGCCGCACCCGGAACGGGCATGCGAGGAATTGCTCGGATCAAACGACGGACGCGACATTTTTCGCTCGCTTACAAAAGCGATCTCTGAGATCAAACCCGGTATCTGAAGGTATTGGTACGGTTCGACGCACTTTTTGCCGCTGAACAAAAAACCTTTGCCTGATGACGGCAAAGGCTTTTTCCGATACTATCACCCAAGTTATTTATTATCCGCTGTGCGAATATTAATTCCGCCGTTTGTCGTAATCACGCGGATCGGTGCTCCGCCGCCGTTTAGGTTGGTTTTTATACGTCGGGACCTATTCCGGCCGTATTCGCTGCCCAGTATATTTTCGGTTGTAATATTAAGGCTTGGAATGTTGCTCTTAAAACCGCCGTTTACGGTGCCGGTTTCAACGTTCGCAGAGTAGTTTGCGGGGACGATCATATTTACGCCGCCGTTGGTTGTTTCAACGTCGAGTCCGCCGCCTTTCCATGTGTTTCCCGACAGCACGATATTGACACCGCCATTTGCGGTTCGTCCCTTTACATTACCCGAAGCGTTGCTGACGCTGACGCCTCCATTTCTTGTCTCAAATTCCGCCGAGCCGTCCACTCCGGTCAGCGAAATGCCGCCGTTATGTGCCTTCAAACCCGTATTTGTCGAACGCGGAACGAGTATCTGATACGAAACTGACCAGTTTTTATCACCGGCCGGATTTTCGGCCCTGATCTCGCCCGAAGTGTTTATTTTAATACCCGCCGCCAAAGCCTCTGCCGCCTCGTCTGAAATGCCAGGCCTGGACACAGGCACGAACCACGACGTCGCCGCGGTCTTCGCCTTTGACGCTGATCCCGCCATTATGACCGGCATCGACATTGACCGTACCCGTTGCCGGAATCGTAATTTCGCGAAGGTCTCTGAACGAAACCCTGTCACCGTTCGACCAGTTTTTATCTGTACAAAATACGCGTTCCGTATATTCGCTTTTGTATTCTGCCCTCGATTCGTCTTTACCTGCCCTTTCCTGCCCCGCGATATTGACCGACGATATGCAGATAACCGCCGCGAAAAAAGCGGTTGAGATAGCTTTTAGATTTCGAGATATGTTGTTCATTTATGCTTAGTCCTCCGAAAGATTTTTGATTAAGAAAGTTGTTCTTATAATCAAAACACCAAAGAGCATAAATTTGTGACAATATAGTTTTGTTCATGCTCGAGCTTGTGCATTTGAACGGATTTTGAGACCGGTTTTATTTATTTGCCAGTCGAGCACGCGGGCGCCTGGCTGTGCGGCGAGTGCGGTTTCGACCTCGCCGCGACGGCCTTCTTCGCAGTAGAAGGCGATACATCCGCCGCCGCCCGCGCCGCATACTTTTGTCGCGATCGCGCCGTTAGCCGTGGCGGTTTCGATCAGGTGATCCATTTGGGGTGTTGTAATATTTGGCGAAAGGCGTTTGCGCTCCGGATACGCTTTACTCAGGATCGTTCCGGCCTCGTTCCAATCATTTCTGAGCAGCGCACCGCGGAGATCTAGAGATGTATCCCGAATGCCTTCAAAAATGTCATATAGATTGCTGTCGCCGTCGATGTGGCGTTTTGTGATCTCCCAATTGTTCGTACCCGAATTTCGCGGTTCGCCAGTGTAGCAAACAGCGATGCGGCGTTCGAGCGTTTCGCAATCTATCGCTAAGGCTTCATGCCGGATGCCTGCCGTCTCAAAATGAATACACGCGACGCCGCCGTATTGGGCCGAATAATAATCTTGAAAACCGGTCGGCACACGGATCACCTGACATTCAACGTTGGCGGCGATCGGGATAAAGCGGTCGGGTGTATAGCGTTCACCGACAAGTTTATTTAGCGCACCTATACAGGCGATATTTAGTGTCGAAGAACCGGCGAGACCGGCTCCGGCGGGAGCTTCGGATTCGGTCGTCATGTGGAAACCGCGTTCCGGGCGAAAGAAATAGACGAGCTTGGCGAGAAGCTCGAGCTGCCGCTCATCCTTTAGGCTTGCGATATTGCCAACTGAAGTTTCGACAAGTGCTTTTTGATCTATGGATTCGAGAATTATCCGGTCATCATCGCGCGTTTCGATCCGGCACTTTGCCAGCATACTGATCGCAAAGTTTATCGTTGACGCCCCTTCGTGAAACAGAAAAAGAGGCGGAATATCAATTGTTCCACCGGCCAGATCAATGCGGGTTGGTGCGGACGATTCGATTATCATGGGTCGGTTATAAATAGCTTATTTATTAGTTGTTTCGAAATTGTTTTTATTTTGCGGCGATCGCTAATTCTTGCGGCCGGTGTCGATGCTCTCACGCTTTTCCCTCCGCCCGCGCTTCTCCGCGTCTTCCAACGCCGTTTCCTCTTCTTCAGAACGGTTTGGTTCGCGTGTCAGATGCAGCCTTTCACCGATGTCATGGAGCGTGGTTTTACCTGCTTCCTCGACGGCGTGCAGCCTTTCTTCAATTTTTTGTATCGTTTCAGGGTCAGCATCTTCGACCCGTTCAGAAAGCCAGTAGCGTTCCAGAACGTAGAACACGATTATCCCAAACATCACTACAAAGAAAAGTGCAAAACCGACCTGTTTGAAATCTCCGATGATAGACGTGATCGCACCGCTAAAAAAATACCCTAGACCGGACAGGAGCAAAACCCAAAGCGAACAGCTTATCGCACTCAGTCCGACAAATCTAAAAAACGGCATTTTGCTGACGCCGTAAGATAGGCAAACTGCCACTCGAATTCCGTAAATGTATTTTGAAATAATAATAGCCGAGCCGCCAAATTTCTCGATCAATCTTTCGACACGCGGCTGCGCTACCTGATAAAACCGGTAATCCTGTGCATTCGCATGAAAAATGCGGCCGATCGTGTACCCGACTGAGTCGCCTATTATACCGCCGAGCGTTCCGGCCAGAAAAACTTTTGCAAATCCCCATTCGCCAAAAAAACCGCCCTGCGCCATCGTGCCAGAGATTAAAAGAGTAATATCACCCTCAACCGTGCAAAGAGCAAAAACCGCATAAATACCGTACTGAGCGAGTATATCGTAAAGCTGCTGATCCATACTAAAACTGTATTTCGAACAAAGACGATCGATGGAGCCGCCACAGAGAGAGTATCTTTACTGCGTCAAACAGTCAAAACATCAAAAGAACAACACCAGGTGCCGAGCGTTATAATTTAATTCAAACTCCGAATAAAAAACGGGCCGCGAAAAAGAGATGATGATTTGTTTAGGGACATTGTTTATTATCAATTCAAAGCCGTTTGCGTGCGTCAGAATCCGGTTATGTTGTTTGACACGCTACCGGGTAGTGTCTAAAATCGCGTTAGTTTGAGTTTAAGATTTTATGGTTGGCTCCGCGAAGCATGTTCAGAGGCTGGTTGGCATTGAGATTTCGGCTTCGACTATAAATGCGGCTGTTATCGGTGAAAACGACGCCGTCGTCGTGACGCGATCTGTTCCGGTCAATGACGCCGAAAGCGCCGTTTCGCAATTGATCGAGCTTGCAAGGGAACTGACTGATGAGTTCGACGGTTTCGAACGCATTGGCGTTGCGCTACCCGGATTGGTTGACCGTCCGTCGGGCCGCGTGGCATATTCTGCAAATATCCCAAAACACTCAGAGGTCGATCTGGTAAACGAAATCAGGGCGGCAACAAATTTATCGGTTTCAATCGAAAATGACGCAAATGCGGCTGCTTACGGAGAATTTCGTCTCGGCGCCGGACGCGGCAGCCAGAATATTTTTTACGCTACGCTTGGCGAGGGCGTCGGCGGAGCGTTTATCTTTAACGGTTTGGTTTGGCGCGGTGCTTCGGGGTTTGCCGGCGAATTTGGTTACGTGACTATAAATTCGGGGCGAATGAAGCTAGAAGAGGTCGCGTCGGCCGCAAACATCATTCGGCGGACCCGAGCCCGTCTGCATCAGGACAGCACTTCGTCATTAAACCGCATCGACGAAGAAGCCATAACGCTCACGGACATTATAGCCGCCGCGGAAAAAGAAGACGATTTTGCCCAGATGATGCTCGAACGAACCGGTATGTACGTCGGAACCGCGATTGCCGGTGTTATAAACCTTTTAAATATCGAAAAAATTGTCGTCGGCGGCGAGATAATGCAGGCAAAGCATCTGGTTTTGGATGCGATAACCGCCCGTGCTCGTGAACTTTCATTTAAACCGGCATTTGAATCGACAAGCATGGCCGAGGGAGGACTTGGCGTAAATGCCGCGGCAATCGGAGCCGCTTTGATCAGCGGGCAACCCGTCTGATAAGGCGGCTTCTAAAATTGAATATTACTCTTAGGTGATCTGAACCAGTTTTTTGTCGTCAACGAGTGATTTGGCCGATGCGCCCTCTTTGCGCAGTATCTCAACCTCTCTTACAAATTCCTCGACGATGTCCTCTCCCGAGACCTTTCGCATCGGGACGCCGTTTTTGAATATCATGCCGACATTACGGCCAAATGTGACGCCAAGTTGCGAATCGTGTGCTTCGCCCGGCCCGTTCACGGCGCAGCCCATTATTGAAAGGTGCAACGGCTCCTCGACATGAGCTAAACGGCGTTCGACCTCGGTCACGATCTCGACAAAATTATCAATATCAAGCCGCCCGCACGTCGGACAGGCGACGACCGTGACGCCACGTTGTCTTAATTCGAGAGATTTTAGTATTTCCCAGCCGACGCGGACCTCTTCGTGCGGTTCGGCGGCAAGACTCACGCGAATGGTGTCGCCGATTCCCTCGTGCAACAGGATTCCCAGTCCTATAGCCGATTTTATCGTACCGCCAAACGGCGTTCCGGCTTCGGTCACACCGAGGTGAAAAGGATAATCTACCTTTGCGGCCATCAGCCGGTAGGCCTCGACCATTCGGTTTACGTCAGAGGCTTTGAGGGATATTATCGTGTCAGAAAATCCGAGATCTTCGAGGATGCGGATGTGCCGCATCCCGCTTTCGACCATAGCTTCGGGCGTCGCCGTGCCGTATTTTTTTAATAGGTCTTTTTCGAGCGAACCACCGTTAACGCCGATACGGATCGGCACTTTCTGAGCTTCGGCGGCACGAACAACTTCGCGGACGCGGTCGATATGGCCGATATTACCCGGATTAATGCGAAGTTTATCTATTCCGGCGTCGAGAGCTTTGAGAGCGAGCTTGTAGTGAAAATGGATGTCGGCGACGATAGGGACATTTGTTCTCTTGCGGATTTCGTGCATCGCCGCCGCGGCGTCATCATCGGGAACGGCAATGCGAACAATCTCACATCCGGCCTCAACCATTTCCTCGATCTGACGTATCGTCCCGTCAACATCAGTCGTATCGGTCTTTGTCATCGACTGCACAACAACCGGCGCGCCGCCGCCGATCTGGATATCGCGAACTTTTACTGCTCGGGTCACTCTTTGCATAACTTAAAGTACAGCGTTCCGGTGTGTTTTCCTCCGTAGAAGCCAACCTCCGTGAAGACTTTTAAAGTCCCGCCATGTTGCGAGAAAGATTGTGTAGTTCTTTCTTCTTTTCTTACTTTCTTATTTTCTTTGTTTCTTGAATTCAAGTTTCTTTCTTTCCTTTTCTCTTTTCTTTCTTTCCTTCCTTCTTTCGACTCTTTCCTTCTTTCGGCTCTTTTCTTTTTCGATTGGGAACTTGACGCCCTTAATCTCTGTATTTTTTCAAAAGACTCAGCTATAGAGCTACCTTGAGATACTCACCGCTCCGAAGATTGGATTTGAAATTTCAGATTTGAAATTTCAGATTTGAAATTTGAAATTCGATCCGGTCTTTCGCATCAGCGTAACATCACTTCGCATCAACGCAACATTCTTTCGCATCAGCGTGACATTCTTCATATCAGCGGAACATTGAACGAGACTCTCCTGTCAGCGTAGCATTGAACGCGACTCTTGTGCCGGGCCGCGGGCAATGTAAAAAAAATGAAAATCTATTCCGCGGTCGAGCCACGCTTGGCAACGAAGTCGATAGTGCGCTCGCGCTCTGGCTGACTCTTCGTGTCACCTAATCCGCGAAAGTCTGCTGCCTTGCCCGTAGTGCGGCATGCTCTGGCTGACTCTTCGTGTCACCTAATCCGCGAAAGTCTGCTGCCTTGCCCATAGTGCTCTCGCGCTCGTCCTGACTCTTCGTGTCACCTAATCCGCGGAAGTCTGCCTTGCCCGTACACTCTAAAATCTGGAGGGCGAATGTGATGGCGGCGTTTTACACAGGCATGCTCCTCGAAGTCCCAATATTTCATTCAAAACTACCTTCCCAGCAATCTCGAAACATCAAAGAATATCACCGTGACCATCAGCAAGAGTACGATCGCGAGGCCGCTCAATTGGATACGCTCTTTTGCCGCCATCGAGAGCGTTTTGCCAAACCAAGACATAACCTTCTCGATACCGAGTACCATTATCTGGCCACCGTCGAGCATCGGAATCGGGAGCAGATTCATCACGCCGAGACTCAGGCTGATATACATCAGTACCGAAAGCAGGCCGATAAAACCGCTGGCAAAGACGGTTGTGACGATTACCTGACCGATACCGATAGGGCCGGAAACCGTGTCCCTGGCCGAGCGTTCGCCGGTCCCGACCTGGCCGAGGGCTTTGCCCGTCAGCCGCAAAATCCTCAAGTTCTGATCGATGGCAGCAGCAAAAGCGCCGACGACGCCGACCGGTTCGCGGTTGTTCAGCAGTGTGGCGTCAAACCCGATACCGATCTGCCAGTCACCGTTTACCTCGACGGCCCGCGTCGTAATTTCCTGCCGCTGGCCGTCGCGCGTTACGACCAAACGAATTGGCTGATCTTTTGCTTCGCCGATGACGGCCTTCATTTCCTGCGAGTTTCGAATGGCTTTATCATTGACAGAGGTTATCCAGTCACCCGGTTGGATGCCCGATTCGGCGGCGGGCATCGTCTGATTTACCGTGCCGACGACGACCGGTTCGGTCCCGGCATCCGGTGCCATGTCAAGAAAGCCGCCTGATTGGCCGTTCTCAGTAACTTTTGTCGGTGTGATCGTGAGCTGCGTACGCTGGCCGTTTCGCTCGACAGTAAGCGGAACCTCTTTTTCCGGAACAAGCAGGGCGTCGTCCCTGATACGATCCCACGACGGATTTTCGACACCGTCAAAACTAACGATGCGGTCGCCCGCCTTAATTCCGGCTTTTGCCGCCGCTCCGTCAGCACTGACATATCCGACGATCGGCGCCGGATTGGACGGGATGCCGTATATCATCGCCAAAGTAAACGGAATCGCGAGCGCCAGAACGATGTTCATAAACGGCCCGCCGAGCATCACAAAAAACTTTTGCCAACGCGGCCGCAGTTCATAGAGTTCAGATTCCGGGACAACCTCAGATTTATCGACGCCGCCTTCGAGCGGTCCCGTGGCTTCGTCTCCGTAAAGTTTGACGTATGCACCTAGCGGGATCGGGCTGATACCATATTTAGTATTTCCGATCTTCTTTGACCAAATCATCGGCCCCAAACCAAAAAACGAATACGCCTCGACCCGCATCCCAAAAATTTTGGCAACCATAAAATGGCCAAATTCATGGATGTTGATGGCTACGCCAAGGACAAAAACGATAGCTAAAATTGCAATTAAAATATCTGGCATAAATAAGTTGTTCGTCAGATTTAGTGTGACGCTAATATATTATAACAAACCGGAGAGACTTGATATTAGAGCCAAAATCCGAGTTGGGCGTTGCAGCGAAAACGAAGCTCTAAGGCAAAATATCCGAAACTTTTATTTTTGCTTTCGGCCTGGCGAGCGGCGACACCGACTGCTGCTCCCCAACCACTGTTCTTTCCGAATAAATAAAGCCTAAATTCGGGTCTTCGAATGGTTTCCGGTAAATCTCGATGCATCTGCTCCGCAAATTTACGATCCAGTAATCTTCGATGAAATTTCGAGCATAAATTGACGCCTTCAGCGAGCGGTCAAGCGCCAAAGTTGTATCCGAAACCTCTACTATCAGCAACGCCGATCTCGGATGGGCGGCAGCGTAATCGCGTAAGTTACCCGGAACGACCGAAACGTCCGGTTCCGGCTGTGACTCAACCCCAAGATCAAGCGTCGCCTGAGTTCGGACACAATAATTTTCGCCAAAAACTTCCGTAAAAAGGTTACCAAGAATCATGACACCCGTGATGTGCGGGCTTCTCATCTCGGCCATTTCGATTATCTCTCCTTCGATCAATTCGACACGCTTTCCCTCAAATAAACCCATTTCCGCCATCTTGTAATACGCGTCGCTATTCCATCTGATCGGCTGCGTCGGAATTTCCGGTGCATCGTCAATGAACGGAGCAACCGGAATGGACGTGATTTGAACGGATTCTAAAGACTGCATAAAAAATACCTCATCTCGCCTAAGCACTCTTGCCGGATTTCATTATAGCGAGTGTCCGGGCAGATGCAGAGAAATCTAATTCTAGGGCAAAATATCCGAAACTTTTATTTTTGCTTTCGGCCTGGCGAGCGGCGACACCGACTCGTCAACGCCAAGCACAAGCTTTTCGGCATAGTCAAAAGTCTCATCATTAACGCCTGAGGGCTGCCGATATACCTCAAGCTGCCGCTGCTTCAAATTGACGATCCAATAATCTTCTATCCGATTTTCGGCGTATAGTTTCAATTTCTTAGCTCTGTCAAACCGAAGCGATGTAAGAGCCACCTCGACCAATAAAACGGCCGTCGTCGGATGAGATTCCTTGAAATCATGGACCGAGCCTTTTGAAACGGCGATGTCCGGTTCAGGTTCGTCGCGTATGCTAAAGCTCATGGGCATTTGCGTGCGGATTTCAAATCCCTTTCCAAAAACTGCCCGCAATTGCTCGTAAACTAACCGTATCGAAGTTGCATGCGGTGAAAGCATTGGCGACATTTCGAAGATCTCTCCTTTAATGAGCTCGACGCGCCGTCCGTAAAACAAACCGAGTTCATAAATTTTGTAATATTCATCAACAGTCCAACGAATGCCGTGCGGTTCCCCATTTTTCTTTGCCGAACGACCGTTAAGAAATTCCGGTTTTGCTTTATTTCTTTCCTTGATTATTTGCATGGCTATACCTCAATTCGCCGCAGCGGTTTTGCCCAGCTTCATTATAGCGCGCGTCCGTGCCCAGTCATCGGCGGCTATCACAGTTTCGAGCGAATCGACAGTCTTGCTCTTATGTTCATCCATAACGGCCATGTTGATCGAGCCGATATCGCCCAGCCCGATCTTTCTGTCGAGAAAAGCCTGAACCGCAATTTCATTGGCGGCGTTCAAAACAGCGGGCATAGTTCCGCCGGTCTTTAATGCGCTGAATGCCAATTCAAGGCAGGGAAATCGTTCGCGGTCGGGTTCCTCGAAGGTAAGTTGGCTCAGCTTTCTGAAATCAAGCGGTTCCATGCAATTTTTCCGGCGTTGGGGAAAGGTGAGGGCGTATTGAATTGCGTGCCGCATATCGGTTACGCCAAGCTGTGCAATGACCGAGCCATCGACCATTTCGACCATCGAATGCACGACCGATTGCGGATGAACGACGACAGATATTTGGTCAGCTTCAAAACCAAAAAGCCATTTTGCCTCAATGACCTCAAGGCCTTTGTTCATCAGCGTCGCGGAATCTATTGTGATTTTGTCGCCCATTTTCCAGTTTGGGTGATTAAGGGCCTGTTCACGCGTCGCTTTTTCTATCTCTTTTTTGGATTTTGTTCTGAACGGGCCGCCGGAGGCAGTAAGTATCAGGCGTTTGACTTCCTTTCGATTTTCGCCTCGAAGGCATTGATGAATCGCGTTGTGTTCGGAATCGACGGGCAAAATCTCGGCGCCGGATTTTTCTGCGGTGGCGGTCATCAGTTCACCGGCCATCACCAACGTTTCTTTATTGGCTAAAGCAACCCGCTTTCCGGCCTCGATTGCCTTCAGCGTCGGCACAAAACCAACGGCTCCGACAGTTGCTGAAACGACGATCTCAGCCGCCGGATAGGCTGCGACATTGTTCATGCCCGTCGAATTAAGCTCAATCTTCGGCGGTTTTACGCCCAAAGCGTGAAGCTCGCTTTCGAGAATCTCCGCACAGCTTTCGTCTTCGCAGGATACCAGTTCGGGTTTAAAATCGGCGATCTGGCCGGCGAATTTCTGCATATTGCGTCCGGCTGCCATAGCCACTACGCGGAAATCGCCAAGATGCTCAATTACCTTTAAAGTATTACAGCCGATCGAGCCGGTCGAGCCGAGTATGGAAATGGCTTTCATAACAAAAGTATAGACTATCACAAACAAAGCGATGCCCGCACTCCGTGTCAGGACCGCGGGCGATAGCGGCTGAGGACAGGGCTGCCGATATAGAGAAAAGGCCACGGAATATCCCATCCGTTATCGCTCGCGGCCGTGATCTTTTGCTCCCTAAACCCGACCGCGGAAAGAAAACCTTTTCCGGCCGCGGAAAAAACTTTCTGGCCGCGGAAAAATAACTTACTGGCCGCAGAAAAATAACTTTGCCTTGCCGATTTGACAACTATTTACAATTTCCGTTTAATATAAAAATGAAATTGAAAATCATTTTCAATAATGATAATAATAAAAATAAGTTAGGTATTTAGTTAAATGAAATCGAACCTGTCAAGATTGATTACAATAGCGGCTTTTGCCGGGACGTTTTTTTTGCTCTCGGCCATTTTGGCGTATGGAAAGCCAAAATACATGAAGATCTTTAACGAAGACATCGGGACAAAGGTCGACTACCATGACCGGTGCAATGTCTGCCACGTTTCGCGCGTCGGCGGCGGCGAGAAAACCTATTTCGGAGACGCTTTTGAGGACAACGGCCGAAAGATAACGCTGGAGATGCGTAAGAAATACGCAAAATTTTTTAAGACGGAAGGTGATGCAGGCAGCCAATGATCGATCAGATCGCGCGGGTGCCGGAATGATTTAGATTTGAGTAATTCAGGAATAATAATATGAGCAGCAACAAACATGCGTTTACAGGTTTAATTTTAATTTTTCTACTGTTTTCGTTTTCAATTAGCGGCCAAACCGTACAAGATGTGGCCGTATCGGTTAATGATTCGACGGGGAATGTTGTTTCCGGGGCGTCGGTCGTGCTGACGGGGCGAAATATTTTGCCGCGCACAACGACGACCGGAATTGACGGCATTGCCAGATTCAGAGACGTACAAGCGACAGGCGACTTACGGATAACGGTCGAATCTTCCGGTTTTGGAACGATCACCCGCGATGTAAAGGCCGGCGAAGCGGTTACAAATATCTCGCTCGCCCCGGGCGGCCTTTCTGAAAGCGTCACGGTAACGGCGACACGAACACAGATAACGACGGACGAAACGGCCGCCCCGGTGAGCGTTGTTGACCGCGAAGGGATAGAACGGCGCGCCGTTAACACCATCGGTGACATTTTTCGCACGCTTCCGGGAACATCGACGGTCAACGAAGGTGCGTTTCAGGTGCGTCCGCGAATCCGTGGTTTGGACAGCAATCGTGTTTTGGTGCTGATCGATGGCGAGCGTTTGAACAATGCCCGCACGTCGACCGCGATGTCCGGCGTTGAGACCGGATTGGTTGACACGTCGCAGATCGAGTCGGTCGAGGTTGTTCGCGGGAGCGGCTCCGTGCTTTACGGCACAGACGCACTTGCCGGGACGATCAATATTATAACGCGCGACACGCCGCCGCGGCGACCCGACGGGTTTCGCTTTGGGGCGATTCTCGATACCTTTTACAGTTCGAACGAGAATGGGCGGCGTGGAAATCTGGCCGTCAACGGCTCGGGCAACCGTTTCGCGTTTCGCGTAGCTCAATCGCTTGAGCGTTACGATAATTATTCTACCGGCGATCTTGAGGGGCGGCCGCCAAATTTAACTCCCGGTGTAGGGCCTGACGGCGAGGTTCTGAATTCGCAATCGCACGGCGGCAACACGCAGGCCACGGCAAGAATTTTTATCAACGATTCTAATGCCCTCCGGCTCAATTATGGACGCCGCCGAGCCGCCGATATCGGAGTTCCGACGCTCGTCGGTACATTTAACGCTTTCTTTCCGTTTTCAAACCGCGACAAGTTTAATGTTCGTTTTGATTCGGCTGGTTTGACCAAAAATTTCGCGCGGCTATCCGTCAGCGGTTATTACCAGACGCAGTTTCGAAATTTCTCAAACATCCTGACCGTTCCGCCCGCACCGCCGTTTTTTCCGGGAATTTTTCAGTTCAGCGAAACGGCCACGGATACGAAAACGGCCGGTTTTGACGTTCAGACGGATTGGATAATCGGAAAAAGAAATTATCTGACTGCAGGAGTCAGCTTCTTTAGCGATCAAAATTCCGACCGGCGTTTTATCGAACTCCGCTCAACGGCAATTTCGCCTGTACTTTCGCAGGACCGATCGCGGAGCGTCCCCGACGCAAGCCTTACGAATTTCGCCGTTTTTGCACAGAATGAATTTCGTTTATCGCCGCGTCTGAGATTCATCGGCGGCATACGGATCGACCGGTTTACAACCGCTGCCGATCCGACCGAGGGGTTTGCGATACCGCCGACATTTACGCAGGCGCAACTCGAGGATCTTGGCTTGTCCGGTCTTACATCCGGGTTGAATGTGACAAATACGGCCGTGACGGGAGACATCGGAGCGGTCTTTTCCGTTACCGAAAATGTGATAGTTTCTGGCCGGCTTGGTCGTTCCTTTCGCACTCCTAACATTTTCGAAAGATTCTTTACGGACTTTGGCTCGGTCGGCGGCTTTGTCGTAGGAAATCCCGATCTTGAGCCGGAAAGCGGCGTCAATTTTGATACAAGCGTAAAATTTCGCTCGTCAAAACTAAATGCTTCGGCAACCTATTTCAATAATTTTTACGAGAATTTTCTTTCGACCGTGACCGCTCTCGACCGCAACGGCGTGCCGATCACGATTCCGCGCGGGACGCAGACGCCAATCCCGGTCTCGCAAACCAGAAACACAGCTTCGGCGCGAATTCAGGGCGTTGAGCTCGAGCTTGAAATTCCGATTAAGATCAGCCTTGGGTATCTGACGCCGTACGGAAATTTCAGCTATCTTCGCGGAGACGATCTTACGGCTGAGAGGCCGCTTGGTTTTATCAGCCCGGTTCGGACAAATGCGGGCGTTAGATGGCAGAATTTTGCAAAGAATTACTTTGCGGACTACAGCACGCGGATCGTTCAAAGACAGGATCGCGGAACACAAGCCCTGGGCTTTGTCACACACAACATCGGCGGCGGTTATTACTTCCGCCGCGAGCGATTCAACTTCAATATAAATCTCGGCGTTTCGAATCTTTTCGACCGGTTCTATAACGAGCATTTCGTCTTTGCGCCGGCGCGCGGGCGCTCGTTTACGGTCGGAACAAGCTGGGAGATCAAATAAAAGCAGCACGCCGAGACATTCGGCATAATTTCAATACTCAACTACAAGGAGAAAAACGATGAAAAAAATTACATTTGCGAGTTTGATGATTTTTAGTCTGGCAATTTTGGCCGCGGCCCAAACCGTGGCGATGAATGACAAGAAGATGGATGACAAGCTGCCGGCCAAAGCCGATCCGGCTGCGTACAACTTGCTAAAGGACGCCCGCTCGACGCGGGCCACGTTTCCGACAAATTTCGGCGGCTTCTCGGCCAACATTGTTTTTAATGACAACGGCAAGGTGCATCGCGGCACGCTGGATTACACGCCGAAAGTCGAATTGGTTTTTGAAATGAAATCGCTGACCGGCGAGCCAGCAAAAAAACTCGAAGGCGATCTTAGCAGCCTGATAACGCATCGCGGAGGCGGCGATTTTGCAAGAGGTGACGGCAAATATCCGATAACATTCGGAGCCGACGACAAAGACCCGCTCGGGCGCCTTTTGCTCCTTAATGACGAGATGAGATCGTCGTACCGCATTTCGCGTAATCAGGTCGTTCAGGTCAATCGAACTTTCGGCGGCGAAACGATCCTGATCAACATACTCGAAACAACGCAGACCGAAAATGGCCGCTTTCTTCCGCGACAGTTTGTAGTCACTTTTATTGACCCTGAAACAAAAACGATCAAAAGGACGCAGGCATTTTCAGACACGTATGAAAAAGTGGGCGGTGTTTGGATGCCAAAAACAAGGCGGGTCATAACAACCGAAAACGGCGTCGCATCGGCGCAGATCATCACGTTTGAGAATTTCAAAATGAAGACGCCTCGATCCGCTTCGCAATAGTCGAATTTAAACCCGGTCCGGCGATAGGCAGCCTCCAGCAGGGTGAAGCCGCTGCAGAAAGGTGAATTTTTATCTATATGCCCGCTTAGCGGGCGATAGAGATGCGTGTAAGTCGAGCGGCAACAATATTCAACGAAATGTCTGTCGCCCACTTCGCGGGCTTGAATCATTTTTGCTATGTCAACCCCAGGTTCCGCCGCAACGGCTCCACCTGGGGCTACATTCTGTCACTGCTCCGCAGCTTAAGATGAATTTGACGCGAACTCTTGATTGCTTTGCTGATAACCCGATATGAAATTGTTTAGAGAGTGTGTTTTTTGGCTGCATCTGGCCTGCGGCGTGGCCGGCGGCATTGTGATTTTTACGATGTGCGTGACGGGCGCTCTTCTGTCGTTCGAGCGGCAGATGATCGAGTTTTCAGAACGTGACGCGAGATATACATCTGCCGATGAGAAAGCGGACAGGCTCATGCCGCAACAGATCATCGATAAAGTAAAGAAACAGCGGCCCGAAGCAAAGCCGTCCTCGATGGCAATAACTAGCGAGCCGAATGCTGCGTGGGAGGTAAATCTCGGACCCGAGGGACGGCTGTTTCTCGATCCGTTCACGGGCGGCGTCTTGGGCGAAAGCAATAAGGGTGTACGCAGCACTTTATCAGAAATCCGAAACTGGCATCGCTACATTGCTTTGTCCGGTGATCAGCGGCCGATCGGGAAAGCCGTCACGGGTGCGTCCAATTTGCTTTTTTTATTTCTTGCGGTTTCCGGAATTTACATTTGGTTTCCGCGCAATTTAAGCTGGAAAACGGTCAAACCGGTCATTTGGTTTCGCCGAGGCGCTCGCGGCAAGGCGCGAAATTTTAATTGGCACAACACTATCGGTTTTTGGACTTCGATTTTTCTTATTGTGTTTACGCTGACCGCGACGATCATTTCGTATCAGTGGGCCTCGAATCTTTTGTACACGCTGACAGGCAGCGAAGTGCCTGTGCGGTCGAGCGGCGGCCAGCCTCAGGCTGAAAAAACTTATGAGTTTCCGCAGAATATCGATACCTCGTGGGAAGCTGCTACGTTACGATCGTCAAGCTGGAAATCGATATCGCTTCGGCTCCCGCTTGAAAATGACGCGGCGGTTTTTACGATCGACGAAGGTATCTACTGGAATATCTTCGGGCGTTCAACTTTAACCGTTAACGCCGAAACCGGAGCGGCTGCTAAATGGGAGCCGTATGGTGAGCGCAATGCAGCTCAGCAGATGCGGACGTGGTTTCGATTTACCCACACCGGTGAAACATTTGGCGTCATCGGCCAGTTTATCGGTTTTATAGCCTGCATCGGCGGTGCGTTTTTAGTTTATACAGGTCTATCGCTTGCCTTCCGCCGATTGTCGGTCCGGCTGCGAAATCCGAGGCTCAGTCAGAACCGGGTGCGATAGCGACTGGGTTCCGAGATGTCGTCCCAAGTTGACGCGAGGCTAGTGTCTCAAGTCGCTTCTGACCCGCCGACGCAGGGGAGAACCCAGTCGCTATCGCTCCCGGTTCTGACTAGGGGACGACCCTATGAATTCTCTTTCTCAATTCACAATTTCGTGCGGGACATCTACTATCTTTAAATAGATGGCAGATTACCGCATATTTTATTCGCCGCATTATTACGCCGATATTGGCGACGCTCATATATTCCCGATTCGGAAATTTGAGATCGCAAAGGATATTTTGCTTTCCGAAGGGACTGTGTTGCCTGTCGAAATCGTCGAGCCTGAGCCGGCCGACGTGGCCGATCTGCTGCTTGTTCATACCGAGGATTATATTGAGCGTTTGGTCGAGGGGCGTTTGACCGCGAAAGAGATTCGAAAGTTAGGGCTGCCGTGGTCGGAAGCGCTGGTGCGGCGTTCGTTTCACGCGATTTCGGGGACGATAAATGCCGCACGGCAGGCACTGCTTAGCGGCATCGCGTCAAATCTTGCGGGCGGGACGCATCATTCATATCCGGATCGCGGCGAAGGGTTTTGTGTTTTGAATGACGTGGCGGTGTCGATAAGGGTGCTCCAGCGCGAAGGTTTGGCAAAGCGTTTTTTGATCGTCGATCTCGATGTGCATCAGGGAAACGGGACGGCTTTTATTTTCCGGGATTCGTCCGAAGTCTATACATTTTCTATGCACGGAGCAAAAAATTATCCGCTTTTCAAAGAAAAATCGACGCTCGATATCGAACTTGCCGATGGAACGGCCGACAAAGAATATCTCGAAACGCTCGAACACGCCCTCTCAACAATGCGTTTTCACGACGCCGACGCCATCTTTTATCTCGCCGGAGCCGATCCGTATGAAAAAGACAGGCTCGGACGTTTAAAACTCACAAAAGAAGGCCTGCGCCGCCGCGACGAAACGGTTCTGCGTTTCGCCCGCGACGAGGGAATCCCGATCGTTACAACCATGAGCGGCGGGTACGCCGATGAGATCGCCGACACAGTCGATATTCACTGCAGCACGATCAGGATGATAAAGTCGGTTTTTTTCCCGCAGTCAACCGCCGCCCAAATCCGGTTCTGACCCAATGGCTGCGGCGTAAGAACCCGTTCGCTATAAACTCCCGATCTTCAGAAGCTGCAGCTTCTGAGCGCTTTTGACCGTATGTCGAATCCGTAACCGCCTCTAAAGCAGACGGTAATTGAGGCAAACCTTTGCAAATTATTCTTTATTCAGGGGTTTCATTAAAAAGAACCCGGACGGCATTGGTAGAGCAAGCGGGAAACGGTATGATAATATTGAGGTTTTCATTTTCTAAAACGGGAGCAGCTTAGAAAATGTCTCAAATCTTATCACAGACGCAAACTAATTTTTGAGGTCTGTCGCTGGAGTTTATTAGTCTTTGAGCCGGATAATGGAAAGAGAAGCGGTAGCGCCAATGACCATACCTGAAGAAATACATCATTCGATCGCCGACGCCGACGACGTCGAAGAGGTGTGGGACGATAGTATTTCGGTCGGCGGCGTCCTTCGGAATTTAGTCCGGCATCCGGCGCAGTTGATAACGCGTTGGAACTGGAAATCGGCATCAATCGGAGCCGTTCTTCGGGCGTCCTTTTATTTTGGAGTATATCAAGCCAGCCGCGAAGGCTGGTTGGTCACGCTTACTGCGGTATTTGTTGAGCTGTCCTTTAGATTTATAACGACCGGTATGTCGGGGGCGGTCGTGCAATCATTTAGACGCGCTACGCCTTTCTGGCTTGCAAACGCCATTATCTCGATCTCGCTTCCGGCATTTAGTCATACCGTCGAATTCCTGACTCACTACGCGCAAGAGCGGTACTTCTTTGATATTTTTGCGGCTTCGCAAAATAGTGTTGCCCGGCAGAGGGCTTTTGCTATTTCGGTATTGTTTTCGGTGATGTCTGCGCTTTTTAATCTGTTTGCGATGAAACACGGGGTTTTGCTCGTCGGTGCCGGCGCGGAAACTCTTTCGTTTTGGGATGACATGAAGCGGATACCACGAATGGTCGGCGAATTCGTCGCATTTTTGCCGGTCACTATCTCGAAATTTCTTGAGGACGGCAGGTTTTTGAATGCTTTCGGATCAATTTTTCTGTTTGGCATTGGCGTCGGATCCATCCTCGGAATCTTTCGAATGAAATGGCAATGGGCGTGGAGAGGCGGTGCTGGGGCCTGGGTAATTATGCTCGGCGCCGTAGTGCTCACGCTGCTTATCCGCTACATTTCAAAACGGAAGGGGACAATGTACCGCAAGCGGTACTAACGCCGCGATACCCAACTGCCGAAACCTAAAATGCTTGAGTTAGTTTTTGCAAATCTGAGAGTTCGTCCGTTTCGATCATCTATCAGCGTGGTCGGTGTAGCTCTGGGCGTTGTGCTCGTCGTGCTGTTTACAGGTTTGGCGCGCGGAATGACAAATGATCTTGCAAAACGGTCTTCGAATTGGAAAGCCGAGATCGTTTTTACGCGTCCGGGCGGCATGGATACGATGAGCTCACAGGCGACCGTCGACCTCGCGTACGTTCCCAGACTTCTTGAAATCGAAGGCGTTGCGGCGACTGTCCCGGTGTACCGCTATATCGCCCCCGACTCTCGCGGAAATTGGGGGATCAGACAGATAGACGGCGTCGAATGGGCTCCGTTTGCTGCGATGAACGGCATGCAGATCACAGATGGCCGGCCCCCGCTGGCAAACGACGAGATTATCATAGATTTTCAGCAGGTAGAGGACGAAAATTTAAGGGTGGGCGACGCTTACGATCTTTTTGGCAACAAACCGTACACGATCGTCGGCGTTTTTTCACCACCGTCTGGCGCTCGTATAAAGATGTCGTTAGTGGCTATGCAGACGGCTCTCGAGAATGATAAATGCTCGTTCATCCTCGTAAAAATAAAGGATTCGGCCGATGCCGCAAGTGTTGCCGCAAATATAAACGAGGCTTTGCCGGGTAACAAAGTAAATCTGACAAGCGATATTATACTCGGAGCGCAGGACCGGATTCCCGGTTTGAACACATTTTTACGCGTTCTCGTCGCCCTTGGTGCGTTTGTCAGCACGATTTTCGTTCTGCTGTCGATGTACACGACCATAACCGAACGGCGCAAGGAGATCGGCATTCTGAAATCGCTCGGTGCTTCAAAGAGCTTTATCATCAAGGTAATAGAGGGCGAGGCGTTCATGATAGGGATTCTTGGTATTATTTTGGGATTTATCACGTCGTTTGCCGCCTCGTATTTGATCGAAAGGCGATTTGAGCTGTCTTTCGAATTCGGCTCAGGCTGGATGCTGACCGCCGTCGCAATAGCCATCGGCGGTAGCCTTGCCGGCGCGCTCTACCCCGCCTGGCGTGCGTCAGGGATCGATCCGGTCGAGGTTATGATTAACGAATAAAAGGTATAGCGGTCCTTTGCGTCTCAATTCTGATAAGACATTCACACATTGAACTGACGCCGGCCTAAAGAGATTTAAGATAGTCCCGAACCATTTTCATATCTTCCCAGACCTCGCGTTTTTTGTGCGGGTCCCGCAGCAAGTAAGCCGGGTGAAACGTCGGCATAACCCTGGTGCCTAAATAATCGTGAAAATAGCCGCGAAGTTTGCCGATAGGCAGCTTTGATTCCAACAAATTTTGAGCGGCCGTCGCACCTAAAACAACGATCACCCTAGGCCTGACAACGGCGATCTCCCGTTTCAAAAAAGGCTTGCAGGCGACAGTTTCGTCGGGTTCGGGTGCACGGTTTTTTGGCGGGCGGCAGCGGTTGATATTTCCGATAAAAACATCTTCGCGGTTAAAACCGATGGCCAGCATTATATCTGTCAAAAGTTTGCCAGCCCTTCCGACAAAAGGGAATCCCTGTTCGTCTTCATCCGCACCCGGAGCCTCGCCGACAAACATCAGATCGGCATTAAAATTACCGGTGCTGTTGACAATTTGACTTCGCCCTAGAGCACTCAGTTTGCATCGGGTGCAATCGTGACCGATCTCAGCTCTGATTTGCTCAATGGTTTCGATCGGTTCCGGCATTTTTAGTGTTCGGCCGGCCGTCGGCTTTTTGGCGCTTTGAGGCTCGTCTGATGGTGTCGGAGTTCGTGTTGCGGAAACATTTCGGTTTGCTAATGACGGCAAATTCAAAAGCCGCGATTGCCCCGTAGGACGCGCTTTCGGGGGTTTTGTAAATGGATTTGCAAATTCTGGAACCGCAGCCGACACAGGCCTAAGGACAGTAGCCGATGCAGGATTCTCGACTCTCGATTCGTAAACCCTGGCTCTCTGTTCGTTCAGTTTCACATAAAATGTCCCGACGCCAAGCTCGCGTAGATACAGAACCTGCTCTTTAACATCAGCTATCAGATCGGCTAGTTGTTCGGACTGGATCATGATGGGTTTTTTGCCAGCAAAATATGCGAACGAAAGCGAAAAAAAAGGTGCACTTTTCCCGATCCATCTTAAACCTATTGATTATCGTTGATCGCGGTAAGTTTTCTCGTCCTCTAGTTCCAACGAGTTGGTCAGGCTTGTGCTGTTTTCATTTTTTGGCGTCTTATTTTTTTTATCTGATCCAATATCCGGTCCGCCATTTCGCGTTTTGGCATCAGCGGCAAATCGATTTTTCCACCGGAACGCATTAGCAGCGTTGCAATATTGGTATCGGTGTTAAATCCGGCACCGGTCTTTGTAATGTCGTTTGCGACGACCATATCGAGGTCTTTTTTCTTCATTTTTGCACGGGCGTATGTGACGACGTCGTTGGTTTCGGCCGCAAAACCGATAACCAGCATTCCGTTTGAACGATTCTTTGAAACCTCCGTTAAAATGTCTGGTGTTTTCTTGAGTTCAAGGATCATAAATTCACGCCCGTCTTTTTTGATCTTGGCACCAGAGGCATTTGCGGGTGCGTAATCGGCAACGGCTGCGGCAGCTATAAATACCGTTGCATCAGCCAATTCTTTGGTCACGACGTCGTGCATTTCCTCAGCGGACACAGCACGAATTACATTCACATTTGCCGGTGGTTCGACCGTTGTGACACCGGCAACGACCGTTACTTTTGCACTTCTCGCGGTGGCGGCCTCGGCGAGAGCAAATCCCATTTTTCCTGAAGAATGATTAGAAATAAACCTCACCGGATCAATCGATTCGCGTGTGCCGCCGACGGTGATCAATATTCGTTCATTCGCAAAATCAGTTGAGGCGGCTGCGAAAACGGGCGGAACGGGGTCTGAATTACGATAAGGGCCAAAAGACTCGACGACTCTTGACTCAGACGGGTCACCGCGTCTCATTGCCTCTGCAGTTAAAAGTTCCAACGCCTGTGCAGCGATATTTTCGACATCCTCCAACTTGCCCGTGCCAACCGTTTTACACGCCAATTCACCCGCCAACGGATCAACAAAATACACGCCATCGGCTTTTAAGCGCTTAATATTTCGCCTGGTCGAGCTGTTTTCCCACATGGCTGTATTCATCGCCGGAGCAACCATCACAGGGGCGGTAGAGGCAAGATAGGCCGATGACAAAAAATCGTCCGCGATGCCCGCGGCAAATTTAGCAATAATATTTGCCGTTGCCGGCACGATAAGCAGCAGATCGATATTCTGCGAAAAGTTTATATGTGCGATCGGGTCAGGATTTTCCGGGTCGTAATCGTCAACGATCACATGCCTTTCGGTTAGGGCCCGAAATGTCAGCGGACGCACAAATTCCACCGCGTGCTCTGTCATCGCCACCGTCACATCGCAACCCGCCTTTTGAAGCAGGCGTAAAACCTCGACCGCCTTATAAACCGCTATACCGCCGCTGACGCCTAACCCAATTCGGAATTTTGTCATGACGATATTCTATCTCATGGATATAAAATGCTCTAAACAAGAGTTAGAAAAAATCCGATGTAAATGATATTGAGATCGAAAAGAGGTTTTGGCAATTTTCGACTTCAGCGGCAAACACCAGATCGTCAGACATTTCTTTCCGGGGTTTTAGGTTGTTGATTCGCTTTACCGTGCGATCGGCCCTTTGTGCTATAATTCGTCTGCGATGGAGGAAATCGTTATCGACATTCCTGCCAGCGCCAGGCGATACGCCGGATGGGAATCGTCCTGCCGTATCCGCTTCGCCGCGAAAGTTGCCGGTGATTCAAAATTCCATAAAATCACAATTTACCGCTAATGGAATCTTTAGCTGAAAGAAACAATCCGGTGCATAAGATCCTGGTCATCGCCCAAAACGCTTTTCGCGAGGCTATCCGCGACCGAATTCTTTATAATCTGATACTTTTTGTGCTGCTTATCACGGCATGCGCCATCTTTCTTGGCGAATTGACCGCCGGTCAGGAGGCGCGCTTAATTGTAAACCTTGGTTTGAGTGCGACACTTGTTTTTGGCACCTTTATATCGATCTTTGTCGGCGTAAGCCTCGTTTGGAAAGAGATTGAAAAACGTACGGTTTACTCGATATTTTCCAAACCTATCGGTCGCGGCGAATTTATTATCGGCAAGTATCTGGGCCTCTGTCTGACGTTACTTGTCAATGTTTTGATAATGGGGGCAGGCGTTACCCTGGCATTGTTGTATGTCAATGGAACGCAGTTAGCGGGCGCGATCTGGACGGCTCTTTTGCTTATTTTTCTTGAATTAACCGTATTGACGGCCGTCGCAATAATGTTTTCCTCATTCTCGACGCCAGCTTTATCGGCCCTGCTCACGTTTTTTATTTTTGTTATCGGTCATTTCAGCTCGTCGCTGCTCGATTTAGCGACGAATGTCGGGTCAAGGGCGGCGGTATTTTTTTTCACCGCGATCTATTATCTGCTGCCCAATTTGTCGCATTTTAGCTTTATTACCGAAACTGCGAACGGCATGACGCCGACAATTGCGATGCTTGGCGGATCAATTCTTTATGCCGTTGTTTACGACATCATTCTTTTGACAATAACGGTTGTTATTTTTAGCCGTCGAAATTTTAAGTAATGCGCGATTCGATTCTGCAAAAAATAATTTTGCCGGCCGCAATCATTATTGCGGGTTTTGCGGCGGTTGTTTTTCTGAGCGGTTTTATAGAGCGTCGCCGTCCCGCTTTACCCGCCGGTTTTGCCGATTCCGATTTAGATTTGAATGGTTCGCAGCTTGTCGGTTTTGCATTTGGAATGGAAGGGCTGCTGGCAGATTGGTATTACGTCAGGTCGCTCCAATATATCGGCGAAAAACTGGTCAACAGTCAAGACCAGAATATAGACCTCGACGATCTGCGCGGCCTCAACCCGCGTTTGTTTTATCCGCTGATCAACAACGCGACCGATCTCGACCCGCATTTTCTTGCCGCATACTCGTTTGGAGCGATTGTTCTCCCAACTATCGACAAAGAAAAAGCAGTAAAATTTGCCGCCAAAGGCATCGCTGACAACCCCAACGAATGGCGGCTTTACCAGCATCTCGGCTACATTTATTGGCGGCTCGGGCAGTACGATAAAGCAGCGGAAATATATGAACGCGGATCTTCGATACCCGGCTCGTCGGCGTTTATGCGTCTTATGGCGGCGGCGATGAAAACCGAGGGCGCCAGCCGTTCGACAGCTCGTTCGGTCTATCGAGAAATGCTTGTCGAATCAGACGAACAAACAGTAAAAGACGTCGCCGAACGCCGTTTGCTGGAACTTGATTCGCTGGATGAACGCGAGACTATAGACAAGACTCTTGTCCAATTCAAGGATAGGAACGGCCGATGCGCAAACGGTTTTGGCGAGATCATTACCTTGCTAATGAAGGCGGATTTGCCGGACGGGCGCGATTTTCGCGTTGACGCCGCAAACCGGCTGGCCGATCCGACCGGCGAACCGTACATTTTGGATAAAGAAAATTGCCGCGTCCGGTCGCAGAACCGGAAGCAGTAGCGACCGGATATTTCTTATGTCACAACCGATTATAACCGCAGAGCGCCAAGCCGGTACCAATATTACTGCTGATAGGATGCTGTTGTGCAGGAGTTACAAATGGAATACGCCATCGAAATAAAAAATCTATCTAAGGATTACGAAACGGGATTTTGGAAAAAAAAACGTGTTCGGGCCCTCGATGACCTGACGCTTGATGTTAAACCAGGTCAGATATTTGGCTTTCTGGGCGGCAACGGAGCCGGTAAAACGACGACGATCAAGACTCTAATGCGTCTGCAGTTTGCGACCGAAGGTTCGGCCAGAATACTCGGCCGCGACATATCTGACGTCGAAATGCATCGGCGGATAGGTTATTGTCCGGAGAATCCTTATTTTTATGATTACCTGACTGCCCGCGAGCTAATGGAATATTTTGGCGAGCTTTTTGGTTACGATAAGGTGAGCAGGAAACAAAAATGCGGAGACCTTTTGACCGCCGTGGGCCTCAACGAAAAGGACTGGAAAAAACAGCTTCGCAAGTATTCAAAGGGAATGCTCCAACGCGTCGGCCTCGCCCAGTCGCTTATCAACGACCCCGAAATTGTCTTCCTCGACGAGCCTATGAGCGGTCTCGACCCGGTCGGCCGTCGTGAGATCAGAGAGCTGATCGCGGGGCTTCGCGGGAAAGGGACGACCGTTTTTATGTCAACGCATATCCTTTCCGATATCGAAGCGTTATGCGATGAGGTAGCCATTTTGAGAAACGGAAAATTGGCCGCCGCCGGCAATCTCAGTAAACTCCTGACAACAAATGAAGAATCGCGTCGATTGGAAATAAACGTTCAGGGCCTCGAATCAGACGCGATCCGTGAGCCGATCGAGTTTATCGCGGGTGCGGCTATATTATCGAAGCCAAACGGAGCAAGCATTCAAATCCTGGACGAAACGGACGTCGAAGCCGTCCTGCAAATCACGCGCAAAGCCGGCGGCCGCCTCACGTCGATCCATCCGGTCAAACAATCACTCGAGGAGCTATTTGTGCAGGAAACCGTCAATTAGGATGAGGCTTTTCTGAAAAGACGAAATGGCTTTTGTAACAGGATCGAGGAATGGCGATTTGGATGTGCTTGTTCCGGCAAATATTTATTTGTCCGGTCAACAATTTTCGTTTTGACGGCTTGACACGGAATGCGTTTTTTGCGATTGTTAGAAGTTGCCGGTAAAAGCGCGTATTTGCGTCAAACTTGAAAAAGTTTTGAAACATACTCTCTTCGGTTGACATACAGGTTTAGTTCTGTATAATTAAAAGTTTCGCCCCTGGTGAAGTTTTAAGGGGAAGCGAAGTAAAAGAAGTTGATATTTGAAAACTGGATATGCGTGTCCATGTGTTAATTCATATGAACAACAAAAGTCCGACAGGTCCAATCTGTCGGCGCACTAAACTTCGGTTTAGTGGATAAAATGATGAACTAGGAAACTAACGAGAGTTTGATCCTGGCTCAGAATCAACGCTGGCGGCGTGCCTCAGACATGCAAGTCGAACGATTAAAGCTCTCTTCGGAGAGTGTATAGAGTGGCGCACGGGTGAGTAACACGTAA
>JBGTEX010000059.1:0-38686 GCA_041747575.1 Pyrinomonadaceae bacterium
TTCTCCGTCAAAGTGGGGAAGATTGCCGCGCGAATGCCAGCCTCGCCGCTCAAACGGAGTGCGGACACTCTTGTCCGCATCGGCGTCGCTTCGACGGCGAGACAAACTCTCGCCGGAGGAACCGGCGATGCGGACAGGAGTGTCCGCGCTCCGGCCGAACTCGCTCCGCACGAACGCCACGACCTTTCGTCGCTCCGCATCTTCGCTTCGACCGGAGAGCCGTGGAATCCGGCTCCGTGGTGGTGGCTTTTTGAAAAAGTCGGCAATTCCAAACTGCCGATCATAAACTACAGCGGCGGCACCGAGATCTCAGGCGGCATTTTGATGGGCAATCCACTATTGCCGATCAAGCCGTGCTCGTTCCCGGCCCCATGTCCGGGAATGGACGTCGATATTCTCAACGAAGACGGCGAACCGGTAAAACCCGGCGAGGTTGGCGAACTCGTCATAAAGCAGCCCTGGATCGGGATGGCCCGCGGGTTCTGGCAGGAAAATGACCGCTATCTCGACGCCTATTGGCGGCGGTTCAAAGATATTTGGGTTCACGGAGATTTTGCAATGCGTGACGCCGACGATCATTGGTTTATCCTTGGCCGCAGCGACGATACGCTCAAGGTCGCCGGCAAACGGGTCGGCCCCGCCGAGGTCGAGTCGCTTCTCGTCGCTCACCCGCACGTCATCGAAGCCGCCGTAATCGGCGTACCGGACGAAATCAAAGGCACCGCAATGGTGGCATTCGTCGTACGGAGCACAGCACGGAGCGCGGACACTCCTGTCCGCATGGACGCCGCCCCGGCGTCCAAGGAATTCGCCAGCAAGACTCATCTCGCCGGAGGAACCGGCGATGCGGACAAAAGTGTCCGCGCTCCGGCCGCCGCCCCGGCGTCCAAAGAATTCGCCGGCAAGACATTTCTCGCCGGAGGAACCGGCGATGCGGACAAGAGTGTCCGCGCTCCGGCCGCCGCCCCGGCGTCCAAAGAATTCGCCAGCAAGACTCATCTCGCCGGAGGAACCGGCGATGCGGACAAGAGTGTCCGCGCTCCGTCCTCCGCCTCGGCGTCCAGAAAATCAACTGGCAAGACTCTTCTCGCCGGAGGAACCGGCGATGCGGACAAGAGTGTCCGCGCTCCGCTCGAAGACGAGCTCAAGGCCCTCGTCGCCAGGGACATGGGAAAGCCACTTGCTCCGTCAAAAATACATTTCGTCTCGGCACTCCCAAAAACCCGCAACGCCAAAGTAATGCGCCGCGTCATTCGCTCCGCCTACCTCGGCGAAGACCCGGGCGACCTGTCTGCACTCGAAAATCCCCAGATTGTCGAAGAGATCGGAAGAGCGAGAAGTTGAAGGTTGTATTGGACACAAATGTCTTAGAGCGGTCACGGATTGGATGTAAGGCGGAATGTTTGAGGTTCATTTGATAATTTTCACAGATCGACAGTTCGATATTCGCTCTGAAAATAGAGTAACGGCTTTCCGTTTTTTACGGCGGCGTTTTCGACCTGGCCGACGAAGATCGAATGATCGCCGCCGTCAAAGGCTTGTTGTATGCGGCATTCGAGACTTGCGAGTGTATCATCGATGACAGGTATTCCCTTGATTCCGGGACGATATTTAACCTCCCGAAATTTGTCGGCGAATGGCGTGGCAAAGTGTTCAGATAGATACGCCTGAGATTCGTCGAGGATATTGACGACAAATGCATTGGACTCCTGAAACGCAAAATGGCTGGCCGTAATTTTTTCGACACAAACCAAAACAAGCGGCGGCGAAAGCGAAACCGAGCAAAAAGCGGAAACCGTCAGGCCGTGCAGCGAGCCGGACGCATCTATCGTTGTTACAATACTTACCCCGCTTGCAAAGCAGGAAAGAGCATTTCGAAATTCGAGTTCGGAAACAGGCATGTTAATCCAGCAATCTACAATATCGGAGTGTAATTGGCAAAAACGGTAAACTCTAAATGGACTAAAAGGTATATCTCGAGGGGGCTGACGCCCCGATTTTTGATAAATGGCATATAATATCTGATAATTTCCCGTAATGACGGCTCTCGAAGAATTTTTTACAAAGATCAGGAACGATGTGGACAAGGTTCTCGACGAACTGATACCCTCGGCGGCGGCCGCACCTGAGCGCTTACATCAGGCAATCCGTTGGAGCGTTTTTTCGGGCGGCAAACGGATTCGTCCGGCGTTGCTGTTTGCCGCCGGCCGGACATTTGGAGCGGCAAACGGAGATCTTTTAAGGTCGGCGGCAGCGTTTGAGATGATCCACACATATTCGCTCATCCACGACGATCTGCCGGCTATGGACAACGACGATCTGAGGCGGGGCAAGGCGACGTGCCACCGGCAATTTGGCGAAGCAACGGCTATCCTGGCCGGCGATGTTCTGCAGACACTGGCGTTTAAGGCCATTGCGGAAGATCGCTCCCTCTCTGCTGAAGTAAGGCTCAAGCTGCTCTCATTATTGGCCGACGCATCCGGTACGCCGTTCGGAATGGTTGCCGGACAGCAACTCGATCTCGATGCGGAAGGAAAAGCAACCTTAATGACCGACATAAAACGCATTCACCGTCAAAAAACCGGTTCGCTGATCTCGGCTGCGGCGATGGCCGGTGCGATTATCGCCGGTGCGACGAATAGCGAGTTAGAGGTTGTCGAAAGATACGCCGCACAGATCGGATTATTGTTTCAAATTACCGACGACCTGCTCGATGTAACACAGCTTACGACCACGCTCGGGAAAACCGCAGGTAAGGATGCCGCGGCCAATAAGGCAACTTATCCGGGAATCTACGGCGTTGAAAAAACACGGGTCGAGGCAAATGCGATTCGCAAAGATGCGCTTGAGACACTTGGTTTGATACTTAAAGATACGGCCTTATTGCGTGATATCGGTGATATGATTTTTAAACGAATACGATAATCCGGATTTTGTTCACGGAACTCCCAAACCGCGTCAGGGTTTTTGCCTAAAGCGGAATGTTCGGCTTATTCGCACTTTTTAGCACCTTGGCCTTATGAGCGAAAATAGTCAGGATAATTACAAAAATACTCTGAGAGCGGCGGCTGTCGCGATAGCCGTTTCGTTTCTGTATGCGGCCGTCCTGGCAAAGCTCGGGCTTGATTGGTGGACGGATGAGAATTATTCGCACGGTTTGCTTGTCCCGTTTGTGATCGGGATGATTGTCGCTAATGAGTGGGATTCGATCAAGGCTGCAGCCGGAGAGCCGTCTGTGTGGCTTGGCGGCACGACGGTAATTTTTTCGCTGATACTGCTTTTTGCCGGAACGCTTGGGGCCGAGCTTTTTACTACCCGGTTCTCATTTGTGCTGATGCTGGCCGGAATTGTTATCTACATGTTCGGCACGAGGGTTCTAAATCTGCTGCTCGTCCCGTTCGCACTGTTGCTGCTGGCGATACCCATACCGCAGATTATTTTTAACCGCATTGCGTTTCCGCTGCAAATATGGGCGTCACAGATGGCCGTTTGGGGTATAAGGTTTTTTGACGTTTCGACATTGCGAAAGGGCAACGTCATCGAGATCTTGCCGCAAGGCTCTACGCAGACGATCCTGCTCGAAGTGGTCGAGGCTTGCAGCGGCATTCGTTCGTTAATGACGCTGGTCACATTGGCGGTCATTTTGGCGTATTTTACGCGTCGGGATAGACGCGGCGGATTTGCAAATCTCTCGACAGCTGATCTCTTACGAACGGGAATTCTAATGATTTGGGCCGTGCCGATCGCCGTTGTGACAAATGCCGCACGCGTTACCGCAACCGGAGTTCTGACGTCATATTACGGCAAACAGGCGACCGAGGGCGTCTGGCACGACATTTCCGGCTGGCTCGTATATTTTGTTGCCCTGGCGCTGCTGATAGCGGCAAATTATTTGCTCAGAAAGGTTATTCGCGGCAAGCCGTATGAGTCGGAAGGGATCTGGCCGATCTCAGGCAGGGGGTTAAAGGCCCCGTCGATTCTCCCGATTGTCTTTGCTCTCGTTCTCGGCGGTTTTGCAGTCAATTGGTTTGTAAATCGCGGTGAGGCCGTAATTGACCGAAAACCGTTAACCGAGTTATCCCCGACGCTTGGCCGCTGGCGGCAGAATGGGAACGAGATCAGATTCGACGAATCGGTTGAAAGCGTGCTTAGAACGACCGATTACACGATGCGCCAATACGCGCTGCCGGATGGCCGTGCTGCCAACCTATACGTCGGCTACTACGCATCACAGCGAACCGGTGCAACCTATCACAGCCCGCAAAACTGTCTGCCCGGAGCCGGATGGGTGATGAAAGATCCGCAATACATCGACGTCACAAGATCCGACGGCACAACCTTTAATGCAAACCTGTACATTATCGAAAACGGTATCTATAACGAAGTGATGATCTACTGGTATCAGGGCCGCGGCCGTACCGAAGCGAGCGAGTACACCGACAAAATAAATACAATATGGGACAGCATCACACGCACCCGCAGTGACGGAGCACTCGTTCGCGTGATGACCGGCGTCGGCACCGATCAGGCTGCCGCAGTAAAAGCCGCCGCCGATCTGTCCGCACGTTTAGCTGAAACCCTCGATCCGCATGTGCCGGATTAGCGGGAGGCAAACTTCTTTATATACGCATTCTATAATCGTTGCCCCTTTTTTTTGCGGCTATGCCGCCGGTCAGCGGCGGCGGCTGTCAAAAGAACCCAGTCGCTATCGCTTCCGGTTCTGACCCGCCGGTCAGCGGCGCCCGCCTGGCCGCAAACAATGCACCTGTCAAAAGAACCCAGTCGCTATCGCTTCCGGTTCTGACCCGCCGGTAAGAGGCGCCCAACTAAGCGGGAAAATATATTGATATAGAAATACGGTGAACGGTGAATTAAAAACTTCATCGTTCACCGTTAATACTTTATAATAGCGACATGAGATTTGACAGATTTACAATACGCGGTCAGGAGGCCGTGCAGGGGGCTATCACGTTGGCCGAAAAGGGCCAGAATCAGCAGGTCGAGCCGGAACACCTGCTTGCGGTCATGCTTGAACAAAAAGAAGGTGTTGTAAAACCGATCCTGGGCAAGATCGGTGCTGCTGCTCAGGCGATCGCGGGCGAGGTCGATGCGGCGATCGCAAAATTTCCAAAGGTAAGCGGCGGGCAGCAGTATTTTAGCTCGCGGACAAACACCATTTTTCAGGAAGCTCAGAAAGAAGCCGAAAAGATGGAGGACGAATATCTCTCGACCGAGCACCTTTTGCTGACGATAGCGGCTGAAAAGGATGGCGACGCCGGACGCATTTTGCGTTCTAACGGTATAAATCGTGACGATCTTGAAAAAATAATCACCGATATGCGCGGCGGTTCGCGGATAACCGATCAGAACGCCGAAGAAAATTTTCAGTCCCTCGACAAATACACACAGGATCTGACAGAACGTGCCCGTAAAGGCAAGCTTGATCCGGTGATCGGCCGCGATGACGAGATCCGCCGGACGATACAAATTTTGTCGCGCAGAACCAAGAATAATCCTGTTTTGATCGGTGAACCGGGCGTCGGCAAGACAGCTATTGTCGAAGGTTTGGCACAGCGTATCGTGTCGGGTGACGTTCCGGAAACTATTAAAAACAAAAAACTTGTCTCTCTTGATCTCGGATCGATGCTCGCCGGTGCAAAATATCGGGGCGAATTTGAAGATCGTTTAAAAGCCGTCCTCAAGGAGGTCGAAAAGGCCGAGGGGCAGATAATTTTATTTATCGACGAAATGCATACGCTTGTCGGTGCGGGCGCTTCCGAGGGGGCGATTGACGCTTCGAATATGCTAAAACCGGCATTGGCACGCGGTACGCTTCGTGCGGTCGGGGCGACGACACTTGGCGAATATCAGAAGTATGTTGAAAAAGACAAGGCGCTCGAACGCAGATTCCAACAGGTTTATGTCGGCGAACCCAATGTCGAGGATACTATCGCGATCCTGCGCGGCCTGAAGGAACGATACGAAGTTCACCATGGCGTTCGGATCAAAGACGCTGCAATTGTTGCGGCTGCGACGCTGTCGAACCGTTACATCACAAACCGCTTTTTGCCCGACAAAGCCATCGATCTAATTGATGAGGCGGCGTCGCGGATTCGCATTGAGATCGATTCGCTGCCGCAGGAGATCGACGTACTCGAACGCGAGATATTACAGCTCGAGATCGAACGCCAGGCGCTCGCGCGCGAGACGGATGATAAATCAAAGGAAAGGCGTGACGACATCGAAAAACGCATCGGTGACTTGAACGAACAATCATCGGCGATGAAGGCTCAGTGGCAGTCGGAAAAAGAAGAGATCGAAAAGATGCGTCTCGCCAAGGAGCAGCTCGAACAGGCAAAGCTCGAACTCGAACAGGCGCGGCAAACCGGCGATCTTACAAAAGCCGCCGAGATTCAATACGGCCGCATCCCTGAACTTGAAAAACTACTCGAATCCGAGCAGGCACGGCTGGCCGATCTGCAAAAAGACGGTGTTTTTCTAAAAGAAGAAGTTGACGAAGAAGATGTGGCCGAGGTTGTCGCACGCTGGACGGGTGTGCCGGTCTCGAAAATGCTCGAGGGTGAGATGCAAAAGCTGGTCGCCATGGAGGAAAACCTGCGCAAGCGTGTTATCGGCCAGGACGAAGCCCTGGAGGCTGTTGCCAATGCGGTACGCCGTGCGCGAGCGGGTTTACAGGACCCGAACCGGCCGGTCGGTTCATTTATTTTTCTCGGCCCAACCGGCGTCGGAAAGACGGAAACCGCCCGCGCACTGGCCGAATTTATGTTTGACGACGAACGGGCGATGATCCGGCTCGATATGTCGGAATACATGGAGAAACACGCCGTCGCCCGTATGATCGGCGCCCCACCCGGATATGTGGGCTATGACGAAGGCGGCCAGCTGACCGAAGCCGTTCGCCGCAGGCCGTATTCCGTTGTGCTTTTTGATGAGATCGAAAAAGCACACCCGGACGTCTTTAATGTCCTGCTTCAGATTTTGGATGACGGCCGGTTGACCGACTCGAAAGGCCGCGTCGTGGATTTCAAAAATGCGGTTTTAATAATGACCTCAAATCTGGGCTCACGCGAGATACAGGCGGCGGCTGAGAATCCGCTTGCTGACCACGATATCAAAGCGGACATTTTGAAGGTGCTTCGCGATCATTTCAAACCGGAGTTTTTGAACCGCATCGACGACATCGTCGTATTCGAACAATTGAGCCTTGACGAGATCGCAAAAATTATAGACATCCAGCTTGAGAGGCTTCGTGCAAACCTCGATGAGCGCGGCATAAAACTGGAATTGGACGATTCAGCCAGAGAATTGATCACCAAAGACGGCTATGATCCGGTCTTCGGCGCGCGGCCGTTAAAGCGGTCGATACAGACGCTGATCCAAAACCCGCTCGCCATGAAATTGCTGAAGGGCGAACTCGGATCAGGCCAGGCCATTCGGGTATCGGCGGACAAGGGCGAGGCAATTTTCACCGCATCGGAGATGGAACAAGGTGCGGGGCAATCGTAATTTTGGGTGGACAAAGGGCGTATTCAATCTAATTAACGCCGCTATTGTTTAGTAAATTCCTTTCGTTCATTGCTCCAGAATTTTTCCGCCCCGGAAAAACGAGGTGCGAATGCATCCGGTTTAGCCGTTTGATTGATCTTGATCTTTTTTACGGTAAAGATCGTATGCATTTCGGGCATTCCCGATTCCTTATGACTGGAAATCTCTATCCGATGCGGCACTTTTGACGAAAATCCTTCGACCGTCCTGAAATCTCCGGCGGTCACCTTAGAAAGGGGATGTCCGTCGGCCTTAATTCGGTAAACCGATGCTATCACAGGCGCTTTGGCGGTCCCCACGATACCAACATGGTAGTCAAATGGCGTACCGTTCACCGCACCGCCAGGCATCCCCACGATTATATGGATCAATCCGTCTGAGTTGCTTTCGAAGACTTCGTACATTGCCGAAACCCGTTCGCCCCATTTGACAGGCTGGCGAATATCGTGAAGACGAAGCCTGCAATTGACGCAGGAATCATCGTCGTTGCCAAGAAAATCCAGGGTAAGAAACAACGGGTTTGGAAACGCACCGGGCAGTCGGATCTCTTCGTTCTCCTGGTACGAAACAATTTTTGCTTCTTTGTCGAAGAGATAGTACTTGGTCCCGTCAAAAAGCACCTCAAGGTCACGCATCAATCCGGCCGCCCGCAACGGTTCGGAGACTGAACTCGAGTATCGATATTTGCCTCCCTCTGCATAATATGTAACATTCCCCGTTCCCAGGGTTTGTGGTTTATCGGTGAAAATGCGCACCTCTCCGGCAGCTTCGATCTCGAGGCTCCGGATCTTACCGTATTCCTCTCTAATTCGATTTAGAATCACCGCGTGCTCAGACGTTTCGCTCCTTTCTGCATTCACATTCGCATTTGATTGGCGGCCGGCGTCATCATTTTCCGCGCTGCCCAGGGAAATGGAGGTCGCAATAGCTCCAAAGCCGACCGAGAAAACAGCACAAACGGCAATAATAAGCCAAAATCGTTTTTTAGACATTCTCTTAATCATCTCATTTCCCTCCTATTTTATCATCAAATGGTCGTGTATCAACATTTATACCCCCCTCCCCGAATTTGTCAAGGAACTTTTTTACTTTTTGTAGTAACTCAATAGAAATGTCGTGTTCAGGGCTCGATAGAATTGAAGCTTTTCTTAAAACGCTCCGTGTCAGTCGCTGAAAGCGTTGCCCGCCCCGCTCTAAAAATTAAATCCGTCACGGACGTCTAATCCGGCTACATATGCCGAAACTATGAAAACACGACATTTCTAAAGAGTTATGAACCTAATTATTACACTCGATCGGTTCCCCACTGCTCGAACCTCAAGGGGTTAGGGGTGGGTCATTTCCCGGGGTTTGACCAGATCATCAAATTTTTCAGCGGTGAGCAGGTTGAGTTCGACGGCCGACTCTCTCAGGGAAATCCCTTTTTTATGGGCATTTTTTGCGACCTTCGCGGCATTGTCGTATCCGATATGCTGGTTAAGTGCAGTTACGAGCATCAGCGAATCGTTCAGATATTCGTCTATCTGTTCTCGATTGAGTTCAATGCCTGCGATGCAGTAATTGACAAATCCGTGACAGGCGTCGAGGATCAGCCGCACCGAATGCAGAAAATTGTGTATCATCACGGGTTTGAAAACATTTAGCTCAAAATTGCCCTGCGAACCCGCAAAACCTATCGCCGCGTCATTGCCAAAAACCTGTACGGCCACCATCGTCATCGCTTCGGCCTGTGTCGGATTGACCTTGCCGGGCATGATCGAGCTTCCGGGCTCATTCTCAGGCAGCGAAATTTCGCCGATGCCGCAACGCGGGCCGGAGGCGAGCCAACGGATGTCATTGGCAATTTTCATCAGGGAACAGGCAAGAGTTTTCAATCCGCCGGATGCGAAAACTATCTCGTCGTGTGCGGATAGAGCGGCAAATTTGTCGGGGTGGGATTTAAACGGCACGCCGGTCAATTCGGCGATTTTTGCAGCCGCGCGTTCGGCAAATTCGGGATGGGCGTTAAGGCCGGTGCCGACCGCCGTTCCGCCGATAGCAAGATCACAAAGACCCGGCAAAACCATTTGCAGACGCTCCAGATCGCGTTGTATCAGGCTTGCCCAACCGCCAAACTCCTGCCCGACCGTCATCGGCGTCGCATCCTGTAGATGCGTACGGCCGATCTTTACGACATCGGCAAACTCTTTTGCCTTGGCGTCGATCGCGTCCTGCACTTTTTGCACTTCGGGGATCAAAGCCGTCAAACGCTCCGCCGCCGCGATATACATAGCTGTCGGAAAGGTGTCGTTTGAAGACTGTGATTTATTAACGTCATCATTGGGATGAACCGGCGTTTTTGAACCCATTTCACCGCCGGCGATCTCGATAGCTCGATTCGAGATGACCTCGTTGGCGTTCATATTCGTCTGTGTTCCGGAACCGGTCTGCCAAACCCGCAAAGGAAAATGCCCGTCCAACGTGCCGTCGATCACCTCGTCAGCGGCCAAAACTATAAGATCTTTGGTTTCATCAGACAGCTTGCCAAGATCAAAATTGACGATGGCCGCGGCCTTCTTCAGAATACCGAGCGCCCGAATCATCTCGCGCGGCGTCACGTCAAGCCCGATGTCAAAATGCTTCAGAGACCGCTGCGTCTGCGCTCCCCAATATTTGTCGGATTCGACCTCGATCTCTCCCATCGAGTCGGTTTCGATACGTTTATTCATTTATAGTTTGTTTGGGTTTCGTTTATTGATTGTCGCTGCTTGAGCTGCGCACTTTTAATCCGCTGATTCTCCCGTATTTTTCTGATGCCGAGACTCGGCATCACTTTTTGGGCGCATTCAGGTGTTAAAACCGAGTCTTGGCAAGATCACAAGCTGCAGCAGCAGCCAAAAAGCGATAAACCCGCCGATCCATAATAGTTCAATCATTTTATTTCTCCATCGGCAATCCGGCGCTTTCCCACGCGGCCGTGCCGCCCTCGATATTGAAAAGGGTCTTAAAACCGGCTTTTTGCAGAATCTCGGCGCCTTTTTGCGAGCGTTTTCCGGTTTGGCAAATTAGATAGACAGGTTTTTCTTTATCGAGTTTGGCGAGATCTTTCTCCAAAGCATCGAGCGGAAAATGAGCCGCATCGACAGCGTGTCCGCGCGCATATTCAACGGGTGTGCGGACGTCTATAAACTGCACATTTTGTGCCTCGATCGCCTGCTTTGCTTCGGTGGCGGCAATTTGCCTGATTTCATCCGAAGCACCCGTTTGCGGTGTGTTTTCCGCTTTCTGCGTTGATACCGTCTGGCACGCCGAAACCGTAAAAATAAATAACAGCAATGTTAGAAATATAGTTTTTTTCATTAAATTTCTCCTGTTTCAAATGTTAGCGTAAGTTTTTTCTGATAATCCGCTTTGATTTAATTTAATTTAAATCAGCGCACGGCAGCCGCGGAAACTTCGGCGTCCAAACCAGCTTCGATCCACGCAGCCGTGCCGCCTGTTACATTATAAACCTTTTTAAATCCGGCGTTTTCCAGAATGCTCGTCGCCAAACTCGACCTATACCCGCTCTGACAGATAACATAACTCGGCTTGTCAGCGTTGATTGCGTCAATCTTCCGCGACAAAATTTCGAGCGGTAAATTGATCGTGTTCGGAGCGTGTCCGCTTGCGTGTTCGGCAACGCGGCGCACATCAATGAACTGAATTTCGTCCGACAAAATCTCGTTAACTTTCTCAACCGAAACCTGCTCTATCGTTTTCTTAGTACCGGTGTAATCTTTTAGCAAAATAAAACCTCTGACCGTTTCAATACCGACTCGTGCCAGACGGATAAACGCCTCATCAATTTGTTCCGGTGTTTCAGCCGCAATTACCACGGGCGTTCCGATTAAAATGAGCGTCCCCGCCCAGGACGCGAACTGCCCGCCAAGTCCGATGTTTATTGCATTCGGAATATGTCCTGCACCAAATTTGTCATTTACGCGCACGTCTAAAACTATGCCGTCAAAACTTTCGATTTCCGCGGTCGAAAATGCCCTGGGCTTTGGCAGATCTTCCAAAGCGGACGAGCCTTTCAGATTTTTTTCCGCACTTTTTGGAAAGTACGCGGGGACTTCCGGTTGGTCAGCAGCGACGATTTTTATAAATTCGTCCTTGCTCATCGGCTGCAAAGCATAATTAAATTTACGCTGAACGCCAAGCGTTGACCAGGTTTCTTTTGATAGTGATTTTCCGCACAAACTTCCCGCACCGTGAGCCGGATAAACTTCTGTCTCATCGGGCAAGGGTAGGATTTTTTTGTGTAGTGAGTCAAATAAAAGCCCTGCCATTTGTTCCGCCGTAAACCCTTTTGAACCGATCAAATCCGGTCGCCCTACATCGCCGATAAATAAAGTATCGCCCGTAAACATCTTCGGAGCCCGGAAATCCTCATCCGCCGGTGTTTTTTCCTCCGCAATAACTGTAATCCCCTCCGGCGTATGCCCTGGCGTTTCTAAAAATTTAAGTCTGACGTCGCCAAGCGTTAACTCGTCGCCGTCTTTCACCTTAAGCGTCGAGAACTGTGTATTTGCACGCTGTCCATAGACGATCTCAGCCCCGGTTTTTTCGGCCAGTTCAATATGCCCGCTGACAAAATCGGCGTGCGAATGCGTTTCGATAACATATTTGATCGTTTCGCCATTTGCCGCCGCCTCGTCCAGATATTGTTGGACATCACGCTGAGGATCAATGATCGCGGCCTCGCCGGCGGAGCCAAGATAATATGACGCATGCGAGAGACAACCAAGATAGAATTGCTTAAAATTCACACCTTAATTATACACCCATTGAACGCCCTCCGCACGCATTTTGGGACAAGGTTCAGACACGACCGGTAAAGAGACTTGCCTTCTGGCCGTCGGCTGACAACCCTTGACCCGCAATCGCACCCAGACACGAGCTCGCTCTCAGGTCGATTTTGTGTGTTTACCGGCAACTCGTTATAATGATCGTTTGGTTTAGATTTAGAAAAGAGGGCAAAACTTGTGGCAGAACAATTTGACGTAACTATAATCGGATCAGGGCCGGGCGGCTATGTTGCCGCCGTACGTGCCGGACAGCTTGGATTAAAGGTCGCGCTCGTCGAAAAGGAAAAGGACGAACGGCTCGGCGGAACTTGCGGCCTTCGCGGCTGCATTCCGACAAAAGCTTTATTAAATGCGGCACATCTTTACGACAAAGCCGGGCATTTTGAAAATTTTGGGCTGAAGGTAAAAGATCTCAGCTTTGATTGGGGCGGCGTTCAGAAATACAAATCGGATGTTGTCGCCAAGAATTCGGCCGGCGTTTCGTATTTGATGAAGAAGAACAAGGTCACGGTCTATAACGGATTTGGCAGGATAGCCGGCAGAGGAAAGATCGAGGTCGATCTAAACAACGGCAAAAAGGAAACCATAGAAACCAAAAATATTATTATTGCCACCGGTTCGATCGTAAAACCGATTCCGGGTTTTGAAACGGACGGCAAACAGATCGTTAATTCCGATCATATCCTCGAACTCAAAAAAGTGCCAAAATCGATGATCGTGATGGGTTCGGGTGCGGTCGGCGTTGAATTTGCAAGCGTTTATGCCCGGTTTGGCTGCGACACGACAGTTGTCGAGCTGCTCGATCGGATCGTTCCGATCGAGGACGCTGACATTTCAAAGGAACTCGCCCGCTCATTCAAAAAGCAGGGGATCAGATGCGAGACGGGTATCAAGCTGGATAAACTTGAAAAGAAAAAAACCGGCGTAAAAGTTTCGGGCAAAAACGCAAAGGGCGACGACGTTTCCTTCGAAGCCGAGATGTTGCTCGTCGCGGTCGGACGTATGCCGCTTATCGAAAATCTCGGCCTCGACACTACAAAAGTTGTAGTTAACAAACGCGGGACGATCAAGGTGAATGAGTATTGCGAGACCGATGAACCAAACGTTTTCGCCATCGGCGACGTCATCGACACCGCATGGCTTGCCCACCTGGCCTCAAAAGAAGGCATCATGGTTGTCGAAAAAATTTCCGGCAAAAGCGTCGAGCCGATCAGGCAAAATCTGGTCCCAAACTGTACTTACTGCGACCCCGAAGTCGCTTCGGTCGGATTAACGGAAGCAAAAGCGAAAGACGATGGCTACGATGTAAAGGTCGGCAAATTTCCGTTCTCGGCATCGGGCAAGGCCCGCATCCTGGGTGAAACCGACGGCTTTGTTAAAATCGTTTCGGAAACAAAGTACGACGAGGTCCTCGGTGTCCACATCATCGGTCCCCACGCTACGGAACTCCTCGCCGAAGCATGTGTCGGCATGGCCCTCGAAACCACAGCCGACGAACTCGGCCGTATTATGCACGCCCACCCAACCGTCTCCGAAGCCATCATGGAAGCCGCCGAAGGCGTTCATGATCTGACGATTCACATGTAGGCGATCGAGGCCCCGGTCACGTTTAAGAGTGTTTCTTGAGAGAGATATTTTGCTGAAACGGCGGTTTGGCGCTATATCAAAATCCCGAAGCGAAAATAGCCGTCGCTAATGTGGTAATTAACTGAAAAGTAAACTTTGCACGCGGCTTGCTCGCTCAGTAGGAACTCAATGTTTGTAGAACAAAAACAAAAAAAGAAAGCTAAGCCCCGCTAGTGGCGACATTATACCCAAGCGAATCAATAACATGCCGCTCCTACGGAGCTTTAGCTTTTTTTTGAATCGGTTCCACAAGCATTTCGCTCCTCCGGAGCTAAAACCAAAAATCCTGACTTTTGAGACAGCCTCGATAGCCTTTCACCCTTTTTTGCGGCTATGCCAACGGCCTTGAAACCCTTGTGATTTTTGCCTTTCAAATTGATCGAGATCGCGATTGTATGTTTTGTCGTCTCCCAGGAGCGGAAAGAGCTGCAGATCGCGCGAAATATATGCGGCACGAAGTTCGACCGGACGCGGGCCGGCTCGTACGACACGCACTTTTGTCCCGCGAATTTCCTCGATCCAGGCCGCAAATTCCGCCGCCCGTCCGACGGTCGCCGAGAGCAGCAAAAGCCTGATCCGCGCCGGCGATAAAATGATCGCCTCTTCCCAAACGTGGCCGCGTTCCTCATCGGAAAGGTAATGGGCTTCGTCCAAAATCACAAAATCAGTATTGACCTGGCCGCCTTCGCGCAGTGCGTCGAAAAGCTGGTTGCGGTATATTTCGGTCGTGCCGACGATCAGCGGTGCGTTCGTATTTTCCTTTCTGTCGCCGGTTAATATCCCGACATTTTCGGCCCCGAATTCGATCGAGAATTCATTGTATTTTGAATTCGTAAGAGCCTTGAGCGGCGTTGTGTACCAGGCACGCCGGCCATCGGCCAGCAGACGCCGGATCTCTTCACGGGCGATCCAGGTTTTGCCGCTGCCGGTCGGTGCTGTGACGAGGACGTCTTCGAGTTCGATGGCGGCGAGCGCTTCTATTTGAAAGGCGTCCGGTTTGAACGGCCGTATCTCGGGAACACCGATGCCGGAGAGCAGGCGCTGGACGGAGCGAACCTGTCGCGGCGTCTGCTCTGCGATCGTACGAATTACAGAACTTTTTTCTGCAAATCTACGTTTATTCTTATGTTCGCCCGAGGAGCGCGACTTTGGCGAAGCGGGCTTGTTACGGCGGCGGATGCGGTCTCTGTTACGCGGCATTACCGAGATGTTAAAGGTTTGGCCTGAGAAAGTCTAATCTTTCCAAACCTGATGTTAAAGTGTTAATATTTACAATTGCCCCGCAACGTTTGTTGCCGGGTTTGCGTCTAAATCGAAAGGCTTGGTACGAGCTTAGATTTTACGCGGTTTATAAGCTATATGTTTGAGCAGTCATTATACGAACAGCAAACGGTCGCAGAGCCTAAGAAGGACAGCGATCTGTTTAAGAATTACGAAATCAAGACTTGGGAAAGGTCAAAGCGGCTTTACAAGATTCTCGGTATCTCGGCGATCGGCAACATCCTTGCTATATTGATCGTCGCCCAGACGTCGCTTCTAACGCTAAAGGGTTGTGAGAGTCCGCTGGTAGGCCGTGTTTGTCAGGTTTTGGATACGGTTTACGTCGGCACTTTGCTTTTTGGTACGGAACGCGAATATGTCGATGCCGAATACGAAAAAACAGAACTCGGCGATGCGGAAATTACGTTTGTGGACGTGAGTGGTGTTACGCCGCCGCTTTCGTATCCGGAAGGCTATTTTCAGGTTGCAAACCCGCTCGAATATCAGGCAATGCTTGATCAGGCGAATAATCCGGCCTTTTCGACCGACTTTTCAGGATTGCCGCCGGGTATTCCGCTCACAACGCCCTCGACCGGCGGCAGCTTGATCGATACGCCGCCAAATATTCCTAGTCCTAATCCGGACGTCCTCGATGGCCCGCTGCCGACTTTTGGCGGCGATTCGGGCGTTGCGTCCAATCCGATACCGCCCATAAAGCGACGGCCGCGTAACGGTCGTATAAAGCCCATTAAGCCAACGCCGAACGAAACCGACGTTGCCGCAATTGATGATACGGTAGATGATGGCGCTCCGTCCCCATCACCGGTCCCGACGCCTTTGTCCAGCGAAGCCGTAAAAGAAGTTGAGATCAATAAAAAGCCTCTTGTTGATTTTGCTGATGTTGTTGCGGCACAGTGGGACGCAAAAGAGATCGATCTGAATCAGGATTTTACGGTTGTCATGGACGCCGTTTTGACAAAAGACGGCAAGCTGGACAGGGAAAGATCAAAATTCGACGTTTCAAAACAAAAGGGTGATCCAAAAATGATCGACGTCGGCAAAGCGGCCTTTGAGGCGCTCGGCGACAGCGGCTATTTGACCTATCTAAAACTGCTCGGTGTTGATAAAATCAATGCGACACTCGTACAGGACGACAAGCAAATTACGGTCGTCATTACCTCGGGGCAAAAAACCGCAGAACGGGCGTCCGTCGTCGCCAGCGGTATTAACGGTTATATTTTGATCGGAAAAACCCTGACCGATAACCCGAGCGATGAACGCGTGCTTTTGGACGGGGCAAAGGTTACGGCGGACGGCAAAAATTTTATTTTGAATTTTGCCATCCCAAAACCGATAGCTCAGGAAATGATTACCCGAAAATTAAAAGAATCACAGGCCAAAAAGGCCCAGCAGCCAAAACCAAGCGGCGACACAATGGCCAAACCGGCCGATAACACCGCGAAAAATTAACATTTGAGCAACCGCAAAAGTCAAAATTCTATCCTTGTCCTCGCAACATTAGGCGTGTATTTCGGCCTGGTACTTGTCGGGGCGACGCCGCAGATTTTGGCAAGCGCGGCCATGACGCGTCAGTTCGACGTCAAGGATGAGCTCGAAGCCAGGGATGATCTTGACAACAAACCCGATGACGAACGTTCGCCTGTTACGGCCTCGGTTCAAATTTACCTTGAGGACGTCGAATACTTTCTTGCAAGTCTTGGACGCCTGAAGATAAAAGGCGCGTTCGACCCGCGCGTCGATACTTTCAACGTCGCCCAAAATACTCTCCTGCCGTGCGTTGACGGCAATCTCGCCGCACGTTACACGCCCATTCGTTTTGACAGCAGCAGCTCCGCGTCAAAACGGTCTCTCGAATTTTTTAGCCGTGCCATGGTTTATGGCTATTCGCTCGGTGACTGTATAGCCAATAGTGAATTTAACGGCGTTGCGGCGGCAGATTCAAGGTTCAATTTTGAACTCGACCGCAAAGCGTTTTCTGTCAACGTCGCCGTCAAAAAACAGTCTCCGCAAAGGGCGCTCGATCTTTTACGTGAATTGGAAAGTACGCTGAGGCTTTATGCTGTTCCGGAAAACACGAATCTTCGCAAAAAGATAATAGAAAATACCGCCTTTCAATCAAAAAACGATCAGGTTTTTGTCGTAACGCGTCTTCCCCGCGCCGGTCTCGATTCACTTCTTGCCAAAGACACAAACTAACCAGTCCAACAAAACTTTAAGTTTTGTTGCACACAAAACCCGCAAACTGAATTTCGTGGGACTACTTACGTCCAACAAAATTCGATTTGCTGGCCGGCGGGGAAAAATCCACAAACTTATAGTTTGTGAAAAGACAAAAAGAGGAAAACCATGGCTGTTAACAGTTTTGCAGATAAAATCGTAAAGAAAATTTTTGGCACGAGCAGCGACATTTTTTTGAAGAATGTCAAGCCGGTCGTTGAACAGATCAACGCTTTGGAAGCAAAGATCGAGAAGTTCTCCGACGCTGAATTACAGGCACAGACGCCTAAATTCAAAGAGATGGTCGCAAATGCACTCGAGGGCCTCGACGACAAGGTCGAACGCCGGAAAGCGGAGCAGGAAGTTTTGAGAGAGATCATGCCCGAGGCATTTGCCACGGTACGCGAAGGTTCGCGGCGTGTGACCGGAATGAGGCATTTTGACGTACAGTTGATCGGCGGCGTCGCCCTGCATCAGGGGCGAATTGCCGAAATGCGTACCGGTGAAGGAAAAACACTTGTCGCAACGCTGCCGGCATACTTAAACGGCCTGACCGGCCGCGGCGTACACATCGTTACCGTTAACGATTATCTGGCCGCGCGCGACGCCGAGTGGATGGGCAAAATTCACAAATTCCTCGGCCTCACGGTCGGCTGTATCCAAAACGATATGGATGACGTCGAGCGTAAAGATGCCTATGCTTGCTCGATGACCTATGGTACGAACAACGAATTTGGCTTTGATTACCTGCGCGATAACATGAAGTTTGATGTCGAATCGCTTGTCCAACCCGATCACTATTTTGCGATTATCGACGAGGTCGATTCGATCCTGATCGACGAGGCCCGCACCCCTCTTATAATTTCCGGCGCGTCGGACGAAGCGACGGATAAATATTTTACCGCCAACGAGATCATTCCAAAACTCGAACGCGGACATAAAGACGAGGAAACCAAGGTCACAACCGGTGACTATTTACTCGATGAGAAAAATCATTCGTCGGTTTTGACCGAGGCCGGAGTGACAAAATCCGAGAGATTGCTCGGCGTTTCGAACCTTTACGACCCGGCAAACATGGACTTGCTGCACTGCGTCGAACAGGCGTTAAAGGCTCATACGCTCTACAAGCGTGATCACCAATATGTCGTTCAGGACGGTGAGGTTTTAATCGTTGACGATTTTACCGGCCGTTTGATGCAGGGAAGGCGTTGGTCGGACGGGCTTCATCAGGCTGTCGAGGCGAAAGAAGGCGTTAAGATCGAACGTGAAAATCAAACGCTTGCAACGATCACGCTGCAAAATTATTTCAGAATGTATGAAAAACTCGGCGGCATGACCGGTACAGCCGAGACCGAAGCTGAGGAATTTGGCACGGTTTACAGCCTCGACGTCGTCCAGATACCGACAAATATGCCTCTGGTCCGCGAAGATCATTCGGATATGATTTATCGTACGCTGCCCGAAAAATGGGATGCGGTCGTTGACGAGATCAAGGAATTAAATGCCGAGGGCCGACCGGTTTTGGTCGGTACGGTCTCGGTTGAGAATTCTGAGCTTGTTGCGGAAAAGCTAAAGGCCATCGGTGTGCCGCACAAAGTTCTAAACGCAAAATATCACGAGCAGGAAGCAGAGATCATCGCTCAGGCAGGCCGGAAAGGCTCCGTCACGATCGCAACAAACATGGCCGGTCGCGGCACGGATATTCTACTTGGCGGCAACCCCGAAGAGCTCGCCCGCGATTACCTGAAACGGCTCGAAATCAACCCCGATGAAGCAACCGAGGAACAGTTTAACGAGCAGCTGAAAAAGGCAAAGGCGGTTGTCGCCGACGAGCACAACGCGGTCGTTGCGGCGGGCGGGCTGCATATTCTCGGTACGGAACGTCACGAATCACGCCGCATTGATAATCAGCTTCGCGGACGGTCCGGCCGTCAGGGCGATCCGGGTTCGACGCGGTTTGTACTGTCACTGGAAGACGATTTGATGCGTATTTTCGCCGGCGACAAGGTTCGCTCCATGATGGAGTGGCTGGGAATGGAAAAAGGCGTTGCCATAGAATCAAGAACGGTCTCAAAACAGATAGAACGTGCACAGAAGGCCGTCGAAGCACGCAATTTCGAGACGCGCAAACACGTTCTAAAATACGACGACGTTATGAACAAACAGCGCGAGACGATCTACGGCCTGCGTCGGCAATTGATGTTCGAACCGGAGCATCGCGAATACCTGCTTGGCGACAGGGGCGTTGCGAAGGATCTGCTCCACGATCTTACGCACAGCATGCTGAATCTCGAGGCAGGGCCCGAGACCTGGGACGTCAACACATACGCGGCCGAGATCGAGAGCATTTATTCGGTCGATCCGGCGATAGACGCCGGCGTTGATTTTAAGACAATGAATCCTGACGAAATCGAAGAAGCTGTCTGGAAAAAGGCTTCTGCTGAATACGCCGTCAAGGAGAAAAAAGCCGGTGGCGAATCGCTGCGCGCTTACGAGCGTTACATTATGCTCAATATCATCGATTCGCAGTGGAAAGATCATCTGCTCTCGATCGACCACGTTAAACAAGGCATCGGCCTGGTCGGTTACGGGCAAAAAGACCCGCTTGTCGAATATAAAAAACAGTCGTTCGACATGTTTCAGGATATGCTCGACCGCATCGATACAAACACGACAAAAGCTCTGTTCAATCTCGAGATCGTTGACCGCGACGAGCAGGAAGAACGCGAACGTCTCGAACGTCTGGAACAGCAGCGTGCCAAACGCCAGGCAGCCGGCATGGCCTTTACCGGAGCCATGGCAGGTGCCGAAGCAGCCGGCGCCGAAGCCGCCCGCCACACACCCTTCGTCCGGGACACACCAAAAATGAGGCCGAACGAACCCTGTTTTTGCGGCTCCGGCAAAAAATTCAAAAAATGCCACGGGGCGGGAGGTTGACCGAAAGAGCGGACATCCTGTCCACGTAAAAAAGGCGGTTTTCCCAGCCGCCGTCATTTTTTTTCAACCGAAATTATCTTCTAAATTGTTGTTGGTTAAAGACAAAATCAAAACCAAACGCAACAAATCTATGCGACCCGCCTTCCAAAAGCAGGCGAATAAAAACGTCCAGAGAAACCGGACGCCAAGACAAAACGATTACTTTTAAAAAGCCCGAAACCTATGCTAAAATCAACCTATGTTGGAAACAAAAACGAAAACTAAAAAAGCGACGAAGAATGGTAAACACGAAATTGACCGTTTGCCAAAGGCTTCTGATTTTAAGTTGCCAAAAAAGCTGACGAAGAAGCAAAAAGCCCTAATCGACACGAGTCGGGCGATACTGGAAGAATTTAGAAAAGTGCGCGAGAGGCAACAAGCGTTTGAAAAATAAATATCCTATTCTCGACACAAATGTTATTATTGGCCGCTCTATTCCAGATTCGGTCACGGCCAGAATGTTTCTTTCTTCTGTTGTTTTGTATGAATTGATTGCCGCAAATATTGATCTGGCTGCATTCGAAATGTACACATCTTGGAAAACGGCATATGGCTCATTGAACAGATTATTGACCCCAACCGCTACGGACTGGTTCGAATCGTCAAAACTCATCCGAAATATGCTCAGGGGTTCAAAGTCGCTGACCAGGGGAAAAATTGGCAAAATCACGTCAGCACAGCAGCAGCAAAACGACGCTCTCATCGCCCGAACCGCCCTCCAACACGACTGCTTTGTCGTTACCAATAATATAAAGGATTTCGACCGCTTTTCGCCGTACATGAAAGGCCTCGTCGTCGTTCCGGCCGATAGCTTTTTCGACTGACCGGAACGCGAGGCTTGGCCGCATTTATTTGTTCGCCGCTGGCTTCATTGCGTCGGAGTTCATCTTGTCCGATTTCATTTTGTCGTCTTTCATTTTGTCACCGGCAATTGCAGTGATCGTTGTTGCGTGGCCGCTTACCTGCCGCCAGCCGTCTTTCATTTTAGCCCAAACCTGTGTGACGCGAACGGGTGCGCCATCGATCTTTGTGCCTTTATTCATACCGGTTGCGGTCGCACGCGTTATTACCACCGCTCCGGTGCCTTCGGGGTTAGTGCGGACGGTTGTCTCGTCATAAGCAAAGGTATCGAATTTTGTATCGCCAGATTTGATCGAAGCAAGCCTGTCCGCCTTATTTTGTACCGAACCATCGAGATTTACGAGTTCGTAGGTATCCGCATACATTTTGTCGAGTGCGTTGGCGTCGTTTTTGGCGAGCGCCGCTGCCGTTTCGGTCACTAATTTCTTGATATCAGCTTCGACCGCGGCTGGATTTGCGGCCGGTGCCGTATTTCCACTATTTGCCGCTGTGTTTGCGGTTTTGTTGTTTGCGTTACCGGTCGCTGCCGGTTCGCAGGCCATAAATATAGACGCAATAGAGAGCGTCATTAATCCAAAAAATATTTTTTTCATTTTCTTGTCTCCTAAAGGAAGAGATGCGTAGGTAAACGAAACAGCCCTGCGGCAGCCGCATCAACAAGACCGCCTTTCAGTTCGCGTTAATATATCGTTCCCGCTTGAATTATTAGATATTTATACGCCTGTAAACAGGTAGTGTCAAACGAAACCAGCCATCAAATTGACGGTCATTAAGGTAGTCTCGAATAAAAAGTGAAAAGAAGCAGAAGAAACGGCGAAATTTTCGAAAACAAGGCCGCGAACCCCGCAACCGATTCTACCGGATCGATGCTAAAGAATGTGGCAAACTGCGGGATGCTCTTCGGCGCGCCGCGTAGGGTTGCGCAAAATGGCGCTGCAATGGTTAGATGCGCAGCCCTCTCGTGCGTTAACGCTTGATCAGCAGATCGGCACGGGCGTTCCTGACGGCGGCAACCGCATTCTCAGACGTATCGGCAATTGCGCAGAGGTGTCCCATTTTCCGGCCTTTTCGTGGCTTTGTTTTGCCGTAAAGATGAAGCTTTACGTTCGGGACCGATAACGCCACCGACCACTGCGGCTCGCCTGTTTGCCAAATATCACCGAGCAGATTTGCCATTGCCGCCGGCCGGTAAAATTCGGTCGAGCCGAGCGGCAGGCCGCAAACTGCACGCAGCTGCTGCTCAAACTGCGAAGTAACGCAGGCGTCAAATGTGAGATGGCCGGAATTATGCGGGCGGGGAGCGAGCTCATTTACAAGCAGTTTTTCGTCTTTGGTAAGAAAAAGTTCAACACAAAGCGTACCGACGTAACCCATTGTTTCCGCGATGTTTCGGGCAATTTTCACCGCTTCGTTGAACACCGTTTCGGAAACGATCGCGGGCGCAAATGACACATCCAGAATGTGATTTGCGTGCTCGTTTTCAATGACGCCATAATGGGCAAAATCACCGTTTTGGCCGCGGGCGCAGACGACCGAAACTTCCTTTTCAAATTCGACAAACGCTTCGAGAATCGCTTCGCCGCCGTCCATCGCTTCGTAGGCGGGCTCAATTTCATGCTGCGCCTTGATCTTTGCCTGGCCCTTGCCGTCATAACCAAAACCGGCCGTTTTCAGCACGGACGGATAGCCAAGCGTTTCACAAGAGCGGTACAGATCGTCGATCGTTTTTATTTGAAGAAACGGCGTGACTGGAAAGCCGTTATCCGACAAAAATGTCTTTTCGCGTAGCCGATTTTGCGTCGTGTGCAGTATCTCGCCCTTCGGATGAACGCCGACAAATTCGCCCGCCGCCTCAACCGTCGCCGACGGCACATTCTCAAACTCAAACGTAACCACATCGACACTCTTTGCAAATTCGCGCACCGCATCGAGATCTTCGTACACAGCCGATGTCTCAATATCCGCAACCTGTCCCGTCGGCGTATCACTCTCCGGCGAAAACGTATGCACGCGATAACCGATCTTGCGCGCCTCAATAGCAAACATCCGCCCCAGCTGCCCGCTGCCGAAAACGCCGATGGTTGAATTTGGAAGGATTCGGTTCATTTACGGAAGCAGTTTTACGTGCGGATATTCCAGTATCGCGCGATCAACCGTAACTAGTGGGACATCGTAGAGCCTGGCTGTCGCTACAATCACCTGATCTGCGGGGTCTTTGTGAAAGTTTCCGGGAAGCCTTGTTGATTCCGCGGCAATTTGCGGCGTTATCGGAAGGATTTGAATGCCCGGATAATCGATGGCTATCGAAAACCATTCGTCAATCGTGACGGGTAAATCAATCTTTCTCTTTTCAACGATTTTTGCGACTTCCCAAAACGAAAACGAGCTTACCCCCAAACCTGCAAATTCGTTTTGTCGTATAATTTCCGCAAAGGCTTTAGGCAGCCGGCTATCACCCTGAACGTGCCAGACCCAAACATGAGTGTCGAGTACAATCATTTCAACGCATCCCAATCTTCCAGCGGTACGGCAGGCCCAAATGGATCATCATAACGATACGGCGTACCGCGCAAAGGATACGGATTATTTGGATCAATTTTTGGTGCTTTTTCGATTGTTATTTTAACCATCTCGCCGACTTCAAACGGATGCTCATCAATAACAATCGTCCCGTTTGGCATTACAGGCTTTTGAATTTGATGTAATTCCATATCATTTCTCCAAACTCGATTTTAGCACGAATTTTGTTTGTTTTGAACGAAACGCGTGGAGCTTTTTTCGCAATCCCGGCCGCGAGTTTGCAAGGATCGCGATTGCCAGAAGTGCGGCGTTTTTCGCACCGGCCTGGCCGATGGCGAGCGTGCCGACGGGAATGCCGGCGGGCATTTGGGCGATGGAGAGGAGCGAATCGAGGCCTTTCAAGGCTTTGCTTTCGATGGGAACGCCGAGCACCGGCAAAACGGTTTGCGAGGCGCACATGCCCGGCAGATGAGCCGCGCCGCCCGCACCGGCGATGATGACCTCGACGCCGCGTGATTCGGCCGATTTTGCAAATTCAAAAAGCAGATCCGGTGTTCGGTGAGCGGAGACGACCCTGGTTTCATGCGGCACGCCAAATTCATCCAAAGTTTCCGACGCGGCCTTCATCGTCGGCCAGTCAGATTTGCTGCCCATGATTATTGAAACGAGCGGAGACGCGGTCGCCGTCTCTGGTTTTTTCGTGGTTCTTAAATTAGCGTCGGTCATAACAGGTCTATTGAGGTGCGTTGTCACCTATATCTTTCGACAGTGCCCATTTTAGCGCGGGCGGCGTCAGAAAGGCTGTAACCATTGCGATCAAAACATAAACGCCAAACGTTGACGCCGACACGACCGGCTCCATGACGTCCTGTGCGTTTGGCAGCATCAGCGTCATCCCGAGACTCGCAAAAATGAGCGTAACCTCGCCCCGCGGAACCATCCCGAGACCGACACCCAAACGATTTAAACCGCTTTCGGCAACACCAAACGAGCAAGCCAGCTTACCCAAAACAGCAGCTGTAAAGAGAGCGGCCGCAAATGCCAGCAGCTGCGGATTTGAAAAGGCGGTAATATCCACCTTTAATCCGACCGTTACAAAAAAGATCGGCGAAAATATGGCAGAAAGCGGTGCGATCAGATCGATCAGATCCTGCATATTGTCGTTTGGCAGCGGATCGAAATGGGCCTCTTCAAGTATCAGGCCGGCCGCAAATGCTCCGACGATCGGTGCCAGATCGACCGCCGCCGAGAGCCAAGCCATTAGAAAGCATAACGCCAGGGCAAAGACGAGCATCGCGCTGGTCGAACGAAATTTTGCGAGCGGAGGTGAAAGCAGTGGAAAAATATACCGCCCGAGCAGAAATGTGCCAACAAGAAAACCGGTCGCCTTTAAAAAAATAAGCAAAATAGAGACGATCGACAACGATTCGGTCGTCGTCGTTGCCTGTATCGCGCTCACGATGACGGACATAAACAGCAAACCGGCCACATCATCCAAAACGGCCGCACCGAGTACGATCTTTGCCTCTTTGACATTGATCTTGTTAATGTCCTTGAGAACCCGAGCCGTTATGCCGATGCTGGTCGCCGACAAGGTGGCGCCGATAAACAGCCTACCCCAAAATGGCATATCCGGTAAAAAATATCCGGCGACAAAATAGCCCAATGCCGTCGGGACAACGATGCCGATGGCCGCAACCAGCAATGCGGAAACGCCGGTCTTACGCATTTCGACGATTTCCGTCTCAAGCCCGACCTCAAAAAGCAATATGAGAATACCGAGTTGCGCCAGCGAAGCGATCACGGCGTCGGTTTTTAAAAATTCGAAACCGCCAAAACCGGTATAAACGATACTTCCAAGCAATATGCCGACAAAGAGCTCGCCAAGCACCGGCGCCTGATTTAACCGCAGAGATATTTCACCCGCGATCTTTGCGAGGATAAGTATTATCGCGATCCCGAGCAGAGACAAAACGATGGCTCCGTGACCCGCGTCACCCTCCGCCGCCGATACGCCCGGTGCAAAAAACAAAAGCCCAACTATAAATGTGATGACGATCCAGACTGATTTCAAAACTTGCCCCTCGCAACTATGCCGAGCCTATTCGAAAGCGCGGCGAAATATAAAAACCAAATGCAAAAACATATCAACTCAACCCGATGCAAAACTTTTGATTCCATCAAAAAATAAAAGGTATGAGCAACGAAATCAAATTCCGCCGCTCATCCTTGTCTTTCCAATCCAGACAAGCGGGATCTCAGCCATCAGCATCTGATTTTTTGTCCAATCAGTATTGCTTGATCTAGTCCTTTGTCAGCCACGCATCAAAATCCTTTAGAATCACAGACTGTTTCTCGTCGAAAGAACGGTTGATAAAACTCGTTAAAATTTCGGCAGTCAACCGCGGCAAAGCAATGCTGTTTTCAATTCGCTCATATTTATCATTATCGAGTTTATAAATCTCAAGATATCGTCTATGGAACCGCCACACCTCGGGAATGCCGAGTGATGAATATATCGAAAGCTTGTCCAGCGAAGTGTTGTAAATATCAATCTCGACGGCAACATCCGGCATCGGATCGACATTGAAATCAATACGCGACCTGCCGCCGATCGCATCTACATTCTGGATGTAAAAACAGGCATCCGGCTCAAGCCCTTTCATTTCTTCGGACAGTTTTATGGTAGCCGAACCGTAGGATTCGACTTCAATATTGAGTCTAAGGCTCAAAAAGCGAATCATCCCTTCGAGCAGTCGGACAAGTTTTTCATGCGATGTCGATAGAGTCATAATTTGAAGTGAATCTCCGTCGTAGGCGATGCGCAGCCCGGCAGGATCGACAAGCGATTCGAGCAGACGCTCATAAGTTTCCCAGCTTTGTCCGTGAAGAACCAGTTCGCTGTCCGGCGGCATTTGACCGACGAGTCTCAGCATCTCATCCGTATCCGAAACAAATCCGCGAGGTATTGTCGGCTGTCCGGCTATATTTTGTAAATTTTGCATCGCTTTAGCCCTCAACCTAGAATAACCCGAATCCGTGCAATAAGAAAGAGATCGGAAGCAGGCTAATCTGCTTGTCAGAACCGCAAGCGATTGCGACGGTGTCCTATCACCGGGTCAGAACCGGAAGCGATAGCGACAGGGTTTTTATAACCGGGTCAGAACCGCAGGCGATAGCGACCGGGTTCTTACAAGATTCGTTCGTCGATTAGCTCGGAGCGCTATAAAACCATCGCTGCTGCGGAAATTTTTAACGCCCGCCGGCCAAATCTATAAAGGAGTCGCCCTCGCCTATAGTTTGAATATCCGCCGGTCAAACGGAAATCTTCTATCGAGGTTATTTTTATCATTGGAAAGTCCGATCTATGCAAGCTTCTTCCTCCGTTTCCTGGCTTTCTTTTCGGTAAAAAGGTCGGCGGAGTATTTTTCGTAAAGCTCGAAAAGAAACACCATTCGGTTGGCCTCGCTGGTAAACGGCTGCGGGCGGTAGGCGAGATCGACCGCTTTGTCCAGTTCTTGGTGCGCCTTTACCAGTGCCGGCGGCATCGTCAGCGGATCGTACAGGTCGGCCAGCGAGCTACCCGGAAATCCGGCCCTCGCGTCCAATACTTTCTGGGCTTTTTCCTCGATGATTTTTGTCTGCTTCTCGGTCGGGTTTTCGGGCCACGGGTAATTGTTGAAAACGAAGGGTTCCGTAAGATGCGAATTCCACAACCCACTCTCGGTAAGATTTATTTTTCATTAAACCTGTGGCATGATTGATCTCATGAATAATACTGTTTTCCGTCTTGGTGAGCTATTCTCTGGTCCCGGCGGAATCGCGCTCGGGGCATCGTGGGCGTACGCTCAGAATGCGACTAAGTCTTTCTCGATAAAACATGCTTGGGCAAACGACTATGACGCGGATACTTGCGAAACCTATCGCAACAATCTCTGTCCGACCGACGGAAAATCGGTGGTTCACGAAGAAGTTCGTGACCTGAAAATGAGTTCATTAATGAATATCTCGGACATTGACGCCCTCGCGTTCGGTTTTCCGTGTAATGATTTCAGTGTGGTTGGGGAACAAAAGGGAACCGACAGCGTTTTCGGCCCACTTCAAAGGTACGCAATTGATGCGCTAGAACATCACAAGCTGATACGGTGCCGAGCCTAGGGATAAATGTATCCAGGAATTAGCGAGACTGAGAACCCCTGCAATTCCAAAAAATCTTTAACTTCATTAACTCTTGAGTCGGGCTGTTCGTCGGAAACTGTCTTACAAACCAGACACGTAAGTTCTTCTTTATTGTGAATATAATTATCTTCGCACTCGCAATCCCAGTAATCAAATGTCAAATCGATGTCTCCGCAGCTTTCCACTTTTAGGTAGATTGTCATATTTCGTCCTTTCCTTTGTAATTCTTACCAATTCGAACTCTTGCTGTGATAGGAGATTTGGTTTGACGAATGCGCCTTTTTTTCCAACGAAAGGTTTTTAACAGGATTCATTATCGGCGTCATTTTGGGCATGTCTTCGAGGTTACTGATCACAACCAGCCCATAGTCATTTCCGTATTCGGCGGCAGATGTAAATTCTTTTTCGGTCAGTCTTATACTGCCGTATGATGAGCGAAGTCCTTTGACTTCGGCTAACACGAATCGTGTGTTTATCTGAATTTGAAAATCGTAACCGTCTCCGAATAATCGAGCATCTTCAAGCGACCCACCGGCGAAAATTTCAATGTCGCTGAAATTATCAACAAAATAAAGTTCTGCTTCCCGCCCCGTTATTTGAAGTTGTTTAAATTTACTTTTGACGATTGGGCTCGCAAAGCTCGGTTCCAAAACCGAAAGATTAGAGTTCGTTTCGACGTAGAGTTTAACCAAAGTAGCAAAAGTTTTCGCGTCATATTCGCCAAAGAGGGCGTCAATAAATTTTTTACGATGCAAATACGCGTTGCCTTTTTGCCACCAGCCCTTTCTACCATTATCAAAGAAGGGATCGAACAAATCCTGTCGATTTTTTATTGTGCCAACCGTCTCGCCGATACCACTTTCGACTATACTTTCAAAAAACGCCAGCTTTGTTTTGAATCCTAGCTGGTGGACAAACGCCATTCCGAATTTCGCTAAACCGTACCCGATTAAATTTAGTATTTCGTAATTTTTGTGTTTGTTATCAATCATGAAATAGTTGTATCTTAAGTTTGCCCAAAATGTAACATGAACCTAAATTAACGTCATTTCTAAATCTTTACAAGGCTCGTTCACGAGGCTTTCCCAAAGGGCAAATAGCCACGTTGCTTTAGCACGTGGCTGATCTGTAGAAATGATTAAAAGGGAGTTTTAACGTCCTTTCCACCCGCTTTAGCAAAATGTCGAACAGCGTTTATTCCGAAATAAATTTCCACATTACTTGGCATACTAAAACTAGTCTGCCAATGATAAATGAGCGAATCGAAAACCGACTGTTTCACTATTTAACTCATAAAATTCTCGAGGCACCAGGAGCTCGCCTTCACGCAATCGGTGGTATCGAAAACCATATTCATATTGCGGTTAGCTTGCAGCCAAATATTCTCGTTTCGGAGTGGATAGGAAAATTTAAAAGGTTCGAGTTCGCACTACATCAATCACGAAGTTCATCCGAAGGCACTAGAGTGGCAACGCGGTTACGGCATTCTTTCGTTTGGAACGAAGGACTTAAAGTGGGTTATCGAATACATAAATAATCAGAAAGAACATCATAATAACGGCGCGATTTACGAACGACTAGAGAAACATTCAAATGTTGAAGTCGATGGCTAAAGCCAAAACCGGTAAGGGCGTTAAAACGCCCTCTTTATATTTATTACAGCTATCCACGCCGTAAACGGTCGTGGCTATTTCCCGCGAAACGCGGAAAGACGGCTGAAGCCGCCTTCGGCATTCCTCCTAACATTCTTACCTTTCAGCGTGAGTGTCTTTCATTCCTAGACAAGCGCGATGGATCATTACCACAGATATCCGGATTAAACTGGGGCCATCGCAAGGATTATAAACGCGATAGGAATCAGGCGTATATCCCTGTGCGGTCACCCATCAACAACGGGGATTTCTTCACGCCATTGGGTCAGCCCTTTACCGTTCTCACCGATGACGGACAGGTATTACACTGTAAAAGATGGCAACAGAATGCAAAGGCGATTCACACCTTTCATAGCAACGCGGAAATGGGACTCTATTTCCGCAACCGCCTTGGACTTCCGTCCGAGCAACTCGTGAAGAAGGCAGACCTAACGCGTTATGGCCGCTACGACGTTTGCTTTTATAAGTTAAATATCGACAGCTACTACATGGACTTCGCTAAACCCTAAATTCCATGGCAGACAACCTGACGCCTCCTCAACGAAAACGAAATATGGCGAACATTCGCAGTCGTCACACGAAACCGGAGCTGGTTCCAAAGTTTGACTTATCGTGTCGAAGTCATCGGTCTTTACGGATTTGTGATTATTGCAGCCCTGGCACGCGAGTGCCAAATTTTCCGCGCTGTCCGTTTCGCCTTTTGAGATCGGAAAAATATGTTCGACTGAAAAAGGGGTTGAAGAAAATTCAAGCGGTGATTGGCAATATTCGCAACGTCTTTTGGCTCTTTTTTCAACTTTGTTACGAATTAATGAGGAAACCTTCATACGATCTGCGGTGGAACAATCTCAAGCTCCTTCATTACTTCACGCACGCTCTTGTTTCTGATATTGGCAATTTCGATAGTATATTTGAGTCGTTTGACGTTTAGTTCCTCAGCTTTTTCAGTCAAATCGATCAACTCATTGAGCTCATCATTGCTAATATTTTCATTCCGTCTTTTTTCGATAAGCTCGTTAAAATGGGCAAGTTCTAAATCGGAAAGTACCATATCATTAACTTTCTTAAGCAGTCGGATTTCTTTATGTGCCCGATTTTCCGGCAGAGTTCGACGGAGTTTCTTAGCATTTGCAATCAGCTTTTCAAATTCATTTTTCGGCAAATTTACAACCGCATTCAAAAGTCTTTCAGTGATGATTTCTACGCCGGGAACTGACATATACTCATTATAGCTCGACTGGAAAGATTTTGCATAAAAAGGACCAAACCGGAACTTTATCCCTATTCTTAATCCAGTTTAAACCTGCGATTTAGGCTGAGTAGCCCTTTGCGCCATCGAAATTATACAGATTTTCGGTTTTTATAACGTCGAGTCCGGCATCGCCCAATCTTTGCAGAAGCGAGATGATCTGGTTTTGGTCAATCGCGTTGCCTTCGCCGGAGTCGGCGGTGAAGCGGCATCGCCAGTGGTCAACGGTGAAGGTGTCGGGCTGGCCGCCGGGATATACTTTTACGCCGCGGTTGGCGATGGTCTGGAGTTTTAGGCCGTCGCCGTTTACCTGCTCGACGAGAGCGCCGAGTTCGTCGGCGACGCCGTAGAATAAGCCTTTCCACCAGTCGAGAAAGATATCGACGCCGACGAGGTCTTTCTTTTGCGGCGTCGGTGTTGAATAGATCGGTTTCTGATCCGCATCGGCAAGGTTTGCAGCGTAGGTCACGCTTTTCAGCGTTTCCGGCTTTTGGCCGATGCGTGCCACGACGGCGTCGGCAAATTCTTTAGTGCCGACCTTTTCTTTCGAAATACCGTCTTTGAACATATCGTACGTGTGAACGCCGTCCTCGATCGTCCGAAGCCAGGCGTTGTGGGCGAGCTCAGCCACGTCCCGCTGGTTGATGTGTACGAGCATCAAAATCGCGCCAAGAAAAAGGCCGGACGGATTCGCCAGATTTTGCCCGGCACGCCGCGGGGCCGAACCGTGAATAGCTTCGAACATCGCAACCTGTTCGCCAATATTCGACGAACCGGCCAGCCCGACCGAACCGGCGATCTGGGCCGCAACGTCTGAGAGAACGTCGCCGTATAGGTTTGGCATCACGATCACGTCAAAATTTTCCGGCGTATCAGCCATCTTTGCGGCGCCGATATCGACGATCCAGTGATCGGCTTCGATGTCAGGATATTCGGGTGCGATCTCGTCAAAAACGCGGTGAAACAGGCCGTCGGTCCGTTTCATAATGTTGTCTTTGATAAAGCACGTTACCTTTTTACGGCCAAATTTCTTAGCGTACTCGAAGGCGTAACGGACGATCTTTTCCGAGCCGGGCCGCGAGATCAATTTCAGACATTCTTCGACCTGCTGGGTCTGGCGGTATTCGATGCCTGCGTAGGTGTCCTCTTCGTTTTCGCGGACGATGACGACGTCCATTACGGGATGCTTTGTCTGCACAAACGGATAATATGAGACGCACGGCCGCACATTTGCATAAAGCCCCAAAGTCTTTCTGACAGCAACATTGAGCGAGCTGAATCCGCCGCCCTGCGGCGTCGTGATCGGAGCTTTTAAGAAAACTTTTGTGCGTCGAAGACTCTCCCATGAATCCGGTGCGATACCGGCCGCATTACCCGATAAATAAACCTTTTCACCGATCTCGATTGTCTCGATATCAAGCCGCGCACCGGCCTGTTTCAAAATATGCAGCGTCGCCGCCATGATCTCCGGGCCGATGCCGTCTCCATGAGCGACCGTGATTTTAACATCTGACATAATTTTTCGTAAATTCTCAATTTTACTTAGTTCTCTGATTTTATATGAATCCGGTATGCTATGCAATTTACCCTCGAAATGGGCGGCTGCGGCCAGCTATAGGCCGTCTATTTGTGTTGCCAATCCAATATCCGCCTGGGTTATGCCGCCCGAATCGTGTGTGGTCAGGGCGATTTCCGCGTAACCCCAGCCGAATCTTATGTCCGGGTGATGATCGGCTGATTCCGCCAAAGTTCCGACCCGGTTTACAAATGATAAGGCCGACGCAAAATCTTTGAATTTATAAGATTTTTTTATTCGTTTGCCGACGACCTTCCATCCGTCAAGTTTTGCGTGTATGTCCGTCAATTCATCGTTGGTTAAAATTCTGCGTTCCATTCGTTTTTTGCTTCGCGGTTTTTGGGCTATACTTAAAGTTTTGAATGCTTTATATAAGGGTAGCCGTAAAATGCATATTTGGTCAAGAATTCTGATATTTTCGCTTGTGGCAGGGTTGTGGGCCTGCGGTGCACAGAAGCCGGTGACGCCGCGAAAGACGTTCGAGACGTATATCCGTGCTTTGCAGCAGAAGGATTACACGACGATGAAGCTTCTGCTCTCGGACGGTACAATTACCATGCACGAAAAGGAAGCTAAAGCTCAGGGCGTGACCGTGGACGACATCGTAAAACGCGAAATGCTGTTTAGCGACGGCCAGAAAATGGTCGAGCTCCGAGATGAAAAGATAGACGGCGACAAAGCTACGCTCCAGGTCAAAACCTCTTACGGGTCATGGGAAACGCTGCCTTTTGTCCGCGAGGACGGCGTTTGGAAGATCGACAAATTGGGTTACGCAAACCAAATGATACTGGAAAGCGAGGACAGCGAAAGGCGGCTCGACGAACTAATCAACAACAATAGTATTCAGTAAAAATTCGGATTTCCGGTGGGCTTCTTCGCATTGGCGGGCAGGCAACTAAAATTTGGAACCCCGAATACGGAGTAATAAATTGGCAATTATCAGACCTTTTAAGGCTTTGCGGCCGCCGGCAGATAAGGCGGAGGCCGTAGCGTGTGTGCCATACGACGTAATTTATGACGACGAAGTGCGCGAGCTGATCGAGGATAATTCGGAGAGCTTTTTGCGTGTAACGCGGCCCGAAGGCGAGTATCCCGAATCGGCAATGCCGCCTAACACGACGGTTTTTGAACGTGCGCGCGATAATCTGGAACAGTTTATTGCGGACGGTATTTTGACAGCCGATACCGAATCGGCGGTTTATGTTTACCGGCTCGGTTCGGGCTCTCACATGCAGACCGGCGTTGTCGCCTGCTGCTCACTCGCTGATTATGACGCGGGTATGATTATAAAACATGAAAAAACCAGGCCCGATAAGGTTGCGGACCGCACCGGCCACATGCTCGCCGTCGGAGCTCAAACGGGATTGATTTTTCTCGCGTTTCGCAATACGGAAAAAATCAGTGATTTAATTGGCGACGCCGTCACACGTGAACCGATATACAAATTTGACTGTCCGGCGGGCGTCTCGCAAAAAGTCTGGCGTGAGACTGAAACAGAGCCTTGGGTAAAGGCCTTTGCGGAGCTCCCGGCGATCTACGTCGCCGACGGCCATCACCGCGTCGAGAGCGCCAAGCTCGCCCGTGACAAGATGCGTAATGCAAATCCCGCACACACGGGTGACGAAGAATACAATTTTGTCGTCGCTGGAATGTTCCCGTCCGAAGACCTCAACATCCTGCCTTACAATCGGGTCGTAAAAGACCTGAACGGTCTTGGCCGCGAAGAGTTTTTTGCAAAAATACGTGAAAACTTTATAATGGCGGAGACAATCGAAGATACGCCGCAGAATCGCGGTGAGATCTGTATGTATATCGACGGTGAGTGGTTTAAACTTCGCTTTAATCCACAGACTGAAAACCAACTCGACCCGATTGACAGCCTCGATGTAAGTATTTTACAGAATTTTTTGCTGACACCGGTTTTAGGTATCAGCGATCCGCGAACCGATACGCGGATCAGGTTTGTCGGCGGAGCCCGGGGAACCGCCGAACTCGTAAGAACGGTTGATTCGGGTGAGGCCGCGATCGCATTCTCATTGTTCCCGACCACAATGGATGACCTTTTCGCGGTCGCTGATATTGGCGAAATAATGCCGCCAAAATCAACCTGGTTTGAGCCAAAGCTAAAGGACGGCTTGCTAGTTCATCAAATATAACCCCGCGGCGACGCGGATATTTATGGCCGCCCGTCATCTTGACCTGCTTTTTTGCCGGCCGGCACATCTCGGAATGCGGCGGTTCGTAAAATTACACGCGGGCCATGGATCGTCCGCATTCGCTTTGTATGAACAGAACTGAACTAGCTGATCTTCGCCGAGATTTCTTATTAACCGGTCTGTCAAAATCGGCAGTCGCAGCAAACCCGTTTGTACAGTTTGCGTTGTGGATGGATGAGGCTCTCGAGTCTCAGATAATCGATGCAAACGCAATGACAATTTCGACAGTCGGCGAAGACGGGCGTCCGTCGGCGCGGATAGTTTTGTTAAAATATTTTGGCGAAGAGGGTTTTGCCTTCTTTACAAATTATGAAAGCAAGAAAGGCCGCGATCTTTTAACCAACCCGTTCGCGGTGCTTCATTTTTTCTGGCCGCAGCTTGACCGTCAGGTCGCAGTTTATGGCCGTGTCGAAAAAACCCCGCTTGAGGAATCAGAAAAATATTTTAATTCGCGCCCCGTCGATAGCCGAATCGGTGCCTGGGCGTCCGATCAAAGCCGCGTCATAGAGTCACGGGACTCGCTCGAAAAACGGTTTGAAGAGTCTCGGGAAAAATTTGGCGACGCCGTCCCGCTGCCGCCATTTTGGGGAGGCTTTCGCCTGACACCCGATAAATTTGAGTTTTGGCAAGGCCGTCAAAACCGTCTCCACGATCGGATAGTTTACACACTGGAAAAAGACAAGTGGGAAACCGCCCGGCTTTCCCCGTAAAACATTTTCGTTTGAGACGTGCCGCCTGCGGTATTTTGTCAGGTAAAACAGATTTTATCCGAGCTTATTAAACAAAGCTGCCGGTCATCGTAATTTGTTTCGTAAGCATCTATTGTCATTTTTCAAAATTCCCGTCGCGGCCGTTAGAATTGCCTTTTTTTATGCTTGAAACTGAGAGACTGATAATAAAAAAGATTATGCCGTATGATCTGGAATGGCTGATCGCGACGCGGGCGCCCGGCTCTGTTAACCGTTATCTTGGCGGTCCGGCGATGCAGAATGCCGAGGCTCTGACCGCACGTATGTCGTTTTATTTGGATTGTCATGAGAAATTTGGTTTTGGATTTTGCACGATGGCATTAAAATCCACCGGAGAAATGATTGGGACAAGCGGGCTGCAGCCGCTCGGAGAAACCGGTGAGATCGAGGTCGGATATGCCCTTTCTGAAAAATTCTGGCGGCAGGGTTTTGGCTATGAATGTGCGATGGCGTGGCTAAAATACGGTTTTGCAACAGCCGGGCTCGAACGAATAGTCGCCGTTGCCGATCCCGACAATACAGGTTCGTGGCGTATAATGGAAAAATGCGGTATGAAGTACGAAAAGAACGAAAGGCATTATGGCATGGATTGTGTGCTCTATGCGATCTCAAAAGAAGAGTTTTTAGCGCAGGAGTTGGTTTGAGCGCGATGGAGGCGTTTAGCGAAGACAAGCTTTGGATACCAGACCCGATCAACGTGCCGGTATTGGCAATTTTAGCCGATTCGCCATGGTGGGCACCGGATACGGAAAAATTTCTCCGCTCACTCGCTCCAAATCTAGAATACAAAATGTGGACGGGCGTGAGCCATTTTTTGATGATCGAGCGTCCAAAGGAATTTAATGAACAGGTCAAGGCGTTTATGATTAAGAATAAATTGTCACTTGTGTCCCATAAGTAAGTCTAATACCATCAAAGGGTTAGAAAGAGACAAGAGAAAGCCTGCACGCGATAATTGCGAATTGTGTTGATTAAATTAAGTGTTGTTGGATACGAACTGATGTAGAAAGATGTAGAATTTCCGGGTAGTTTGTATATTTTGCGGCGATTTGCGGACCCGTCTATCCGAGAGGCCAATCTGAAATTTCAGATTTCAGATTAGATTTCAGATTTCAGATTTCAGATTTGAAATTGGATTCTGACAATTTGGTTTTACGGGCGCCGAGGGCAGTTTTCATGATTGGAACTATCTGCTGACGGAGCGGTTCGACAAAGAAGGTTGCGGGTATTATCCGCTTTGCCGGTACGCTTACAATAATTGTCGCCGTGCTCGCGTCCGTTTATTTCTCATTTGTGACGCCGGAACACGCCGATAATGATCTATGAGGGCAACGCTGATAACAGGGGCATCGAGCGGCATCGGCGAGGCGATGGCGCGACGGCTCGCGGCAGAAAAACACAACCTCGTGCTGGTAGCCCGTACGGAAAAAAAGCTCCACGAGCTCTGTGACGAGCTGATGCTGGAGCACGGTATTACGGCACATTATGTCGCCCTCGATCTCACGCGGCCGAACGCTCACATAGAACTTTTTGAAGAGACGGAGCGGCACGGTTTTGAGATCGATTGGTTGATCAACAACGCGGGATTTGGCTCGGCCGGTGACTTTGCAAAGCTCGACGCCGATCGCGAACTGCAGATGATCGATCTCAATATCTCAGCCTTGGTTGCCCTCACACACGGCTATCTGCAAAAGATGCGCGAACGAAAGCGTGGTACGATCATTAATGTCTCATCAGCGGCGGGCTTTCAGCCGATACCGTTTATGGCGACGTATGCCGCGACAAAATCTTTTGTGTCTTCGTTCTCTGAGGCTATCGCTGAGGAAAATCGGCCATACGGCATTCAGGTTTTGGCGCTTTGTCCGGGCCCGACCACGACCAATTTTTTTGCCGCGTCAAATATCGACGGCCTAAGTCAGGTCAAGGGCCAGCAGACGGTTGAGGAAGTTGTGGAAACGGCAATGAGGGCGGTCAAAAGCGGACGGACAAAGGTCGTTTCGGGTTTTGCGAATAAGATCAGTGCATTTCTCGGAAGTTATGTGCCAAATGCGGTTTCGAGAAAGGTTCTCGCAAAGATCTTGCGGTCAAAGTTTCAGTAATTTGCTTGCTTTTGGCAGCAGTTTGCCGCAGTTCTCCAAAAAAAGCGCTTTTTTCAGATCATAACGACAAGCAGGCACAATGGTTGCCGACCCACCCTATGAAATTCACGGTTCTCGGCAGCGGTTCAACCGGTAACGCGGTGCTTATTTCGAGCGAAACGACCAACGTCCTCGTCGATGCGGGCATGAGCGCCCGTGAGATCCTGCGGCGTCTCGGTGAGATGGGTGTTGCTTCCGAGCGGCTCGACGGCGTGCTGGTAACGCATGAACACAGCGATCACGTTGGCGGTTTGCGGGTTTTGCTTCGTTCTGTTAATTGCCCCGTTTATATTTCGCGCGTGACCGAAGATGCATTTTACAGCACAAAGGCGGGCGGGCCGGCCCTCGACAGCGAAGCGTCAAAACGCCGAGCGGCTCTAAAAGATAAAACCGTCGAGATCGCATCAACCGAAGAATTCCGGATCGGCGATATAGATTTTGCACCGTTTAGCGTTCCGCATGATGCGGTAGATAATTTTGGATTTGTCGCAACGAAAGATGGCGTAAAGGTTGCGACGCTTATGGATTTTGGACATATCAGCGAGCTTATCAAAGAAAAGCTCAAGGGCTGTGACGCAATTGTTATCGAATCAAATCACAGCCGTGATATGCTCCGTGCCTGTTCGGTTTATACGTGGGAATTAAAGCAGCGGATAATGTCGCGCACCGGCCATCTTTCAAACGAAGACCTTTACGATTGGCTGCAAAACGATTTTGACGGCGGTGCGCGCCACATCGTTCTCGCACATCTCTCGCAGCGAGCCAATGAACCGCACCTCGCCCGCATAACCGCCGAAATCGCCCTGCAAATGCGTGCCCCTTTATTTCGCGCAGAAACCAAGATCTCGATTTCTCATCACAAAGAACCGACGGAATGGATCAGGTTTTGAACTAGTGTATCAATTACTTCAAAAGTAAACTAAATTGTTAATGGATTTCCGGTATATGTCCATTCAAAGGGTTTTGCTCTTAGTTCGTTGTAAGTTTTGATGTAATGCATTATTTGATCGACCAACTGCCGGGTTGATTTCCAGACACCGCCTTTTAGAAC
>JBGTEX010000060.1:0-8435 GCA_041747575.1 Pyrinomonadaceae bacterium
ATTGGTTCCGCCCAGCGCCACGCCGATACGGCCCATCGCCGCCTCATTCGGATTTGTTGCAAACGTAGTTCCGACCGGAACCCCGCTTCCCAGAGCGACAACCGGATTGCTCAAGATCGCCGGATTAAAGTTGACCGTAAAACTGATCTCATTCTCATTCCCCTGAGCGTCAAGCTGAAACGCAACCGTCACCTGCGACGACCCAAGCGGCACCCCAACACTCACCGCCCGAATTGTCCGATTCCCCGAAGGCGTCGGACCCGGCGTCGGACTCGGAGTAACTGTCGGCAAAGGCGTAGGAGTCGGTGTGGCCGTCGGAGTCGCCGTTGGAGTCGGCGTTGCTCCGCCACCGATCTGCACATTGCCTGGTACAAATGTCGGTGCGAGCAGTATCCCGCCCGATGCAAGACTCTGCGGGGTAGGCAGGTTTCCAAAGGTTACGGGCGTCATACCCGCGGGTGCGTTAGACGCTACGTTAAAAGTGATCGTGATAATTTGCCGCGTTCCCACTGCGAAAGTATTTGTACCGCCAAAAGCTATGCCGATTCTGCCCAGAGCAGATTGTTCGGCATTTGGCGCCACGGTAGTTCCCGATGGGGCCCCGCTTCCCAATGCGACGACCGGATTGCTCAATACTGCCGGGTTGAAGTTCACCGTGAAACTGGCTTCATTCTCATTACCCTGTGCGTCCAACTCAAACGCTACCGTAACCTGTTGTCCCGGCTGTGCAGTTGCGTTGACCGCACGGATGACCCGTGCACCGGTCTGAGCATCGCCGTGCGATGCAATAAGACCAAAAACAAAAACGCCTAGCGCGGCGCTGACCAAAAAGAACAGCCTCCGACGAAAAGCAAAAACCGACTCCGCGGATTTTTTCATGATTTCCTCTCTCCTGTAAACATAATTCAACAGAAACGGATCTGCCCGCAGTATCAAAAAATACCTGCTTAAGCCCCCGAATCTAAACAGATTGCATATCCAAATATATTACGTAGTATTATATCTTAATAAACCTTAAGTATAAAGACAGCCAGATTATTCTATTCGAATCTCAGCCTGCTGTCAAAACTTTTTTTTGCACTCCATTTTCGTTTGGAAAACGGGGGTGCATCGGCGAATGCTGGTTTGCGCAAGCCCCCGGCCAATACGGGTAACGCAAAGGCTTGGTTTTGCAAATTGACTCGATCTCATCAGCCAGCAAACCAGGTTAATAATCTTTAAACCTTAAGATAATCCTCTATTTTAACAACGCCTTTTTAACACCGGCCTGACCCCGGTATCCCGCACAAATTTAACACTTTGGCAACGTCAGTACAAGAGGTCGAAAAATTCATAATTTGTTAACACAATGTTCAGTTTTTAGACACAACGGTTGGTTATTATCCTCTCATAAACTTAATTCGAGAGCTGATGTCCGGCCAAAATCCGGGCGATGCCGCATTACAGTTTTTTAACATACGAACGGGGACGGGGTAATTTTACAAAAATTAGAAACGCCTCGAGTATCGGGTTAGAACTTTTGGTTAGATAACTATAAATCGGAAAAAAATAGAGTTTTTGGAGGAAAAATGAAAAGTATCAGTAAAGTATTTCTTTGCATAGTAACAATAATAGTGATGCAGTCTGTCGCTGCGGCCCAGATCGGTTATTCAATCACAGACAACAACCGCGATGCGACCGGGCTGCAGCAACAGTATTATCAGTTCGATCTGGCAACGGGCCAGGGAACGCTGATAGCCAATTTAATGTTGAACGGACAGACTATTCGCCGCGAATATGAGGGTTTGGCCGGGATCGGCGGAGCGATGTTCGGCGTAGCAGAATTTGACACGGAGCTTTGCAACACGGGGTCTGATCCGGTCACGGGACTGTCGTCTGATCTTCGTTTGTTTCGGGCCAATGGCAATTATCCGTTGGCAAACGGCCTCGCGAGCGCGATCGGCCCACAGATCGGCGAAACCTGTTTTGTCGCCGGTTTCACCGAATCGGCTGCGGCCTACAACCCGATCGACGGATTTATTTATGCCATCGCGAGCGACGATCTTTTACCGGCTTCGGCACCTCGGAGCCGGATTTACAGGGTCAGCCCGACCAACGGGTTGGCGACGCAAATCGGTGATGCGGCCGGCATCACACTTACCACTGGCAGCGGCGGCGATCAAAATCCGTATTTTGACGGCCTTGCGATTTTGCCGGATGGGCGCGCATTCGGCACTGAGGCCCGCTTTTCAAACAATCCGGTGCAATCCACCGACCCAAATGTCGCTGACAACGGCGGCCTGTACCGCCTTTTTCTGACCGGCCCCAACGTCGGCCGTGCCACCTTTGTCAAATATCTTTTACCAACCGATATAAATCGAGACACCGGCCTTGCAAACAACGGGAACACCATTTACTTGCTTCTCGAAGACGGGCGGGTATGGCTTACTACGGCCGAACCGGGTAGCGCCACGACGCCGGCCGTTTTTTCAGCAGGAAACCCGGTTGGTTCTAACACCTTGTCAACGCCTGGATGCGTGCGTCCTATACAGTTTCCCGGTCAGTTTTGCGGCGATTTCGAGGGTTTTGATATACCGAACGGCGGCAGCGGCCTTCGTTAATTGTTAGTTGATAGTTAATTTCGTGCCTGTCGCCCGGTGTGCCTGTGTTTGATCTGTAAAAACACACGCCCGCCGGGCGGCCGCACAGCTAAAAATAAATGTCTAAGAAGATCTATTTTTTTACTATTTTTGCGTTTGCCTGTTTGAGCATATTTCCGCTCACTGTTTTTGGACAACAGAGCGATAACGGCGGCTTGACCGGAACGGTCGCGGACGCCAACGGAGCTCTGATCCCGAACGCCACCGTCACAGTCACCAATCTTGGAACAAATTCTAAACGGACGCTTACCGCCAATGCCGAGGGGCGTTGGACGATCGCGGTGCTGCCGCTCGGAAATTATGAGGTCACGGCTGAAGCCACCGGATTTCAGCTTATACGGCAAAATGCAACGGTCGTGACAAGCGAGACGACCGCCGTCGATATTATTTTGGGCGTCGCAGCGGCAGGGGCGGTCGTTGATGTAGTTGCAGATCAGAACGGGTCTGACACGATCAGGACAGATTCGCCGGTAACGGGCGTGAGCGTAACCGGCCGCCGTTTGGAAGACGCACCGGTAGCTAACCGAAGCTCCTTCGGGAGGCTTGTAGTTGACACCGCGGCCAGCGGCGAGATCGCCGACCCGCTCAGCACCGGTAACGGCAACCCTGAAGTTTCAGTCAACGGTTCGCGTACTACCAGCCAGGGTGTTCAGTTTAATGGTATCGACGCAACAAACTTTAGCGGAACCGGCAGCCTGACCGAGAGTATTTCGCCATCGGTCGAAACTGTTCAGGAAGTAAAGTTGCTGTCAAGCCTGTATGATGCATCGCTTGGCCGCAATGGCGGCGGCAGCGTTCAGCTGGTCACTCGAAGCGGGTCAAATGCTTTTACCGGCTCGGCCTATATTTTTGCACAGAACGAAAAGTTTAATGCAAATGATTTTTTCTTTAACCGCGACGGCATCGACCGGCAAAGAGCCCGCCGTCTCGAGGGCGGATTCTCGCTTGGCGGGCCGATAGTGAAAGACAAGCTCTGGTTTTTTGGCGGTTATCAAAAAACCGACGCCCAATCGGCCTACGTGCCGACGGCGCAGAGTTTTGTAACATTACCGGAGGCGATTGCCAATATAGGCAATCGTTCTGACCCCGAAAGTGTCAGGCTCGCATTTTTATTAAGCACGATAAATGGCGGAGCGATCAGCTCGTTTGGTAATCCGTTTACGCTCCAGCCAGGGCCGAGCAGCCCGGGATTTTGTGTACGTGACTTACAGCCCAATCTGTTTGCGGGAACGATCGTCGGTACGTGTATTGACCCGAACAGCCCCGGATTCAGATTATTGAGTTTGCGCAATCCCGCGACCGGCGACTTTTTTATCCCCACTTTGTCACCCGGAAGATTTGAACGGCTATTTTACGACCCGTTAAATACGCGTGTCCTCGAAAACGGAGTTACACGGATCACTGACTTTTCCCGTTTTGGATTGCCGAACGGCCTTCCGATAGTTGACGGCGCAAGCCAGGGTACAGTTCGCGGCGGATTTCCGCTCGTACGGTTTCGTAATGTTTTTCCGGCTGAGTTTCAGCAGGATCAATTTACAACCAGGCTGGATTATAATCTCTTCAAAGGCGATTCTCAGGGAAATAATATCAACAGTCTGAGCGGGACATTTTTCTTTGCGAATTTTCCCGCATTTGACCCGTTTTCCGATGACACGCTTATCTCACCGACGCCGCTTATCAGAGATGACGGCAACCGCACGCTCGCAATAACCGATACCCATTATTTTAGCGGGACTTTGATAAATGAGGCCCGTTTTGGTTATTTTTCCCTGGACAATTCGAGACGGCTGGACGAACGGTTTCTGTCGCCTGAATTGACCAATAGCGGGCTTGGCATATTTAACCCGGCGTCGCTATTTGAGCCCGGTGCGCCGACCCAGCGTGCCGCTCGTTTTGGCGGCACCGGGAACCTGAGCGATTTTTCGCTGAATGCCCCTAATGACATTTTTAACCGCCGCGAGCAGCTTACGCTCACTTTTGCGGATAACGTTACCTATAACCGCGGATCGCACACCTTTCGGTTTGGCGTTGAGCATAAACGAAATTTCTATGACACCAATCTGCCTGAAGAACAAGGGATCGAGTTTGAAGGGCTGACAAATTTTACCGAGCTGTTGACCGGGTTTGTGCCTGAATCGGATGTTTCCTTTGGCATCACGGACAAACAGTTTCGCTTTAACGATCTTAGCTTTTACATATCCGATGATTACCGGTTTAGCGAGCGGCTGACTCTGAATCTTGGCCTGCGTTGGGACTTGTTCGGGCTGCCTATTGAGAAAAACGGGCGGTTCGCCAATTTCGATTTTGACCGCGTGACAAATCCGGACGACATCACACCGGGATTTATTCTACCCGACAACGTTAGAGAGACCGGCTTTAACGCCGTGGACGGAAGCTTATCATCGATCGCCAGAGCCGGTAACAACCACACGCTGAACGGGCTGGATCTAAATAATTTTGCGCCGCGTCTCGGCTTCGCCTTCAAGCCTTTTAAGGATGGGTCGATGGTTATCCGCGGCGGTTATGGCATTTTTTACGACCGGCCTTCGGGTGCATTTATAAATACCGTTTACAGCAATTATCCGTTTTTTAGGGAAATCGAGATAAACCGACAAAATTCACCGGGCACGGTTCAGGGAACGACGGCGTTTGTCGGGCAGCTGCCAAATTTGCCGTTTAGCAGCTATTTTCCTTTCCGGGTTGCATCGCGAAATGTTGACCGTTTCTCACCCTATGTGCTGATCGATAATTCGCCCGGTGCCGATGCGGTCGCCGGAGTTGAGCCGCTCGAATTCAGAGCTATTGACCGTGATCTTAAAACGCCATTGATCCAGCAATGGAATCTGGGTATTCAGCAGGATCTGTTCAAGGATTGGATCGTCGAGGCGAGATATGTCGGGACGCGCGGGACGCAGCTATTGCTGGCCGTCGGTTTTAACCAGCCATTTGATTTAAACGATCCGAGCACGCCCGAATACATCTACGCCCGACTCAACCGGGCGGCCGGCATAGCCTCGGTTCCCGGTGTCAGCGAACGCGATCTGGGCACGACCACGTCAGCCGATAACCCGAGAGCTTTTGGCGGATGCAGCAATGTTTTCGTCGGAGTTCCCGGATTTATTCCGTGCAACGGCGGATTTGGCGTGGTTGACAGAAATATTTCGAGCTCAAATTTTGAACTTCCTAATGCCCTGATCGCCGGTGATGTGCGGGCGCCATTTCTTGGCTTCGACCCGACGGACGCAGTGATCCTCAAATCGATCGGCTATTCGATCTATCATTCGGGGCAGTTTAGCCTGACAAGACGATTTTCGAAGGGACTTGCGTTCAATGCCTCTTACACATTTTCCAAATCGATCGATATTGGCTCGACCGATCCGGGCAGCACGGCTGCCTCGGGGCGACCGGATACCGCGAATCTCGGCCTGACCGTTCAAGGTGACCAGCGCAATATAAACAGCAATCGAGCCGTTTCGGATTTTGACCGGCCGCATCGATTCGTGACGAGCGCGGTCTGGGAACTGCCGAGTTTTGGATCTCAGTCGCGGTTTCTGACCGGCTGGCAGGTTTCCGGTTTTGGCCAGTGGCAATCGGGAACGCCGTTCACGATCTTTGCTTCAAACCCCGAATTTTTGGCGTTTGGAACAAGCGGATTGATCGAACAGCAATTCTTTGGAATTTTTACGACCAGCGCCGAGCGCATCGGCCCGTTGGCTCCGATCAATACACGAATTGATGTTTTCAACGTCGGCGGAGCCAGCGGCACGATATTTAACACCGCCTTTGGCCGCCCTAATGTTCGCAATCTTGATCTTTTACGACAGCAGGGCAGCGATCCGACGCGGCAGTTTTTCAATACGTGCCAGGACCCCGACAACCCGGACTGTGCCCTGCTCTCGCCGCTTGGCGGATTTGGCAATCTTGGGAGGAACACTCTTCGGGGGCCTTCGTCTAAAAGGATCGACCTTAGTTTTATAAAGAATACGCGAATCGGAGACAGGTTTTCTCTCGAGTTAAAGTGGGATATTTTTAACATTTTTAACATTGTAAACTTTGCAAATCCGAATTCGGACCTGACTGACGAAACCGATTTCGGACAGATCACGCGGACGATCGGCTCGCCGCGGGTTATGCAGTTTGGTGCGAAATTGAGGTTTTAACTTAACGACTTATGCTGAAAAGATCATTAATTATAATTTTGGCACTAATTGCGGTTGCCGCCGTCGGCGTGTCGATATGGCGTGTACAAAATATTGGGGCAAAGGACGCCCTGACCGTATCGGAAAGTCTCAAAAGCCTTTCGGCCGAAGACATCAATTTGATTCTCAAAAGCGAGGCGGACGAGGGCGTTGCGGATATTAATAACAATCCGGAAGCCCGTCAGGCCTTTCTGAAAGGAATGCGCGAATATCTCGCCCTGGCCGCCGCCGCACGCAGCGAAGGCTTAACCGAAGACGCAAATTTTAAGATCAATTTTGAACATAAAAAAAACATACTCCTGGCTGATCTTTATCAGTTCAAACTGGATAAAGAACTCGGCGCTAATTACTCAGTCCCAAAAGACGCTCTCGATGCGGTCTGGCACAAACCGGCAAACGAAGATCAATTTGAAACGGATATGGCAGCCCTGCGTGCGATACAAACCGGAGTTTCCAAGGCCCGCGGAGAGAATATTACGATTCAGGCGTTGCAAGGCGGCAGCCTGGCCAAGGCACGGGACAATTGGTCAAAAACAAAAGTTCTCTCGGATAGGGCAAGGGCCGATGCGGAATTTATGGCAAAACCGGAAATCGGGCTGCGGATACAAATTCTCGAAGCAGGGATTTTGTCTGCTGACTATCTGAGAAAACACTGGGCAAAAAGCGTCAAGGCGACCGCCGCTGAGACGGCCGCGTACCTCGCAGCCCACCCTGAATATGACATAAAACGACAGAGAGAGAAAGCCGAAATGATTTTGCGGAAAGCGAAAGCCGGCGAGGATTTTGCACGTCTGGCCGCGGAATTCAGCGAGGACCGGACAACAAAGGATAAAGGCGGACTACACGAAAATATCGAAATGAGCATGCTCTGGCCCGAAGTTGAAACTGCCGCTCTGGCCCTCGAAAACGGCATGATCGACGACCGCGTTATCGAAACTGAAACCGGCTTTCACATAGTCAAACTTGAAAGCAAAGACAACGACGGCGACGCGGCAAGATACAGCGTGCGGCATATTCTGCTTCAAAAGAAATTTGAAGATCCAGGAAACAATAATCCTGATATACCTTCGCCGTTTTTGAAGGCCGAGGAGATCGCAAAGAGCGAAGTTGAAAAAGAGAAACGAAATAAGTTTGTAAATCAGATAGTTCAGCGTGCCGGAATTAGTTTGCCCGATGACTTTATGGTCGCCGCACCGGCACCGCCTGTATAAACGGATTGTTTGCAGAGCCTAACCGGTTTGTGACATTGAAATTGAGAGAGATTGGAAGGAGAAACAATGAAGAGAAGCAATCAAATATTTACTGTAATCGCAATGATACTCGGTTTTTTTTTCGCGGCTCAGACCGGTGTCAGAGCTCAGCTTTTGAGCGAAATCGAGATCGATCCGCCGTCAACCATCAGTGAAGCTTGTCAATATGTCGAAATCAGCGGTGCACCCGGCAGTGCCGTAGCGGGAAACACCTATTTTCTATCGGTAAACAGCGATGGCAGCAATTTTGGTTTTGCCAATCTGGCGTTTAACCTCGACGGTGCGTTGTTTGGTGCAAATGGCACGATCACGCTGTTCAATACGATTGCGGGCGAATGCCCTAACCG
>JBGTEX010000061.1:0-41532 GCA_041747575.1 Pyrinomonadaceae bacterium
ATTCAAACGGCATAACCCAAACCGCCAGCACAAGCTCGTTCGGCATATACCGTTTCGAAAACATAACCCCCGGCGAAGCCCACCTCCTCACGGTAACCTCCCGCCGCTACCGCTTCGCCACCCGAGTCCTACAAATCTTCAACCCGCTCTCAGAAGTAGATCTCGTAGGGCTTGAATGAACCAAAACTGTCGCCCGCCTACGTTAGCGATGCTAAAAAGCGGCCTCCGGGCCGCTTTTTTTGTCCTTTGTCAGAATTTTTTAGGTGGAAATTACACCGTTTCTCCTTCTTCACCGCAATGAAACGGCGGGATACGACCGTCACAGCCGCCGGTTCAGTTTGCTTTTCTAATGTGAATTGGTTTAAGGCAATTGTTTTATCAACTTGTGTGGGGTAGCATTTCACAGGAGTTTTAGATTTTGGGATCGGGAACATGAAATGCCTTTGGTTGAGACCGAAAGCCTTGTAATCAAGAGTTATAATCTGGCCGAGGCGGATAAGATCGTCCTATTCCTGACGCGGGATCACGGCGTGGTCCGCGGCGTCGCAAAAGGCATTAAGCGTCTTAAAAGCAAATTTGGGAGCGGCCTGGAACCGTTCTCAATAGTCACGATCGAGTATTTTCAGAAGGAATCGGCCGAACTCGTTTCGATACAAAAGGTTGATCTAATTAAGTCAAATTTTGCGGCCGCAAGCAATCCTGATTTCCTGCAAAAATTTTCTTACTTAGCCGATTTATTGGTCACCTTTTCGCCTCCGCACGATCCGAATGAGACGCTTTACAGAATGGTGAAAGCGTGTATCGAGGCCGCTTCCGGCGAACCCGCAACCCTATTGAGTATCGGTGTTTATTTCGAATTGTGGATGCTAAGGCTGGCTGGATATCTACCGGACTGGAGCAAATGTGACGAGTGCGGGCGGCTGTTTGACGAGGATGAGGAAACAAGCGTACGGGCGAATTTTCACCTTATCTGTAGAAGGTGCCGAAAGTCGTCGTCAAAAATCCTCGATCACACAGGACGCTCGATTGCTGCGGCGGCAAGGCGTTTACCGCCGTCGGAATTTACAAAATTTGCATTCGGAAAAGAGCAAAATCTCAAACACCTGTCAACAATTTTGAAGCATCTTATCTCTCAATCGATCGGCAGGGAAGTGGCCGGTGAGACGTCGCTTGCGGTCAATTGAACGCAGCGTGCTGCGAATGGGTGTAGTTTTAAATGGTTAATTATGTGCGGGACAAAGACGCCCTCTCGCAGGTATTATGAAGCAGATCGGCTGGCTCATTTCAAGGTATTTGCTGACGACGATAGTCCCGTATTTTGTATTTTCGTGGCTGTTGTTGAGCGTGATTTTGTTTGTTCAGCAGGCGAGCCGCTACTCTGACATTTTCTTTAGCGTCAACATCCCGACCAACCTTATTTGGCAGCTGACAATAGCACTCGTGCCAAACGTTATTGCCTTTACATGCCCGATGGCAATGCTCGTCGGGACGATAATCGCCCTGACAAAAATGCAGGGCGACAGCGAGCTGGTTGCGATCCGGGCGGCTGGAGTCGGCAATCTGCAGATCGCTTTCCCGATCATGATACTTGGTATAGTAATGTCGGCCTTTGCATTTTTTGTTAATTTGAAAGGCGTGCCGATCGCTGCCTCGCTGGTGAGAAATGTCGCCCTCCAAACTGCGATCAAAAAACTCGAATCACCGATCGAGCCGGGCGTTTTTAACTCCGAAGTCGCTGGTTATACGATCTATGTAAAAGGCGCCGATTTTGAAACCAATACCTGGAAAAACATTTTTATTTACAGCGAGGACAAGGTTAACGGCAGCGTGCGTCTGATAACGTCACGCAATGGCCGTATCGACACCACAGGGCAGTCGTCCGAACTTGTTCTTGAGAATGCGACCGTTTCGACGCTGCCGATAAAACCGGGTGAGGGAAAATATGTTTCCGAAAATATAGGCGAAGTTCGCTATGCCATCAAAACAAAGCGAAATGAGCTGATCGAAAAATTGAGCATTGCCGAGTTACGCCCGGAAGAACTGGGGCTGCAGGAATTATCAGAATATGCCACCTCGAGGGACGGCGAGGAACGAACCGAGGCTCAAATTCTGAGGCAGCGACGCATCATCTTGTCGATCACTCCGCTAATATTTTGCCTGCTCGGGACGGTTATAGTTCTGCGTTTTAACCGCGGCGGTCGCGGCTTTGGCATCGCGTTGGCGTTGTGCGTACTGGTCGGGTTTTTCTTACTGACATTTCTTGGCGAACAGCTTGCCCGAGTCGGGGCAATAAGTGTTTTGCTGAGCAGTCTGATACCCATTGCCGGCAGTTTAGCGTTTGTGCTTTTTCTGACCTTTGCACGAAAAATTGATTTTTGGAATAGTTTGTCAATATATTTTCGCTCGGGTTTTGCTCTGCTTCGCACCTCGCCCGACAGAGTCCAGAAGCGAAATATTTTTATGGATCTGACCACAGGGCTGCGCGATTTTGATCTTCTGACCAATCTGGTTAAAAATTTTGTGCTCACGCTGTTTTTTCTCTCGGCGATATTTATCATATTTACGGCCTTTGAATTGTGGCGATATGCCGGCAGTATTGACGGCGGTGTCTGGCTGCTTTCAAAATATCTGTTTTATCTGCTGCCGTTTGTGTATCTTCAGATCGCTCCGTCGGCTGCGATGATCGGCACGCTTGCGACGTACGTGATCAAATCAAGACAAAACGAGATCGTTACATGGACGTCGGCCGGGCAAAGCGTTTACCGTCTGTTGATGCCATGTTTTATGTTGATGCTTTTGCTTGGCGGGCTAAATTGGTTTATTCAGGAGCGTATTCTGCCGCGTGCTAATCAGCTTCAGGATATGACGAGGACGCTGATCCGGAATCGCGGCGTCCCGATCGATCAGACCGGGAAATATTGGGTGGCTAACGATAGAAGGATATATTCATTCGAGTTTGCGTCTGATAACGAACAGCGGTTTATTGATTTTTCCGGAGGCGATGTGAAGAACCTTGTGATTTACGAATTTGCGGACAAGGGCGAAAGATTGCAATTCGTGTACCGGGCGGACCGTGCGGAATGGGGACAAGGAAAAATGAGTTTTACCGGCAGCGTCGAAAGAAATGCGTTGATGGATGGCAAGATTTCAACCACAACGATCGACGGCGGGGAACTTGCGGAACCGCTGAATCCGTTTGCCGAACTGCGCACAAAACCTAATCATCTCAATTCGACCCAGCTAAAACGTCAGATCGCGTCCGCCGAGTCCGAGCTTGAACGCCGCAATTTGACCGTCGGGCTTGAAAAAAAATACACGACTCTATTTTTGCCCTTTATTATGGCATTGTTTACGGCTCCGTTTTCTCTTAGTTTGAGTCGAAAAGGTAAAGCGGCGACGGTCGGATATGCTGTCGGTTTATGGCTGCTGTTTACAGGGACAAGTACGATACTCGAACAACTCGGTTTAAACGGACTGCTTTCACCGCAGCTTGCGGTGTGGTCGCCGCTCGTTATTTTTTCTCTGCTTGGCGTTTATCTTCTGTCAAAAGTTCGCACGTGACGCCTCATTAATTTATAATTGTCGATTATGCCATTGTCTATTAACGATCTGCTTGTTTACACACCGGCAAAGGATTTTGAACGATCAAAATCTTTTTATACCGAGCTTGGTTTTGAAATGACCGAAGGTTTTGGCGGGACGATGGATTGCCGGCTTGGCGGCGCGGCTTTTCGGCTTCAAAACTATTACGTAAAAGATTGGGCGGATAATTTTATGATGCGGTTTGGTGTTGACGACGTTGATGAATGGTATGAACGTGCAAAAGGCGTGATCGAAAAAGGCGGTTTTGGTGACGCACGCGTTTCCGAGCCGGAGATGGCCGGGGACACACCTGTTCTGCACGTCATCGATCCGAGCGGTGTTCTTCTGGTTTTTGTCGGTTGATCGTCAGCCTTCTTCGAATTTCACGCCGTTGTCGCGCATAAAAGCCTTTAGCGCATCGACGTGGATACATCCGCCGGAGTGCAGAAAAGCACTGTCCTGTATCCGCCGTATCTTTGATCCGCGGAGAACTTCGACGTCAACGTCAAAGTCCAGATCGAGATGTTTGGTAACTGACTGCATTCCCCAGACGCGGCCTTCGGTATCGAATGCGGGGCCGCCGCTTTGACCGCGAATTCCTGGTGTGCTCAGCTCAAATGCAACTATTTTGCCGTCACTGTCGCCGATATGGCGGGTCAGCATGCCATCGATCGGGAATCTTGGCGAATGCTCCTGCCCACCGTCCGTCCAACCGATCGTGTCGGTGACAGGGTCGTAGCCGTAATTACTAAATTCGGGAAAGGGAAATCCGAGCCGGCAGATTGATTTACCCTGTTTCAGATCGGTCCCGTCGCGTCCAAAAACGGGGAAATTATCACACAGTATTTTATTGAAACCATTAAACTTAAGCAAAGCGACATCGAGCGTTGCGTGGAGCTTTACGTCCATATTCAAGCTCCCATCGACGCAGCCGAGCAACCGGCTGTATAATTCGATGGCGTCGCCCGTTTTGAAACCGTATTTACGTTCCAATTGGTGTAAAGCGTTGCGCTGATTTTTGCCTGGCTCGATCTTCGAACGCTCTTCCCTAAAAGCCGTAAACTTGTCGGCCACCGCCTGTCCGTCGGAAAACTGCTTTGCCACGTGAGCACACGTCAACGCCCAACCGTCCGCATTTACAAAAAATAAAGTTGCCGAACCGGGCACTATCCGATCTGAGCCCCAAGTACGAACGATCGTATGAATCGCCCTCGTAAAACCCGCCGCTTTTTCGATCGCCGCTACAAACATAGATAAATCTTTCTTGGTGAAGTTAATTTTCTTTCACAGATATTATAGATCATGGCAGGGTATTTAGCGCGCGCGCGGTGCCAACGGCCGGCCGAGACGCGATTGTTTCGCTATTTACCGCGCGCGTAAAGAATATTACGTTTTGAACATAGAGTTGTTTGAAAGTGCGGCATTTTGGATTATGCAGATACGATGACATAATAAAATACTGCATTTTTCGCAAAAATATTATCGGAGATTAAATTTTTATGAGTAAGACCGTTTACGTTTTGGCTGCTATATTTACTTTCGCTTTTACTGCAAACGCAATTCCGAATTTAGAGAGTGCGGAGTTTCGCCGATGGGAGCGGCAGGCTCGAAATGTTACGATAACCCGCGACGATTGGGGCATCGCGCATGTCAAAGGGAAGACCGACGCTGATGCGGTTTTTGGCGCCATATATGCTCAGGCCGAGGATGATTTTAACCGGATCGAGGTAAATTATCTAAACTCAATGGGACGCCTGGCGGAAGCCGAGGGTGAATCTGCGATATGGAGCGATCTGCGGATGAAAATGTTTATCGATCCTGATGTGATCAAGGCCCAATACGAGACAAGCGCGGCGTGGCTGAAGGCTCTAATGAATGCTTGGGCCGACGGCCTCAATTTTTACCTTGCTAAACATCCTGAAGCTAAACCGCGGGTCATTACTAAATTCGAACCGTGGATGCCGCTTACATTTAGCGAAGGCAGTATTGGCGGCGACATTGAAACGATCAATCTCGGTCAGCTTCGTGCTTTTTATGGCGGTGGCCAGACACCGGTGGCGTCAATTTATGACGATGATCTGCTAAAAGAGCCGTCCGGGTCGAACGGCATTGCCATTGCTCCTTCCAACACAAAAGCCGGAAATGCCCTACTTCTGGTCAATCCGCATACCTCGTTCTTTTTCCGCTCGGAGCTTCAGATGACAAGCGATGAAGGGCTAAATGCTTACGGAGCCTCGACCTGGGGCCAGTTTTTTATCTATCAGGGCTTTAACGAACGCTTGGGTTGGATGCACACATCGAGCAAAGTTGACGCTATCGATGAATACCTTGAAACGATCGTCAGGAAAAACGGTAAAACTTTTTACAGGCACGGAAACGAAGAGCGGCCTGTCAAAATCGTCCGTATTCTCGTTCCATACAAGACGGGAAACGGGGTGTCGGCAAAAAGCATTGCAACCTATCGAACCCATCACGGCCCCGTTATCAGGGCAGAAAAGGATAAATGGGTGAGCATCGCACTGATGCACGAACCCGTAAAGGCGCTTATGCAGTCGTACGGCAGGACTAAAGCGAAAAATCTAAAAGAATTTAAGGAAATAATGGGCCTGCACGCAAACTCTTCAAACGCAACGATCTATGCCGACGCAGACGGAAATATCGCATATTTTCACCCTAATTTTATCCCGCGTCGGGATCCGAAGTTTGACTGGACAATGCCCGTAGATGGCAGCAATCCGGCCACGGACTGGAAAGGGCTTCTGACGGTTGCCGAGTCGCCAAATTTAATAAATCCCGCGACCGGATGGGTTTATAACAGCAACAACTGGCCGTGGTCGGCGGCCGGAAAAAGCAGTTTGCGACAGGCTGATTTTCCGCCATACGTCGATAACGGCGTCGAGAATGCCCGCGGCCTTCACGCGATCAAGGTTCTCGATGGAAAAAAAGATTTTACGCTTGATTCATTGACTGCGGCCGCTTATGACAGTTATCTGCCGTGGTTTGATAAGCCGCTCCCCTCTCTGCTCAAGGCATTTGACGATACTGCGTCATCAAATCCGCTAAAATCAAAATTAACCGATGAAATAACACTTCTTCGCTCATGGGATAAGCGTTGGGCGATAGATTCGGCTGCGACGTCGCTTGCGATTTTTTGGGGTGAGGATTTGATGAGGCGAATCGGCGTTGAGGCCAGGCTTGCAGGCTTATCGATCGAAGAATTTATCGGGAGCAAAGCCACGAGCGAGCAGCTACTCCGATCATTAGCGGCCGCAACGGACAAACTGACCGCCGATTTTGGCAGTTGGAAAACGCCGTGGGGAGAAGTCAATCGCTTTCAACGCATTTCCGGTGACATTGCTCATCCGTTTAGCGATGCGAAACCAAGCATTCCGGTCGGTTTTACATCGGGTAATTTTGGCTCGCTTGCCTCATTCGGGGCTCGCCCCTTTAACGGTTCAAAAAAGATTTACGGCACCAGCGGGAATAGTTTTGTAGCGGTTGTCGAATTTGGAAAAACGGTTAAGGCCAGGGCCGTAACCGCCGGTGGCGAAAGCGGCGACCCAAAATCAAAACATTTTAACGATCAGGCAAAACGATACAGCACCGGAGACCTCAGAGAAGTTTATTTTTATCCGGCGCAGCTGAAGGGGCACAGCAAAAAAGAGTATAATCCGGGAAACTAAGGAACGCAGCCACCTTCGTCGATAGGCTATCGGAGAGTCTATCCGAAAAGCTCGCTTTCATGTAAGCGTGGTGTTCAAGTCGAGCGGAACGCTCCTAATGTGGCGATTAAGTGAAAGGTAAACAATTATAACATCGATAATTGTGGATTCTGCCATCTCGGGCTTGCCGGTCTATTTGCGGAAAAGCTGACCGGCGGCATAGCCGCTAAAAAGGGCGAAGGGCAATCGGTGAAGCACGCTTCACCGCAAATGGCAAGCCGCACACAAAGTTTACTTTTCAGATAATTACCAGGCTGGCTGACACTCTCTGCAACCTGACCACGGTCCACCGCAAACTGCCCTCTGCCTACTCTTAAGTACCCGTTTCCCAACTCGACATATATTCGAGCATTTCCGGAGTCAATTCGTCCATTTCTATACCCATCGCACGAAGTTTCAGGGAGGCAATTTCCTGATCGACTTCGGGCGGCAAAATATGGACGCCGGCCGCCAAATTGCCTTTTTCCTTAACCAGATATTCGGCGGAAAGAGCCTGATTTGCGAAGGACATATCCATTACCGACGCCGGATGGCCTTCGGCGGCCGCGAGATTGATAAGCCGCCCCTCGCCGAGGACGATAACACTTTTTTTATCGTCGGCCGAGCGGTATTCTTCGACAAACGGGCGGCGTTTGACAACCGTTTGCGACATTTCACGAAGTGCGTCGAGGTTTAATTCGAGGTCAAAATGTCCGCTGTTGCAGACAATCGCACCGTCTTTCATCACCTCAAAATGTTCCTTGTCGATAACATGGCGGTTGCCGGTGACGGTGACAAAGAAATCTCCGACCTTTGCGGCTTCTTTTATCGGCAGTACACGCATACCGTCCATGACGGCCTCGATCGCCTTGACCGGATCAATTTCGCACACAACTACGTTCGAACCCATCCCTCGGGCCCGCATCGCTACCCCTTTTCCACACCAGCCGTAGCCTACGACCACCAGCGTTTTTCCGGCCAAAAGGATGTTGGTCGCACGGATTATACCATCGAGAGTCGATTGGCCGGTTCCATAGCGGTTGTCAAAGAAATGTTTTGTCTGGGCATCATTAACCGCAATAGACGGAAAGGTTAGCACGCCTGCCTTAACCATTGACTTTAATCTTACAATGCCCGTCGTCGTCTCTTCGGTTGTCCCGATGAGTTTATCGATAAGTTCGGGCTTTTCTTTAATCATTGTAGCAACGACGTCTGAGCCGTCGTCAATAATCAGGTTCGGATTTGTATCAAGTGCAGCTTTAACATGCCGTACATAAGTCTCTGTGCTTTCACCTTTTATAGCCATGACCGGAATGCCCCAGTCGGCTACAAGAGAAGCGGCAACGTCATCCTGAGTTGAAAGCGGATTTGAGGCAATAAGTAAAGATTCCGCACCACCGGCCTGCAGAGTTCTCGCCAGATTTGCCGTTTCGGTGGTAATATGTGCACAAGCGACAAGCTTAACGCCGACGAGCGGTTTTTCTTTCTCAAAACGCTCTCGAATAAGCCGCAAAACAGGCATTTCGCGATCGGCCCATTCGATGCGTTGTTTGCCCTGAGGGGCAAGATTTATGTCTTTGATGTCGTAATCCATTGAAATTCCTTCTTTAGCCATTAGTTCCTATACCTCTTTCGGCGGCTGATCTTAACGCCTCGATTTTGTCTGTTCTTTCCCACGAAAATTCATCCCTTGTCCTTCCAAAATGGCCGAACCGGGCGGTTGCACGATAAATCGGACGACGCAGGTCGAGGGTTTCGATAATACCCTGCGGATTTAACGAGAAATTTTCCCTCACTATATCAGATAATCTGTCGTCATCAATCGATCCGGTGCCCTGTGTATCTACCAAAACTGAAACCGGTTCCGCAACTCCAATGGCGTAGGCCAACTGAACGAGACACTTTTCGGCCAGCCCCGCGGCTACCACATTTTTAGCGATGTATCGAGCCATATAGGCCGCAGAACGGTCAACTTTTGTCGGATCCTTGCCGGAAAAAGCTCCCCCGCCATGAGGAGCAAAGCCGCCATAGGTATCGACGATAATTTTGCGACCGGTAACCCCTGCGTCGCCCATCGGCCCTCCGACGACAAAACGTCCAGTTGGATTGATGTGATATTTTGTATTTTCGTCCAATAATTCAGATGGAATGACGGGTTTTATAACTTTCTCCAGGATATCAGCCCTGATCTGCTCGATCTCGGTTTCATCGGTTTGCGACGATATAACGACCGCCTCCACACGAAAAGGCCGTCCGTCGCGATATTCGATCGAGACCTGCGATTTGCCATCCGGACGAAGATAAGGAATCGTGCCGTCGCGGCGAACCTGCGAAAGCTGACGCGTGAGATTATGAGCCATCTGTATCGGCATCGGCATTAGTTCGGGCGTCTCATTACAGGCAAACCCGAACATCAAACCCTGATCGCCGGCACCGCCGGTATCGACGCCCTGCGAAATGTCGGGCGATTGCGTACCGATCGCATCAATTACGCTGCAAGTATTCGAATCGAAACCAAATTCGGCATTGTCATAACCGATCTCGGCAATTGTGTCGCGGATGATCTGCTTATAATTAACCGTGGCCGAAGTCGTGATTTCCCCCGCGACCACTGCCAAACCTGTGGTTACGAGCGTCTCGCAGGCAACGCGGGCCATCGGGTCCTGCGAAAGTATGGCGTCGAGGATCGCGTCCGAAACGTGATCGGCCATTTTGTCCGGATGCCCCTCGGTCACCGATTCAGATGTAAATAAATAATTTCCGTTACTCAAAGTGTTACGTAACTCCTTTTATATAATCAAATAATTGTACTAATTAAAATCTCAAGTAGATAACAAAACTATAATGATAGCGTTTTGCCAGAAATGTGTCAAAGTAAGTTTGTAAAACGGGTGCAGATATACTTTTTTCCATTGTTTCTGTAAAGATTGGCAACCCGCCTGAGCCGATAAATATTTGCTATGCGGATGGTTTGACAGTTTGAGTTGGTTTTAGGTTCAATAAAGATTACCGCTTGATGTTTGCGTTTCTGTTTTCAACGATTTTCTGCCGAGATCAGTCTGTTTCTATGTCAAAAGTTTCTGATTTGTTAGAGGAATGATCGATATAGTCATTTTTGCAGTAGTTTTTTGCCTCTCTTATGTCGGCGTTGCCCTATTTCGGCGTTTTGGGATACAGCGGAAACTGCTCGACATCCCAAACGAACGCAGCTCGCACACCGTGCCCGTCCCATTTGGAGCCGGTATTATCATCGTTATTTTTTGTCTTATAATGTATGTACCCATTTCCGTTCTCGTAACAGGTACATTTTCCTGGGGCTATATTGCCGGAGCGTTGATGATCGCTCTTGTGAGCTTTTTCGACGATATTCGGCCGATCCCGTTTTTATGGCGGCTGCTTGTCCAAAGCCTTGCGGCCATCCTTTTAATAGTAGATGTAGATACGTGGCACGGAATAACGATGCTCGGCAAGATCAGCCTCGGTAATTTTGGCTATGTTTTGACGTTTCTATGGATAGTTTGGATGGTAAATTCGTACAATTTTATGGACGGCATAGACGGCCTGGCTGGTCTGCAGGCCGTAATCGCGGGTGTCGGATGGCTCTTTCTCGGTTTGATCCTCGATATGCCGGCCCTTTATTTTTACAGCGGCATTATCGCGGCCTCTAGCCTCGGATTTCTTGTTCACAATTGGAACCCAGCGAGAATTTTTATGGGCGACGTCGGAAGCGCGTTTCTCGGCTTCACGTTTGCGGCGTTGCCGCTGCTGGCCAGAACTTCGGCCGTCAGATCGCCCGATCTGCTGCCGATCGCGGCCGTGCTTTTTGTGTGGTTTTTTTTGTTTGATTCGGTGGTTACAATTGTAAGACGGGCAATTCGCGGTGAAAAAATATGGATCGCCCATCGCGAACATCTGTTCCAAAGGCTCGTCTTATCCGGATATTCACACCGAAACGTTACCGTTGTTTACGGCGTTCTTGCTTCGATCCTGAGCATTTCGATGTTATTATCCGTGCAATTTCGCGAAGAAATAGGCCTCGCTATGTTTCCGGTCGTATTTATATTGACGTCAGTGATCCTGTTTCTATGCTTTAAGGGTAAGGTGTTAAATTAAGACGGCATTTTCGTCCCGACATTTTCGATATGACCTCGACAACCGGCACAATTTCGTTTGTAAGGCCTTTTAGTTTTGAGTCTTATGGCGTATTTGTAACTATCAGGAGCAATCAACAGGAGATTGTCGATCAGGCCGCGGAAGTGGCCGTAAAATCTTTATTGGGCGAGGTCAGGACGGTTGGTGAAACGGATTTTGATTACGTTTTTGATTTGCCGTGTGATGAGGACGGTCTATATTTCCTTTTTCAAAACGGCAAGGAATTATCTTCAGGCGATAATCTGCCTATATTTTTTAAATTTTTTGACAGCATTCTGCGTGTGGCGATCGGTGAATACGCAGCCGACCGAGTTTTTTTGCACGCCGGTGTTGTCGCGTGGAACGGCAAGGCGATCGTCTTGCCCGCTGACAGCTACCAGGGAAAATCGACACTTGTTTCCGAGCTTGTCAGAAATGGAGCGGAGTATTATTCTGACGAATTTGCTATAATTGACCGCGACGGCTTCGTCCACCCATTCGCCCGCCGGATCGGGATGCGAACCGATGATTACAAGGTGTTTGAGTTGACTGTCGAAGATCTCGGCGGGACGTACGGGGCTAAACCTATCCCGATCGGCATGGTGCTGTTGACCGGTTATCGCGCTGATGCAAAATGGAAACCCGAGATACTGACCCAAGGCAACGGTATTTTAAAAATTATACCTTTTGCACTTTCTATCAGATATCGTACAAATTTTGTGATGGAGGTCTTGCATAAAGTTGCGAGTCGTGCAATAATTGCTTCGAGTCTTAGAGGTTCGGCAGATAAATTTGCTAAAACATTGCTTGATTTTGTTGACAACAACGTAAATTAAGGTAGAATTATTAAAATATTTGGTTTTTCAAAGTCGTTAATTTAATTGATTATTGACCTTGTTAAACTTTGACTTTATTTTGCACACGCATAACCTATTTCGTTTGGAGGAAGAAGATGAATAACCCGAATAATCCGATGGCCCGCCAAAATGGCATTGTGGTCCAGGAAATGCCCGATGAGGTACTAGTTTATGACCTGGACAGCAACAAAGCTCATTGCTTGAATCAGTCCGCTGCCCTTGTCTGGAAGTCGTGCGACGGCAGCAACACCGTCGGCGACATTGTTAACCAGTTTGAATCAAATGGCCGCGGAAAGGTCACCGAAGATTTTGTCTGGCTCGCTATTGACCAGTTAAATGAGAACGGCCTGCTTCAAAACGCCGTTACACCGCGATTTCAAGGCCAGTCCCGCCGACAGGTCCTTAAAACGATCGGTTTAGCTTCAATGGTCACACTGCCAGTAATCGCGTCACTTGTGGCCCCGCAGAATGCACTTGGCGTGGTTTCATGCAACTGTACCAGTTCCGCTCAATGCGCACCTCAAAATGGTTGTCCGTCAACAACCAATTGCACCCCGCAAGGACTGTGCGCACCAAACCCGACGACTCCTTAGAAAATTTAATTTTTTCGAGAACGCGAAGTGCGGCAAAGGTTTTAAATCTTTGCTGCACTTTTTCTTATACTGATTTGAGGCTGTCTAAAAGTCATTCATTTTCAGCCGCGCTCAAGTCGTAGCGTTATTTTTAAAGTTCGTTCGAATAATGAACAACGGCTTTGTCGAGCCGCATTACGATCTGTCAGTTATTGAGTAGTCCAGATGCGATGTCTCTGCTACTCTTTTTTATGTGAAAGGACCTGCGTGTAAAATCATTTCGGACGAAGTACGGTGGGGTATGCTTCAGAGGAAAGCGCAGGAGGTGCGGGCCGTTCAGGCTTTTTCGCTTTTTCGCGAAAAGGGGATTGAGCCGATTTTGATAAAAGGATTGGCGGCGGCACGCTATTATCCGGCGGCCCAACAGCGGCTTTCAATAGATATGGATCTGGCGGTTGCCGAAGATGATTTTATAAACGCTGACGCTATTGCGCGTTCGGCGGCTGCTGACGGCCTTGCGATTGACCTTCACCGCGAACTGCGGCATCTCGACACGGTTCGATGGGGTGATCTGTTTGACAATTCAGAGTTGATCGAGGTTGACGGCGTCGGCAGCTATCGCGTTTTGCGGGCGGAAGATCACCTCCGCGTTTTGTGCGTTCATTGGCTGACCGACGGCGGGCGTCATAAAGAGCGTTTGTGGGATATTTTTTACATTGTTGCAAACCGAAACGGCGATTTCAATTGGGACAGGGTTTTAGGAACGGTTAGCGTGCGGCGGCAGCGTTGGTTGACCTGCACGCTTGGACTCACCGGGCGGTATCTTGGTCTCGATCTTACCGACACTCCCGTTAGCAATGCTGCCCTTGACCTCCCGAAATGGTTAATAAAAACGGTCGAAAGGGAGTGGGTAAGCGAAACAAAATTTCTTCCCCTCGAGTCAGCCATTTATGACCGAAAAAAATTATTAAAACAGATAAGAAAACGCCTGGATCCCAACCCTATCAGGGCAACTGTCGAGATGGAAGGCAGCTTTGACGCGAAAACCCGTCTATTTTACAAAATCGGCAACACGCTTAAACGCATCATGCCATCCTACCGACGCATTTCGGGAACAATAAAACTTGACAGGGCTAATACAACCCAAAGCCGGTAAAGCCGCAAATACGCGAAAGCGGCCAATTTTTAAATGAACAGCAATCAGATAATTCTCGCGATCGAATCCGCTATTTGCGGCGGCAGTATTTCACTGCTCCGCGACGGCCTCGAGATCGACAATTGGATCGGTTCGTCAAACGTCTCAAAAGCCGAGGAACTGCTCGTCAACATTGATAAAATTCTTAAAGAAAACAAAATCTCCGCAGAAGAGATAGGCCTGATCGCCGTTTCGGCCGGACCGGGCAGTTTTACCGGAATAAGGATAGGCATTGCGACGGCGCTCGGTCTAAAATCAGGGCTTGGAATCGAAATGTCGAGCGAGACAGCCTTAAAAGCAATGGTTTTTGTACAAAAGAAAGGCCAAAAGTTTACTGCCGCCCTGCCTGTTGGACGCAGCGCCGTTTGCATCCAGGCGTTTCAGCGGCGTGAGAGGGAAGTCGTCGAACTCAATACGCCTCAAACGATTACCGAACAGGAATTTGCGATGCTTCTTAAAAACAGAGATGATTCGGTATTTTTGCTTCACTCTGATCTGTACGCGGCCACTCAGCCGCCGGCTGGGACAGTAAACTTTGGTGCCAACATTGCGTTAGCTATCGCACATATTTGTTTTGAAAATGGCGGTAAAATAGTTGAGCCTTTGTTTATCAGCAAAATTTTGCAATGAACCCGTCCAAGAATGAAATTGAAAGCATCTCACCGCGAATTTCCGGCGTAAATGCCTCGCATATCAGCGATCTTATGCGAATAGCAGCCGAGACCAACCTTAGCCATTGGTCCGCTCAGAGCTATCTTGATGAGATGAAGAATCCGGAGGCGGTATTGCTGCGTCTGCTAACGGACGAAAATTCGACAATCGGTTTTATTGTCGGAAGGTTTGTAACCGGCGGTGCTGTAGAAACCGGGTTTGAGGCCGAGATATATAATATTGCGGTCACGAACGACGAGCACGGAAAGGGCCTCGGCCAGATGTTACTGGATGCGTTTCTCGATGCGTGCCGCAACAAACACGCCGCAAATATATGGCTCGAAGTTCGCGAATCAAATCGTAAGGCCATAGACTTTTACTCAAGAAACGGTTTTGAACGCGTCCAGACCCGCAACAATTTTTATGACAATCCGCGCGAACACGCGCTTTTATTAAAATGCGTGTTGAAATAAAACCCGGCTTGATTCTTGATCGCGTTTTGGTCTAAACTTGAAATTACCCGGTTACGAAATTGTTAATTTACGCAAAGGCCGGGAATTTTGAAAGTGAGGAAAAAACCATATGGACATGTCAATAGCCGATCCGTTGAGGGACGAACTGATAAAGAATAACCCTGAGTTCAGGAATTTGGTTCACCAACATCAGGATTTTGAAACACGTTTAAGCGAACTAGCACACCTTACATACCCAAACGACGACGAGCAGCTGGAAGAAACCACCCTCAAGAAGAGAAAATTACTGATAAAAGACGAGATTTACGAGATGATGCAGCAGCACGCCGTTTCGCATTAGAAACCGGTTGGGGCTGCTAAAATTTTTTAAAATCATCATTACGCATTACAACATTTGCCGCAATTTTGTTTATCCACTCAGAACTCTGCATACGGCCCTGCGGCCTCGCGTAAAATCGCTCTTGAACGGCGTGAACATATTGTAACGCAAGTATCGTCGAGACGGACGCCGAGTCAGGGGTAATATCTACCTTTGACTCCGCGTCGGAGCCAAGAGGCTGCTTTCCGATGCCAAAATTTTCGCGCTCGTAAAATTAAAACGAAATGCTGTATGTCAGGCCGGGTTTTTTGCTCTCAACCAGGACAAAACCGAACTGATGCCGGTTGTAAGTGTAATTGACAAGCGGATGAATTTTTACGCCGTCGAAGAGAACGGTCGAGCTAAGGCGGTCTGTAAAATAGACATTTAAACCGCCGATCACGCGGACACGATTTTCAAACGTGCCGTAGGTAACGCCGACGTACGGCGCAATCGGCAAGCCGGTTTCGCGTTCCAGACTTTTGCTCGCTGTCGCATAAAACGATTGCCCCGACGGCGTTCCGATGCGGTCTGAACTCGTGCCTAAGATTATCGCCGGACGCTTTTCGGTTTCGGTTAAAGCGACAAAATTTGCAAGCGGCGAAATTTTTCCCGCCAGAGGATTGTATTCGATTCCGACCGAAAAACGCGGCGTAACCTGATACGTCAAAGTGTTTCGCCACTTGGCGCGGTTTATGATGTTCGGAATCAACCGCGTCCCGTAAGTCCATCTGTAATTTATCTGTTCCGTCCCGCTCACGGCGCGACCTTCGCCCGGTCAGAGCGGTCAGGACGGAACGCTCGACGTTTTTTTCGGTTTTTCTTTCGCGTCGCGGCGGGCGATTGGATCAGTTTTTTCGACCGTGCTTTCAGCAATTTCAAGCATCGAATCAATATGCTTTTGAACATCGGCAACACTCACGATGCCGGAAATAACTTTGACGATTTTGCCGCTTTTATCAATGATTACCGTTCCGGGCAACGCTTCGCCCAGCCCGAAGCGCGTCATATCGGCGCCAGTTGCTCCCATCCAAATCGGAAAATTAACTTTGGTTTCCTTAATAAACTGCAAAACCTTCGGACGGTCTTCCGGCACGTCGGTTGACGCGCCGATAACCTGAACGCCGAGGGCGGCATATTTGTTTTGAATCGCGGCTAAATCGGGCATCTCCTTGCGGCACGGAACGCAATACGTCGCCCAAAAATTCAAAACGACGATGCGCCCTTTAAACGCGCTCAAATTTTGTTCCGCGCCGAATAAATCTACAAGTTTCAATACAACCGTCTGCCCCAAAACTTTCGCCGCTTCGCGCGTCGCAAGGCTTTCTTCCAAAACTTCGAGCGTATCAACGCGAATCAAATTTTCGTTTTTCTTCTTCCGCACCGCTCCCGAAACTGCAATTTTCTTTCCCACAAACTCCAGCCAATTTTTACCGGGCAATTTGAACCTGCCCGGCTCAAGCTGATAGAGCGTAAATTTTTCGCCCTCACGCACGGCAAGCAATGTCGGGTCGCCGCCTTCGACGCACGACTTGGCTTTCAGCAAATCTTCCGCCGTTCCGTATTCAACTTTCGTTCGGTCGGCTTCCGCCCAACAATCGGAGCAGCAGACGACTTGACCTTCAAATTTAACCACCAAATTCTGCGCCCAAACCGGCGTCGCGCAAACCAAAAACAACGCCAAAACAAAAACTAATTTTTTCATTTAATAATCTCCAAAAAGATAACCGATAAATCCGTCGCGTTTTCCGAAAAGGAAAACACGCCGCCAAAAAAACAACTTGTGCGAATGGAGATTATTAAATGCGTAGCACCAAAAGACGTTTCAAAGGCGGGTCGGCAAACGGCGTTTTATTGCACCGCGTAATTCGAGAGGTGACAAAAGAAGTGGATTCAACCGGAAAAACCAGACAGGACGCGACATCGGGAAATTTAAAATCAAATCCTGCTCGTTCGGGAACTGTCGCATCGGGAGCGTCCGACATCGGACAAAAATCCGAAGCCGCCACATCCGCCGTTTCGGTTAACGCAAAATACTCTTGATGATTCTCTGCGCGTTCATCCGCGCAAGACGAAAGACAGACCAGAAAAAGCCACAAAAAACAGAACGGCAACAATGCAGCAATAGTTTTTTTAAGCGGAATACAATTCATCCAGATTACAAGCATTATACAAATTCAGTCTGCGTAGCGCCAACCGGTTGGTCAAAGAAATCAATCTAACTCGTGAATTAACCCCTCTCCAGGTTCAGGGACCTTTGAGACTTCAGTGGCCCGTGAACCACCGGTAAGAATATCCGGCGGATGCTTAAAGCAAGCGGTCCTGACATATGATTTGGGGCGCATAGATTCAGGCCATAAGAGTAAGCGGCCTCGTTAGTAAGGATAAAAATATTTCCGTTAGACACGACCGGAGTCGAAACAAGGTTTTCTTCTTCGCCAAGGACGATCTGTCCGGCGACCCTGGCGTTTGAAAGATCGGTGAGTACCGCTCCGTTTTCATCGACGCCGGATGAAAGGGCGTAGAGATCTAAAATATTTGCAATATATGAAACGCGGCCACTAAGCCTTTTTTTCCACTCGACATTACCGTTTCGACTTTGGATATAATAGACAAAGTTATCATTTGATGAAGCCAGAACATACTCGCCGATGACGGATAGAGCAGATATCGCGCCGCCGCTTTTGAATTTCCAACGCGGCTTGGTCGTTGTGCCGTTGATCGACACAATATTGCCGCGGTTGTCGCCCACAATAGTATCGCCCGTCGGGGTAATTGCCAGAGCCGTCACGCTGAACGGGACTTTCTGTATCGAATCGATCTCGCCCGTACCCGAAAAAATGCCAAATATCTGTTTGCCGGTGGCGGCAACCAAGATTTTGTCTAAGGTATAGGCCGGTTCGGCGTCGAAGCCGTTTGCTATCTCGCGTTTCCATTTTACCGAGCCGCTTTTAGCATCAATCGATTGAATAACACCGCTTATCGAAACAACGGCGACCGCATCATCATAATTTTTTAAAAAATGTTTTTTCGCGTTCGGCAGTTTAAGTATCCAATTGGTGATACCGGTTTCCTTGCTCAGGGAGCGGATCATGCTGCTACCGGGTTTGTCACCGTCCGCGATCGTTGAAGTTACGAGCAATATGCCGCTCTCAAGGGTCAGAATATTCGAGGTAATGTCACCGCCAAGCTCGCTGGACCATACTTTTTTTCCGTCCAACGAAAGTGCCTCAACCTTTGCTCCGCTAAGGCCCAAAAATACCCGCGTGCCATCTGAAGCCAAATTTCTTGCCAGATCCTTACCCGTCGGATATATCCAGCATCTTGATAAACCGGCGACGGATATTTTTGTCTGGCCAAATACAGACGGCGATATGCATCCAGCGAAAATAAATAATAAAAAGATTTTGGAAAACCGCATGCGGAGCATTTTGTATTTTGCCTGATGGCTGCAAGCGCGAATTCAGATTTTAGCACACGCCCTATGTCGTGTTATATTGATGCCTATATCTTAGGCAGAGTTTGAATATAATTTATTCGTGATTGATAGTACCGTCAATTTTCTTGACGAGGTTATACATAGCCCTGCAGATGCGCGGGGCATGATCTCAAAAAAACTTCGACACGAAAAAATAGGAAATAAAACATTAAAAGAGGAAAATTAAATGTCATTTAACAAAATAATTTTGATCGGCAATCTCGGAAAGGACCCGGAACTTCGCTATACGCCGCAGGGCGACGCCGTTTGTAATTTTTCGATGGCCACTAACGAAAGGCGAAAGGATAAATCGGGAGAATATCAGGACGTTACAACCTGGTTTAAAGTTACGCTTTGGCGCAATCAGGCCGAAAATGCCGCAAAATACCTTTCTAAAGGAAGGCAGGTTTATATCGAGGGCCGTCTGCAAATAGAGGACTGGACGGATCGGGACGGGAAAGACCGTTATACTATCGGCGTTCAGGCGACTGAAATGCATTTTATAAGCGAAGGACGCACCGAAGGCGGCGGCGGCGAATACAGCGGCGGCGGCCATGACGAAAACGATACACACAGCGGCCCCCCGCAATCGAGGTCAACCACCGGAGCAGCATCGTCAGGCGGCGGTAACTCTGCTCCGGTCGCACAACCTGCGGATCAGGACGACGATATTCCGTTTTAACCGGTACAATCATTAGTTATGATCGCCCTTCTACAGCAAAGCGTGCCGAAGAAATACGGTTTTTGGCAAAGTTGATAAGCCTTTATAGAACAGCTGCTTCCAAAAGTGTTTTCTTGCGAGAAAACAGCAGATCTGCTTCACTATGGAACACGAAAAAGCCTTGTAAAGCATTGTAAACATTGCGGTTCTGGTTTCGTGTTCCATTTCGATGAATATAAGGTGTTAGTGAAACATAAAAAGCAGATCTGTTCCATGATAGAACACGAAAAAGCCTTGTAAAGCATTGCAAACATTGTGGTTCTGGTTTCGTGTTTCATTGTCGGTGAAATATACTGTTTCAGTGAAACATTTCTCAATTTGCGACAGCACAAACACTCTCCACGAGCGTACAGCCTACGAGATAATGTGTCATAAATGACACATCGTTGTCAATACCGATTCGGGATTTTCTTTGAGAATTCTAAACCGCCTCAGACTGCGATGTAAAATTAAACTGTTTTATCTTTAAAGCGGGCAAGAGCGATGCTCCGGCTCCGCCTCCTTCGCTGCTGCCGACTCGTTCGGGGGTGCCTATCAGGTCAATGTTGCCCGGGGCGAGCATTTGGGTCATGGATTGGTTAAAGCGGAAGTTTTTTAGCGGATATGCAATTTTGCCGTTTTCAACAAACCAGACGCCGTCACGGGTCAATCCGGTCGAGCTTGCCGTGCGGGCGTCGGTGGTGCGTATATACCAGAAACGGCTGACGAGGATGCCGCGTTTAGTTGATTTTATCATCTCTTCGATACTCGTTTTTGGGCCGCTGGAATCGATAATCGTATTTACCGGGCCGGGCGTCGGTTGTTTGCCTTTTTGCTTTGCCCAATAGCGGTTGTAGGTCAGATTTTCGATAACGCCGTTTTTTACAAGATACAGCTTTTCCGCGGGCAGGCCGCCTTGGGCGGATTGCGAACCGGGAACCTCGGCATTCCACGGATCACTGTAAATATTCAAACGTTCGTCAAATATTTTTTCACCGAGACGTGTTTTGCCGCCGGGTGCGGAATAAACGCTACGGCCCTCTTCGGCATTACGAGCGTTAAAGCCAAAACCAAGACCGCCAAGCAGATCGGCCACCGCTTGATGCTCAAGGATTACGGTGTACACGCCTGGTTCGAGTGTCCTTGCATTTGCACCATCAAGTGCCTTGCGGATTGATTCGCGGGCTATGCGCATCGTGTCGAGTTTGGCGATGTCATAATGGCTTCGCAAAAAATAGCCGGAGCTGGAACCGTCACGCAGACGCGCCGTGACCGCCAGGCTGACATTTGTCGTTTTCTCAAATTCAAAATTTCCATTCTTAGTCCCCGAACCGCCAGACGACGCCCGAGCGCTGTGAAAACCGGCCCCGATCACTTTGCTTTTTTCGCATTCGGACAATATCTGACCGATGCTTTGTGCACGGTCGGTCAACGAGAGATTTGCGGTTGCCTCGACATATCCGGGCGTCGGTTTGTATTTTTGTTTGCCGAGCGTTGGTAAATATTCACGGTCAACGGGCGAAGTTCTGGCGATCTTTTCCGCTTGTTCAACCATCGTTTTGAGGCTCGCGTCGTCAATGTCATTTGTCGAGGCCGAGCCGCGTTTGCCGTCAATCCATACCGTCACATTAGCCGAACGGCTTTCCTGAGCACCGCTTGTCAAAACATTATTCGCCGCAAACCGAAGATGCGACCTCTTATCACTGCCCACGCCGGCGGATGCGTCGTCGGCCTTTACATATGAAAGTATTTTGTCCGTCAATGTCCTCGAGTCAGATTCAGTCAAAAGCATTTATTCGTCCTCCAATTGAGCCGCGTTTGGCGAAGATGCGGTATTAAGCACATTGATATTTCTAAAACGCGCCGACGGACATCCGTGCGAAACGGCGTTCGACTGGCCGGGTTCGCCCTTGCCGTCGTTGAATGAGCCGGGAACCTCGTAGGTCGATTCTCCTCCGAGTGCATCGCATGCACCCCAAAAATCGGTCGTCCGCGATTGATAGGCGGCGTCGCGGATCATTCCGGTGACCTTGCCTTTCTTTATCTCCCAAAATGTCTGTCCGCCAAACTGAAAATTATAACGCTGCTGATCGATCGAATAGCTGCCCCGTCCGTATATCAGAATGCCTTTATCGACACCGCTGATCAGATCATCCTGCGAGACATTTTCGTTCGCGGCTTCGAGCGAAATATTTGGCATTCGCGGAAACGGAACACTGCCCCAACTGTCGGCGTGCAGACATCCATACGATGACTTTTTGCCAATAAGCGACGCCAGATCACGGGTTGTTTGCCAATCGACAAACGTCCCGTCCTTGACCAGATGCCATTTCTGTCCCGGCACCGATTCGTCATCATACCCTACCGTTGCGAGACCAAGCGGCTGCGTCCGGTCGGCGACAAAGTTAACGATCTTTGAGCCGAATTTCAATTTGCCGGTCTTATCCGGAGTCAGGAAACTGGTTCCGGCATAATTGGCTTCCCAGAGCAAGGCTCGGTCAAGTTCGGTCGGGTGTCCGACAGATTCATGGATAGTCAAAAACAGGTGCGACGGATGGAGGACAAGATCATATTTACCGGGCGTGACTGTCGGAGCTTTGAGTTTCATCACCGCGTTCTCGGCAGCTTCTGCTGCTTCCGCCGCCCAGTCGTGTTTAGACATGTATTCGTAACCGATCGCCTGGCCTTCGCGAAGGGAATTGACCGTTTGAAAATCGTTTGTCGAACGATCGATCGCTGTCACGGTAAAGCTGGGATTTCCACGAATTATGTACTGTTCGATCCTGGAACCGTCGGATGTCGCAAGAAATTTTTGCTCATTGACCCAGCCCATCGACGAATTTACAAAACTCACCCCCTTTACGCCAAGAGCGGCTTCGTTCAGCTTGAGCAAAAACTGGACCTTGTCGTCGGCGGACACATCAAACGGGTCTTTTTCAAAATTGCTTTTCCATGTGGCAGTGACCTTCGGCGTCGGCACCAATTCGATCTTTCGTCTTTGAATAGCGGAATTTGCCTTTGCGATAGCAATTGCGTCTTTTGTAAAACGTAGGACTTCGTCCATCGTGACAATCGGGCTGGCTGCAAATCCCCAGGTGCCTTTAACCAGCACACGCACGCCAAAACCAAAATTCTGTCCGCTCGAAACATTTGTCACCTGACGCTCGCGCGTCGAGATATTTTCGAGCCGGTAACGGCTGATGCGGATGTCGGCGTAGGTTGCTCCGAGTTTTTTAGCGGTTTCGAGAGCGGCGTCGGCCAGGGCATTTTTGTTAACGTCGATATAAATCGAATTCGCAGCCTGAGCTTCATAAACCCAAGCCGGAAGCGATAGAGCTCCTAGCGTCAGGCCTCCTGTTTTTATAAAATCACGTCGGGAAAATGTCATGTTTTTCCTCACTTTTTGGTCAAATTAGTGTCCGAAAGGTAAGTCTAGTTTATTTGCAACGCCCTTTGAATGTCAAGGTTTGTAATGGCTGCTCATCGCTTTACTTGGTATTATATCTAACATTGCGGTCGTTTCCGTTGTGATAATGTGTGTCGGTATCACCAAAAAGATTTGCCGGCTCAAAACAGGTAATTATGCACAAAATAGTCAATTTTTGGATAAATCTTCGTGCCTCATTGTGGTTCATTCCGGGGTTGATGCTTACGTGTTCGATTTTTGCAGCATTGATTTTGATCGATTTGGATTCGCGTATAAATCGCGAATGGCTTATTGCATTTCCGAGTCTTTTTGGCCTCGGTGCGGATGGTTCCCGGGGAATGCTTACGGCGATAGCGAGTTCGATGTTAACGGTTGTGGCCCTGACTTTTGCGTTGACGCTGAACGCAATGACGCAGGCCTCCGGGCAATTTACGCCGCGCATTTTCCGCAATTTTATGCGCGACAGGGTAAATCAGTTTGTCCTCGGATATTTTGTCAGCGTTTTTGCGTATTGTCTTTTGGTTTTGAGAACCATTCGCGGCGGAGATGAACTTAAATTCGTCCCGTCAATCGCAGTTCTTGTCGGTCTGGTGCTGGCTCTCGGCGGTATCATCGCGCTGATCTTTTTTATTCACCACATCGCCGATTCGCTCCAGATAACAACCATCATATCCAGAATCGTTGACGAAACGATAGATGCCATCAAGGGCAAGTTTCCAAAAGAAATTGGCAGGCCCGCGGGGGCAGAAGAAAGGGAAAATGTCTGGAAAGCCGAAGACGATCAGAAATGGATAGAAATTCCTGCGATGAAAAGCGGCTATGTACAAAGTGTGGACTCAGACGGATTATTTGACTTTGCTGAAGAATACCGCGTTATTGCCCGCATGGATCGAGGGGTCGGACAATTTGTCGGTCGCGGTATTTCGCTGGTTTCGCTGACGACCGAGCCTAAAACGGACAGTTTCAAGTTTGTTCCCACAGACGAAGAAGTAATCGAAGAAATTAACGACTTTTTCAACATCGGACGACATAGAACTATCGATCAGGACATCGGATTTGGAATTCGGCAGATAGTCGATATCGCGTTAAAAGCCCTCTCGCCTGGTGTAAACGACACGACGACAGCGGTTAACTGCATCGACCATCTTGGCGAAATTGTCGGCGAGATCGCACGCCGCGAATTGCCGTCAAAAATCAGAGCAGGGAAGGATGGCGGCCGGATAATAGTACTGGCACCGGATTTAAGGGAATATGTAGAGTCGGCTTTTGATCAGATTCGTATTAGCGGAAAGGCCAATCTTGCGATTTTTATACGTCTTCTCGAAGCCATTGAATATGTTGCTCACATTACTGAAAGTGAACAAAGGCGAATCGTATTAAAAGAGCAAATAATACAGATCTCCGAATATGCAGACCGGACGCTGGAAACCGATTACGAAAAGAAAAAGTTTGGAGACGCATTGGCGAAGACACGAAGAACGATTTCGAGTTAATCGTTGCAACGATTGTGCAATATCGGCGAATAATGAGTGTGATATAATAAATTTGTTGATAATATTTTTTAATTTTCGGAAGCCGATAAACGGGAATACGATTAGAGGAATTTCCGCTAACTTTAGGCCGTTGATGGGTTTTTGTACGCGATCCTTGCATCCTCCTATTCGTTCTCCGCGTTGAATTTGGATACAGGTTTTTTACTCAGCAGGCCAAGGTGGAAGACGGAGAAAATAACACTAATATTTTTACCAATTGCAAATTTTAAAGGGAAATAATGAACACAGAAAAACAACCGGATAAAAAAGACTCGGCTTCGATCCTGCAGAATCCGTTTGCTCGAAAGGTTATAATTTACGGAACGGTTTTAATAGCGGCCTTTTTAATTGGTTTTATACCGATGTGGCTCTCTGCACGCTCGTGTTCGGATAACCTAAGTGACACTCAAAACCAATTGAAAGCGGCTCAAATGAGGAATACGATTGCAACGGCGGCCATCGACGCCCGGCGTGGTGAATACGAGCCGGCACGTCAGGCGGCAAGCGATTTTTTTACGAATTTGCGAACTGAAATGGAGTCTGATGAAAATACGGTTTTGACGCAGTCTCAGCGCGAGCGGGTAAGGCCTCTGTTGAGCATTCGTGACGAGATAATTACGCAGCTCGCCCGCAGCGACCCGGCTGCAGCCGACCGCTTGTCAACCTTTTACACTTCGTATGTCAAGGCCATCGACCCGCCGCAAGCAAAATGATGAGGTGAACGTTTAGATTTGATTTCCACCCAGAGACAGATCAGCAGGAAATTTTTATTTCTTGTATCTCCGGGACTCTTTCGTGGTGTCGTCCTAACAAATACGCGGCAATTGCTCGCCGACTAACAGATCGACGATGCGTCCGCCGCCAAATGATGTGTTCATCACCACGATTCCTTCGGGTGAATCAGCAACCTCGCCGATGACGGCGGCTTCGCGGCCCGCTTTATGACCCCGCATAACTTCGAGCAAACTATCTGCAAAATCAGCAGGGACAATGGCGACGAGTTTACCTTCGTTAGCTAAATAAAGAGGGTCGAGGCCGAGCAATTCGCAAGCTCCTTTTACGTTTTCGCGGATCGGCAGGTCAGTTTCGTCGATTCGAATATGGACGTTCGAGCTTTCTGCAAATTCATTTAAGACCGTTGCCAGACCGCCGCGTGTCGCGTCTCTGAGACAATGTATGTCCGGACAGGCAGCGAGCATCTTTTTTATAAGGTCGTGCAGCGGTTGACAGTCGGTTATAACATCAGTCTCGATTGCGAGCTCGTTGCGTGCCAACAGGATCGCACAGCCGTGATCGCCGAGATAACCGTTGATAATAATCTTGTCGCCAGGTTTTGCACGTTTGGCAGAGATATTTACACCCGAAGGAATAACGCCGATGCCGGACGTATTTATAAATAATTTGTCCGCCGCCCCGCGCTCGACGACCTTTGTGTCGCCGGTAACGATCGAGACACCGGCTGCATCGGCCATTTCGCGCATGGTAGCGGCTATTGTGCGAAGCGTATCGACCGACAAACCTTCTTCCAATACCATCCCGCAAGATAAGTACAATGGTTTTGCCCCGCACATTGCGAGATCATTGACCGTGCCGTTGACCGCCAGCGACCCTATATTACCGCCCGGGAAAAATAGCGGATTTACAACATAACTGTCAGTTGTAAAAGCGAGCCGGTCTCCGTCTGAAGCGAGATCCGATAGATCCATCACAGCCTGATCCTCAAGCGGGGCAAGCATCGGATTGTGAAAAGCGCTTAAAAATACGTCTTCAATCAAATCGCGCATCTTTTTGCCGCCGCTGCCGTGCGCCATGTTTATCGTTGTCTCGCGAAGCCGACTGATACGTTTTTGTAATGCTTTATCAACGGTCATGTTCGTAGAAATTAAAATCGAAACCGGTTTTTTTGTTATCCCGATGTTGTCAAAAGAAGTGCTTAGAAAAACAACCATCTCGCTGGTTTAAATGGATCTTCTTTTGGGTTTGCAGCGGCATTCCGGGTTCACCGTTAAAATACTGGCCACTAATGCCGCTCCGTTTTGCAGATCATCCCGCAATCGCTTCCCGTTTTTCGCGTTTTGGTATTTTTATACGGCCGTAATTGTAATACGCCGCACACGCACCTTCGCTCGAAACCATCAATGCTCCGAGCGGAACATCCGGCGTGCATTGCGTCCCAAAAACCTTGCAGTCCTTGGGTTTTATGACCCCTTTTAAAACTTCGCCGCATTGGCAGGATTTCGGATCGGCTATTTTTAGATTAGGTACAGGGAATTTTCTTTCAGCATCCCAATCCGAATATTTCTCGCGGATGCGGACGCCCGAATGGTCGATAGAACCTAAACCGCGCCATTCGAAAAATTCGCGTAATTCAAATACCTCCTGAACAGCCGCAAGCGCCGCGTCGTTGCCGTGTTCGGGGACGATGCGGTAGTATTGATTTTCGACCTCGCTTCGGCCTTCGGCTAACTGTTTTATTACCATCCACATCGAATGCATAATGTCGAGCGGCTCAAAACCTGCGACGACTATCGGTTTGTTGTAATGTCCGGCAATAAAATCGTAAGGCCGGATACCAATTACCATACTGACATGGCCGGGGCCGAGAAAACCGTCGATCTCGAGATGAGGCGAATCAAGAATCGCCTTGATCGTGGGGATTATCGTAATGTGATTACAAAAGAGCGAAAAATTTCTGATACCGTCCTTGTGAGCCTGCAGCAGAGTAAGAGCCGTGCTGGGCATTGTAGTTTCAAAACCAAGCCCAAAGAAAATTACCTCACGGTCGGGGTTTTCGCGGGCCAGTTTGAGGGAATCGAGAGGTGAATAAACCATTCTGACGTCCGCACCGTCAGCCTTGGCCTGAAGCAGGCTCTTCTTCGAACCGGGAACGCGCATCGCATCGCCAAACGTGGTGAAGATCACATGCGGAATTTCGGCCAAAGCGACGCAATCATCCACTCTGCCCATCGGCAAAACACAGACCGGACAACCGGGCCCGTGAACAAATTCTATCTCCGGCGGCAGCATTTGATTGAGGCCGTATCGAAAAATAGAATGCGTGTGGCCTCCGCACACTTCCATTATCTGAATGCAGCGTTTGCCCCTGAGATCGATCTTTGCAACCAGACGCTCGATCTCATTGATGAGAGTTTGAGCCTTAACAGGATCCCGAAATTCATCGACGTATTTCATAATTGCTGTCAGATATCGCCGCTCTGTCGGTTGTCAGTCGTACCGACGCCTGCGTTAAGTCCCCCGCGTTTGTCAGCCAAAAGGGTGTGAATCAGATCCCATAAAATATGATAGATCATCACATGGCATTCCTGCACACGATGAATGCTGTCGGTCGGAGCGACGAGACAGTGATCCACATTCGGGCTTGTCAGCATATTTCCGCCCGTGCCACCGGCAAGCCCGATGGTCGCGATGCCCATTTCTTTTGCGTTTCCGAAAGCATTGATAAGATTTGCCGAGTTGCCGCTGGTCGAAATTCCGATCAAGGCATCACCGCGTTTACCTTGAGCAATGACCTGCCGGGTGAAGATATGTTCAAACCCGACGTCGTTGCCAACCGCAGTTATCATTGCCATATCGGAGACAAGGTTAATCGCGGTTAAGGCCGGGCGACCGGCCGTCACCGGATGTTGAAATTCAACGGCAATGTGTGCGGCATCACAGCTCGAACCGCCGTTCCCCATCGTCAAAAGCTTTCCGCCCGATTCGTAAACGTCAGCAAGCACATGTGCGATCTCGACGATATTCTCTCCGTTAGACGCGAAAAATTCTTCTTTTACCCGAGCTCCGTCGCCCGCCTTTTGCCTGACAGATTCGATCAAAGCGGAGCGCATCCTGACAGCATCCTGCGGTTCGCCATGAAGAAAAGGATAGAGGAAATTTGTAGATTTTTCAGTCATCTTGAGACGTTCCTGGTTCAAATAAATTCACTAAAACGGACGTCTGATTTTCAACTTTCAAACATAGCTACTATCGCGGTGATCTTGACAAAAGTCGCGCCGCTCCTATCGCCGCTTGTCCGAGTGACAATCCGCCGTCATTCGACGGAAACAGACGATGCGTCAAAACCTTGAAATCGAGCCGTTCGAGCCGGATTATAACCTGTTCAAGCAAAACCTTATTCTGCCATACGCCGCCTGACAGGACGGCTGCCTTTTCCGGTATTTCCGTTTTTTTGTCCCGGTATAATTTTTCTATCATCCGAACGATCGCATCGGCCAGCCCTTTGTGAAAACGTGCTGCCATCACGCCCGCGGGCGTCTTCACGGCTAGATCGTCCAAAATTGCCCGCCACATATTGTAAGGTTCCAAATACGGCAGATTTGAGACGTCAAGACGCCGTATGGCGAATGGATATATAAAGCTGTCGGATTCGTTTGATAAAGTGTTTTCATCGACAATTGCTTCAAGCTCAATTGCACCTTGCCCCTCATAGACAGCATGTTCGCGGCAGATACCGATCGCAGCGGCCACAGCGTCAAACAAACGTCCACAAGAGCTGGCAAACGGTGAATTAATTTTTTGCTCAATCATCGAATCAAGGGCCGCACGCGGTTTATCTTTAAGAAAATCGAAAAGTGCAATACCGTCATAATTGAGTTCGAAATGCGGCCAGCCCATTTCAGCCGCAAGATGGGCATAGGTGCTGCGCCACGGCTCTTTTATCGCCTGTACGCCGCCGGGCATTGCGACCGGTTTAAAGGTGCCGAGACGTTTGAAACCGAGATAATCCGCGAGCAGAAATTCACCGCCCCAAAACGTCCCGTCGTCACCAAACCCCAGCCCGTCCAGAGCAACACCGATAACCGGCGGAGCGTCAAGCGGCACCATATTTTCGGCCAGGCACGAGGCAATATGAGCGTGATGATGCTGGGTCTCAAAGAGAGGTATCTGGGTGTCTTCGGCGCGTTTCCTGGCCAATTTGCCGGACAAATATTCCGGATGCAAATCACATACCAAGGCCGCCGGCCGGTGCTGATAAAGTGTTTCGTAAAGCCCTAGATTGTGCCGGTAATCGGAATAGGCAGCAGCATTTTCCAGATCACCGATATGCTGCGAAACGATAGCCTTACCGTCGCGCATCAGACAAAATGTATTTTTTAGCTCGCCCCCAAATGCGAGTAACGACGGGGAACCTTCAAACCCGTTCGGCATTACAAACGGTGATGGTGCATATCCTCTCGCACGTCGAAAAACGCGCGGCTGACCGGCAAGAACCTTGACGACCGAATCGTCGATACGCTGTGCGATCGGACGGTTATTCATCAGAAAATATTTTGCGATATGACAGAGTTTTTCGGTTGCTTTTTTATTATCTATACACTGAGGTTCGTCGGAAAGGTTGCCCGACGTTAGAACGATCGGACGGGTCATTCGCTGCAAAATCAGATGATGAAGCGGCGTATTTGGCAGCATGACGCCGAACGTGTTTAAACCGGGAGCAACGCTGTGAGCGATCACAAAGTTCTGATTCCGACCGCTAAGCCGGTCGAGGACAACAACCGGCGACTCATGACTTTTTAAAAGTCTCTGCTCTGCTTCGTTGATGTCACAAAATACTTGCGCGGTATCAATATCACGCACCATTAAAGCGAATGGTTTTCGTTCGCGGTGTTTTAGCTTGCGGAGCCGCGAAACGGCTGTTTCGCTCGAAGCGTCACAGGCGAGCTGAAAACCGCCTATACCCTTAACCGCGACGATATGTCCGTCTTCGATCAAAGTGCAAACTGCATCCGGTCCATCTTGAGCCTCAACAGAATTAGACGCAAGTGGGTTACCGTCCCGGCATTCGAGCCAAACTTTCGGCCCGCATTTGCAGCAGGCGATCGGCTGGGCGTGAAAGCGTCTGTCGGAGGGTTTTTTGTACTCGGCCCGGCAATCAGTACACATTTCAAAGTCGCTCATGGTCGTATTTCCGCGATCGTACGGAATATCCTGAACGATCGAAAATCTTGGGCCGCAGTGCGTACAATTTGTAAATGGATATCGAAACCGGCGGGCAGACGCATCAAATGTCTCGCCCAAACAAGCTTCGCAGACAGCCGCATCGGGAACTACCCCGGTGCGGATAGCTGTGGTTTCACTTTCCACGATCTGAAAATCAAAAAGTTCGGAGGAGTTTCTGATCGACATCCGGTTTATTTCATCGATTCGGGAAAGCCGCGGAGCATTGAATTTGATCGACTTAATAAAATCGTTAAGATTGTGTGCCGTCGCCTGAGCTGTGATTTCGACGCCTCTTCCGCTATTTGTAACTGACCCGTGAATTTTAAAGTCATGTGCCAACCGCCAAACGGTCGGGCGAAACCCAACCCCCTGAACAAGGCCGCGAACGATTATGCGTTCGGCGGCTATTTTATCTTCAACTTGTACGGGTCCTGAATCCGGCATCTAATACGTAAACCCCAAATAAGCTGCGGCAACCCCTTCTTAAACCTTGCCTTACATCCCTCTCTGACAATCAGAATTTGAAATAGTCAAAATCCAGATATCCTTTTGCAACACCTTAAAAAACTTTAACACAGCAACTGGCCTGACTAAAGCTATTCGTTTCGCGATCTTTTGTTGAAAATGAAGAATCGGACTCCGGATAAAATAACCTTATTACAAAAAACAAATGTTATCGTGCGAAATGCTGCCCACAAAATTTATCCTTTTGAGGCAGGCATGCAAAAGATACCGCGGCAAGCGCCCCTCAGAACTACGGGATAGTCCATTTTATGTTTGTTCATTGTGTTACAATCTTTTCTGTTATAGGACAAATTATATCGCGAAATAGAAACCCTTGCCGGCATGCCGCGACCCTTTGGTGATAAAGAGTTTGTTGGCTGCAACGTAAGTTGCGAAGAGTGGGAGAACAGGTTAGTGAAAGTACTAATTGCCGGAGTCGGCCATCCAAATTTGACAGACCTGTCTTTTGGCCAGATATTTCTCGCTCATCTGAAAGAGCAGGAATGGCCGGAGAATGTCGATCTTGAAAATTTGAGCTTTGGGGCGATCGCGGTTTTACAGTGGTTTCAGGATAATCCGGGCAAATACGACAAGGTAGTTTTTATTTCTGCGGCTGAACGCGAGAGGCGGGAGGCGGGTGTGCTGGAGGTGTATCACTGGAAGTTTCCTCGGCTTCACGAACCGGTCGTGCAGGAATGCGTGGCGGAATCTGTGACCGGGATAATCAGTCTTGATAATCTGATGGTGATCTTGCAGTTTTTCAAAGCTTTGCCGCCAAAGGTAGTCGTATTTGACCTGGAGCCGGTCGATTCAAAAATTGGTTTTGAATGCAGTCCCGAAATCGCAGAGCGGTTTGACGAGTTCAGCAAAATCGTCAGAAAGAAGGCGTCTTGAGAGAATCACTTATAACGCTTTGATGCTGTCTCAAAAGTCATTAATCAGAATTTTAACTCGCTCCGGCGGACCGAAATGTTTGTAGAGCAGCAACAAAAAAAGAAGTTAAGCCCCGCTAGGGGCGACATTAAGCCCAAGCGAATCAATTAAATGCCGCTCCTACGGAGCTTTAACTTTTTTTGAAACTGGTTCTACAAATATTTTGCTCCTCTGGGGCTAAAACCAAAAATCCTGACTTTTGAGACATCCTCAATTTATAGTCTTAGGCATTTTTTTTTACAAATACCCAACATAAAATAAATAGATGGCCGAACCAACAACAGAAATTGCGGAAGAAACAACTGCTTTTGACCAGTTAAACACTCTGCTCGAATCTATTGAGCAACATCCGGAAGAGGCGGTGCGTAACCATGTCCGGGCGTTAGTTTATACTTTGCTTGATCTTCATCACGGGGCGTTAAAACGGATGGTAGATATTGTGTCGGAACATTCCGGCGGCGACGCAATCCTTAAGGAATTGCGCGAGGATGAGCTTGTCCAGGCCGTGCTGCTGGTACACGAATTGATGGGCCAGCCGCTCGAAGAAAGGATCGAAAACGCACTGGCGACGGCAAGAGAACAGCTAAATATTTACGGAGCCGATGCTGAGCTTGTCGAGGTTAAAAACGGCGTGGCCAGATTGCGGCTTTTTGGCGGATCATCAACGGCAAATGTATCGACCAGTATTCTCAAAGCGGAGATCGAGCACGCCTTACACATTCACACACCTGATCTGCTGGATGTGGAATACGAAGATATGATCGCACCACTCAAGCCCGCAAAGCTGGTGCAGATACTCTCGCGGGCTCCGGAAAAAGAACCGAAGGGCAATGAATTCTTCATGCCGATAATCCGCGCAGATCAGATACCGGATAACGAATTGCGTACCGTAGAATTGGGCGGTATCAATCTATTATTATGCAATGTCGCGGGAACAAACTACGCATTTCAAAATGCCTGTCCGCAAGAAAAAACGCCGCTTGGCGAAAGCCGTTTGGATGACGGCATCCTGACCTGTTCGTGCCACGGCCACCAATTTGACGTCCGTCAAAAGGGACGCTGCCTGGCCAAAGAGGAACTGCGGCTTGCATCATTGTCGCTTCGGGTAGAAAATGATGTAGTAAAGGTAGCTTTGCCTACGGATATCTAACTGTATGAGAGACAAGCCGATAGACCTGGTAACGACCGACGAAAAGCCGTCGCTTTTTTGGCAGGACGAGATACTACAAGTTATGTTTTGGATGCGCGGCGAAGGTTTTGCAGTAAAATCTTCGATCGCAGACCTGAAAAAATTTCTCGACGCCTCAGAAGCTGTCCTGACCGCAAATCTGACTGAGCTTGAGAAAAAGGGATTGATCGAATTCGATTTCTCGGACACCTACGAACTGACGGACACGGGTGTAAAAGAGGGCGGCCGCCGATTCGCCGACGAATTCGACGGAATGCTGAAACAAGGTCATTACGAATGCGACGACCCGGATTGCGACTGCCACAGCCCGAATGCGGTCCCGTGCCGGGCTGTTCATAACCATTAACATTGGAGGTTCAGTTTGTGGTTCGCATAATAAGACTATTAGTCTGGTCAATTTTTAGCATCGCCGTTGTTTCAGTTTCAGCGCAAAACGGTCGGTTAGTCAGCGATGAGTTGCATGCCGTTTCGCTTGAGGGAAACCTGATCGGCGATTCGCCGAAACGCAATGTTCTGGTTTATCTGCCGCCCGATTACGATAAACAAACCAAAATTCGCTATCCCGTCGTTTATCTCCTGCACGGTTTTTCGCCCGCCGCCGAAAAAACGTGGATAACCGAAGATGTCGGCATGAAAATGAACATCCGTCTGATGATGGACAAACTTCTCGCGGGCAAACGGGTTCTGCCAATGATCGTCGTGATGCCGGACGCGAGCAATAAATTTGGCGGGAGTTTTTATACTGATTCGGTTGCGACGGGCAATTGGGAAGATTTTATCACGCGGGAATTAATTGGTTATATTGATAGAAAGTATCGCACGATACCAAACGCGAAAAGCCGCGGGGTCGCCGGGCATTCGATGGGCGGATACGCCGCGATCAAACTTGCGATGAAGCATCCGGATATCTACGGTGCCGTTTATGCAACAAGCCCGTGTTGTCTGGATGCTTATCCAAATAGGGAAGCGCCGGATAGTTTTATGCTTGAGGCGGCAAACATCAAGTCCTGGGAAGAAGCCGAAAAGGCAAGTTTCTTTGCCCGCACCTATCTCGCCTCAGCCGTTGCGTTTTCTCCGAATCCGGCAAAACCGCCGTTTTTTGCGGATTTTCCTGTCACAATGAGAGGCGAACCAGAATCGGCTGCCGAACAATCTCAGGCCCGTTGGCTGGCAAATACGCCGATGTGGATGGTTGACCAATATCGAGTAAATCTTATGCGTCTGCGCGGCATTGCGTTCGATGTTGGAACGCAGGAGGATCTCCTTAAATCCGTCCTTGATTTTTCCGATGTTCTCAAGCGCAATAAAATTAAACACACGATCGAGGAATTCAACGGCGGTCATATCGACCGAACAGCGGAAAGATTCGAAACACGTGCGATGCCGTCCTTTTCACGAACGCTTATGTTTTCCAGGGTTCGGGGCGGTCTAAGGTAGAGGCCGTTTTACATTTCTCTTTCAGCGTCCGTCATCCATTCAAATAAATCATGGCTTCGGAAACGAAAAGAGTTCTCGCAGTCGGAGCGCATCCGGACGACGTGGAAATTATGTGTTCCGGCACTCTGTTTTTGCTCCGTCAGCTTGGATACGAAATTCATGTTGTGTCGCTGACGCTGGGTGATTGCGGCTCAAATGAACTTTCCTCCGAAGAGGTAAGAGGCATCCGTCACGGAGAATCGCAAAGGGCTTGTGAGATGCTGGGCGCGGCGTATCATCACGCGGGATTCAGCGACCTATGTATCTTTAACGATGACAATTCCAATCGCCGTGTAACGGCGTTAGTGCGAGAGATAGACCCGTGGATTGTCATCACGCATTCGCCGCAGGATTATATGTCAGACCACGAGATGACCAGCCTGCTCGTCCGCAACGCCTGTTTTTACGCATCAATTCCGAACTACGAAACAGTAGGTTTAACAAATGTAGCGCGCACTTCGTCAATACCTTATCTTTACTACGCCCAGCCGATAGAAAATATTGATCTCTTTGGCAAGAAGATCGTGCCTCAGTTTTACGTCGATGTCAGCGGGATGATAGAACAAAAGATCGAAATGCTGTCCTGCCACGAGAGCCAGAGAAATTGGCTGCGTGCGCACCACGGAATGGATGAATACGTCGAGAGCATGCGTCGCTGGAATGCTTCGCTCGGGGAAAGAGCTACGCAAATTTCCGGCAAACCGTTAATCTATGCCGAGGCTTTCCGGCAGCATCTCGGACACGCCTATCCGCATGATAACACTCTCGCGGTACTGCTCGAAGATAGGTCGATACCGGAAACTGACTACTGAGGTATTATTTGAATACCATGCGGGTTTTCAATTACAATTGAGATGTACGTTTTACGATCATTTTGCATCTTTGTGACAATCAACAGGACTTTAATATGAAATACATTCTGGGAATAACGATCCAAATAACGACATTAGCAATGTTTGTTTTCGGTCAGTGCAGCGAAGCGGACAAAAAATCACTCGAAGCATTTGACCTCGCGTGGGAGGCGGCCGGGCAGCGTGGCGACCGGGCTTATCTGGAAAGCACGTTTGCCGATGATTTTGTCGCTTTGCCGGCGATGCTGGGCAAAACGGCGACGATTGATAATATCCTGCGGCGGGCCGAGCGCGGCAAGGCTAATCCGCAATTGGCGGACACGATCATTTCGGACAATTATATTATTTCCTGCACACCGAACACGGCGACCATCACGCACCGTCTTTTGGTAACAGCCAAGTTCCCCGGCGGCCGCGAGGAAACATTTTATAACCGAAGCGTTCACGTCCTCGAAACACGCGCCGCCGCGTGGCAGGCCGTGACCAACGCCAACCACGAGATGAGCGATTACGCGATCCTCGATCATATGAAACGCGATTGGAATAATGCTTTAATAAAACGTGATTTCGCGTGGTTTGAAAGAAACTACGCCGCCGATTTCAGCGAGATAGACAGCAAAACTGGCGCGATCAACGACAGACCAAAAGCGATTGCGGCGATGAAAGCCGTCAAAAACGTGATCGAATCAGTCGATCCCTCCGACACAGACATACGCCTCGACGGCGCCACGGCCATCGTTACGGGCGTTAATCGGATCAAGGGACGCGACGAAAAGAATCAGCCATTCGACATGCGTGTCCGCTCCACCGATACTTTCGTCAAACGCAACGGCCGCTGGCAAATCTGGGCAACGCAGGGAACTCGTATTCCATAGAATAGATTTCAAAGCTATATGACCGAGTATGCTCAAATTGGACAAGGACAGGCTCTGCGACAAGAGACCGCAAACGGCGAGCGAAACAAACTCGCTGAATCTGATCGTGCGTTTCACGACTGGTATCGTTTCGTTTATTACGCGACGAGACCTTTGAATTAAATTGGATTTATAACCTACCTCAGCGAGGGCCTTTTTAGGCGCTGTGTTTGCGTAGAACACTCACGGATACCCCCCTCAGTGCAAATCCCGCGCGAGAGTAGCTTCGTCCGAATAAGATGTGAATGTAACGGTTTTGCGAAGATTCTTTTCTATTCTGGTTAGCGTGCGGCTGGCCCGTCGTTTTGCGCAATCGATAATCCTCATCCTGCTGCTGATCGTCTTTAACTTTTTTCTCATCCATCTGGCTCCGGGTGATCCGGTCGATTATCTTGCCGGGCAGAGCGGTGACGAGCAGTATTATGCTCTCATCCGTGCCAAATTTGGCCTCGACCAGCCGATCCTGACACAGCTATGGGTTTACCTGAGCAATGTCCTGCAAGGAGATCTTGGCTATTCGCTATCGCACCAACAGAGCGTGCTGTCGGTAATTGCAAGCCGGATAAGCTCAACGCTGGTGCTGGTCGTACCGGCGATCGTGATCGCTTCGCTGCTTGGTATCGTGTTGGGGGTGGAATCGGTAAGGCGGCAGGATTCTTTATTCGACCGAATGGTCAGCGGATTTGCGCTGCTTGGCCATTCGCTTCCGGCTTTTTCGGTGGGGTTGATGCTGGTGCTGATATTTTCGCTGAAGCTTGGCCTTTTTCCGGCCCAGGGAACCGTCTCGGCAAATCGCGATCTGGGCGGTCTCGCCTACGTGGCGGACTTTATCAAACACCTCACGCTGCCGTGCCTGACGCTGGTTTTTGTCCAGCTTGCACAGATACTGCGCCTCACCCGCACCGAAATGATTACGGCCGTGAATGAAAATTATATAACGGCGGCCCGCGCAAGGGGCATAAGCGAGACGCGCCTGTTTTACATTCATGCCCTTCGAAACGCTTTGATACCGGTCGTGACAGTCATCGGCAGCGATCTCGGCATGCTGCTCAGCGGAGCCGTTCTGGTCGAAACCGTGTTTGGCTATCCGGGGCTTGGCCGTCTGATGCTTGAGGCAATAGCCGCGCGCGATTATCCGATCCTGCTCGGCCTGCTGTTATTGACATCCGCAGGTGTTGCCGCGGCGAATTTTGTAACTGATATGCTCTATCCCGTGCTCGATCCGCGGATTGAGTAAGTTAACAGCCTTGGGGAAAATTATCCGCAGACGGACGCAGATAGACGCGGAAAAATTGAATCTGACTTTGTCTCATATCTGCGTTATCCGCGTTTATCTGCGGCTAAAAGGTCTTATCCTGCGAACATGGCAATACTCGACATACTCGGCAAGCACCGCGTTTTGACACGCGACACTCTCGCGACGATCTCATTTGTCGTGCTTGGCATATTCCTGTTCGCCGCCGTCTTTGCCGACGTCATTGCGCCGTTCGATCCCTTAAAAACCTCGAATGATTCGTTTCAATCACCGTCCGTTCGGTTCATATTCGGCACCGATGATCTGGGCCGAGATGTTTTTAGCGGCGTGATTCACGGAGCGCGGTCTTCGATCGGGTTTGGCGTGCTCGTGTCGCTCGTGGGCGGTTTGATCGGCGTCGTAGTCGGAGCGGTCTCGGGGTTCGCGGGCGGCTGGATCGATGACTTATTGATGAGGTTTACGGAATTTGTACTCATTCCGCCGAGGTTTTTTCTGGCCCTCGTGGTCGCTGCTTTGTTTGGGACGTCGTTTCTTTATCTTGTAATCATTTTGAGTTTAACCTATTGGACGACAATGGCCCGCCTCGTCCGCGCCGAGGTTTTATCGATAAAGGAGCGCAGCTTTGTCGAAGCCGCACAGGCAACCGGTGCAAGTTCTAAAAGGATACTTCTATTCCACATTCTGCCAAACGCCTCGCCGGTTGTGATCACCCAACTAATGCTCATGGTCGGCAGCGTCATTCTGCTTCAGGCGTCGCTCGACTTCATCGGCATCGGCGACGCGAGGCGGATCAGCTGGGGCTCGATGCTCCACAACGGCCAGCACTTCATCCGCGACGGCTGGTGGATGGTCGTCTTCCCCAGCCTCGCCCTCGCCCTCCTCGTCCTCGCCCTAAACATCCTCGGCGATTGGCTCAATGCCCGACTCAACCCGCAAGCGAAGGCGGCGCAGTTGAATAGATCGGTCATTTACAAATAGATAGTTTCCCAATCCAAAAATTGAAAAAAAAATATAAAAACTTTCGATGCCGCTTGACCTTGCACTTACCTGCAAGGTTTATCATTTATTTAGTGAGGCAATTTTGATGAAACGTCTGACGAGAGGAGAACTGGCAAAAGAAAGCGGCGTGAACTCTGCAACGATTCGGTATTACGAAAAAATCGATCTGTTGCCGGAACCGCCGCGGTCAAATGCCGGTTATCGTTTGTTCTCAAATGAGAGCGTAAATCGTATTCGTTTTATCAAACAATCTCAGGAATTGGGATTTTCGCTCAAAGAAATAAAGGAGTTGCTCAATCTCAGAGTAACGCCGGAAGCTACAACTTCGGATGTCCGAAAACGTGCAACTGAAAAAATTGACGAAATTGGCGACAAGATCAAACGCTTGGGGGAAATGAAAAAGTCCTTAAAGATTTTGGTTGATACTTGCTGTAATGAAGACTCAGCGAGCGAATGTCCGATCCTTGAAAACCTTGCGTCAGAAGATAAATTTTAATGAGGTAAATTATGAATAGCAAAAGAAAAGTAGAAGTTTTTAGTGCAGGATGCGGAGTTTGCGATGAAACCATCCAGATGGTCAAAGAGATCGCCTGCGAATCCTGCGAGGTAGAAGTGGTGGATATGCAAACAGAAGACGCCGCAAAACGGGCGAAAGAATACGGCATAAAAACCGTTCCAACGATTGTAATTGACGGGAAAGTGGCTTCCTGCTGTACCGGTCAGGGTATCAACGCAGACACGCTTCGGGCGGAAGGCCTCGCGGTGTTTCCCTAGCGTAAATTGATTCCGCAAATTATTAGAGTTCTTTGCAAAACCAAGCATTTGCTAATTATCCGAAGATCTAACTCCGGAATAACTAAAAAGTGATAGCTGAAAAGTGATAATTTTGGATACTTTCTGCGTATTCAGTTTTCATTTATCACTTATTCCGAATAAAAGAAAGAGATTTCGTCGAGGTTTTTCAAAGAACCCTGGAAATATTAGTTTACCGTCCAATAGAAAATTGAACAAAGCGTGTGGCGAGAATCGGATGGGCGGTACTGATTCAAATCGCATAGATCAAATATCAAGGAGGATATTATGGCTTTAAAAAAAGGAGAAAATTATACGTGTCCGGACGCTGAGTGCGGATGTGAAATTGAGGTAACAAAAGGCGCGGCTACGAGCAAAGGTGGCGATCAGTCTCCACGCTGCTACTGCGGAAAAGAAATGCAGAAAGCTGGTTAAATCATTCGACTACGATACAGAACGGGGCGATTTCTAATAATCGCTCCGTATAATTCAATAACGAATTTATGAATCCGTTTGACTTTATCGAAAGCGTCTCCGCTTCCGTTGAACAGTATCCGCTTCTCGCTTTGCTCATTGCGGCAATCGGCTGCGTCCTATCAACCAGCACCTGACCCTGCACACTCCCTGCGGGCGTAGGGGTAGTTGGCTTTGTCGGTTCACAGGTCGAAGACGCGCCGGAAGGAAAGAGGCGGCGGCGCGGTGTGTTTCTTTCACTCTCTTTCTTTCTGGGAATCGTTTTGAGCCTTCTCGCGCTGGGGATTGCCGCTTCTTATGCGGGGAAGTTATTCTCGCGCTGGAGTGCGGCGTTTGCCGTCGCAGCAGCCATTTTTTCGGTTTTAGCAGGGCTTGCCGCAATCTTCGGACCGATCCTTCGTCGTCGCATTCCCAACCCGGAAATCAGAAAACGCGGTGGTATTGCCGGCGCGTTTTTGTATGGATTTCTTTACAGCGTGGCCACGGTTACAACGTCCGCCGGACCGCTTCTGCTGCTTTTGACGGTTGCCGCCGCTATCGGAAATCCGTTTTATGGCGCGGCACTCTCACTCACATACGCAATCGGGCGCGCATCCCCATTTCTGCTGTTGGGATTATTTGCCGGAACGGTCGGAGCGTGGCTGGCGCGAATCGCTCTCGCGCGCCGCATCGCGGAAGTGGTAAGGGGCGTAGTACTGATTGGGCTTGCCGTCTATTTCCTGCAGCTCGCACAAACTTTATAAACCTTCACTTTTCATAATTAGTCGTTCCTTAAAAAGCGGTTAGGGGTAATGAATATGGTAATTTCGGGTGGATATTTGATAAAATAATTTGCAGGGTTATTGATAAATTCTTTAATTTTCCGGCAAATAATATGATTGGCAGATCACCAGAACGGGGGCAGAAGCATTTGTTCCTGTCGAATTTGATGGATTTTATTGATCCGCGGCATCGGCTGTGTTTGTTGGCGGAGGCGATAGATTGGGAGGGGTTTGAGGCTGGATTCGCACCGCTTTATTCGACGGTGGGATGTCCGGCTAAGCCGGTTCGGCTGATGGTGGGGCTGCTTGTTTTGAAGCAGGTCTATAATCTGGCGGACGAGACGGTGATGGAGGAATGGGTATCGAACCCGTATTTCCAGTATTTTTGCGGTGAGACGGTGTTTCAATGGAAGTTTCCGTGCGATCCGAGTGATTTGGTGCATTTCCGGCACCGGATCGGCGAGGCGGGGGTGGAGAAGATACTGGCGGCGAGCATTCTGATTCACGGGGAAGAGGTACTCGAAGAAGCAGTATCGATCGACACGACGGTGCAGGAAAAGAACATCACGTTTCCGACGGACACAAAACTTGCGGTAAAGATCATCAAGAAATGCCGGAAAACAGCCAAGTTGGAAGGCGTCCAATTGAGGCAGAGTTATAAATTCGTGGTGAAGAAATTGCTGCTGACGGCCAACTCAAAAAGCCCGAAGATGGCAAAACAAAGAAGGCGTGCAAAACGGCAGATCAAAACGATAGCGGGACGGCT
>JBGTEX010000062.1:0-129973 GCA_041747575.1 Pyrinomonadaceae bacterium
TCTGATACCTTTGTTCAAGGGTAAGCTGTTTGTACTCTTTCATGTTAACTCTTCGATGTCACCATCAAAGAGCAAAGATGCTACCGCAGCTTGCCCTTCTCCAGTCGACTCCAAGAGTTGCACTTACTACTTGAATTCAAGAAACTACAATCACGACTTCCACTAAAATAAGCCGCGACCCGAAAGACAATTATTTGCTGGCGATGGCCGTTGAGCGATGCGAATTATCTGATTACAGGTGACGACGACCTGCTCATATTGAAACAGATTGGAGATACAAGAATCATTCGGATGACTGAATTTCAGTCTTTAATCCTTTCACTCTGAAGGCATGGAAGTTTTAACGAAATCACCTTATTATTTTTGATACGCAACGAATCTTCTGTTCGACACGGGGGGAACCGAGGAAAAAGATATGGAAACTTTAAAGAAATCGGCGTAATATTCTTTTAATGGAACGAATAATAAATCTTCACATCGAAAAACTTCCAGAGGGTGTTTACCTTGCGACTTCGGAAAATTTACAGGGCTTGGTCGCCCAAGGCCGCACAATTGCAGAGACAATTGAGATTGCCCGTGATGTCGCCAAGAAACTTATCGAATCGCAGGATGGCGAAACAAGCGGTCTTCCTGCATTTTCCGATAGCTTTGATTATCCGTTAGTTATCGGGGTATAAAATGGGTCGCCTCTCCGGTTTTCGTTACCGCGATATCATTAGAATTCTCAAGACCTTCGGCTTTGAATTTCACCGACAGGCCGCGGGCAGTCATGAGATCTGGTTCAACCCAGGCACGAATCGCTATACAACAATCCCAAACCATTAAGGCGATATGCATGAAGGAACGCTTCGTTCAATAATAAAGCAGGCGGGTATCGATCAGGAAGATTTTCTGAAATTGAAATAGTTCCGCCTCGACGAAGCCGCCGCCGCCGCCGCCGCCGAAAACCAGTGCTGCGTTGGAAAGAAGATATGGAAAGTTTGAAGAAATCGGCGTAATATTGAGTTATGCAAACTATCGAAGGAATATTTGACGGCAAAACTTTTATCCCTATGGAAAGGATTCCGGTTTCCACTGCCTATCGCGTCAACATAACGTTTGTCGAGGAAATCGGCGAAACCGAAGAACTTCGAAATCTTTCATCGCAGATGGACTCTTTCGAATTCTGGGAAGATGAATGCGAAGATATATATCAGGATTACCTCAAAACAAGTTAAGTAATGAAAACAGGCGAGATCGTCTTAATTCCATTTCCATTTGCGGAATTCACTCAGCGAAAGGTAAGGCCAGCGCAGTCGTTTGCGAAACCAAAGATGGTTACCGCGACTTGGTTCTTTGCGCAATCAGTTCCGTTTTACGCTCAGAGGTCTCTGAAAACGACGTAATTTTGAAAACAGACAGCGAAAATGGTCTCCGTAAAGATTCGGTGCTCAAGGTCGATGGGATCGTCACCGCCAGGAGTTATGACGTTATTACCTCGATAGGCAATCTTAGCAAAAAAGATTTAGAGCAATTTAGAGAAAAGTTTGTAAAGTTGATTGAGCGTTAATCTAATTAACGCCCCCCGAAAACCGGAGCGATTCCGCGACCGATGAACCTGATGCTCGTGTTTATGGACATGGATCAAGCCGTCGGCAAAGATTTTGAGGAGGGCCTTGCGTCGCTGAAATCCAATATCGAAAAGCAATAATATTGCGTTATTATCCTGTAGCTTGCATAATTAAAAATCAGATTAGGCATTATCAAAGACCGCTGAATCTAATATTCTCGAAAAATATGCTCACCATCGGAATCCCGAAAGAAATACAGCCTGGCGAAAAGCGTGTTGCGGCGACGCCGCAGACCATTATGAGGCTGAAGAAACTTGGTTTTGACGTCAATGTCGAGTCACATGCCGGGCATGGAATAAAATGTATAGACGGCGAATACCGCGAAGCCGGTGCAACCGTTATTGATGATACAAAAGAACTTTGGGCGTCGGCTGATATTATTTTAAAGGTGCGTCCACCCGAAAAAAACGAAGTACTCGGCAATCACGAGGCCGATTTATTGAATGACGGAGCGACATTGATCGGCTTTATCTGGCCGGCCCAAAATCGCGAGTTGGTTGACCGTCTTGCCAGGCGAAACGCAACGGTTTTTGGTATGGATTGTATCCCGCGTATAACGCGGGCGCAAAAAATGGACACGCTGTCGGCGATGGCAAATATAGCGGGATACCGTTCTATAATCGAGGCGGCGAATAATTTTCCGCGATTTTTTGGTGGCCAGATAACAGCGGCGGGTCGTATCGATCCGGCTAAAGTTCTGGTTATTGGCGCGGGTGTTGCAGGTCTGTCGGCTATCGGGGCGGCGCGCAGCCTCGGAGCAATCGTGAAAGCATTTGACCCGCGTTCGGCGACAAAAGAACAGGTCGCAAGCATGGGCGCCGATTTTCTTGAAGTCCATATCAAAGAGGAAGGCGAAGGGAAAGGCGGTTATGCAAAGTCGATGTCCGACGCTTTTCTGAAAGCCGAAATGGCTCTGTTTGCCGCTCAGGCGATGCAGGTCGATATCATCGTCACGACCGCCTTAATCCCCGGCAAACCGGCACCAAAACTCATCACAAAAGGCATGGTCGAATCGATGAAACCCGGCTCGGTCATCGTCGATCTTGCCGCCGAACAGGGCGGGAACTGCGCGCTTACCGAACCGGGCGATATTGTTCATCACAAGGGTGTTACGATCATTGGATACACCGATCTGCCGTCGCGGATGGCCAGCATGGCAAGCCAATTGTACGGCTCAACGATCGTTGCCCTGATTGAGGAATTATGCCAAAGCCCGCGTGCGGGTAAGGACGTAAAAGCCGATGATCCCATTTCGACGTCCAATAAACCCGGGTTAGTGATCGATCTCGAAGACGAGGTCATCCGCGGCGCCATCATTTTGCACAAAGGAAAATTGATGTATCCGCCGCCGACGCCGCCCGCTCCGCCGGAGCCTGGTGTGCCGACAAAAAGCACCGCCAGCGTGACTGTCGCCAAAGTCGGACACAACAGTCACGGTGCAAACAACGGCATAAACCCCGTCTGGCTCGTCATCGCCGGAGCCGCACTTGTCGGCATCGGCCTGATCGCACCGTCTTCGACACTGTCACATTTTACGGTTTTTATGCTCGCCTGCTTTGTCGGCTGGCAGCTTGTCTGGAGTGTCAAACCCGCTTTGCATACGCCCTTAATGAGCGTCACAAACGCCATCAGCGGCATTATTCTGGTCGGCGGGATGCTTCAGCTTTTAGGGACGGATTTGAATGTGACCACCATTTTAGGAGCCGTCGCAGTATTGATAGCCGCGATCAATATCGCAGGCGGATTTTTAGTGACGAATCGGATGTTGGCGATGTTTAGAAAATAAGCATTGGCAAATTTCTACTCAAGGCCCGTAAAATTTACCTCTGTCAGGGCGTTTGACACATTTACCGTCCGAGAAGCAAAGCGGTAACGTTTTGAGCTTACCGCGATCGTGTAATTTGAACCGACCGGAACCTGATCGAACGTGTAAACGCCAAACGGGCTGGTTATCGAGCTACGCCTGCCTCCGCTTGAATCGGTCAGCGTAACTAAGGCATTTCTCAGCCCGAGGCCCTGCGCCGTCAGCACCTGGCCGGAGAGAGTTACGACCGGAACAAGCGCTACCGAAAAATTAGAGTCTGAAATATCAAAGAAAATATTGCCTACCGCCTCGACCTTGATGCGGGCGGTCGTCGTCGTTATTCTCGGAATAATAATTGTCTCTGCGCCGTCATTCGGAGTGCTTGCATGCAAGACGACCGGAAATGTGTTTCCGCCGTCCGTCGAATACGAGATTTTTACATTTGCCGCGTTAATGGGCAGGTTAGACGTCCCGGCAACGCTCCATGTGAGAATTTGCGGTGAGCCGCCGATATACCCGTCGTTGGAATTTAGCGACGTAACGGCAAAAGGCCCGCTTGCCCCGTCAACCAAAACGGAAACTGCCGCGGTACTTACGCCGCCGGCGCTAGCCCGGTTATCCCTCGCCGCGACCTGAAATGTCATAGGTCTGGATATCTGCGGCAGAAGTTCGCCCGTCAGGAAATTTGCTCCAAAGGTCGCCGGCGGCACATTTGCGTTATTCAGTATGTAAGTCAGCGACGGGAATAGGCGGGTGCCGCCGGTAGTCGGCAGGTATGGCCGGAAAAGAGGAACGGTACTTCCGTCAACGTCCGCATTCGGAATTCCGGTCGTAACCGGCCCCAGGTCATACTGCTGCCAGTCATACGTGACCATATCTCCGTCAGCGTCGCTGGCCGACGCCGTCAAAGCAAACGGGGTCAGCTTTGGAATATTAAACGGGCCAGCGGCCACAGACACGATCGGAGCATTGTTTCCGCTCGGCGTGATGACGGCACAACTGTTGCCGTTTCCGTTTTGGCTGTAATTCAAGATAACCTCGATGCTTTTTATGTGAAAGGTGTCGATGCTGTTGCGCTCCAGATTTTGGCTTCCGCAGATTCCGGCGTAACCCATTATGGTGACGCCGCTGCCGGGTTCGTAGGCCGAACCGTTAGATCTATTGCCACCAGCGCAATTGCCTGTTCCGCCGTTAAACGTATGATTCGCACCCCATTGATGCCCCATTTCGTGAGCCACATAGTCGATAGCAAACGGATCGCCGATCGGATTGGTCAGCCCTGTGACGCCGCGCGCCTTACTGCCGCCGCATGGGCCGTTAAGAGACGCCACGCCGCCTCCGCCGGTTCCAAAAACATGGCCGATGTCATAATTTTCGGTTAAAATGTGAGTGTTAAGGGTTGTGGTGTTTTGCGACAGCATAGCGCCGGCGCTGCTGTTTGAATATGGGTCGTTCTCCGCCGTGCAGGCAGAGCCGGCACACATATTATCGCCGGCAAAAATGATCAGGTTGTTATTTGCAACGATGTTCATATGTATCGCAAGGTCGCGTTCATAGACCCCGTTTACGCGGTTCATGATCAGAACCTGGGCGGCAAGTGTTCCCGCAACGGTGTTAGCACCGACCCTGACCGCGTATTCGTTTGTAGCGGCAAGCGCAAGCCGATATGTACGGAGCTGCGTACCGGAAGTCAATTGCTGTGCGTCCGGTATCAGATACGCTGAACCGAGCAAATCCGCGTTTAGAAGCGACGCGAGCGAATTGTCACCAACCTCACATACAAAATGTGCGGCCCTCGCAAGATCGTTCTTAAAATATGTGACGTAATTGTCTTTGTCACCGGCCGCATACGGGTCAATTACGACGGTTCCGTTTGCCGACAAAACCATTGCATGAAAGCCGGCAGGCAAATAATCAAACCGGGCCGTCGCCGTCGGGTCGTCAATGCCGTATGCCCGATAGGTCGCACCAAGTTCCGGATATTTTACAAGCAGGCCGCGCTCGACGACAAGCGAATGCTCAAACTTAAAACGTGTCAGACGCCCGTCGGGCATCGGAAGTTCGATAGTCAAATCGCGTTCCGCCGCTTGAGAAAACTCATCGGGCGCGGCCGCGAGCAGAGCTTCCAAAACCTGTCTGTTCAACCGGAAAGTTTTATATTCGTCCGGCGTCGCGGTCCGTATCACAGGTTGTCGGTTCAGAGCCGCGTCGTCAACCTCGCTCCACAGATATCCGGTTTGATCGCCCGCCGACGCGGTAATTATGCCCGCAAAAAGCAACCAGAACGCAAAAAATAAAATAGCTTCTTTTTTGAAAAGCATCCAGACCGTCCTTATTTCTACTATTAAATGGATCGAGGCCGTTTAACCTTGTCCACTACCGAACCAGTATTCCTTAATAATACTAAACAGATCTGCTAAATGTCCATAAAAACAATTCCGATATGCAGAAAGCCCGCGCTTTCAGAGGCAAATCGACTTACGCTGCCTCGCGCACACCGCGGTCTGAAAAGATGCTAAAATTGCGGTTTGTTTATGAGTCAAGGTTCGATAGAAAAGTCAAATAATCAGATAAGCCCTCCGCAGAAGCCCGCAGCGCCGCAGGCCGCTGAGATCGGTGTGCTGGATTTTGGAGAGAGATTGGGGTTCCGGCTGGCGCACCGGATGAATTCCGGTGCCTGGAAACGCCTGATGGGGTTTTGCCAGCGTCACATCGGTTCGCTCTGGATATATCTTGCGACTTACAATTTGATGAACGTTTTTGGCATCGAAAATGTCGAAAATTCTGATGTCGAAATCCCGCTTGTACTCGTCGCAAATCATCGCTCATTTTTTGATATGTACACGGTTTCGAGTGTTATATTCCGCCGGACAACGCGGCCGGTCACATTATTTTTCCCCGTTCGCGCCAAATTTTTTTATGATAATCCGGTGGGCTGGTTTGTAAATCTGTTAATGGGCTGGTTCTCTATGTATCCGCCGTTTTTTCGAGAGGACGGGCAGGTCAAAAAACGGGAATTTGATAAATATTCAATGCGGCGGCTCATACAATTATGTTCCGAAGGCCGCGGTCATATGATCGGTTTTCACCCTGAAGGAAAACGCAATCTCGACACCGACCCCTATAGTCTGCTGCCCGCGCAGCCCGGAATCGGCAAGGTGATCTATTCGGCCCAGCCGCAGGTCATTCCGGTTTTCATCGCGGGTCTTGGCAATGATCTCCCAAAACAAATACTCGGCAATTGGACAGGAGGGCCAAAAATAAGGATTTGGTTTGGCAAACCAATTGATCTCACGCTTTCTTACAAAAAAGCCGACCGCATCCGCACGCACAAAGAGATTGCCGATTTTCTAATGACCAGGATCGGCGAACTTGGTGACAGCGATCGCCGCTTTATGCGTGAAAAATTTTCGTCCGTTGCTTAATTTTGTTAACCGGTGCGGTCTGCCCGAAACCATGATCTCACTTCGAGATGGTTATTTGTAAAGATGCACAAAGATCGTCTCTTCAGCCGTTGTTTTGTATATTTGGCGGCCTTTTATCTGATAGCCCATTTCAATAAAGGTTTTTAACGGCTGTCCGGTCTCGTCAAACCGCTTGGTGCGAAATACGAGGAACAAGCTCGGTTCCGTGATATCGGCGGCTCTTATTGATCTTACGGCGTCAAAACCCCTCGGCAGAAAATATGCCCGATCTTCCCAAACTCCGTCAACATCCGTCACTTTTATTACTTCACGTGCGGTTTGTCCCTGCCGATCCAGGCTGTACCAAAAGTGATACGCGGCTAGATCCTCGAAAACATAAATATTCCCCGGTTCGGCCTGATGAGTAAAAACCTCAGGCTGCAACCACCAACACCACGAATAAACAGGCGTTTCACGAATCGAAGTGAGCACAAATCCATAGCCGCTAAACAGCAGGAGCAACGTTATTCCCGCCGTTCTCAGGAAAGGACTCGAATTCCCGGTGATTGCGATAGCCAAAATGATTAAAGCCGGTGCAAATACAATTATAAGATGCCGCGTGCCCCAAATTGAATAAGGAAGCAGCCAACTTAAGGCGAACGCAGCAAACACCGGCACGCCGACGAACAAACTGACGAGCTTTAACATTTGACGTTCGGCTTCGTTTTGCTTATTCCATTTTGCAAAATACAGCGCCAATGCCGTTCCGCCGATCAGTAAAACCGCGATAGAGACGCGAAATATTGAGACCGGATCGGCATTACTCGCCTGAAAATAAAACGGCTCAATGAGACTTAAAACAAATTGGCTGACGGCTCTAAGTCCCGGCCGCGACATCCAGCCGATATTCTGGTTGAGACCCGAACCGGTTTTAGACGCTTGCCAAACATAATAGGCCCAAGGGGCAAAGCCCGCAAATATCAGGCCGGACATTGCGAGTATCGATCGTAATTTTGCCCGTTGAAATAACGCTGTCGCAGCGACCTCTGACAACACAACGAACCAGCCAAAATAATGCGTGTAAACCAGCAATATATTGATCAAAACTAAAGGGATAAAACCTTTCCCCTTGTTGAGAAATCGAGAAAAAAGCCAGGTCGAAAGCAATGAAAAGCAAAACAAGAGGCTGTACATCCGCACTTCCTGAGCATATTTGATAAGCGAACCGTTTACGGCAACTAAGAAAAGAGCAAGAATTTGGACAGCCGGCGAGAGCCTGAGCTGACGGCACAAAGCGATGAATGGGAAAATCGCAAGAATAGAAAAAACAACCGAAAACGACCGCAACCACAAAACGCTTTCACCGCCGACGCCTATCCATAATTTCAATAAAACGTAAAAAAGCGGCGGATGTATAAGATCGAGGGCGATAAAAGAAAGGATCGAATCCCACGAATGCGTCGCCGCATGAACGCTGAATATCTCATCAAACCACAAACACGAATCCGCGACGCGCCAAAATCTGAGAGCAATTAGGGCCAGACAGACCGCTCCAATCATTACGTTCGAGGCATTCTTAAACATATTCACAGCAGCCTACTTCACAAAAAGGCAAATTTTCAGCTATAAATTATTGTTGATGGACAATTTAAAAATTGGTAATAGCTTTAGTTTGAAATTACAGAGTCACGCCGTCGCAGAGCTTGCCGTTCATGCTGGTATAAAATAGAGGGACTTCCTTAAATGTATCGGTGTCGCGGCAATAGGAAAGGCAGCGTTCGTAGGGTTTTGAGTAAATGTGGATGCTGACGGCGCGCTGGTTATATTCTTCGAGATTTAATATTTGATGGACAGGTTCTTCCAGTTCCACCTTGGCTGCGAGGCAATCTGACATCTCGAAGGTATCGGTTTCGACGAGTTTGCAGTATCCATTCATTTCGTCTATCTCGGCTACCGAAAAGTTTTGTCCGAGCAGTTTTCCGACCGGAACGGTCATCCAGCATTTTTGTTCGGAATGATTGTGTATGCGTGAAACCTGTCCCTTTTCCCAACAGATGGCCATCATCTCGAAGCGGTCATCTTTATAGATCAAATTCCGGGTGTAAAAGTTCTGGCTCCAATAGAAATAATTGGAAATTGAATCTAAATCGACCGGATTATCAGACAAATACCTATATACATTGTCACAAGTAAAATCCGCCTCGCGAATCGAGCAGAGGCCGTCAATCAAACTTTTAACCGGAACCGTCTTCATTATCAGAAAGGTGCATTTCGCCTTAAAAAGCCAAAACTATTCCTTAATGTAATATCATCGTGTCTCGGATAAAGCAAGCATCCGGCCTGTAGGTGGGCGGCTTTTGCCGAGCTAATTAATCTGCCCTTTTTTAAGGAAATCAACGAATTCGGAAGCATCTCTTGTAAGGCCGGGAAAGGTCGCAATGGTTTTGCCGTCACCATCGACAATTGCGTAAAACGGCAACGCAACCGTGCCGAACATATCCTGTTCCATTTGCTGCTGGCGTTCGTAAATTTCGCCGTCGCCGTCGGTGTAAAGCGATGAGAGGACAAATTTTCTCAGCTCGGCCTCGACTTCCGGTTTAACAAAAATGTTTGCTTCCATCCAACGGCAATTGGTACACGTGTAGCCGGTGAAATCAACAAAAACATTTTTACCCTCGGCTTTTGCCTTTGCCAGAGCCGCCGGATAATCATCCTTGATCCATTGCAGTTTCTGGCCGCCATCGGAAAACTTCGATGTTGAGTTGCTGAGATCCGGCGGAAGAAATGCTTCGAGTTCGCCGAGTTTCGCACCAAAAAGTCCGGTTAATAAATAGAAACTGACCGCCAGGCTGATGACCGCCGAAAACATACGGAATGCGCCAAGCCGTTCGGGTTTTGAATCGTGCGAGAGTTGAAATTTACCAAGCAGATAGACCGAGAGAATGACTCCGATGGCGATCCAGACGGCGAGGACGACGTCGCGAGTAAAGATGCCCCATTTCCAAACGAGATCGACGTTTGAGATAAATTTCATCGCGGCCGCAACCTCGAGAAAACCCATTGCTACCTTGACCGAATTCATCCAGCCGCCGGCACGCGGCAATTGCGCCATCAGCTGCGGTGCAAGTGCAAGAGCGAAAAACGGCAAAGCAAAAACGGTCGAAAATGCAAGCATTCCCAGCAAAGGCATCTGCCAGTCGCCCTGCGAAGCCGAAACGAGTATTGTCCCGACAAACGGCGACGTACAGGTAAATGAGGTTAGTGTAAACGTCAAGCCCATCAACAGAGCACCGACGATACCGCTTCCTTCGCCTTCTTTGCTTCGCGTCAGGCTGTCGAGCTTTGTCAGAATGCCGGTCGGAATTGTCAGCTCGTAGGCCCCAAACAGATTAAATGCAAAAAAGAGAAAAATCGCGGCGATGAGAATGTTGATATATGGATTTGCGGCAAAAAGGTTAATTCCCGCTGCACCGACAAATATTGCGATCAGCATCCCCAGGATCGTAAAAGTCGCGATAATTCCGAGTGAATAAATAGACGCAAGCCGCACAGCTTTACCACGGCTGCCGCCCGAATGATTTGTAAAATAGGATACCGTGATCGGTATCATCGGAAATACGCAGGGGGTCAGCAGGGACAACGCACCAAGTGTGACCGCAAGCCAGAGAAACGGCCAGATATCGGTCGGCTGTTGATTATTGCCGCCTGTAGGTGAAACGCTTTGCTGATCGCCGGCCGATGCCGTGTTGCCCGCTGCTGAAGTGCTGGTTCCGGCCGTTGACCGTTTTACATCTTCAGAACCATCAAACGACACCCGAACCGTTTTCGGGGGCAGGCAAACTGAGTCGTTACAAAGCTGAAAGCGCACATCCAGAGACAATGCGGCCGATGTAGTTTCCGCGGTGGCTTTGAGCGGAATCGCAAAGGTCACCGCGTCGGCGTAATATTTCGTCTCAAGCGGCTTGCCGTCGGTTCCCTGAAATAGGGGATCGATCTGTATGACCGGATTCGGCGATCCTATTTTTCCCGCTATTTCAAATGGATTACCGTCGGTGATCTTTACGGTTGTTGCTATCGGCCCGCCTTCGGGCTGCTCTAACGCATACAAATGCCAGCCCGGTTCGATCTCAGCCTTCAAATCGGCTTTGGCCGCGTCACCGGCTTTTAGCGTTTTATCTTTTGCATCGGAGGACAAGCTCCAGCTGGCCGGATTTTGCGCCAGCGCGGCGGTTGAAAATAAGATGACCGCAAATATTATTCTAAAAACGACTTTGCTCATAAAAGGCCTTAAAACTTAATAAAACTATAACATTTTTGTGATTTACCACACATAGACGGATAATGAATCTTTTGCACAAATATCCAGGCTCGCTTATAATAGCCTCTATAGATTAGATGCAAATAATCACTTTTTTATTCCAACGGAGGATTTGATTTTGCCAAAAGCAGCCACGCAAACGAAACCAGAAACTAAAGCATTGAAAGCCTCGACAAACGGCAGCGATGCAGACACCGCAAAGAAAAGTAAGGATGGGGAAGCTAAGGATTTTGATACTTTAGAACAAACTCATAAGGAATATCTGGACCGGCGCGACGCACAACTTGCATCAATTAAAGAAGCGGATAAAAAGCTGCTTCGCTCGATGCTTTACCAATTAGTGCTGGGCCGGCGGTTCGAGGAAAAGTGTGCCGAAGTCTATCGTATCGGGAAGATTGGCGGATTTTGTCATCTCTATATCGGCCAGGAAGCTATCGCGGTCGGCTCGATAATGGCGCTCAAGCCATCTGATATGGTGATAACAGCCTATCGCGATCACGTTCAGGCGATGGTCAAGGGAATGACGCCGGAGTCCGTAATGGCCGAGCTTTACGGAAAGATCGGCGGGTGCGTTAAAGGAAAAGGCGGTTCGATGCATATGTTCTCGAAAGAGCATCAATTTTACGGCGGCCACGGCATCGTCGGCGGTCAGATCGGCGTCGGGACCGGAATGGCATACGCCGCAAAATACAAAGAGAGTGGCCAGGTTACGCTCTGTTTTTTTGGCGAAGCAGCTGTCAATCAGGGAATGTTTCACGAATCGCTGAATATGGCCGCGCTTTGGAAGCTGCCGATCATCTATATCTGCGAAAATAACCGGTACGGCATGGGAACATCGCAGGAACGGGCGATGAGCGTTGACAGTATTGCAAAAAAAGGTGACGGATACGGCATTGCCAATGAATTTGTCGACGGCATGGACGTTATGGCCGTCCGCGACGCAACGCTCCGTGCCGTTGAGCGCGCCCGCAACGAATCGCTGCCGACGCTTCTTGAAATACGTGCGTATCGTTTTATGGGACATTCAATGTCCGACCCCGGCAAATACCGAACCCGTGACGAAATTGCAAAATATCAGGAACGTGACCCGATCGTTTTATTCAAAGACAGCTTGAAAGAATCGAAAGTTTTGGACGATAAGGATTTTGAAAAAATTGAAAAGGAAGCCGTCGCGGCAGTCGAGAAGGCAGTGAAATTTGCCGACGAAAGCCCGTTGCCGGATGAAAGCGAATTGCTGACCGACGTTTACGCCTAGAACCGATGAATCAGCTTTACAGTTTCAGAGAAACGAAAGCATTTACAAGGGATGTCAACTCGCTGTTATCGGAAGAAAGCTATTTCTTGCTTCAGAATTACTTACAGGAGAACTTTCTTCTCGGAGACGTTATTCCGGGCGGCAGCGGTTTGAGAAAAATACGCTGGCGGATTGAAGGAAAAGGAAAACGCGGCGGCGCTCGCATTATATACTATTTCGCGTCGGAAAAAGGTTATATTTACTTAATGGCGATTTACGGCAAGAATCAGCAAGCTGATCTAGACAAGTCGCAGCTAAAAAGATTGTCAGCAGAGGTGAAAGAATGGCTTCGATGAACGAAAAAAACTTTGATGAATTACTTGAAAGCGTGAAGGAAGTCGGCTTGATTGAAACCGGCAAGGCCTCGCCGAGCCGTGAGTTCGTTGTTGAAAAGAAGGTTCTGGCGGATTCGTCAAAAGTGCAGACTTTTGCAATTTGCCTTTCCAGCAGCGACGAAGATTTGATCCCGTTCAAAATTTACAGTGTCGTTGTGCAGCCGCGACACAAAACCTGCACGGTTAAGGACGAAAACAACGAAACGACCGTCTGCCCGATTGAGTGGTTTTTACCCGTCGAATTTCCATCGAAAATAAGGCAGCTTTTGGAAGAAACGGAATTGGCACTGGCTTAAGCCCGTCTCTATCTAGATCATTTATGGGAGTTTTGACCACACTTAGGCAGATTGCAAATCTGCTTTACTATTTGGGAGAAAATACAATGAAAAAATTTAGAAAAGAAACGCTCTTTTTTGTAATGCTGATGCTGACTTTTACTCTTGTTTCGAGTTGCAATGCCCAAATCCAAACCAACGAACAAAAATCAAAAACCAACATTACTGGTGACGGCGTAGTAAGTGTGATTCAGAGCATGGGGGCGAAACGGGCAACGCATACGGCTACATTGCTCAATACGGGAAAGGTTCTGATCGCGGGTGGGTTCGTCGCTAACGGCGGCGGGCTGTTGAGCGCTGAAATTTATGACCCGATAGCAAAAACTTTTAGTCCTGCGGACAACATGTCCGTGGCCCGAGCGAGCCATACGGCAACTCTTTTGCCAAACGGCAAAGTCTTGATCTCAGGCGGTTACAACGGCGTATATCTTAAAAGCGCTGAAATCTACGACCCGGCCACAAACCGATTTGAGTCAACCGGCCAAATGGTAACGGCGAGAAGCGGCCACGTCGCCACGCTTTTGAACAACGGCAAAGTTCTCTTGGCTGGAGGCGTCGGGACCGGATGGACATTTTTGGCAGATGCCGAAATTTACGACCCAGAGAAAGATACTTTTACGGCCACAGGCGGAATGACAAATCAGCGTGAATCGCACACCGCAACTTTGCTGAATGACGGAAAAGTGCTGATCACAGGCGGTCATAAAGGCAGGCGGGCTGACATTACAATCTACACAAGTGCTGAAATCTACGACCCAGCGAACGGCACATTCGGGCCGGCCGGAAATTTAACGGTTAAGCGGCACAAGCACGACGCGACACGGCTGGCGGACGGCAGAGTTTTGATTATCGGCGGCTCGGACGAACGCGACGGCGCCGGAGCATACCGAAACGCTGAAATTTTCGATCCGGCGAAAAAGACTTTTACGCCTGTCAAAAACAATATGATGACCGCCCGTTACAAGCTGCAGGGCACGGCGATACTTTTACCCAGCGGAAAAGTTTTGATCGCAGGCGGCGCAGATCGGGCGGAAGTTTTCGATCCGACAACCAATAGTTTTTCGTTTGCCGGTGGCGGAATGGGTACGAAACGATTGTTTGCAACGGCAACCCTTTTGAAAGACGGACAAGTTTTGATCGCGGGCGGCTATACTGATGGGCCGACGGTAAGCGAAAGTGCATGGATTTATCGAATCTAATTATATGGCAGTTTTAACAATCCGCGATGCGCTGAATGAGGCGCTTCGCGAAGAAATAATCAGGGACGAAAATGTTTTCGTCATGGGCGAAGAGGTCGCTGAGTACGACGGTGCTTATAAGGTGACGCGCGGGCTTTGGAAGGAGTTTGGCGATAAGCGTGTCGTTGATACGCCTATCACCGAGCTTGGCTTTGCCGCGGTCGGCGTCGGGGCGGCGATGGCCGGCTTGCGGCCCGTGATCGAGTTTATGACGTGGAATTTTTCAGTTCTCGCGGCCGATCAGATCATAAATCACGCGGCGAAAATGTTCTATATGTCGGGCGGGCAGTTTAAGGTGCCGATCGTTTTTCGCGGGCCGAACGGTTCGGCCTATCAGGTATCGTCGCAGCATTCGCACGCGCTAGAGGCCTTTTACGCAAATTTTCCCGGCCTGAAAGTCGTAATGCCATCGACGGCGGCTGATGCAAAAGGCTTGTTAAAATCATCTATCCGCGATGATAATCCGGTAATATTTCTCGAACAGGAAAGGATGTACGGCCTAAAAGGCGAAGTGCCCGGAGATGATGATTTCACGATCCCGCTCGGTGTCGCGGATGTTAAACGCGAGGGATCGGACTGCACGATCGTCGCCCGCTCGATGACCGTGCCTCTTGCTTTGCAGGCTGCGGAATTGATGCAGGAAGGGTTTGACGTGTCGGTCGAGGTTATTGATCCGCGAACTATAAAGCCGCTCGATATAGACACGATCATAAATTCCGTAAAGAAAACAAACCGCCTCGTCATCGCCGAGGAATCACACGCATTCGCGTCGGTCGGCGCCGAAATTTCGCACAAGGTTATGGAACACGCTTTTGACCATCTCGATGCCCCCGTAAAACGCATCTCATGCGCCGAAGCCCCAATGCCCTACGCGAAGAACCTGGAAGAGCTGGCATTACCGGACGTTGATAAAATAGTCGCGGCAGTTAAGGAAGTTTGTTATTTGTAATGAAATTTACATGGGATCCGCCCAAGCGAGAAAAAGTTCTTGCCGAACACAAGGTGGATTTTGATAAAATAAAGGACGTATTTAACGATCCGTTCGCCTTCGAGGATATTGACGAGATTCATTCAACCGCCGATGAGCTTCGGTTCACGATCATCGGCCTTACGCGTGAATACGGATTGATTTTTTTGGCGTTCACCGAGCTGTCGGACACGCATCTCAGATTTATCACGGCCCGAAAGGCTGAAAACTGGATGATAAAAGTTTATGACAAAGCAAGAAGCAGAAAATAAGTTGGTCTTTATCGAAACGACAGATGAGGAAAAAGCTCACGGGCTGAGGCGAATAAAGCGGCGCCATTACACCGGCCCTCCCGAACTTTTGCCGTCAGAAGCACGGCTTAAGCGTCTGCGGGAAGAACTCTTGAACGATGAGGAATTCGTCGATAGGCTTCGGGAGAAACTTGCCGCATAGCGGGGAAATCGTCTCGGCGGCGAACGAAGCCTGATACCTGTAAATGAAAGTTACTTGGGATCCCTGTAAAGCGAACAAGGTCTTCAAGGAACACAATGTGCATTTCGCTGACATGGTGAACATTTTTGAGACTCTTTTTCCTTGAAACAAGCCCCGAAGCAACGGCCGCAGTGTTCGGACGAATCAGAAGCCAGCGGCAGAATTGGGGTTGACGAGACAGATAATATGAAATTGAAAGTGATTGTTCATGAAGCCGAAGAGGGCGGATATTGGGCCGAGGTTCCGGCGATAGCGGGCTGCGCTACGGAAGGTGACGATTTTGAAGAGCTTCTCGGCAACTTATATGAAGCGGTCGAAGGCTGTCTTTCCGTTGACCTTGGTGCGATTAAAATCGGCGAACACGACCGGCTGGTAGAAATTGCGGTATGAAATCACTTTCCGGAAAAGAGTTTTGCCGGCTCCTCGAAAAGCATGGTGGACTCTATTGCGTATTCAGGGAAGTCACCATATCTACGGAAAATCTGGAACCGATGTGAGACTTTCGGTTCCGGTTCACAAAAACCAGTCTCTAAAAATGGGTTTATTCCGACATCTCCTGAAACAAGCGGATTTGACTGAGAACGACATTGACTAAACGATTTTATGGCTGAAAAATTTTTAATGCCGAAGCTGTCGCCGACGATGGAAGAGGGACAGATCTCGCAATGGGTAAAGAACGAGGGCGACGCTTTTGAAGCGAACGAAACGCTTGCCGAGGTTGATACCGACAAGGCGACGATGGAAATGACCGCGCTTTCGGGTGGCACGCTTTTGAAGATTTTAAAAGATGCCGGTGACACCGCTGCTTTGGGCGAAACGATCGCGATCATCGGCCAAGCCGGCGAAGACATCGCCGACCTGCTAAAAGAAGTTTCGTCAAACGGCAAGTCAGAACCGGAGAAACCAGCCACAGATGACACGAAGAGAACAAAGTCAGAAAAAGAGCCTGCATCATCGGACGATGTTAATAGCCCGCACGTAAGTCAGGGCTCCGCTTCGCCAGACTCGCCGTCATCAAATGTCAAAACTGCCAAATCTGAGGAGCCGTCCTCGCCGCCCGCTCAAGCCAGCAATACTAACGGCCGCTTGATCGTTTCGCCGATAGCGGCGCGTATGGCGGCGGAAAACGGCGTCGATCTCAAATCGATTTCGGGCAGCGGGCCGAATGGCCGCATTATAAAACGTGATATCGAGGCCGCTGTTAGTGGTCGGTCGTCAGCATCCGATGGTCAGAAACAAACGTTTACGCCATCGAACCAGGTTGGAGCTTCCGCCTTTCGTGATGAGCAGACATCGAAAATTCGGCAGGTTATCGCCAGCCGCTTGGCCGAATCAATCGGGCCGATACCGACATTTTATCTCACGGTTGAGATCGAGATGGACAATACGCTCGCCGTCCGCAAACAGATAAACGCCAACCTCGATGACGACGCAAAGATCAGCGTAAACGACATTATCATCAAAGCCGCCGCAATGTCGCTGCTCAGGCATCCGTGGGTCAATGCGTCGTATCAGGACAAGACCGTCAGGTTTTATGAACAGGCCGACATCGGCGTTGCCGTCGCTATCGACGAAGGCTTGATCACGCCCGTCGTCCGAGGTGCAAATATGAAAGGCCTTGCCGAAATTTCGGCCGAGATAAAAGACCTTGCAGCAAAAGCAAAATCGAAAAAGCTACAGCCCGAAGAATACACCGGCGCCACATTCTCGATCAGCAATCTCGGAATGATGGGCGTCAAAGAGTTCACCGCGATCATCAATCCTCCGGAAGCCGCCATTATCGCCATCGGCGGAGCAAACCATACGCCGGTCGTCCGCGCCGGCGAGATCAAAATCCGCTCAATAATGAACGTCACTATGTCGTGCGACCACCGCGTCATAGACGGAGCAACCGGCGCAAAATTCCTCCAGACATTCAAACAAATGCTCGAAAGTCCGGCGATGATGTTAATGTAATGAAAATTCGCGGTTATTTGGCTTGATAAAATTGTTCAAAAACTACTTTGGAAGCAAGGGGTCACCCAAGAGGAAGTTCTTGAGGTTTTTATGAATTCACCGCGTTTCAGATTTGTTGAAAAAGGTGACCATATAGGTGAAAAGTTTTTTACGCCGCCGGCCAGACCGATGCCGGAAGGTATTTGATAGTGTTTTTTGTTTACAAAAAGTGTCGGGAGGCATTTATCTTGTCTGCCCGAGAGATGACCAAATCTGAACGAAAACGATATGCAAGGAAATAAAAGTTCGATATCAGAAGCCGATTCATATGAAAAGATCGGAGGGTTTTGGGACACCCACGACATTACCGATTACTGGGATCAGACCGAGGAAGTAGAATTTGAGGTCGAGAGCGGGTCGCAAAAGACATACTTCCCTGTCGAAACCAACCTTTCAGCAAAAATGTCCGCGATCGCAAAAGCTCATGGAGTTTCCGCCGAAACACTCCTTAACCTCTGGATCGAAAGAAATGTTGCGAAAGATTAGCGATAAAAAATAAACAGAATGATAAAAAAATTCGCAATCTGTATTCGCTCTGAAAAGGGAATGCTGCTAACCCGCGAAAGATTTATCAGATAATTCCTGACGAGTCCGCAGAACGCTCCTTCATCCGCGTAATAGATGACGAGGGAGAGGACCACCTTTATCCGAAAAAGAATTTCTTAATATCTACGAGTGTGAGTCAATGCCCAGAGTTTTTATCGATATGGAGCGGCTCAGGAATCCGCACAGCGGACTGGGGCAATTCTGTCTGCATCTTGGTAAAGCATTGCTCGATCAAAATAATGCCGATTTTGAGTCGCGATTTTACGTTCGGCGGGGATCCGACAACATTTTTGTTGGCGAACGGCAACAATATCGCGTAGTCACGTGGGTCGACAAGTTTCTGGGAGTTCCGACCGGTGGCTGCGATATCTGGCACGCGACTCATCAAGACACGAAATTCCTGCCGCGCGACCGGCGAACTAAGGTCTTGCTGACGGTCCACGATTTGAATTTTTTGGATAAGTACCGGAGCCAGTTCAAGCGTGCAGAGCGTCTGCGCCGCTTGCAGCGAATGGTGAATCGAGCATCGGCGCTGGTCACCGTTTCACGGTTTACCCAGCAGATACTACGCGAAAATATCGATGTAGCGGACATCCCGATCGAGGTAATTTATAATGGCAACCCACTTCAGAATCTTGTCGCAGCCAAGCGCCCGGGCCTCGTGCCGCCGGGCGATTTCATTTTTGCCATCGGCATCATAAGCGCAAAAAAAAATTTCCACATCTTGCTGCCTCTATTAATTGATTTTCCGGGCATACGGCTCATTATTGCCGGTTCGACAGCGGGCGATTATGCAAACTATATCCTGGCCGAAGCTGATAGAATCGGAGTGCGTGATCGCGTGATACTGCCCGGAAAGGTGGATGACGCAGAGCGGTTATGGCTCTACCAGCATTGTCGGGCGTTCGTTTTTCCTTCGCTTAGCGAGGGCTTCGGACTGCCGGCAGTCGAGGCCCTGTCGCTCGGCAAACCTGTATTTCTCTCTAGTCTTACAAGCCTACCCGAAATTGGCGGCGACGCGGCCTATTACTGGCAAAATTTTTCGCCTGAACACGTGGTCGGCACCTTTCGAGCCGGTCTCAGGGATTACGACCGTTCTCCGTCAAAGCCCGACGCTATCCGTCAATGGGCATCACAGTATTCGTGGAACCGCGCCGCTCAGCAATACCAGCAACTTTATGCCGATATCGCCGACAAACCTGTGCGTTGAGTTCTGATAGAATAGATTAGCAAATGCAAAAACCAGAAACGAATCCACCTTCCGGCGAAATGGACATCGGCCCTTATACTGCATTGATCGTCGTGCAGGTATTTTTTGGAACTCTGGCGGTTATCGGCAAGGTCGTTTTGGCGGTTATACCGGCGGTTGCCCTTGTTGGTTTTCGCGTTGGCATAACGGCCTTGATACTGGTCGCGGTTCAGATAGTCCGTGGCAGGGTTTGGTTACAGGAAAAGAGCGATTATTGGCGGCTCGCTGCGCTGAGTCTTGTCGCGGTGACGTTCAATCAGCTTTTGTTTGTAACGGGGCTATCGCTCACTAAGGCCTCGAATACGTCTCTCCTGGCCGTAACCATACCGATCTTTACGCTCGCCGTCGGTTCGATCATCGGAGCCGAAAAACTAAGAGGCGTAAAGATCGTCGGCATCATTTTGGCGGCGGCGGGCGTTATATTTCTGATCGATCCGCGAAACGCCTCGTTCTCATCACAGACGACCGTTGGCGACATACTTGTGATACTAAATTCGCTTTCCTACGGCATATATGTCGCAACGTCAAAACGGATTGTGACGCGAAACGGAGCGTTTCGCTCGATAATGTGGATATTTGTATTTGCGTCGATCATCTGCGTGCCGCTCGGTGCCTTTTCTTTCTCGGCGGTCGATATTTCAGGTGTAAGCCCGACAATCTGGTTTCTGGTTATCTATGTTGGGATATTTGCGACGGCGGTCCCCTATTTTCTCAATGCGTGGGCGCTGGCCCGCGTAAATCCGTCAACCGTGGCCGTTTTTGTTTACCTCCAACCGTTGATCGGCTTTTTGGCGGCGGTTGCTTTTTTGGGTGAAAAGATTGATCTTAAATTTATTGCCGCGGCGACGCTGATCTTTGCCGGCGTCTTCCTCGTGATTAAGAAATTTTCTCAAGTTGAAACCTGACGCTGCATTTTGGCATCTAATCGGTAGAAATGGCGACGCAAATAAATCAGATCGATGACAATGTGAATGGCCGCACGATCTTAAGAGTCGAAGGCGAAATGCTCGGCGATGATGCACGGCTTTTGGAACGGATCGGCCTCGAAATCAGGGCCGAAACAGGAAATAAGGTGTCAATAGACCTCGCCGATCTTGATTTTCTCGATAGCGAAGCCGCTCCGATCCTCCGGCGTCTCGATAATCTTGACGGTTTTATCATTCAGGGAATGGAGATTTTCCTGCAAACCGTCGTCAACGAAGCTGAGCGGCAAACTTCATAACACTTGTACCTGACTTTTCCCTTAAAACCGATTACATTGTAATGAATGAAAACACAGGAAATCGCAGATTTTCTTTCCGCGGAGATCGTAGGCGACGGCACAGTCGAGATCAGCGGTATCGCGTCTGTTACCGCTGCCGTTGAGAGTGAGATCGCTTTTTTCGAAAAGAGCGAAATGACATTTGAGTCGAGAGCGTCGTGTCTGCTCGTACCGCTTGACTTCTGCGGAGAAACATCCCAGCCGCATATTCACGTCAAAGATCCGAAACTTGCGTTTACGCTGGTGGCTCAAAAACTTCAAAAACATCAACGGAGATATTTTGGCAAAAACCAATCGAAAATTGCCAGTTCAGCGGACGTTCGGACGCTTGAAATAGGAGCTTTTGTCACAATCGGTGAGCATTCATACATCGGAGAAGGATGCCAAATTGCTGACGGCGTCCGGGTCGGCCGGAATGTGACCATAAAAAATCTAACAGTAATCCATCCAAACTGTGTTATTTACGACAACGTCGAGATTGGAAATAACTGCGTGATTCATGCCGGTACGGTTATCGGTTCCGACGGATTTGGATATGTTAAAAACGAGGTCGGCGAACACGTGCAGTTCCCGCAAATAGGATCAACAATTATCGGAAACAACGTAGAGATCGGTTCAAACTGTTCGATCGACCGGGGTTCTCTCGGCACGACCCGCATCGACGACGGAACAAAGATAGATAATCTCGTCCAAATCGCTCATAATGTGCAGATCGGGAAACGTGTTCTGATCGCCGCTCAGTCCGGCATCGCGGGCAGTTCTGTTATCGAAGACGACGTCACGATCGCCGGACAGGTCGGCATTGCCGATCACGTGACGATCAAAGCCGGAGCTGTTATCGGTGCGAAATCCGCTGTTTTTCCACACAAGATAGTGCGTCCCGGTGTATGGTCGGGCATTCCGGTCAAACCGCTAGACGAATACAGGCTTCAAAATGCTCATCTAAAAGGACTGAAAAAGCTGAAGGATGACGTAAAAAACTTAAAAAAACAGGGTCAATCCGGAAAGTAATTTACACGCGACGAAGACGCGAATCCAGCCTTTGCTATCTCAGTCTGAACATCCGCGAAATTAATTTTAACCAAATTTTCACCCGAAAAAAACGGATCGTCTGTCACCTCAAAAACTAAAAAAGGCGTTGGTGCAAAACGCTCCATATCGTCCCGCGATTCAAAATCTATTTTCGCCATATTCAACCCCCAAAGCCGGCCCAGAAATATGTCGAATACAAACAGCGATTGGCCAAATTCGTAAAAATACCTGTTCTTTCGTATCTCATTAGCCTTAAATCGCTCGAACACCAAATATTCGGCGGCGTTCAGATTCATTTCGATAAGTTTTGATCCGCCATTTTTTTCCGCATCTTCCGACGTCGATCGCTGCTGCAATATCCGCATCCATGATTTAGAATAAGGATCGCGGATCTGACGCAGACGCAGCCGCGTGTTTTCGATATAATTATCAAAAAGCTGCAAATGCCGGCTTGCCGGCGTCAGCGGTTCGGGCAGGCGTTCGAGCAGAAATAAACGGGTAAATTCGGTAGGTACGGCTTTGTTCATTTTCCTAAAAGCTATTATACTCGGAAAATTGGTCTGTATGGAGACGTCCCGGTTTATTATGAAATTTCAAAGGATTTTACTTTCGTTTATTTTTCTTTCGTCGTTTGTTTTCATCGGATGCGGCAATCCTGCCCCGACTGCGAATGAGGCTTCGACAACCCCGATTGCGGCAAAAACTCCGGAATCGGACGAAATGATCAATGCCGCCCCGACCTTGACGCCGGTCTTCAAAGCATATTGCCAGGCTTGGGTCAATAATGACGAGGCCGCCCTGCGTAAGGTCTATTCGCAGGACACTATCGAGATATTCGAAGAACAAATGAAAGAGGAAAAGATAGACAGCCTCATGAAATTTCTTGAGGTCGACAAGGTTTCCGGCAAAGTCTGTGAAGTTCGAAACGAGACTATCAATGGCAACACGGCGATTGCGGAGATCCGTTCCGACATTTACCCGAACGGCATCAAAGTCGTATTCGTTAAAGAAGGCTCAGATTGGAAAATGACAAACCGAAGTCCAAATTCGATAACACAGCAACAAGCCGATCCCGCAAGGCCGGCCGCAAACAACTAAAGTAAAATTTAGAACATTTTTTACGGCGCCGAGCTGATCGCGGTTACTTTCCATCGAATATTGGCCCGGTCATCCGTCTTGTCAAAGCCGTCGAGCGTAAGCGTTATAGGGATAATTTCGCCGGGTCCGAGGCTAGGCTGTTGAACCGGAACAACGAGGATGCGGCGTTCACGCAAAACCTTGTTAAACTGATCGATGACGCCTACATTGACCTCGAGAGCGTCGATATTGCGTGTACCTCTATTACGAATCTTGCCGCTGATAAACATCGATATCTTGCCGGTCGCCATCGGCGATTCGACCGTGCTGTTATCGGTCGAGATTATAATGGATTTATTGAGTTCTGCAAATTCAGGCGAACCCTCGCGGAACGAGTTTTCCAGTATCCTGGCGGTCTGTACGTCCATAGACGGCTTTAACGACAATACCCATATAGCTACGCCGATCGCGGCGGCACCGATCAGCAGGGCAGCGATAAAAACCTTGTTGACGCCGCGTTTTTTCTCTTCGTGTTTGAATATATCGTCCATCAGCTTTTTTAAATTTTCCCCGTTGAGTCGCAGAAATATACCGGGATTTTCGAACCGTATCAGCAAACCGCGGAATTTTGTAAATTCTTAAAATCCCGCGTCTCGGCAATTATTCCCGTCAATAGGTTATCATTTTGTCCGAAGACTCAAAAATGTCCATACCTGAGACGAAAAGTTCACCGGTTTACGTCGAGGCAGCTCTGCCTGTCCCGCTTAGGCGCGTTTTCACGTATCGCATTCCCTGCGAAATGAACGCATCGATCAAACCGGGAACGAGGTTAATGCTGCCGTTTGGACGACGAAATCTGACGGGCTACGCGGTCAGTTTGCACAACGAGCTTCCGCCTGACTTAGAGATCGACGAGTCAAAGATCAAAAATATTATCGAAGTAATTGACGACGAACCTCTGATTACGCCCGAGATCCTGAGATTGACACAATGGACGGCCGATTATTATGCGAGCTTTTGGGGCGAGATGCTTAAGGCTTCGCTGCCGGCAGGGATCAATTCCGATAGAGTACGGCCGAAAAGACGTAAGGCGGTGCGTCTATTGGATCATTCCGGCAGCCAAGATAAGGTATTAACCGAACAGCAGCAGAGGATAGTTGAGATTTTATCGACGAATGACGATGAAATGCTCTTTACCGACCTACTCGAACGCGCCGACGTCGGGGCGTCGCCCATAAATACGCTCGCCAAACACGGAATTGTCGAGGTCTATGTTCAAGACTTGATGCGCGACCCTCTGGCTGGTGCAAATCTGCCTGATCGCGACGGTTTTATATTGACCGACGAACAGCAGGCGGCTCTCGACGCGATCAAGTCGGCACAGGCCGACGACGGGACGTACAAGGCCTTTCTCCTGCACGGCGTCACGGGCAGCGGTAAAACTGAGGTCTATATCCAGGCCATGAGGGTTGCTCTCGACGCCGGACGCTCAGCGATGATGCTTGTGCCGGAGATCGCTTTGACGCCTGTTTTTTCGCGCCGTCTGCGTGCAGTTTTCGGAGCGGATGTTGCGATCTTGCATTCAAATCTGTCGTCCGGCGAACGGTTTGACGAATGGCGGCGCATCCGACGCGGTGACGCCCGTATCGCCATCGGTACCCGTTCGGCCGTCTTTGCGCCGCTTGAAAATATCGGTCTCGTGATCGTCGATGAGGAACATGATCCGTCGTACCGACAACACGAATCGCCGTTTTACAACGCACGCGACGTCGCCGTAATGCGTGCAAATATGGCCGGTGCGGTCGTCGTGCTCGGCTCAGCAACGCCGGCGATGGAATCGTTCCATAACGCTCAGACGGGTAAATACACGTATCTTCGTCTGCCCGAACGCATCGGCGGACGCGGGCTTGCCGAGGCTGATCTGATCGATATGCGTCTTGTTTTCAAGCGTGCCGGGCGCGATGTGCCTCTCTCGTTCGAACTGCTGGACGCGATCAAAGACACGCACGCGAAAGGCGAACAAATAATAATTTTGCTAAATCGACGCGGCTTTTCGCAATTTGTCTTGTGCCGCTCATGCGGTGAATCTGTAAAATGCAGGAATTGCGACATCACACTTACATTTCACCGCGGCGATGGGAAAATAATCTGCCATTACTGCAATTATCGTGAAAAATCGCCAAAAGTTTGTCCAAAATGCCAGAGCGAATACCTTTATTTTGTCGGCCAAGGGACTGAAAGGATCGAAGATCTGCTTGCAAAACAATTTCCGTCGATGCGGATCGCCAGAATTGACCGCGACACGATGGCCCACAAAGGCGAACTCGAAAAGGTTCTGCTAAGATTTGCCGCCGGACGTCTGGATATGCTCGTCGGCACACAGATGATCGCAAAGGGACACGATTTTCCAAACGTCACGCTCGTCGGCGTTATCTCGGTTGACATCGGTTTGGGAATGCCCGATCTCCGTTCGGCGGAGCGTACTTTTCAGCTAATTACGCAGGTCGCCGGTCGTGCCGGTCGCGGAAAACTGGCTGGACGGGTTTTGATTCAGACCTATTATCCCGACCATTACGCCTTGCGGCATGCCAGAGAGCAGGATTACGAAGGGTTTTACAAAGAAGAGATAAAATTTCGGCAACGGCTCGGGTATCCGCCGTTTTTTGTGCTGGCTTCGATACTGATAAAGCACCGCGAACACAGTTACGCTTCAAAAAACGCAAATATTTTACGGCGATCGCTCGATGCGGCAAATACTGACAGAAAAGTCCGAGCCCTCGGCCCTGCACCGGCTTCGCTTTCGCGTTTGAAAAACGAATATCGCATCCAAATAATTTTAAAGGCCGCCAGCCGACGTTCTTTGCGCGAAACGCTGGATATCGGCCTCCTGAACGCCGAACAAAACGGCTGCGATCTGCGAACCGTCAATGTCGAGATCGACCCCGTCAATTTGATGTGAACAAAAGGCCGGAAAACTGTGGTTGACAGACGTTTTTATTTTACCGCTTTTGAGCTCAATTCCGACTCGTTTAATTTAACCTGTGCATAAACCTCGGCTAGTGAAAGTTTGCAGTTGATGGATTCGAGCGTGATAACGTCGTCGCGTTCGTTATATATTCGATATATCCACTGTTTTGCATTTTGTCTGGCGTAATGCTCGATCCGCATTTCGTTTTCGTTGACGAGCAGACATTCCTTGATCTTTGGAATGCCCAGAAAGCCTTCGAGCTTTTGCGTACGGTCGGTAGATTTGGAAACGCCCGAGAAAATCTCGATCAGTACGGTCGGATTTAGCAGCAATTCGGAACCGTTATCGCTGAACGAAGGTTCGCCGTTGACGACCACCACGTCAGGAAAACAGATCGAATTTTTGCCTATTCTCACGCGCATATCGTTTGCATAAAGCTCACAAGTGCTGCGGTGAATACGGCTTCCGATCGCTATCGCGAAGTTTGTCGAAATGAGGTTGTGCCACCTGTTCGCCGCGGGTTTTGCGACGATCTTGCCGTCGATGTATTCGTTTTTTACAATATCGGCGCGTTCGCTTATCGGAAAATTTTTTGTTTGTTTACCGGTCTGCTGTTCTGAAGGGGTCGGGTTCATAATGCGTTAAGCTCCTGTCCAAAAGACTGTAAAAGGATCTGGAAAGCGGGTAACAAAGTCTGGACACTTTGCGTGGGCAAATTTGTTTGCTAAAAATAGTGTGACACATCAGTTAACAAACATTCAAGGAAATTCTAATGAAACTTGCTATATTGGCCGCCGGGACCAACTCAACTATCGAACAAGGCTCGCCTGATCTCGAAATCACATCAACCGCCGGTCTCGGCCTGGCCCGCGTTGGCGAGATAACCTTTCTCGCCAATCCGAAATACACACCGGCGGTCGCCTCGACAGCTGCCTCGGCCATATTTCTGAACGCCGGGATTACAATAGAAAAAGCAGATATAGCGATATTGAGGACGGCGGACGCTTACCTGGCATATACGCGGGCAATGCGTATGTTTTTCCCCGAACCGGAGATTAAACCGTTCGTCCATCCGTCGGCTGTGATCGATGCTTCTGCAACGGTCGCAGACAGCGTTGAGATCCACGCAAACGCGGTAATCGGTGCCGGCTGCACAATTGAAGAGGGTGTGCGTATAATGCCAAATGTTACGATTTATGACAACGTAAGGATCGGTCAAAACTCAACGATCCATTCCGGCGTTTCTGTTCGAGCATACTGTGAAATCGGGAGGAGATGCATTATCCATAACAATTCGACGATCGGTTCGGACGGTTTTGGTTATGCAAAAGACGAGGAAAAACATTGGCTCAAGATACCGCAAACCGGCCGCGTCATACTCGAGGATGACGTAGAGATCGGGGCCAACACAGCTATCGACTGCGCTTCGGTCGGCGAAACCCGCATAAAATGCGGTGCCAAGATCGACAATCTTGTTCAGATCGGGCATTCATGTACAATTGACGAGGACGCCTTGATCTGCTCTCAAACCGGTCTCGCGGGCAGCTCGCACATCGGCAAACGCGTCATTCTTACAGGGCAGGTCGGCATTGCCGGACACCTGCGAATCGGTGATGACGCCGTGATGACCGCTAAATCGGCGACTTCGCACGACGTAGGGCCGGGCAAAGTAATGTCCGGTATTCCGGCATTTGAAAACCGCGACTGGCTGCGTTCCACAGCGGCATTTCGAAAACTCGGTGAAATGGCCGCCCGTTTGCGCAAGCTTGAAAAACGTGTCTTTAGAGACGACAATTAGATCATGGAAAAAGAATTATCAGAATCGGGTTACGACGTCGCACCGCTTGATAAAGAAACGGTTGAAAGGCTTGCGCAGGATTTGAACGAAGAAGAATACCGCGTTTTGCTGGATCACGGCACCGAACCCGCGTTTTGCGGAACGCTTCTTGACAACAAACTCGACGGCAATTATGCCTGTCGTCTCTGCGGCCTGCCGCTCTTTAGCTCAAGCCATAAATTCGAATCAGGTACGGGCTGGCCTTCGTTTTATCGGCCCTTTGACAAAGAACATCTCAACAATATCGAAGATAACAGCTATGGAATGCGCCGCGTCGAGATCCGGTGTGCCCGCTGCGGCGGCCACCAGGGACACGTCTTCCCCGACGGCCCGCCGCCCACCGGCCAGCGGTATTGCCTGAATTCAGCTTCGCTTGAGTTTTTTGAAAAGGGCGAGGAAATGCCGCAGAAAGTCTAATATGCAAAAGCTGCTTTTCGTCAGTTATAGTATATTCGGATCGATCAAGGTAATGTGTTTAAATCGCTTAAAATCTTTGGTGTTAAATGTTAGCAATTTTGTGATTTGGTGAGTGTTCATTGCAGCAACGATTCTGGCATCGTGGACTTGTTTACCGAGAACGCCGCCGAGTAAAACTACTTTTCTCCATTCAAGATAAATCGCCTGACTATCGGGCAGAAGGGTGAGGAAGAATTCTAAACGAGAGATTTCCAGATCGGCTTTCCTGGGCGTCCATCCGAAGCCGTTGTTTTTAATCGGTCTCGTCGCCACATTCCAAAATTCGATTAGATTTTGAGAGATCAGGCAAACTCTATCGCCATTTGCCAATAAAGATTTTACCGAAATTACCGCTTGGTGGTGAGTCGGATGCTTTGGCTCGGCACTCCGGAGAAGAACGTTTGTGTCGATTTGGATATGTTCCACACTTTACTTGTCCTCGTAAATGAATTCTCGGGTATCGTCTAAAATCACTGTATTGTGGGAATGGCTATTTGCCCAAGCTTCCCACGCTAACGACCTGTCTTTTGGAGTCGACGTCGCCGATTTTTCGAGCAAACCATCTACAAAAGCGAGGACTTCTTTCCGGGATGAAGTCGGCAGCATTTGAATCTTTTTGTGAATCGTCTCAACTGAGATCATAAAGTTCTCCTCAATTCAAATTTTACCACAGTTAAGACTCCCTATCTTCGATCCTTAAAACTATCAAACAGCTCGGTGTGGCGGCTTGTGAGCGGCAGCATCCGGCCGTTTATAAAGACGTATTTGATATTCGTTCTGGCATCTAAAATATCACCGTCAGCGACGACGATATTGGCGACCTTTCCGACGTCGATCGACCCCATTCGGTCGGCAACGCCGAGGATTTCGGCGGGATAGAGCGTGACCGATTTCAAAGCGTCTTCTTTTGACAGGCCAAATGCACCGGCGAGACCGGCATGATAAGGCAGATCGCGCACTTCGCCGCCGCTATCGCCGGTTGAGATACAGTATTTCACTCCGGCGGACTGCATTTTTGACGGTGCCTCGAACAGGTAATCGTACGGGTCGTCCTCGCGTAACGGCAGGCTGTAAATATTTGTGTAAATTACGGCAATATTGTTTCTCTTTAGCTCATCGGCCGCTTTCCACGCTTCCTGTCCGCCGATAATTATGCCTTTCAGTTTCATTTCGGCGACAAATTTTGCCACCCCGCGAATGTCCTGTTCACGTTCAGCGGTAAAAATTACGGGCTTTTGGCCGCGAATATATGGGGCCATCGCCTCGTATTTCAGATCAATCGCCGGGTAGGATAAATTTTTATCCTTCGCATACGCTTCCCTTGCCCGCAGATAGCTCTCGACCGCAACAAACATCTTTTTTATTTCTTCTAGTTGGTTATCGCGACGCCGCACCAGCTCTGCAAAATCAAGTGCGGGCCCACCTCCGCCGAATCCGCCGCCAAAACCGCCGCCGGAAATACGCGGAAAATTGATTACAAGGCCAAATTCGCCAATGACGGCCATATCTTCCTGCGTCGAACCGTTGAGATTTATAACGGCCGACTGGCCGGAGATCAAACCGCCGGTCGGACGCGACATAACGGTCGTAATGCCGTTTACGCGGGTGATATTGACATGCGCCGAATGCGGGTGAATACCCTTGATCGCTTTGGCGTTTGCATTCATTGTTCCCGTTTCGGTGACATCGACCGATGCATTAACGCCCTGTCCGATTTCCGTCAAACCAAGATTTGTAGCGGCGTCGATCATGCCCGGAAACACGGTCAAGCCTTTGCCGTCAATCCGCTCCGCCGCGGCGGGAACATTGACGCCCGTTCCGACCGCCGCGATCTTGCCGTTTTGAATGACGACGGTTCCGTTCTCGATGACCGCACCGGAAACCGTTACAATCCGGGCACCGGCAATAGCAAATGTACCGGCTCGGCCCGTCTGATTCTGCTGCGAACCGTCATTCTGCGCCTCGATTTGCGAAACCGAGCCACAGAAGAATACAAATAAACAAAGAGACAACGAACGAATCAGGAACGTTGAGCATTGAACATTAAACTTTGAATTCATTATCGATTACCTCCGTCGCCGTAGTCCGCGTCATCGCGGTCGCCGCGTCTGCGCTCGGCGGGAACGCGGGGCGATGTACCGCCGGTGCCGGGAGCTTTGTTGACGTCTAATTTTTCCAGTGCTTCGCGTTCCCTTGCGATCTCGGTACGCATTTGAGCATCGGCCGCACGGTCAAAATAGGTTATCCCTTCGATCATCGTCGTATCGACCCGGGAAAAAACGCTAAACGGATGGCCGTTCCAGATGGCAATATCAGCATCTTTGCCAACCTCGATCGAACCGGTCCTTTTGTCTATACCGAGCTGTTTCGCGGGGTTGAGTGTTATCATTTTCAGGGCCTCCTCCTCGGGAACTCCGCCGTATTTCATTACCTTTGCGGCGTCGAGATTGAGACGGCGCATACGTTCGTCCGAATCAGAATTGATCGACACGCTAACACCATTTTTCCAAAGGATATAGGCGTTATACGGTATCGCGTCGTAGGCTTCAAGTTTGTATGCCCAACTGTCGGTAAATATTGAAACGCCCGTCCCGCGTTTTGCAATTTCCGGAGCGATTTTGTAAGCCTCCAAACCGTGCTGAAGCGTGGCAACCCGAAAACCCATTTCGTCGGCAAGCAAAAGCAAATTAAGATGCTCGTCAGAGCGATAACCGTGGGCGTGAACAAGCCGTTTGCCTTCGAGAATCTCGACAAGCGGTTCCAATTCCAGATCTTTTCGGGGTGGAACTTTTGTCTTTTTAGCTCGAAAATCCTCCCACGACTGTCTATAATCTTTTGCTCTCATAAAGGCGTCACGCATCACCTCGATGACGCCCATTCGCGTTCGCGGATAGCGCGGAGTAGAACCGGGCAAAGCAAACGACGTGGACCGTTTAACGTTTTCACCCATGGCGAATTTAATTCCCGGCGGTGCATCCGCGATCGGATAATCCTCGACCGGACGTCCCCATTTGAACTTAACGGTAGTGTTCTGACCACCTATCGAATTTGCCGAACCGTGCAGCAGATTTGCCGACGTCACGCCCCCGGCCAAACCTCGATAGATAGCGATATCGTCCGGATTAAGCAAATCGCGTGTGCGGGTCATCGAGGTCACCGAAAAGGAGCCTTCGTTGATCGCATCCAGCATGGAGTGAGCATGGCAATCGATAATACCGGGCGTCACATATTTACCGGAAGCGTCTATAACACGAGTATTTGCCGGAGCCGTTACGCTCTTGCCGATCCGAGTGATCTTGCCGTTTCTGATCAAAATGTCGGTGTCGCTAAGCGTGCCGTTTGCCGCCGTCATCACGGTCGCATTTTTTATCAAAACGTCATCACCCTTATCTTGCGCAAACGCCGTGATATGGCCATTTCCGCAAAAAAACAAAATTAAAATTAAATATACCGTTAATTTTTTCATAGAATTTGTTAACATAAACAACTGGTATTTTCTAAAATCCTTTATATAACCAGTGTTTTGACTATAAACGATCAGGGATTCTTTGTTCCCGAGAACCCGACCGGCCCCTGTGGCGAATCGATCGTTCCGCTGATCTGGCTGCCGCTGACTTTCCCTGTTACATTGATGTCGATTGCCGCGCCGCCAAATTGAACCGTCCCGCCGAATGTAAATCCGTCGGCGGCTACCTTGCCGTCTCGGATCTGCGTTGTGCCGAGCTGCGAAACCATCGTGCCGGTAAGTCCTGCTCCCTGCTGTATAAAGTTGAGCGTGGCCGCCAGCGACTGGCCGGGAATGTCAATCGTGATCGAATATGTGCCGCCAATGCTCTGCCCGCTCGCGCGACCGCCCGGTGCGGCCCGCGGAGCTTCCTTCGGCTCAAAAAGTTTGCCATCAACAAAAACCGTCGGCACAAATTTGTCACGACCAAATAGATCGCCCCTAACAACCGTTAGATTAGCTATCTTTCCGGTTTCAATCGAACCGAGCCGTTTATCCACACCTAAGATCTCGGCCGCTCCGAGCGTCATTGCCCGAATCGCCGCATCCCTGCTCAATCCGCCCTCGACGGCTTTCCCTGCATTTGTAAAATAATCGGCAACAGCCGTCGCACCGCCAGACTGGAATGCAAATTTCACACCCGCCGAAGCAAGTTTTGCAGGCCCCTTTGGAGTTTCGGCTCTGAGCCGCAGTGTATCCATCGATTCGGGTTCAGCCTCGGGCGACGCTGCGGCGGTTCGTTTTGGAAAATTGAGCGAGAGCAAGACCGGCACATTCTGAGCCTTCAGACGGTCGGCGACCTTCCACGCCTCCTGGCCGCCGCCGATGATGCCGTTTAGCTTAAACTCCTTTATCAGATCGAGTGCACGGATGATCTGTATTTCGCTGTTCGCGTTAATGACAACCGGCATCTGTCGATTAAGAACCGGTATCAGGGCATCGAGCGATTTATCAGCCTCGGGGCGTTTCATGCCAACCGGATTTGCGGCGTACAGCCGCAACAGTTCCGCGTGTCTCGCGGCGTCGTGAAACATCTGTCGCAAAGCTGAAAATGTTCCCAATAGCGAGACCGGATATTGGCCGCCGCCGATCGTCGCAAACGAAATATGATGAGCAAACGGTGTTCTTACAACCATCGACGAAACCGAGTCACCCGCAAGATTTATCACCGCCGACTGGCCGTTAAAAATACCGCTTCGGCCCGTCGTCAAAGCAGTTGTAATTCCGGCATTTCTAACCGATTCAAACAATGATTCAGTTGCACGCAGATCGTCATAGACCGCATCCTCCGGCCTGAGGCCCGCCGGGTAATTGGAATTAGAAGTTGGCTGTGCTGCGGCGGCGGCGGCCGCCGCTTGTCCGCCGCCCTGACCGCCCGCCGGCCTGGTCGGGGCCGGCGGCAGCCCCAGATTTGTCAACGAATCAATAAAACCCGGATAAACCGTCAGCCCCGCGGCATCAATTACACGGGCGTCTGCCGGAGCCTTGAGGTTCGCACCGACCGCCTCGATCAGCCCGTCCCTGATAACGACCGTCCCATTGTCGATCGTCGCCCCCGAAACAGTAACGATCTTTGCGTTAGCAATAGCGTAACTTTGGGCATTGATCTCGACCCCGACAAACAAACAGACAGCCGCGACAAGCAAAAATAGCTTTGTTCTCATAAACTTTATTCGAATGATAATTTTATTTGATCGACAAAAATGTAAATTCTTGTTAATTTGCTTTTACGGAGAGAATATAGAAAAAGTTTCAGACGTGCAATGCCAGTTCGCGGCAAATCTGAAATTTTTGGAAAAATTTGTCGAAATCTTTTACTTTTTTGGTTGTGGCGTCCACAAAAAATAATGACGCAAAACGCGGCCTGCGCCAAAATCGGTAAAACCTTGCGTCGTTGGCTGTCACCGCTTTCCAAAATACTTCCGTTTCCATAATTAAAAAGTTTATCCGTCGTCCGCGCTGAAATCTATCCATAACTTGCGGTAGAATTGGAGCTTAACTAAAGTCTGTCGAACGGAGAAAATTATGAAAGCAACATGGAACGGAACTGCTTTAGCCGAAAGTGATGACACGGTCGTCGTCGAGGGAAATCATTACTTTCCTTCAGATGCGATCAATAAAGAATATTTCCAACCAAGCGAGACGAACAGCGTCTGCCCTTGGAAAGGCACCGCAAGCTATTATCACGTCGTCGTAAATGGCGAAACTAATAAAGACGCCGCCTGGTATTATCCTGACACAAAGCCCGACGCAAAAAACATCGAAGGCCACGTCGCCTTCTGGAGAGGCGTCGAAATCAAATGAATGTTTACCGCAGATAAACGCAGATGACGCAGATATTTTTATGAATGTTGATAATGTTAGCATTCGATTAAAAACGATATTGTTTGCATTCGAGTAAAAATAAACACTTTCTTATCTGCGTCATCTGCGTCAATCTGCGGCTAAATTCTCTTATGAGTTTCTCGCTCGAAACACTCGAATACGCCACGCTCCTTGAGCTTGTCAGCCGCAATACGCAAACGCCTATGGGCGAAGCGCGGTTCGCTGATCTGCGCCCGAAATTTGATAGAATCGAGCTTGAGACAGACCTTACAGGCATTTCCGAAACGATATTTCTGACTGAAGAAAAACAGGTTTCGTGGTCGTTCAGCGGGTTGGAAGACCCCGCCGATGCGGTCGCGATATTAAAGATCAAAAACGCCGCTCTTGAGCCGCTGCGTCTGCTTGAAATCTCGAACGTATGCAAACAGGCATTGTTTGCCCGATCTTCGATTCAGCCGGAAAAGGAATTCGCGCCGACACTCTGGCAAAAGGCTGAGCACATTCCGCCGACGCTACTCGCCGCCGTCGAGCGAATAAACAAAAAGCTTCTGCCGTCCGGCGAGGTTGACGATTCCGCCTCACCCGAACTTGCACGCCTCAGACGCGAAATATCGAATCAACGGGCGCGGTTGACGAAATCGCTCGAATCAGTAATGCGAAACTCAGGCGACGCGATCCAGGACGAGATCGTCACCGTCCGCAATGACCGTTTCGTCATTCCGGTAAAGTCAGACTTTCGCGGAAAAGTCAGCGGCGTTGCTCACGGTTTTTCATCGAGCGGAGCAACCGTTTTTGTCGAGCCGCTCGAAGCTATCGAGGCCAATAACGAACTGCAAAATCTCAAAGGCAAGGAAGAGCGCGAGATCGCCCGCATCTTGTTTGAATTGACCGAGCAGCTCCGCGAGCAGCTTCCGGCGATCGAAACAGCCGTCGATGCAGTTGCCGAACTCGATTTCATCAAAGCCAAAGTCGAATTCGCCCGCAAATTCAACTGCGTCGTCCCTGAAATTTCCGACAACGGCAACCTGGAACTCATCGACGCCCGCCATCCACTGCTCGAAGAAAATCTCCGTGTCAGCAGCCCGCGTGTCAGTAGCCCGCACGTAAGTAAGGGCTCCGTCGCCCCGCAAGACAAGCAACAACACGACAAAACACGAAACAGAATCACCGAAAATCCAAAATCCGAAATCGTTCCAAGTTCATTTTCGCTCACTAGTCAGACTTCCGTCATGATCATCTCCGGTGCAAACGCCGGTGGCAAAACCGTCGTGCTAAAAACCGCCGGCCTGCTCAGCCTGATGGCGATTTCCGGTCTGCCGGTTCCGGCAAGCCAAGCCCGAATTCCGTTTTACAGATCAATTCTCGCTGATATCGGCGATCACCAATCGCTGTCGGCAAATCTTTCGACATTCTCATCGCATATGTCGAATATCGCCGATATGATGAGCGATTGCATGCCGCCTTCGCTCGTCCTGCTCGACGAAGCCGGAACCGGCACCGACCCCGAAGAAGGCTCGGCGCTCGGCGTCGCCATCGTCGATCATTTTCGACAAAAAGGAGCTCAGGTCATTGCCTCGACGCATTACCGCGGCCTAAAGATTTATGCCGCAAATGACGAAAAAGTAATTAATGCGTCCGTCGAATTTGACGAAAAAACACTTCAGCCGACCTATAAATTACTGATCGGTTTGGCCGGTGCGTCTTCGGGCATTCAGATCGCGAGCCGCTTTGGCATCTTGCCCAAGGTGATCGAAAACGCAAGAGAAAATCTCGACATTTCCGCGCAAGACGCCGAGGCCTATCTGCTCAAATTACAAACCGAAACAAAGCAGGCCGAAGACCTCCGCATCGCGCTCGAAGAAGAACGCGAAGCAGTAGCGATGAAGTACGCCGGTCTTGAAACAGAAGCGATCAAAAAAGAAAAAGCCCGGCAAAAGGAGTTTGAAGGCGAACTCGCGCAAGCCGTTGACGAATTTGACCGCCAGTCAAAAGCTTTTATCAAAGCGATAGAGGACAAAACCCTAAAGAACAAGCTCGAAAAAGAACGCCTCGCTCGAAAGGCTGAATTAAATCGAGCCGTCATGTCCAAAGTTAGTGACACGGCGACGCGTAAACGCGGGGACGGGCGAAAGGCGGAAACCCGACCGGTAGAGAGTGTGCCTGAGGGGCAGGACGAATCGATTAAAATCGGAAGTAAGGTTTTCACATCGTTCGGCAACATAGGTACCATCGAAAAAATGGACAAAGAAACCGCCGAAATCCTCGTTGGTGGTATGCATCTCCGCGAAAAAATCGCTGATCTCAAACTCGCCGAGGCGGAAACACGAACCGTAGCGGGTGTGCCCCGTGTCAGCAGCCCGCACGTGAGTAAGGGCTACACTAGCCTTCACAAACCTATCGATTCGCCAGACGCCCCCGCCGAGCTCAACCTTATCGGCCAAACAACCGCCGAAGCCGAATACGAACTCGACCGCTTCATAGACGAAGCCTATATGTCATCGCTCCCCCGCATCCGCATCATCCACGGCTTCGGCACCGGCGCTCTGAAAAACTTTGTCCACCACACCCTAAAAACCCACGACCTCATCGAAAAATTCGCCTTCGCCCCACCCGACCAGGGCGGAAATGGTGCTACAATAGCTGAATTGAGGTTATGACCATGATGACACAGGAACAATTGATTCATACATTTAAGGGGTATCCAAAACCGCTTAAATCGAGCGTTCTTAGAAAATTGATGCGGGTTTTTGAAGAAGATTTGGTAGGTGAAGTGTTGGATAACGCCGACGCAGATAAACGAGATTTAAGCGTGGAAGAGCGGCTGGCTGTCGTCGAAAGCCTGTCCGGAAGTCTAAAAATGGACGATCCGCCTATGACCAAGGAAGAAGACCGCGAATTTTACTACGGACATTTGTTAGAAAAATATAAATAATGCGCGTCCTTCTCGATTCAGACGTAATATTAGACTTGGTCCTCAGCCGCGACCCGCACTTTGCGAACGCATACGAGATTTTTATCGCGATTGCGCGAAAGGAATTTCAACCCTTCGTTGCCGCGATCTCGGTTCTTAACATAAATTATTTCGCTGAAAAAGAAAAAGGCCGCGAATTTGCATTAATCGAGATAGAGAAACTGCTTTCCCTCGTTGCGGTTTGCTCGACGACCGAAGCTATGCTAAAAAATACTCTCACGTCGCCCATCACCGACTACGAAGATGCTGTCCAATGCGAATCAGCGATGGCAGAAAAGCTGGATTCGATCGTTACTCGAAACCTAAAAGATTTTGAAAACTCACCGATTCCGGTGTATTCTCCGGGTGAATTTCTTAAGATTTTGAAGAACGAATCGAATAGTACCTAAGATGGCCTGGAGCACATCGAAAAATTCGCCTTCGCCCCACCCTACCAAGGCGGAAATGGTGCTACAATAGCAGAGTTGAAGACCTGATGGGAGAAAATCGATGCATACGGAAATTGTAGATCAAGTTAATCAGTTGCCCCCTGCCGAGCGGGTTGAGATCATTGAGGAGATATCTCGCGGGCTGAAACGCGATATGTGCAGCGATGCCAGTTTGACGCTCACCGACACCGAAAGACGAGCGCGAAAGGAAGCAATCAAACGGTTGCGAGGTATTGCGAGTGTGCCCGGCAAGTTACCGCCTAGCGATGAAGAGGTGAAAAAGGACTATATCGATTACATCACGGAAAAATACAAGTAATGCGTACTCTGATCGACAGCGATGTGTGTCTCGATTTTCTTTTGCAGCGTCCTGACCATTTCCATGAAGCGAATATCCTCTTTACCCACGTCGAGGAAAAGCTGTTTTTGGCCTATGTCTGCGCGGTTTCGCTAACTTCCGTTCACTACATCGTAAGGAAGGAAAAAGACCCACTGACTGCCCTCGCCGCTGTCGATGGACTTCTGCTCCTTGCGAATGTTTGTCCCGTTGATCACAACGTGCTGCAAAACGCTCGGATGATGGAATTTCGGGACTACGAAGACGCCGTTCAATGTGCCTCCGCAATGGCAGAAAACCTTGACGCAATCGTCACGCGAAACTTAAAGGATTTCAAAAAATCACGGATTCCGGTTTATTCTCCGGGTGAATTTCTTGAGGTTTTGAAAAATCGAATCGATTAAATCCTGAAAAATTCGCCTTCGACCCACCCGATCAAGGCGGAAATGGTGCTGCGATAGCGGAAATGAAGCAATGATGTGGGGTAGGTATTGATGGACCAAAGACGAAAAATTGCCTGAAATCGAGAAGATGTCCGCTAGCCAGAAGGTCCAATTGCTTGCAGATTTTAGCGATTTTCTATATGGAGAAATTTGAAGATTCCAACGCCTCGATCATGCCGGCTTCAGCATTTCTGATGTCCTCAAAGCAAGCATGCGGCCTAGAATTCATTAGATGCTCTACGACCAATACTTTATTGATGACCTGAAAAATCGTGCTGATCTGGTGCGGATTGTGCAGCCGTATGCGCAGGACCTGAAGAAGAAAGGGAAGGATTGGATGGCGTGTTGTCCGTTTCATCAGGAAAAATCGCCCTCGTTTTCGGTAAGCCCGAGCAAGGGGTTTTATAAATGTTTCGGCTGCGGCAAGGGCGGAAATGCGTTTACATTTTTAATGGAGATGGAGGGGATAAATTTTCCCGAAGCGATAAAACGGGTTGCCGAGATTTCCGGCGTTATGCTGCCCGAGCCGATCGACGATGAGAAGTACGAACGCTCCAAAGAGAAACGCGAAGAAACAAAAAAGATCGCTGACAAGATCATCGAATTGAATCAGATCGCCCTCGAATTCTGGCGTGGCGAGCTAAAAAGCAAAAATAAAAAGGCAAAAGCAGCGCGTGCATATCTCGAACAGCGCGGCATTTCAGAGGAGACACAAAAAACGTTTCGCATCGGCTATTCGCCCGACGAATGGGATTCGCTGCTTAACCTTCTGAAGAACAAGGGCATCGACGAAAAGCTGATCGAGCAAAGCGGGCTTGTGTCGGTAAACGAAGAAAAAGAAAGGGTTTTTGATAAATTTCGCGGCCGCATAATGTTTCCCGTTTTGGACGTCAATGGAAGGCCGATCGCCTTTGGAGCAAGATCGCTCGATGCGGACGATCAGCCAAAATATCTTAATTCGCCTGAGACGGCGGCTTACGTGAAAGGCCAGCACCTTTATGGGCTTTTCCAGGCAAAAGACGAAATCCGAATAAAGAAATTTGCCATCCTTGTCGAAGGTTATCTCGACCTCATCGCCCTATTTCAATTTGGCGTTACAAATGTCGCAGCCAGCCTTGGCACGGCATTTACGACTGAGCAATCCAAGTTGCTGAGTCGTTTTTCAAGAAAAGTTGTTATAAATTACGACGGCGATTCGGCCGGAATAAAGGCGGCAAAACGTGCCGTCGAACAATTACTCACTCAGGAATTTGATATCAAAGTACTCGTTCTCCCCGATGGCATGGACCCGGACGATTTCATCCGTAAAAATGGCACCGACGCATACAAACAGCTTCGCGGAAAGGCGGTGTCGTTTCTGCGGTTTGCCCTCGATGCATCGGTGAGCGGGCGGAACCTAAATAATGCAAAGCAAAAAGCCGAAGCGATAGAAGATTTTCTTCCGGTAATCGCAGCGATCCGCAACATTATTCAAAAACGCGAAAGTTTTGATCAGGCCATGACTTTTTTTCAGATCGGCGACGCCGGGCTGCGGCGCGAACTATGGATGTCGCTCAAAAGCGTCGGCCGCGTTGATATTCAGGACATACCTCAAAAAGTTTCGCGGGCGCTTGCCACAAAAATCACCGTTGCAGAAAAAACCCTTTTGGAGCTTTTGATCCACGATAGCGAACTGCGCGAAATAATCCTCCCGCAACTCGAAGAATCCGATTATATTGATCTGCCAACCCGATCGCTGTTCGAGGCACTATTTCATCTTCGAGAACACAACGGTCAGCCCACACACGAATTTCTTTTGGATTTTATCGACGCCGACGATCCGTCAATCGAATACCTGCCAAAGCTTTTAAGTATTAAATCTAAGCGTGAGATCGACGACCCGCTGGATCATGTATTGAACCTCGCTGAGGAGACGATCATCGGATTACGGGAAAAGGCAATTGGTGCAAAATTAGAAGATGTGAGGCGGCGATTAGGTGAAGCCGAAGCCGAAGGCGACCTTGATCTCGTTTACCGTTTAATATTTGAACACATAGAATTGGCAAAAATGATACAGCAAACAACGCGCCATTTTTCGAGTAACGAGGCGCAAGAGCGCGCATAGTCAAGGGTTTACTCTCTGGAGAGCTTGTCACGCCTTTGCGGGGGCTTTTGCAGCTTGCCCGCTTCGGAAACTCGCGTTTTTCTTATTTAGCCTATATCTTTTTAATGGAACTTTTGTTTTTTGCCGTTCGTAACCAATTCTTGACATGGCGGGCATTTTTGCTTTGTTGCTTTTGGCCAATGGCGGGAAAGGTTTCGGGAGAGAAACGTTGGAAGCATTAAAGGCTGTGGCCGAAATTGATGGTGCGGAACTCGTCCGGCGTGCCCGAGCTGGGGACGGCGTGGCTTGGGAAGAGATCGTATCGAGCTTTTCGCGGAGGATATTTAACCTTGCATACCGTTTTACTTCGAGCATCGACGGGGCCGAAGACCTCACACAGGACGTTTTTATACGGGTTTACCGTTCGCTCGATCAGTACGACCCGAAACAGGGCGATCTGGCAAATTGGCTGATGCGGCTCGCCCGCAATTTGATAATTGACGATTACCGCCACCGTCAGCGTAACCCGCAAAATTCGATGGCGGATGCGGTTGACGACCACTCATACCATCTGCGTGCCGCCGGAACTTCGGCTCACAAAGAGATTGAGCGAAAGGAACTGGCGAGCCAGGTACAGGAGGGTATCGACAAGCTGCCGGATGACCTGAGAACGTGCGTGATACTGCGTGACATCGAAGAATTGACGTATCAGGAAATCGTCGATGTGCTCCAAATTCCGGAGGGGACGGTTAAATCGCGGATAAATCGCGGACGAATTGAATTGGCAAAGGTTTTGAGACGTATGAGAGTGGTAACTATTTAGTTCGAAGGCCCGCCTTAGGCGGCAAACTCAGTAAATCCGTGCTGAATGGCGTGGCTGAAGCGGAGACTCGAAACAGGTTTTATGATAACGGAGCAGGAAAACATAATTAATTGCTCGACGTTCGAAGAACGGTTGACCGATTATCTCGACAAGACGTTGGAAAGTGCGGTTCGAAAGGCCGTAGCTGCCCATGCGCTGAGTTGCCCTCTGTGTCATTCGCTGCTCAATGATGTAAAGGAGTCGCTTGTCATTTGCCGTAATTTTTCTGTACCGGCAGCCCCAATAACGCGGGTGGAGGCTCGTGTTTTGACGATGACCATGCCTGAGACCGCGATGGCCTGCTCTGATTTTGAGGGTCATTTAACCGATTATCTGGACGGATTTTTACCGGCTGCTTCGTTTCATCGCTGGGAACGTCACGCGGCTCTCTGTACCGGCTGCGGAGATCTTCCGGGAATGGTCGTTCGCTCCATCGCAGCGTGCTACACCTACAAAATGGAAGAGATCGCCGTTCCGGCCGGGTTGAATGAACGCATTCTTAATTCTACGATCGGTACAGTCAAAACAGAGACTGTAAAAGCGGGTTGGACGAGCGAGGTAAAGGATTGGTGGAACGGACTTAATTTCCCGATCGGCGTTCCGCAGCTTGCTCCCGTGGCGATGATGATGTTTGTTGCCTTTATGATGTTTAGCCAGACGGTTTCGGCGGATGGTTCGCTGACAACCGTCTATCAGGAAAGCTTCCAGCTGGCGAAACAAACTTATCAGCAGGGTGCAGACGCATGGAACGGTAAACCGGTAGGGATCGACAATGTCCCAAATCAAAGATCGATTACCGGAACGACATTTGTGGACAACGAGGAAAAGAAATAATGAACTGTGCGTATCACAGCCATAAAGCGGCAGTTGTAAGCTGCGACGGATGCAGCCGGCCACTTTGTCCGGGCTGCGACCACCGTATCAAGGGGTTTCCTTTTTGTCAGGACTGTATCGTTTTGGGCGTTGACCTGCTGCGTCGGCAAAGTCAGACAAATCATGTTCCGTATGTAAAAAAGCGGACTTCACCGGTTGTCGCGACTTTACTTTCGATGATCTGTCCGGGTCTCGGTGCCGCCTATAACGGCCAGTCTGTCAAAGCTCTTGTGTATTTTGGCGTGTTTATCGGTTTGTTTCAGTTGGCGCTGATTACGGGTACGGCTCTTTTTATGTTCGGATTTATGGGGATGTGGTGTTTTGCCGCCCTCGATTCGTGGCGAACCGCTCAGATGATCCGTTCCGGGCTGACACCGGATGTCGCTGACGATATTTTAGTTAAAAGATTTTCGGGTAATCCGAAATTATGGGGAATTGTCCTGAGCGGATTGGGCGCGGCATTTTTGCTGCAATCGATCTTTCCTGTTCGCGGCCTGTTGCGCGCTCTGCTGCCGCTGATGCTCATCGGTCTCGGCGTATATGTCTTGCGCGGTTACATATTTAAACCAAAGGCCGGCGAATCAAACTGGCAGAGCGCCGGCCCCGCGGCGAGCTTTGCTCTTACAAATCCGCGCTATAATGAAGATGACTATAAGGTGGCCGCGAATTTCAGCGACCGCTCACGCAGCGGGAGTTGGAAGGACGTTTAGAAAACAGATATATTTTTTTAAGGAGTTTTATTTATGTTAAAAGCAGCATCCATCGGAGGAAGTATTTTGGTGATGATCGCCATGATCATTGCTTTGTTAAAGGTCCTCATCGGTTTTGTCGGTTTTATATCTTTTGCGGTCAAATTATTGGTAATTTTGGTTTTTATTGCGGTCTTTGCATTCGTCGGATTTATGGTATTCCGGGCGTGGCAGAGCAATAGAAAACTTGATAAATCATAATCATTTGTTCTACTATGAATAAGCTGTCGATGTAGTTTGGCGTTTTTGACTTGCCATTTTCGACAGCTTGTGTTTTTATTAAACTTCCTGTTCTTGTTTAATTAGGAAAATTTGATACTTATTCGCCCACGACGACAAGGGTTCGTTTGAGAAACGATAACCGTTGTCGAGGTTTCGCGTTAGTCGCTCGCGGCTATTCTTGCGTGATTCCGCGTGCCAAAATTTTTTGGTGCGAGATCATAAAAAGGAGCTTTAAAGCATAATGCAGAAAAACGATGGATCGTACACTTTTCTCTTAGCGCACAAATCAGAATCAAAAATATATATAAAGCGGATAGCAATTTCTAAAAGCTATCTTCACTTCAGTTCGGTTGGCCTTTTTCTGCTTTTAGGGATCACAACCCTCGGATTCGGCCTGAGCGGAATTTTCCGGGACGCCGTTCTTGCCGAACCAAATTCAAAAATATCTTCGCCTTCGCTCCCCGCGTCCGGCCGGTTAAAACAGTCTGAAACGATCGGCTATGCGCATCCGCCGGCATCGGCGGACGTTGCGGTTAACAGCGGCGGGCCGGGCGACGGCACCGCGGTTGACGGCGAGAACAGCGAGCTCGACGAGCAGCTGCGTGTGGTACGTTTGCAAGCTGACCCGCTGTATCTGCCAATTATTTGGGCGCATCTCGGCAAGATAAACAACGAATTCGGCTTTCGCCCCAACCCGTTCGGCGGACGCACTTACGAATTTCACGCGGGCATGGATATCGACGGCGAACGCGGCGATCTGGTCGTCGCACCGGCCAACGGCACAGTGATCGCAGCCGGTTACCAAGGCGGCTATGGCAACATGGTCGAGATCGACCACGGCAATGGCCTCACCACCCGTTACGGCCATCTGTCAAAGATCGAAATCGCTGATGGCGACGCCGTCACCCGCGGCCAACTGATCGCCCACATCGGCTCCACCGGCCGCTCCACCGGCCCGCACCTCCATTACGAACTCCGTCTGAACGACCGTTCCATAAACCCCCGTCACTTCCTCCCGCAGGAACCGATGGATCTGTCGAAGATCGTCAAAAGGTAGTTTTCAATAGATTCAGAAATAAAAAAAAGCGGGCCGGATGGCTCGCTTTTTTTATCTCTAAGCACTCAAAGTTTGTCCTGCGCAGCCAAATTCCGCGGGAGTAAATTGATTGCAGAGAATGTTTACCGTAACCTGGGCATTCTCTGAATGTTGTTTTAAAAAAGCTGTCCTTTGTATTATTCCAGTCCCGTAAAATTCAGGTCATTCACGGCACCCGCAACAGGGACAAGTTGTGACGCAAAGCGATAACGTTTTGACGCCACCGAAACTATGTAAGCCTCGTTAACCCTCACCCTGTCAAACCTGTAAATTCCAAACGAGCTGGTTCTTGCCGTACTCCTTACCCCAACTGAATCGGTAATTGTGACAACGGCATTTGCGATCCCCAGACCGGCGGGCGTCGTTACCCTCCCTGAAACCTCAACTGTGCCTGGCGTCGGCGTCGGCGAAGCCACAGGCGTCGGCGTCGGCGTTGTATTTCCGCATGTAACCGGTTCAGTTGGCGGCACAGGGAATTTTTCGGTGATTATAATATTACCGGTGACCGGTCCGCCGTTACTCGAAAAACTGATCGTGCCGCTGCCGGTACCGGCCGCAATATGGATCTGCAGTGTGATCGTCGCCGCTCCCTGCTCGACGATCACGGGATTTTCAGGTATATCCGAAGGTAAGCCCGTTCCGGAAGATGCGCCGTCAGCGCTCTGTACCAAAAACACAAAAGTGCCGCTCTCGTTGTTTGACAACGTGTAAACACCAAAATAGACATCCCCGCCGGGTGAACCAGGGATCGGTACACACGGTGTCGGTGTCGGATTAGGGGTCGGAGTCGGTGTCGGATTAGGCGTCGGGGTCGGGACGGGTGTTCCCTCGGCCAGCCGCACAAAACTTCCGAAACTTTGAGTATATTGGCCGGTCGCGTTAAGCGTTCCCGCTGTGCTTATGAGGTGTACAGACGCCCCCGTCTGGGCCGATGCGGCCGGTGAAAAGTTAAGTGATGCGACGCCGCTCAAAAATAGTACCGCAAATGTTGCAATTAGATATAATTTCGTTTTCATAATAATTCTCCGTTAATTAGTGGCCGTTGTGCCGACACGCCCTAAACCGCGTTATAAACTGTGTGATCGATAAACGCCAGACAAGCGTCCCGACATCCCGGCCGAAAGATTTTTCCTTCACTTATAAACGCGTATTATGACGTCAAAAAGGGTCAATATTTTTTCCAACACAAAAAGAGCGCAAATGTTTCAGCTAATAAATCGCGCGCACGAAAACCAACCAGCCCTCGGCGTAAATCCGGCTAGTGAGTCAGCCTTACTAACCCCATCACCCCCGTACTTTCTGCCGACGGAATCGATCGATCCGTCAAAGATCGTGAAAAGGTAGTTTTCAATAGATTCAGAAATAAAAAAAGTGGGCCGGATCGCTCGCTTTTTTTATCTCTAAGCACTCAAAGATTGTCCTACGCAGCCAAATTCCGCGGGAGTAAATTGATTTGAGGTGAGCCGTGGTAACTACACTGATGAACAGAACTTCCGTTTGGTCGTTCGCAAAAGGTAAACAACCGGGGGAAGCCACAATTGAGTAACCTATTATAAATTCATTTCCTGCTATCTGCCCAAAATTAAAGACTGGTTGACATTCGGTGTGAAATTGAGAATTTCTGGAAAAAAACAAAAGCGCCGCTTTGATCACTCAAAACTGGCGCTTTTGTTATTCCTTGTTAGCACACCGAAGTGTATTAAAAAGGTTGGCGGCTCGCTCATGTACACGGCGCGAACCGCCGATTTTTGTATCCCGAAAAAGCTCTGCGGAGAGCATCCTCCGGTCAGCATCCAATCGATGAATAAATTCAGGATTGTTGTACTCAAAGAGTACGATGCCGTTAGGTCTTTGTTGAGGTGGCTTTTCCTCCACCGCCGGTTACGTTCCCGGCAACGAGGCTCGACGGTCCCGAAGGACGCGAGCGGCGTAGCACCCAGTTGGCTGATCATTTCCATCGGGCGTTACTCGTTTAATTCCGAGTAACTCAGACTAACCTTGCGGTTAATCCTAGCAAGCCTTTCGGCTTCGGCTTCGAGCGTTTCAGACAGCGGCTTTCCGCTCCTTCTGTCCGCAAGCGGTGTGTCACCACGTCCGCTTCACCTCTCGATGCCGGTCAAAATGCCCTTAAGCAATCTCGACTGTGTAATCATATTACACCCGTTATTTTCAATGTCAAGTAGAAAATACTTTAACTATCGCCCTTATTTTACGGGCATTCTGTTGAAAATCTGTGGAAAACGATGTGGAAAAACTGTGGATAAAAATGTGGAAAACCGGATAAGTGTTTTGAGATGAAAGTTTAACCTGCCCGTCGTATTTTTCATACCTTGCACATCGTTTTTGAGACGGCAACAAATAATTGCAAAAAAAATTTAAAATAAAATATTTTAACGCCTGAAAGTACCCAATAAACCGAATTTCCGTTGCAAATTATTGACTGAGAAATCGAAAAACTTGGTTGCAAAGATTCAATTACTATAATTCCTCAAGAAAGCTCTTGCCATCCAACAGTTTCACTCCAAAATTCTCGGCCACGGTTTGCCCTATGTCGGATAGGGAATGTCGGATACCCAGATTTATACCGGATTTTGCTTGCTTGCCGTAAACGATCAGCGGCACATATTCGCGTGTGTGGTCGCTTCCCTCTTTTGTCGGATCGTTGCCGTGGTCGGCGGTCAATACGAGCAGATCGTCGTCGTTCAATGCGTCGAATATCTCGGGCAGGCGTTTGTCAAAATGTTCAAGAGCCTTTGCATACCCTTCGGTGTCGCGGCGATGGCCGTAAAGCATATCAAAATCGACAAGATTGCTGAATATTAGCCCGCGGGAATCTTTGTTCAAAGCATTTATTGTCTGATCGATTGTCTGGTCGTTGTTATTTGCGGGCAGATCCTCAGTCACTCCCAGCGAATCGTAGATCGAAGCGATCTTGCCGATGCAGACTACATCAAGGCCGTTTGCTTTCAGAAGCAGCAAGAGATTTTCGGCGGGTGGCGGCACCGCGTAATCGTGGCGGTTCTCGGTCCGTGTAAAGTTATTGGAGTTGCTGCCGATAAACGGCCGGGCTATCACACGCCCGACCTGGTCCTTACCGACCAATATCCCGCGGGCAATCTCGCACATTTCATACAGCCGTTTGATCGGCACGACCTTTTCGTGAGCGGCGATCTGAAAAACGGAATCAGCCGAGGTGTAAACTATCGGTTTTCCGGTTCGGACATGCTCTTCGCCAAGCTGCTTTATAATCTCGGTGCCGCTTGCGGCAAAATTGCCTAATACACCCGGAATGACGGCTTTATCTACAAATTGGTCGATGATGCGCTGCGGAAAACCGTCAGAAAAAGTCGGGAAGCCTGTTTCCAATATAATCCCGGCCATTTCCCAGTGTCCGGTCGTCGTATCCTTGCCGTCGGATTTGAGAGCGCATTTTCCATAAGAACCGGTCGGATGATTAAGGGCTGCCATGCCCTCCAAATATCTGATATTTCCTAAACCGAGCATCTGCAGGTTTGGCAGATCGACCTTGCGCGATCCCAAAATATGTCCCAGCGTATCGGCACCCGCATCGCCCCACTGGTGCGCATCGGGCATCTCACCGATACCCGCCGAATCCAGAACCATTAAACAAACCCTCGAAAATCTACGATCCGCCATGTTTTTTATATTACGTCATTTTTGGCCCGGTTAGGAGCGAAATATTTTTTCTCCTCTTAACCCATGATTCGAAAAACCTGCGAGAAGGACGGACGCGGCATAAAAGTGAAAGTACGAATGCAGAAGCTCCGCATCAGCGAGAGCGAAACGTTAGGTCGGAGCGTACACCTTACTAATACACGGGACAGGATATTGATGTCTTTAAAATCGGGTTGATCAGCTAATTTGACGGAGCTCTGTAACCCTCTCTGTTCCTTATTTGCGTACCCGACGGCAGGCCTTTAGGTTCGACCTTTATTTTTCGAAAAGTACCGTCCCGTTTAGCGTTTGAAGGGTAATAGCCGAGCGTATATTTTGTACCTATCTCATTGGCGACACTTTTGAATGCATTGCGTGCTTCGCTCAGATCGCCGACTGGAAAGACCTTTCCACCCGATGTTTTTGCCAATTCATTCATCTCGGCATCGGCTATGTCATAAAGCCTTTTGCTTATTGCGAGACGTTCAAAATCACCGAGCTGGCAAAAATTTGAAGCCTTTTCCGTGTTCCCTTTCGTGAGAAGTGTTCTGTAATAACGTCTTATCTGGGCCGTCGAAAACCGGATCGCGCTTTCGCAATTACCTAAAAGAGTTTCTTCAAAAAAATTTTGTGTATCGACCTTGATAAAATATGAAATGACCCCGCCTTTTCCGAGTTCGTCTTTTACCATCGAAAAATCCGCGGCGCTTGTCGAATCCACACCGTCCGTCAAAGCCACAAGCGCCCGACGTCCGCGAAACTCTTCGGCCGGACTCTGGCTGAAAACCTTTTCCGCAACTTGAAGCATCGAATCGTAAAACGGCGTGCCGTTGCTCATTTTCGCATTCTCTACAGCCGCGCTGAGAGCCTGCCTGTCATCTGTGAGCGGGCTAAGCATCTCGCTAACAGCAAAGGCCTCATTGGTCGTGCGATTGGTTTTGTAAGCGATCACGGCTACACGGTCGCCGGGCCTCAACGATGATATGAAATCCTGTGCCGCTCGTTGAATAAGCTTAAGATCGTTTCGTGCAGACCCCGATGTGTCGAGCAGCAAAGCGACCTCAAACGGAGCCGATGTGGTCGAAAAATCAACCACTTCCTGACTCTTACCATCCTCATAAACTATAAAGTTTGTCACTTTTAAGCCTTTAAGCGGCGTACCGTTGGACGAAACCACAGCCAACGGCACATCCACAAGCTGAGTATCGACACGGATAATATCTTCCTTATCGACGGGCGGCTTGTCCTGCCCATTAACAGACACAAAAATGCCCAAGCTAAACAACAGCAAAATCACAAGCATTCTTTGACGCATCTTAAATCGACCTCCCTCGATAATATTATTGTAACAAAAAATTAGTATCAAATCTCTAACATTTTAGCCTTTTTGTTGTCGCTCTCACACAGTTTTGTGCTATGCTTTTTGAAAGTTATCTTTTTGCATAAAGCTAGCGACGGCGTAAAGCGTTTGAGAAATCGATCACCGATCTTGCAAATTTTCACGCCAAACCTTGAAATTTTTACCATAATATAGGGGATACGAAGTAATGAAAAAAAATCTTATCTTGGGTGTTTTACTACTGGCCGCAGTTTACGGCGGGTCGATGTTTTTGGGACATGTGTCAGCACAACGGGAAATTCCTAAAGAATTCGCGGGCAGGCTCGCGGAAAGGCCGGACACAAACGCACCGCAGACTTTACCGTTTAGCCAGAATTGGACAAACGCCGGATTGATAACGGCTGACGACGATTGGAGCGGCGTACCAGGCATTATCGGATACCGCGGGGACGCACTTAGCGATATCATAGATGTTGACATCCGAACGATATTGGCAGACGGCTCGGGAACGCCGGTTGACGTTAATGCTAATCGTAGTGATCCCGATCTATTCGGCACGGGCGGCATCGCTGAATTTGACGGCATTCCGAATCCTGTGGTTGCAATGCAGGGTTCCGGAACCTCGGACATACCGCATATCGTTCTTCATCTAAATACGACCGGACAAAGTAATATTCAGGTTACTTATAACGCCCGCGATATTGACAATGGAACCGGAATTGACACCGTACAGCCAATAAATACCCAGGTTCGGGTTGGCGGGACGGGTGACTATTCTAATGTAACCGGAGGCTACATAGCGGATGCCAGCGGCCCGGGTGCGGCGACTCTGGTTACACCGGTTAGCGTTACTCTGCCCGCAACGGCAAATAATCAGGCTCTTGTCGAAGTTAGAATCATGACGACCAATGCGACGGGAAGTGACGAATTTATCGGTATTGACGACATCAGCGTAACTGCTGCGGGTGGAGGCGGAGGAACGCCGACGCCAACCGCGACGCCCACTCAGTCTCCGACCCCGACGCCGGGCGGCGGAACTGGATCGATAGCCAGAAGATTTCAGGCTACTATAAATGGAGCAATGGCGGTGCCGACAAATTCTTCGACCGCGACCGCGTTTGGGTCTGTCATTTTGAACGCAGCCGAGAATCAGATTACCGCTTCGATCTTTTTTGACAATCTCACCAGCGGCATCACGGGCGTAAACATTAACGGCCCGGCGGCGGTTGGTGTAAACGCACCAGCATTATTTAATTTGATGCCCACGGTCGGCCAGACGAGCGGCTCTGTGGTTGACCGCACTTTTACGGTCACGCCGGCTCAGGTTGCCGATCTGCGTGCAGGTCTGTTGTACTTCAACATTCAGACTGCTAATTCCGCCGCCGGAGAAATTCGCGGGCAGATTTTGGTCGCCGATGCTACATCCGATTTTAACGGTGACGGACGGACAGATTACGCCCTTGTCAGACAAACCACTTCGGTGGGGAGTTTTCGCCAGGCACGCTGGTTCACCCTTTTTAATGTTACTAACCCTGTCACCCCGGCCGGAAACGAGGTCAATTTTGGACTCAATACCGACAGCGTGACGCCGGCTGATTTTGACGGAGACGGCAGCGATGACATCGCCATTTGGAGATCCGCCGGTGCCGATTCTTCCTTTTTTATCCTGCAAAGTGCCACGAATACCGTACGTGTCGTTCAGTTCGGTACTACCAATGATGATCCGTCTATAGTCCGCGACTATGATGGTGATGGACGGGACGATCCGGCGATTTTTAGAGCGGGAGACTCGCCCAACTCTCAGGGTACTTTTTGGTGGCTGGGCAGCACCGGAGCACTCAGCGGAAGACAGGTTCCCGTAAACTGGGGCATGGCCGGCGATATCGCTGTTCCCGGCGACTTTAATGGTGACGGTAAGGCTGATTTCTGTGTTTACCGTGCCGTGGGAACGAACGGCGTATTTTTTGTACATCCGGGAACCGGCCGTCCTGACGCACCTTCAGTCGCTCAGGATACTGTTACATTTTTTGGCCGTTTCTCCACCGATGGCGTTGTAGAAGGTGATTTTGACGGTGATAACAGGACCGATTTTGCCGTCAGGCGATCGGTCGGAGCAGCGACTGTTTGGTTTTACCTGCCAAGTTCGGGAGGTCCATTTGTAACGGTTAGATGGGGACGCAATGATTCAGATCGTGAAACGCCCGGAGACTATGATGGTGACGGCACGACGGATATTGCAGTTTGGCGGGCTGCTCCACCATCAAGCTACTTCATTCGAAGATCTAGCGGCGGCGAGATGTTTCAGCGTTTCGGACTCTTCGATGATTTCCCGACAAATAATATAGTCCACGAATAAATTTGGGAACTATATTTAAAATGAAAAAAGGCCGGAGAAAATTTTCTCCGGCTTTTACTTTTTTGATCTTCGTTTCAAAAAACCTGCTAAACATACTTTTCGATAACGCGCGTTATCGACTCACGCGTGACGGCACCGACAATGCGTTCCTGCTCCTGGCCGCCCTTAAACAGTATCAGCGTCGGAATGCCGCGGATACCGTACTGTTGCGGGATACTCATATTTTCGTCCACATTCATCTTAAAAACACCGGCTTTTTCCTTATATTCCTCGGCAACGGCCTCGACCGTCGGGGCGATCATGCGGCAGGGGCCGCACCATTCCGCCCAAAAATCAACCAAAACCGGCTTGTCTGACCCTATCACGTCTGTTTCAAAATTTGTATCCGTTATTTCCTTTGCAAAATTTGCCATTTTTCTCTCCTATAAAGTGTGCGAATGCGAAATTATAACCCAAAACCCAATTCAGCCGCAAAAACCCGCAAAATAATCACGTTCAGGTACAAAATCTTATGACCCCGATCTTATCCGGCTTACTGTTCCAATTGTAACTATAATTGTTACAAATGTCAACCACTCCAACTCAGTATAGCGTTTTATTGTTAAGGCTTTTGAAAAACCGTAACCCTGTCAGGGCTCTCTCGTACGTATTCGTGCATTTGCAGCAAAGGGTTTCAGCACAAATTAACAAAATGACAAGTTTTTCAACGAACCAGTTCGAAAGCTCAAGAATTAACTGATTTCATCATCTCGTACCGGGATTCTTCGAGTTTCCTTGAACAAAATCTCTAAATGTTGCCCTCTGCTCAGAACGGATGCATTTGCTGCCAACATTGCCGCCTAAACCGATATTATGCGTTGGAAAAATCAGGCTCATTTACGGGCAGAAAAAAAAACGGCTAAATCCGCCTCAATTTAACTGTCGTCAGCGTTAACATTGGGTGTTCAGATTCGCCGCATCTTTCTTTAATGCGTAATCTCGTTTAAAATAAAACTTAATTTAAGAAATTTCGAAAAGGAGAGGGAAAGTAAAAACTAGCCGGGTTGGAACATGAAGTTAACCACCGTCAAAGGGCTGTGGATCGGATTTGGCATTCTCATCCTTAGCCTGATTCTCGCAAGCTTCCTTATTGACCACAATATTCGCTCAATTGGCAGAGTGGTGGGTCTCGAATCGATGAGTTCGGCATCGTTCGGCATGGAGATCAATGTTCTCGGCATGGGCCTGAGCACGTTGAAATATCTCGATACGGGCGACCCCGATCAGCGCGAGCGAGTTGTGGACGATGCGGGCGATTACGAAAGGTATAAGGTGACCTATGACGCCGCCGCTCGGTCGGACCTGGAAAAAGAGTCGTCGGAGCGGATGAATGTTCTCTTTGCCGAGTACCGCGAGGTGAGTGAAACGCTGATGAACTCCAGCGACGAGCAGCGCGCCCTGCTCGCACAGATCGCCGACGCGTGGGAGCAGATCGACACGATTATAGATGAACGGCTGCAGCCCGGAATAGACCGCCGCAATTATCAAGGCCTTGAAAAAGTAGAGGCGGCGGCGAATGTCGAAGCCGATGTCGCCGAGGTCGCCACCTGGGTTGCAACCTATCTGCAGAACCCGCGCTCCCCTTACAGAGACCGCATACGGGAAAGCGAGGCGGAGGCCCGGACTGATCTCGCCGATCTGCGTACCCTGTCGTTGACGGCCGAAAAACGACGGCTGGTAGCCGCGATCGGGTCTGTTTTCGACCAGGCGATGTCGCGCGTCAAGCGAATCCTGGAGCTTAACGATCTGCTGCTCGACAAAAGGAAACGATTCATAGAGCTTCGCGACAAGTTAGACGATGTTCTGGACGACGAGATCCAGGTCACCGTCACAGCGAATATGGTCAGTGCAAAAGCCGAAGCCGAGCAAACCGTGCTTTACCTCCGAGTAACGGGCTTCGTGCTGCTCGTCATCGGGATTGCAATCACGACCGCGGCGATGTACTTAATGATAAGGCGTTCGCGCCAGCTTGAAAGCTCAAACCGTGCCCTGAAGACGGAAATCGTGGAGCGCGAACGGGGCGAGGTGCAGTTGCGCAGGTCAAGCGAGCAGCTGCGCGCCCTCTCGGCACATCTACTGTCAGTGCGCGAAGAGGAGAGAACGCGGATCGCTCGCGCCGTTCACGACGAGTTGGGGCAGTTGTTGACCGCCATGATCATTGATCTCTCGTGGCTGGAAGAGAAGTTGTCCGGGGTAAACGGCGCGGCCACCGACCGGCTTGTCGGAAAAGTTCGCTCTCTCCTAAAACTCTCGGACACGACCGTGGATACAGTGCGTCGTATTGCGACCGAATTAAGGACTGGACTCCTTGACGGCTTCGGTTTGACGGCGGCAGTTGAACAGCAGATACTGGAGTTTCAGGACCGCACAGGGATCAGATGCGATTTTGTCGCGAACCTGGACGAGACTGATCTCAATCCGGCCTATTCCTCGGCGGTGTTTTATATTTTCCAGGAAGCCATGACCAACGTCGCCCGCCACGCCGCAGCAACGAGCGTCAGTAAAGTGCTGGAGGAAAGCGAGGGGGAGTTGATTCTCCAGGTGGAAGACAACGGAAAGGGTGTGACCGAAGATTCGCTCGGCAACACGCTCTCGCTCGGTGTCGTCGGCATGCGTGAACGCGCCGTGATCCTCGGGGGCGGGGTCGAGGTAAAAAAGGGCGTCCGCGGAAAAGGAACCAGGGTGACCGCGCGGATACCGCGGAATTCTGGTGCGCAAGCATCCTTGATCGCATGAGCCTCGCCACGACGCAAAAACGCCGTGAACGTGCGGCGTTGCAGGCGGGCCGCCTGCGTTCATAGGGGGAAGCGATGATTAAAATTCTTATCGCGGACGATCACGAAATTGTGCGTAAAGGGTTGGTTCAGTTTGTCGCCGAAACCCCCGACATCGAAGTGTGCGCCGAGGCAGGCAGCGCGCAGGAGGCTCTCAGCCTCCTTAGAGAGCATTGTGATTGCAGTGTGGTCGTACTGGACATCTCCATGCCCGGCCGCAGCGGTCTTGATGCGCTCAAGGAGATTAATGAGCAATACTCGCTCATTCCCGTGCTGATGTTGAGCACGCATTCGGAAGATGAGTTCGCCGTGCGGGCCCTCCGAGCCGGAGCATCGGGTTACCTCATGAAGCAGAGCGCGCCTCGGGAATTGATCGCGGCCATCAGGAAAGTACACGCCGGCGGAAACTACGTAAGCGAATCCGTCGCCGACAAGCTGGTATCGAATCTAAACACGAAACTCGGTCAGGAACCGCACGAAAGCCTTTCGGACCGCGAATACCAGGTGATGTGGATGATCGCCCTGGGCAAAACACTAAAACAGATCGCGGACGAACTTTCTTTGAGCGAGAAGACTATAAGCACCTACCGTACCCGCATCATGGACAAGATGGACATGAAAAAGAACACCGAGATTGTTCGCTATGTTATGCAACACGGCTTGTTAGAGTCGCCGCACTAAAACCCTTGTCAGGGAAATCCTGACAAACCCTTCAGTCTAACCCTTACACGAATATCAGACCTTTTACCTCTTTTTTGCGGTTTTGCAAAAGCTTATTATTGATAAATTCAATGAAAGTCTCATTGAAAAATTGAACGAAAAAGGGAGTAAAAATGAAAAAACTAGGAATAATAGCAATATCGGCAATCGCCGGTATAATGATCGGCGCGTCAAGCGTAATGGCGGACGATTTTAACTGCACCGGCACGGTCGGCGCTATAAGGGTAGAGAATGTAAACGTGCCGCAGGGCGCGACGTGTACATTAAACGGAACGCGGGTGCAGGGCAATATCTTTGTCAGGCGGGCGGCGAACCTTACTGCCAGCGGCGTGCGTGTCGGCGGCAACATTCAAGGCGAAAACCATAGGTCCGTCGTCGTACGCAACGGATCTAGAATTACTGGAAGCATTCAATTGAAGCAGGGCGGTTCGGGGAATGTTACCAATTCAACTATCAACGGCAGCGTACAGTTTGAAGAAAACAACGGCCCATCGAGAACGAGTAATTCGAGCATCGGAGCCAGTCTGCAGGCTTATAAAAACAGGGGACGGGTCGATTTTCGCGGAAACTCATTTGTCGGCGACAACATCCAGACGTATGAAAATACAGGAGGAACTAATATCAGCGACAACGAAACGGACGGCAATCTGCAGGTCTATAAAAGTTCAGGCGGAATCACGATAACCGAGAACGTGATCGCCGAAAACTTTCAGTGCAATGACAACCAATCACCGCTGGTCGAAAGCGGCAACATAGTCGGCGGCGAACGGGAATGTTCGAGCTTCTAAGTGTGATAAGATTATTTCAGCAGAAAAGAAAGTCGTCAGTCTGCGCTGGTTCTTGCAATCTATTCTTCTCTTTTCTTTGCGTTCTTCGCGGGCTTTTGCGTGAAACTGTTTCTTTTACACCCAAAGTCGCAAAGTTCGCAAGGGAAAAAGAAGAACTTGGCCGGACTCATCTTCAGTTTCTCAAATGGTAATCTGGGTTAAATCGTTTTTAAACTCAGAAAGGCGGACAAGCGTGTAGCTGTTCGCTTTTTCCAGTAAAGTGTAAATTCAGGCATCTATTTTTTGCTTTTCTCTGGCATTTACGATCTCGCTGTCGTTCTCAAGCGGCGGCGCAATTGGCAATTGAACTTGACGAAACGCTCGCCGAAACGCGTCCGCGAACTCGACCCGCTCAATTTGCGCGTCAACGCGCTCGAAGGAATGTTGCTACTTTACGCAGGGCAAACTGATGAAGCGATAGCCAGCTTGCACAAAACTCTTGAGTTGGACTCGAATTATCGGATCGCTAATGTGTTTGCGGCACGTGCGTACATCGAAAAAGGAATGTTTGCCGAAGCCATCGCCGCAACCCGCAAGGCTCGAGAGCTTTCCGCCGTTGCTACCGAGCCGATTGCCTATGGCTCGTATGCCTATGCAAAATCGGGCAATCTCTTGGAAGCCAGAGCCGGACTTGACGAATTGATAAAATTCTCAAAAGCGCGTTGGGTTCCGCCGTATAATATTGCGCTAATCTATAACGCGCTCGGCGAAAGCGGCAAAGCACTCGATTATCTGGAAAAAGCTTTCACGGAAAAAGACGTGCGGATGGTTTTTCTGAAGGTCGAACCCAAATGGAACAATCTGCGTAACGAACCACGGTTTATTGATCTGATGCGACGAATGAATTTTGAATAGATCGGGCAAATTTCTAAAACTTTTGTTTGGAGCTCGGGTTCGATTATCGATCGTCCATAAGTCACGCAAAATTGTTTTGAAAAAAGATATGGAACAAACATTTGAACTTAGGTAAATTTGGTAGGAAATTGCTTGGTTAGAAAAAAAGAACGCGTGAACTTGAAAGATAGATTATTTCCAAATTCACGCTTTTCTTTCCGTGTTTTATTCAAACCGCGTGGCGATCCCTGTGGCGCAACCGTTCATAATTACATTGCCGTCGATATCGAGAACTTGAGTCGTGGTGATTTCGGTCCATCTGTTTTTATCACGACCCACTTGAATTTGTTGCCTCACAATCATTCTTCCGCCAAGAGTTCCGTCGGATTGAAAGATAAAGAATTGAAAGGCCGTGGTAAATTGTCTATTTGAATTAAAACTCCAAACACCGTGACCTGAACCGCGTGTAGATGGAGGCCTTCCCGCTCCGTATTCGTGCATCGTGCCGCCGCGAATATAAGTCAGCATCGCCTGACCCGTCCCGATTGCCATGCCGGTTTGACAATTTCGCCTTGTTATCTGCACGTTCCACACGCCTTCCAAAGCCCTTGCGTTCCTGCGTTGCGCGGATGAATCTTCTAGCGTTAGTTCATCGCCTTTTTCGCCATTAACTATGTCCTGTGCGGACAACGAAATTTGTGTGAACACCGTGAGCATTAAAATTGCCAACATTGTTCCGATTGTTTTCGAGATTGGATTTTTCATTTTATTTTCCTCATTTATTTTTGGTTTATTTCAGCCGATATATTTTAATTACGGCTGATGAGTGTCATAATCACAAAATATATTTCTGAAAATCCTTAGAAACGTCTAAAAATTTTCTGAATCTTCTGAAAACGGCTATGAACGAGCCTCAATTACAAATCTATGAGTTCGACAAATTTCGTGTTGACGCTGCCAAACGCCTGTTGACAAAAGCCGACGGCGAACAAATTCGGCTGACACCGAAAGTCTTTGACACGCTTCTCTACCTGGTGCGGAACGGCGGAAAAGTGATTGAAAAAGACGAGCTAATGCGCGAGATCTGGACGGATTCAATCGTCGAGGAAAATAATCTCACGCAAAACGTCTCTATTCTGCGGCGTGTTTTTGGCGAAAAACCCGGTGAGCATCGTTTTATCGTCACCGTTGCGGGACACGGTTATCGCTTTGTTCCCGACGTTAGAGCGATTTCGGATTTGGGATTTGGGATTGCGGATATTAAACCGAAAAAAACTGTTTTCGAAAACGAAAGCGAGAAAATCGAAAACCAAATTGCTAAAGACAAAAAACGTAGTATAAAGCACGAAAAGCCGAACCGATCGAGGCTCGTCGCGGTTTTCAGCGGTCTTATCAGTTTGAGCTTGCTCGGTTTCTATGCTTGGCGGGGAAACGAAAAATCCGTCACCGCGCCGATTAAAACTGTTGCCGTTCTGCCGTTCAAAACACTGGCCGCTCAAAGTCGGGATGAAGCATTAGAACTCGGAATGGCGGATACTTTGATTTCAAAATTGAGTGGCGGCGAAGAAGTTACTGTGCGTCCGCTTAGTTCGGTGCGCCGCTACGTTGCTTTGGAACAAAATTCGGTGATGGCAGGTCGCGAACTCGGGGTGGAAAGCGTTTTGGACGGCACGATTCAAACGGCGGACAATCGGATAAGAATTTCGGCACGACTTTTTCGCGTCAGCGACGGCAAGCAACTTTGGACGGGACAATTTGACGAAAAGTTCACCGACATTTTCGACCTTCAGGATTCAATCTCGGAACGAGTGGCAACAGCTTTGAGAATTCGGCTCGGCGGCAAAGAGAAAAAGCGTCAGACCGAGAATGTCGAAGCGTACCAGCTTTATATGAAAGGGCGTTTTCACGTTCTCAAGGCAATCAAGTCGGAAATCGCAACGGGTATTTCATATTTTGGGCAAGCGATTGAAGCTGACCCGGGTTACGGGTTTGCACATGTTGGAATCGCGGACGCATACCGAGCGATGACGCTTGCCGGGGAAATGCCCGCCAATGAATTTCTGCCGAAAGCGAAAGCGGCTGCAAACAAGGCAATCGAAATTGATGAAACGCTCGCCGAAGCCCATTCCGCTCTCGGTTCAATTCTATTTTGGTATGACTGGGATTGGAATGCCCCCGAAAATCAATTCAAACGCGCCTTGGAACTCGACCCGAACAGCTCGGACACTCATCTATTTTACGCGCATTTGCTTTCCAACACGGGACGACACACCGAAGCCCTCGCCAAAATAAAACGCGCCAGAGAACTCGACCCGCTCAATTTGCGAATCAACGCGCTCGAAGGGCTGTTTCTGCTGCACGCCGGGCAAATTGACGAAGCCATAACAATATTTCAGAAAACTCTTGAGTTGGATCCGAATTTTCGGCTTGCTAATATGTTTGTAGCGAGAGCCTACATCGAGAAAGGAATGTTTGCCGAAGCCATCGCCGCAACCCGCAAGGCTCGAGAGCTTTCCGCCGTTGCTACCGAGCCGATTGCCTATGGCTCGTATGCCTATGCAGAATCGGGGAATCTCGTGGAAGCCAGAGCCGGACTTGACGAATTGATAAAATTCTCAAAAGCGCGTTGGGTTCCGCCGTATAATATTGCGCTTATCTATAACGCGCTCGGCGAAAGCGGCAAAGCACTCGATTATCTGGAAAAAGCTTACGCGGAAAAAGATGTACGGATGGTCTTTCTGAAAGTCGAACCGAAATGGAACAACATCCGCAACGAGCCGCGTTTTATAGACTTGATGCGGCGAATGAATTTTAAATAGGATTTGTAAAGGAGCCTAACCCAGACGATATTCCTAAATTCACGCTTTTCTTCCGGGTTTTATTCGAACCGCGTGGCTGTCGGGGGTGGAGCAACGGGCCGAGATAGCGTTGTCCTTTCTAAATTACTTAAATTCTCAAAAACGCCCTGTGTGGACGTGTATGCGTTGCGGGTAAAATAAAAGGAACACATTTCCCGGAATACGGCGTGTATGTTGTGAGAAAATACAATTTTGCAAAAACAGGCTAAAAAAATTTCTCTGAATGACGCTTTGCTGCCGCTCGTTATTGTAAATCCGCAATCGGCGTCCGGTGGCACGCGAGATAAATGGTCACAGACGGCGAGCGAATTGCGGGCGCATTTTGGGGCGTTTAGCGTTGCGTTTACAAGAGCGCCGGGCGACGGTATCGAACTTGCTGAGCGGGCTGCCAACGCGGGCCGCAAATTTATTATCGCTTGCGGTGGCGACGGCACGATCAATGAGGTGACAAACGGCATTTTGCGTTCGGCGAAAGATGTCGAGCTTGGCGTTTTGCCGTCTGGAACGGGCGGAGATTTTCGCCGTACACTTGGTATGCCTCTGAATAGTCGCAACGCGGCCGCAGCATTACGCGGAGGGCAAACGCGAACGATCGACGCCGGCCGAGTTACATTTCAAGATCATCACGGAGAAAAGGTCAGCCGTTATTTCCTGAATATTTCATCCGTCGGTCTGGCCGCCGGTGTTCTCAAACGCGTAAAATCGGCAAAAGTGTTTGATTGGCTGCCCATCGACGGGCTTCGTGGTAAAGCAAATTTTGCTGTTTCGACGCTTCAGGAGGTTTTTGATCTTGAGCCGGTAAACGTTCGCATTCGAATCGACGGCGGTACGGAAAAGACGCTGCAGACAATCTGCTTGTGTGTGGCGAATTCGCGATATTTCGGCGGCGGCATGATGATGGCTCCGAACGCGAAATTGAACGACGGTTTGCTTGATTTGATAAATATCAGCGATATGGGTGCGGCAAAGATTCTCTTAAACGCACACACACTCTATCTGGGTAAACATCTTGAATTAAAAGAAGTAAAAAGCACGCTGATTCGCAGGATCGAGGTGACGGCTAAAGATCCGTCACAAAAAATATTTCTCGAAACCGACGGCGAACTGCCGGGCCTGCTTCCCGCGGTATTTGAGGTCGTTCCATCTGCACTCCGTATCCGCGTCCCGCAGTTCCGCTAAACCTCACCCAATTCCCTTTCTGTAACATTTTCGTTACACTTTTGTAATATTCAAACCGAATTTTTTTTGACGGTAATATATATATATGGCCATGACGGCAAGAACTTTGCTCATTTTTATATTCTCCGGACTGTTTTCATTTGTCAGCTATTCGCAGTCGGAGCCGCCGCCCGATGATTCCGATTTTCAGTCATGGAACGACATCAGCCTGACGGTTCCGTTAAACAAAAAAGTCGATCTTTATGTTCCCTTTACACTCCGACTTGCAAAAAATATAAATAGTTTTAGCGAGGCCAAAGCCGGTGCCGGCGTCGTCTTAAAATTAACAAAACGGCTTGCCGTAACGCCATTTTTTCAGTATATACGCAGTCAAAATTCATCCGGTGTTTACCGCACAGAGTATAGGTACATTGTGCGCGGTGTTTACCGGTTCCCAACCAGCCGGTTTGGTCTATCGCACCGAAGTCAGTACGAATATCGTGACCGTCAGGGTCGCAATACATGGCGCTATCGTCCCTTGATCACGATTGACAAACAATTGCCGGAGAAATTTTCGGGCGGATTAAAGGTTTTTCTCACCGAAGAGCTTTTTTACGATTCTCTACCGGGTCGGTTTTCGCGCAACCGCATAAGTGCAGGCATTACCAAGACATTAAACAAAAGTATGTCGCTTGATTTATACTATCTTCGTCAAGATGATAGTTTCTCGCGTCCGGGTGTCGTTCACGCTGTCGGGACCGGCTGGAAAATCAAGCTTTAGCGGCCCGCTTTCTATTCACTAAAGTTTCCTTCTTTTATGACAAATTCATTCTGCCAGCTAATAATCGACGCCGCCGAGTCGCACGCCGACAAGATGGCGATGCGGATAATCGGCGTCGAAGGCACGGAATATAATTATTCAGAGATGCTTGACGCGATTCGCGGCATTGCCTTCCGGCTTGAAAAGGAAGGTGTTGATTTCGGCGACCGCGTGGCGTTGATTGGCGAAAATCATCCTCGATGGGTGATCGCATATCTCGGAATTCTTTTTCGCGGGGCCGTCTGTGTGCCGATCGATCCGCATGCAGAAATTGATACGATAAGAAATTTTCTCGATAATTCCGAAGCCAAAATGGCCTTTATCGGCGACGATTTTGCGGAAACATTTGCAAAATTAGACCGTAAACTGCCAACCGTTTTGCTAAACGGGCCGGAACAGGCGAATGCCGCAGATGGTTCCGACGGTTTTGATGAATGGACATCGACGCAGCGGCCCAAAAATTACGATCAAAAGCCTCCGCCCGCTCAAACGGACGATCTTGCCGTCCTGATCTACACATCCGGTACGACCGGCACCCCAAAGGGGGTTCCGTTAACGCACGGAAATATTTTTTACGAGGCAACCGGCTGTCAGGAAGTGATGCATATCTCGGAAAACGAGATCGTGCTGAGCGTCTTGCCGCTTTTTCACGTTTTTGCACAGGTTGTAAATCTCTGGGTCATCGCAAGCATCGGCGGCAGCGTATGCTATGTCAAGGAGCTCGCACCTGCGGAACTGACGCGTGCATTTGAGACAAAACAGATCACGCTGCTCACCGGCGTTCCGCGTTTGTGGTATCTTTTTCACAAAAAAATATTTGACGGCGTCGCCGCACAACCCAAACCGGTCCAATGGCTTTTTGCCTTGATGCTCAAGACGAACGGATTTCTTCGTGACGCATTCAAGATAAATCTGGGACACAAATTTTTCAAAAAAGTTCACGACGGATTTGGCGGTAAATTGAACATAACCATTTCGGCCGGCTCGCGTTTTGATGAGAAGATCGCACGCGATTATCATGCTCTCGGATTTACGCTGATACAGGGTTACGGCCTGACGGAAACGAGCGGCGCCGTCACTGCGACCAGGTTCGAGGATAACGTCGTCGGCTCGGTCGGCGTTGCGGTAAATCACGCCGAGATCAAGCTCGGCGAACTAAATGACGAGGGCGCCGGTGAGGTTTTAATAAAAGGCAAGATGGTTTTCTCAGGCTACTACAAAAATCCCGAGGCGACGAAAGAAGCTTTTACAGATGACGGTTGGTTTCGCTCGGGCGATCTCGGAAAGCTCGACAAAAACGGCCACCTTTTTATCGTCGGACGGCTAAAAGACGTGATCGTTTTGCCAAACGGCAAAAACATTCACCCAGAGGACATCGAAACCCATTATCTCAAATCGCCGATGGTCGAAGAACTCGCGATCCTAGGTGTAAAGGATGACACAAATGGGCGCACCGGTGCCGAAAAGTTGATCGCGGTCGTAGTTCCCGATTTTGAATATCTGAAAAAATCAAATATCTCCAATTCAAAAGAATCTATACGACACAGTCTGGACAGCCTCGGACGTGACCTTCCCGAATATCAGCGCGTCCGCAACTATATAATCCGCGTCGAGCCGCTGCCGCGGACCGCGACCCGCAAAATAAAGCGTTTCGAACTCACGAAAGCTATCGAGGAAGGAACGATCGAGGGTTCGGCAAGCCAGCCAAAGTCGTGGGAGCTTTCGGCTAAAGACACTTCTCTGCTTGAAACAAATGCGGCAAAGGCCGTCATTGCCGCAATAAAACAGAATGTAAAGGACACCGACGTGATCCATCCGAGTATGAATCTGGAGATCGATCTTGGGCTTGACAGCCTCGCCAGAGCCGAAACTTTTGCCGCACTCGAACAGGCCATTTCGGCTGATTTCGATAGCGAAGAGGCCGCGCAGGCACTGACCGTTGCAAACGTCATTGAACTTGTAAACAAAAACGGGGGCGACACGGCCGAGGCCGTGTCGCTCGATCTAAACTGGGGCAATATCGTCCGCGAAGCCGATGAAGACTACCCTGAAGTCCGCACTGTTTTAAAAAATCGTCCTATATTCGACCCCTTCGCATTTGTCGTTTATAAAATTTTTAATCTCATTTTCCGTATTTTTCTGCGCCTCGAAGTCTCTGGAAAGGAGAATCTTGATCTTGACGCTTTGCTGCAGCGCAATTCGGCGGCAAAGCCTGATTCAGGGGGCGATAGCAACAAGATAGAAGGTCTCTCCGGTAGCAAAGCCGCGCGTGAAAGTTTGCAAAAGCCCGTGCGTCAAAACGGGCGTGATAAGCAATCAGTAGGTTTCGGGCCTAACGACGCACAGGCTTCTGCATTTTTGATATGCCCGAATCACCAGAGTTTCCTCGATCCGTTTGTGCTTTGCTCTAATTATCCTTATTGGCTTTTCAAAGATATATTTCACGTCGGCGCAAGTGAATTTTTTACGAATCCCGTGATGCGTTTTATCGCACGGATGCTAAACGTCGTTCCCGTAAACCCCGACACCGAGCTGATGCGTGCTATGAAAGTAGGTGCCATCGGCCTAAAACACGGCAAAATCTTGAATATTTATCCCGAAGGCGAACGCGCTTTTGACGGCGAACTACATAACTTCAAAAAGGGTGCCGCGATCCTCGCAACCGAGCTCGATTTACCGATCATCCCCGTCGCCATCGACGGGCTTCACAAGGTCTGGGCTCGGGGTAGCTGGAAAATCCGTCCCGCCAAAGTGAGAATTGCCATCGGTAAACCGATTGACCCCCTCGAAATCGCTGGCGATCAGCAGACAGATGATGCAAAATACGAGAAGGTTACAAATCATCTAAAACAAACTATCGCCGATATGATCGAGAATATGCGGAAATAGAATGAGTGCAAAAAAACTTCCTCGGCGGCGACCCTTTTCATTTAGCCCAAACTGCGAGAGAATGAGTTTGTTCAAGATATTCTTTAGGACTCGTTCTCTAATCAGCTACTGCAAAACCGGAATTAAGCTATAGCTCAATAATTAAATTTTTTAATATTATGCCTACAACTTCAATGATCTGCGGAATGCTCTTAATTTTAATTGGAATCGCCGGGTACGGCTATGGCGTCTCAAGCGGCAATGCAAGCCTGACCGCTTTTATTCCTTCTGTTTTTGGTATTGTCCTCGTGCTGCTCGGCCTTTTGGCTAAATCCAAAGAAAGTATGCGAAAACACTTGATGCACGCAGCGATTGTCGTGGCTTTGCTTGGGTTTCTTGCAACTGTCGGCCGGATGGCTTCAAAAATGTCGGAACTTACATTGTCGGCGGCCGTTATCGCTCAGATTGCAATGGCGGTCGTTTGTCTGGCCTTTGTTATATTAGCGGTCCAGTCATTTGCAGCCGCCCGTCGAAACGCCTGACAAACTTAGGTTTGTTGGGTATTGGCAGTTTTGAGGCCGATTTCAATCATTAGGCCGCCGTTAAAATTTCGGGCGGTTATCGTTCCTTTGTGCGCTTTCACGGCCCGCTCGGCGATCGCTAAACCGAGACCGATCCCTCCGGTTTTGCGGGTTCGGGCTTCGCCGACACGGTAAAACGGGCGAAATAGATTGCTCAATTCTTCGTCGGGGACGCCGCCGCCGTGATCGGAAATTTGCAGTACGGCGCGGCCGTTATCCTTCATCAGCGAAACATTGACAACCGTTCGCTCGGCCGTATAACGGACGGCGTTTCTCAAAACATTTTCGACCGCGCTCCTGAGCAGATTTTCGCTGCCCAAGACCGGACAACTGTCCGCGGACGAAACCTCTACAAACTTTCCGTTAGCCTGAGCCTCGAAATCAGCATCGGCGGCTACGTCACGAACTATCTCAGCAAAATCGAGCCGCACACGTTCGACTTCCTCGGCCCCGCTTTCGAGTTTTGCGAGTATTAGCAGTCTGGAAATCATCTCGTTGAGCCGTGTGGATTCGGTTTCGATGCGGTCGAGAAACGGAGCGCTGTCGGGCCCTGATTTTTGTTTTGCGATCTCAAGAGCGACATTCAGGCGTGCCAGCGGTGAGCGTAACTCGTGCGAGATATCTCGGTTCAGACGTATTTGAGATGTGATAAGCGACTCAATGCGTTCGGCCATTTCGTCAAAATCATTTGCAAGATCCGCGATCTCGTCACGGCGGCGGCCGATACGGTTTGCGACCCTCGTTTTAAGGTCGCCGGCGGCTATCTTTCGAGTCGCCTCCCGCAATTTTCTGATCGGGGACGTGAGATATAGGGCAAGCGCATAGCAAACCAAAACGGCCGTAAGGAGCAATCCGGTAAAGCGCGCATACCCGATAACGGAGCTAAAAAACAGTGATTGGGGCACGGGGCGTTCCCATTGTAAAATAAGGACAAAACGCCGTCCGTCCGGAAAATTTACGGGTGCCGCACCTAGTGATCTTTCTTCGGATGTAAAATCGGTCTCCGTATTTCCGCTCGTAAGCGTTCGGCTTATCAGTTCGTTTGAATCTACTATCGGATTCGCTTCTCCAAACAACACCCTGCCATCCGCGGCCACAAGGTTTACAGCACGCGGCGGTTCGAGGTCACGCAGGCGCGAAAGAAACAGCTTTACTCCTTCCTCGCCCTCTGAATTAGCGATTTGGGTCGCAGCTCCACCGTAAATAGTCATTTGATTTCGGGTTGATCTTTCAAAACGGCTTACTAAGGGCTGCGTCTGAAAGGTGCGTGTCACAAATATAACCACGCCGACCATCAAGGCAACCGCTGTGAGAAACCATAAAAAGATTTTTACAAATAACTTCATACTATCGTATATATATAACCGACCGAACGTATGGTCTTGATACGTTCCGAACCGTCGGCGCGGGTTCCGAGTTTTTTTCGAAGATTGCTGATGTGCATATCGAGGCTGCGGTCATAAGGTGAAAGTTTTCTTTCGAGAACGGCCTCGCTAAGATCCTCTTTTTTTACGATTTTGCCCGCTTCCTTTAATAATTCAAGTAAAAGGCCAAACTCGACCGATGTTAGATTCATCTCTTTACCGTCACAGGATGCGATGCGGGATGCAGGTGAAATCTGTACACCGTCTACATCCAGTTTTTCGCTCTGCTCCGCGTCCTCGTCAACTACCGCCCGACGCAGGATAGCCCTCAAGCGTGCAGCCAACTCTCTGGGATTAAAAGGCTTTGGCAAGTAATCGTCGGCGCCTATCTCGAGCCCGACAATGCGTTCCATATCGTCGCCGCGGGCGGTGAGCATTATTACCGGCAGCTTGGATCGTTCACGAAGGCTGCGCAGAACGTCAAAGCCATTCATCTTTGGCAGCATCACATCAAGGATCGCCATATCGTATTCGCCCGACAGCGCCCGCTCCAGCCCGCTGGCACCGTCATTGACGCAGGCAATCTCAAAACCCTCGACGGTCAAATATTCGGACACGAGTTCGCATAACTCTTCGTCGTCGTCGATTATCAAAATCTTATCCATACCAACTGCATTTTACGCCATATTAGACTTAAACGGAGCGGTTTTACAATTCTTTACAGATCCTAACAGTTTGCATACATTCCGCAGGCCGATAATTCACTGTCCAGCCTGAACAGGCCGGAGCCGGCTGCGATGGCCAATTTCAACCAGCTAATTCCTCTCCCGCGCGCCGCGAGGGGTCGGCTCCTGGAGCAGTTATAAAAGGCTAATGATAAGCACCCGCAGAGGGAGGCTACTCAACAATCTCGCCCCCGATCATCGTAAACGCAATTTTACCGTCTGAATCGACGGCGGTGAGATCCGCTCTTTTTCCGGCCTCGATCAAACCGCGACTATCATCGATTCCTAGCAGCTTAGCGGGGTTTGTCGAGGCCATTCTGGCCAATTCCGCGTCGGAAAATCCGATTGCGCGCATAACCTTTACAGCATCATTCATCGTAATAACGGAACCCGCTATACTTCCGCGTTCGTTTCGCGTGCGGCCGTCCTTGACCGAGACCGTCTCGCCCCATAACAAAAATTCACCGTCACCAAGCCCGGCCGGAGCGACCGAATCGCTGATAAGCAAAACTTTCTCAGGCGTTTTTGCCCGACATGCGAAGCCGAGCATATCTGGATGAACATGAACGCCGTCAGCAATGATATCAAATGTCGCGGCGCCATTGGCAAGCCCCCAACCCGCGACGCCGATCTCGCGGTGATGCATGCCCGTCATCGCATTAAAAAAATGCGTTAAGTGCCGTGCACCGGCCGTAAACGCGCGGTCAAGAGTCTCGACGTCCGCCTTTGTATGACCTATCGAGACGATCCAGCCCTGCTTCACCAATTCTGAAATTAGCTCGATTCCGCCATCGACCTCAGGAGCAACCGTTGTCATATGCACTCCCGTTTTGAGCCGCGGCAACTTAATAATTTCCGCTTCGTTCAGCGGTGAAGCCGTCCCGGAGGATCGAAAGGTTTCCGCCGACCAACCTGTCTTAAAAAATTCGGGACGCAAAGCTCCGCACATCGCCGCGCTCGCAAAAACGCCTTCGTAATGTACACCGACCGCCTGCGCGACCGCCTTTCCGGCTTGAATCGACATCAGCTCGTCGATGGCGTCGATTATGCTCCGGTATTTCTCATCCGAATCCGGCACCAGCGTCGGCATCCAGGCTGTAACGCCGTTTCGTGCAAGAAACCCGGCGATCTTGAGCAGTCCCTCAACATTTGCCTCGTTTACATCGACGCCAACTCCGCCGTGAGTATGAATATCAATAAACCCGGGAAACACGGTTGAGTTCGCAAGATCAATAAGACTGTAATCCCCGATCTGCGGTTTAGAGTCCCGGATTTCGCGGATACGGCCGCCCTCGATGACAATCCATCGGACCGCGTCGTCATCAAAAGAATGAATCTCGTGAGTTTTTAGCAGAATACGGGGCATACATCACTCCGGCCGACACTGCAATAATCATTCGCGATCGAGCATCAGCTTCATTAATTCTACCGCACCGACACGCCCTTTTGTTTTTATAAACTCGCGCGAATTGTTGTCGCCGATCTCAAAAACAAGCGCCTCCATACCGTGAGACACAAAAAAATAGTTACGCGAGACTATCGCCGGTTCGGCTTTTTCGTTCGGTTGAATCTTTGGTTCGTAACCCGGAATCGCTTGTTTGATCTGTGCCAGCCAGTCGAATACCAAATGCGGCATCACGCTCGTAAAATTTTTACCCATCGGATAGTAGATATCGTTCCAGGTCGAATGAAAATCTATACCGAAATAGAATTTGCCGCCCGTTTCACGTTCCCGTTTTTTTATAAATTCGCTGACGGCCAATGTTTCCGGCTGGGTAAATTTTGTCCAATCGCGATTGAGGTCAACGCCGCCCATATTATGCCGCCAATGCCCCGCGTCAACACCGTCGGGATTCATCAGCGGTATAACATTTACGCTCCACTTATCACGAAACCGACGGGCTAAATCAGTGTTCCCTGCGATCGTTTCTACAAACGATTTCATTGCAAAATAGCCGGTTACCTCAGGCGGATGCTGACGTGATATGACGAGCATCATTTTGGCTCGCTTTTTTTTGCCGATCGTCAGCATTCGCAGCGGTCGCCCCTCAATGCTTGTGCCGATAACCTCATCTCTCACGAATGGTTTTCGGGCCATTCGGTCGATCCACGCAAAGACACTTTTGGATGTTTCGAGTTCCTGTCCGCTGATCCATAATGCCCGTTTACCGACCCGAAGCCTCATGGTTGCCGTTATCGGTGCAGTTTGCGGGCCGTACTCACCCGCGAGCCTTCCTTCTTCGGTTAACCTTTCGGCGGCCAAGGGGCTCCACCTGCGGCCGTCCTTGCTGATTTTTGGATGATAACGATGTTTGTAACTCGGCGGATAGATCAGCTTTATATTGATTTCTTTTGATCTCTTCGACCAGACTTTGAATGCATACCACGGGCTAAAATTGACCGGTTCGTTTTCCGGATTAATTGTAACGATAAAATCAGATTTCCCGGTCTGAGTTACGGCATTTAGCCGCGCTCCGTCAAAATTATTCGAAAAATACACACCCGAATCATGAAACGCAAAAACCGCCTTTCCCTGCTTCTCAACCTGCCGAACCCTCGGCGCAGCGGTCGCGGAATCAGCCTGGCGGACAATATCCTCTTGCGAATAAAGACCGCCCCAAAGAAATAAAACCAAAACCACGAAGGTGGAAATCCCGCGATTAAGCCTGGAAAACCGGTAATTTACTCTTGTAGAAGAACTTTTCATTACGCCACCAATCAATCTTATTACTTCGTCGTGCCTAAAAAAAGTGGATGATGCTCAAAGAAACACCATCCACGAACATCGAAAAATAATCAGTCTCGACTAAAAGTTAAATTTGCCCGAAAACTGAATGCGCCTGGCAGTACTATCGATAGATGTGCGAATGCGTCCAAATGTCGATGCATTGGCGGTCGTCGTCGGCAAGCCGAAATTAACGTTATTCAGAGCGTTTTTTGCATCGATCCGAAGTTCGAAATTCGTATTTTCAGTAAACCTGAACTTCTTTGATAACGAAACGTCGGTTCGGAAATCGGGCGAGCCGATAAAATAATTGCGTCCGACATCGCTAAATTCACCCGGAGCCGGTTGAGAAAACATCGCTCTCTGAGCCGCACTAAAGAGAAAGCTTGTTCCGCTTTCTTCGATCACCGACCCTAGGCTCCGCGGACAGCCGGTACAATTGGCCGGCGTTGTTACAGTATTTGAGAATGTAAAGAGACCGGAAAATACGGTAAACGGACGACCGCTCGAATAATTTGCCAGACCCGACAGTTGCCAGCCGCCGAGTAAAAAATCTACCGCTCTCGGAATGTCCGATCCAAACCGCTGCCCTCTGCCATAAGGGAGTTCCCACACGTACTGTAGATTAAACACATGACGGCGGTCAAAATCCGAATTGGCAAAGTTCAGGTCACGATTGTTGACGTCAAAGGCAGCGCTGCTTCCCGATTGGGCCGTGCTGCCGCCTACCACCGTAAAGGTCGGGTCAAACGAACCGTTGTCCTCAGAAACAGACCATGTATAACTGCCCTGGAAACCAAGCCCTCTATCTATTCGGCGCTTAAATATTATCTGAAGGCCCTGATAACGCGAATACTGTTCAGTATCCAGAACGCGCAGCGTACCAAATTGCGGGAAAGGCAGAAACAGAGTCGGAGCAAAACCATTTTGCGCGATCAACTGTAACCCCGTCGCCGTACATCGGCCTGCGGTCACATCAGACGTTTGGCAGGTTCGCTGTGAAACGGATTGAGCGGCTGTTGCAACATTGCCGTTGCTTATATTGGTCGCGTTGGTTGTGCGGAATGTCGCCGTTCCCGCATTATTTGCCGCACTTCCTGTGTAAAGTGCGTTCAACAAAGGGCTGTTATAGGCCGCACTGCCGCGAACTAAACTAAACTCAGTTAAAAAGTCGTTAAAACCGCCGGGCTGAGCATTAATGTCAGCTTGATTGGCATTATACGAGCCAAACAAATGCTCGCCTCGTTTGCCGATATAATTTACTTCAAGGACGCTGTTGGCAAACAACTCTCTCTGAAAACTGACCGACCACGAATATACCTCGGGATAAACGCTTCGCGGATCAAAAACGGTTTGGAGACTGGTGCCAAATGCGGGCGGCTGACGCAAAACACTTGGCGAGGAAGTCGGCGTCAAACCCGGCAAACCGTCGCGCAAAAGCCCGCCGCTTTGTCCGAAAACCGTGTTTGAAACACCGATGTTGTTGCCGGGCGCGCTCTGAAATAACTGCGCACCGTTCACCTGGGAATTAAAGCGGTCATAGGCAAGCCTGAAATTTGCCCGGATCGACATCTTGCCGTCGTTTAGCGGATCCCACGCAAATCCCACCGACGGTGAAAAATTATTCCGGTCGTTTTCAAACAAGTTTCCTTCAACCCAACGAATCGTGTTTGAAGGCGCGCCATCGGCGGCTACCAACTGATTAGGTGCCAAAATAGGAAGACCGCTCGAGGTCGGCGACAGCCGCAGCTCATAGCGGACGCCAAGATCAAGCAGGAAATTAGGCCTTAATTTCCAGGAATCCTGAACATAAAAATCAAGCTCCGGATAAAAATGCTGAAATCTCCAGCGTGTTCCCGGCGCCTCAAATGCGGAACCGTCCAACTCGGAAACAAATGCCTGACTTACAGTTCCAACCCGTCCGAGAAAATCATTTATCTGGCTCCGCAGCCTGGCCAGGTCGTTAGTTTCAATAACCCCGCCCGTGGTGACCGGTAGATTAAAGGCAGCAAAGTTGCTGTTTACAGCCGCACTAAAATTAACCCTTCCCTCAATCTCTGTACCGCTGACGGATGATCTGCTGTCGGTATGCCGGCCAAAACGGAAATTGATTCCCGATTTTATCAGATGAGCATTTTTTACATAAGTAAAATTGTCGATGAACTGCAGTGTCCTAAGAGCCCTGATGTTGCCAAAGACATTCGTGTTCGGCGTTGTCACAAGATTAAAGGCATAATTGAATGCGGCATCAGTTTCGGGGGCAATAAAATCGAACGAAAAAGCGCTATAGCCAAAACTAAACTCGTTTTTCGAACTACCCGAAGGCGAAAACGTATGGTTTATTGCCAAATTTTTAGGCTGTCTATCTGTTACGACCAAAATCGGCGTTCCCGGAAATGCTGAGCCACCGCCGTTGACGGTATCGCCAAACGATTGCTGCCGCCCCTGCGCGTACCGGGCATAGATCGCACTGGATGAAGAAATTTTATAGTCAAACCGAGATACAAAATCAAACTGATCCTCCCTTTGCGGAGCAAGAAAATTAAAACCGGCAATATTCAAACCATCGCCCGACGAAAAGTCATTCGGGGCCGGAGCTGAATTTATAACACCTAAAAGCCTTTGATCCGGTCCGACACCAGACGGATTGCCGGCAACATTGTAGGTCGCTATACAGCTGGTCGTCACCGTAGCGCTGCAATTCGGAAACAATGGATTTCCGCTTGCGTCAACCGATGCGGCCGTAGTTCCGGCCGGATTATTCCGCCCGCCTCGAACGTATCTGAAAATTCCCGCGCGCGCCTCCGGAGTGTAAACTGTACGCTGAACGAGCCCTGTGTCATTTGCCTTGAGAAACTGAAGATTTACAAAAAAGAAAGCCTTGTCACGAAGGGGTTTAAATAGCGGCGTTCCCTCACCAAATCCAAACGTCGGAATCGGGCCTCCAAAACTGCCGCCATAGATATGCTGCAGAAAATTCCGCCGCGGAATTCCTAAAAGGTTATTTTCAAACTCATTGGCGTTGACACCCGGGGTCTGATAAAACTCAAACAGATTTCCGTGATAATTATTCGTTCCGGAACGTGTCACAAAAGTAACCTGAGCACCGGTGCTGCGTCCGAGCTCGGCCGTAAAATTAGCTGTGACCACCTGAAACTCCTGAATCGAATCGGGGTTCGGGCGAAGCGGTGTAAAATTTGAACCACCGGCACTCGATTCGTTTATATCGATACCGTCAAGCGTGTAGTTAAAAGACCGGTCGCGCGATCCATTCACGTGAATGCCGCCACCGGTATTTGAACCGACCGTCACACCCGGCTGAAAATCAACCAAATCGAGCGGATTACGCCCGCGAAGACCTACAATCGGAAGGGCCTCGACCGCTTTTTGTTCAATCGTGGTTCCGATATTACCTGATGTACTCGTCTGAACCTGCTCGACCGAATTTTCGACCGTAACCACAGCCGAAACCTCACCTATCTCAAGGACCGGGCTGACATTCGCCGGCAGATTGAGAAAGACGGTATTGTTGGTGGAAACGTATTTCTTAAATCCACTCTTCTCAACCGAAACCGTATAAGTTCCGGCCTGGATCAGATCAAAGTTATAGTTTCCATTGTCACCCGTCGTCGTCGTCAGGGCGATACCGCGCGTGTCGTCTGATAGTGTTACGGTCGCCCCCGGAATCGCTGCCCCGGAGGAATCGGTAACCGTACCCGTAAACCGGGTCGTAGTTCCCTGTGCAAAAATGACGCTATTCAGAAAAACACCAATAACGCCAACGATCAAAATCGAGAAAAAAATCTTTTTAATCATATCTAACTCCCTTTTTATTTAGACAAATATCGGATATTTAACCGATTAACCATAGGATTTAATAGTTCAAACAAAAATTTATTAAAAATTTGTGTTGGTGCAAAAAGCAATTCGTGCTCATTCCATACGAAATCAGTCACAAAAATATGCTTCTTTTAAAATTTGCTGTGTTACGAAAAAGTGAATTCCTCCTTGTTTATACTCCCAAAGGTATCGTTTTGTAAAGCTAGAACACATAGTCCCCGAAAAATCTAAACACCGAAATGTCTTATCTAAGTGCAAAAGCCCGCTCGGCGTGAGCCGGTCGGCCGCGGGGCGGCTATCGGCGCCGCGTAAGTTCGGCGGATATTCGGACGATTTGCCACCAACACGGGCAATCGTCCACATTTTCAATCATTTAGAAATACAATTTTGCGCCGAACTGAAATTCACGAGGCGGCCGTGTTCCGGTTACCCTGCCAAATGAGGTATTTGACAGAGGCCCCGCCGTAGGCAGCGTCGTTGCGGCCCCCGGTGCCAAAACAAATTGCGTTTGATTAAAGATATTGAATGCCTCTGCTCGCAACTGTAAATACATTGTTCTCTCCGAATTAAAGTAGAATTGTTTTGACAGAGCAAAGTTTGTTTGATTTCTACCGGGCAATCGAGCGAAGGACCTGGGAGTGTTGCCAAATTCCCCAAGAGCCGCCGGGGAAAATACTGTAGGATCAAAAACAAACGGTAAACCCGTAGCAGGGTCAATCGTTCCGGCAAGGCCACCATTAGGATTTCCGTTAATAACTGGATACAAGCCAGTTGTACCCGATAAGGTGTTTGCAACTGCGACCCTTGGAACGGGAGCTCCCGACTCGATTTGAGTAATGCCAGATATCTGATAACCGCCTAAAAACAGCCGCCTCCAGGCGCTGGTGGACGACCGGAAAAAAGGCAGCTCATAAACGTAACTCGCATTGAAAACATGTGGACGCGACGTTCTGGCCTCGGCATATTCGTTCGGATTTAATGGGTTTTGCGGTTCGTCTATGGCGTCACGGTCATTCGTCGCGTTGGTCAGTGCCTTACTGAACGTATATGCCAACGTAATAGTAAAACCGTTCGAGAGGCGATAGTTAAACGACGAAAGAAGTCCGTGGTATCGCGATCTTGCAGCCGTCTCAAGGTAAGTTATGGTTGCATAACCTACAAATGGGCGAGCGGCTGCGACATTTGGAACGGTAGCCGCAATAACTTGTGCAGGCGTTACAAAGTTAATATTTCTACGACGAACGAGCTTATCTCCTTTAGTTCCGACGTATGAAACATCAATAACCGCATTACTAAAAATTTCGCGTTGCAGCCCCAACGACCAAACCTGTGTCTCCGGCGTATCGAAATCAGGTGCAATGGCGACTAGCGACCTGTTACCAAATGTCCCGGGAGCAACACCCGCATTCGGATTGTCAAAGGTTATCGTCCCTCCGGAGAGCGTCGAGCTTGTGTTACTAAACGTAGGGCTAAACGAGGGTACGGTAAATGCCGCCTGCTCAAATATTCCGACGAGAACCTGATCAAAATACAGGCCGTATCCCGCCCTTACAATGGACTTATTCGGCCCGCCAAAAAGAAAACTCCCAAAACCGCTTTCAAAAGTCGGACTCCAGGCAAGTCCGACTCTCGGACTAAAATTATTTTTGTCCGCCTCATTGATCGCATTTCCAAATCTGGAGGTGCTGCCCGCGACACCGATACCATTAAGTTGGTCCGAAGCAAAAGTAAAAGCTGAACAAGCAGCGGTCGTGCAAATTATCCTGGAACGGTCATACAATGTCGGATCAAATGAGCCGATCAGATCATCGCGTTCGGTGGGAGGAACGTAGAATTGATAACGAACGCCCAGGTCCAGCGTGAGATTTGGTCTGACACGCCATGTGTCCTGCGCGTAAAATTCACGTCGGCCAAACAGCAAATGTACACGAAAATCCGTCCTGGCTTCGCTATATGTGTTCGCCCGACCCAGCAAAAACGAACCAAACGAATCGCCCGTGCCGGTAATGTTTATTGTCGCACCTGCGGAGTTTGGCGTTGTACCGATGGTTTGAAGTGTGCTAAAGCCAAAATTACCCTGTGTCGCTCCACCCGTATTCTCATTCTTTATTTCCTTTGTCACCTCGCCACCAAACTTAAAAATATGCTTTCCGGTAGCCCAGGTAAAATTATCTTTAAAAGTCAGATTGGAATACTCAATGCTGAATCCTTGTAGTGCCCCCAGGGTCGCAAATCGGGTTCCAATAGTTGGAATAGCATTTGCATTATTTTCAGGGTCTATCTGTCGGATTGCCTCAGCGCCCGGATAGTCCGCCCGCGTGCCACGACCAACCAAAATCGAACTTATCTCATTTCGGGAATAATTTACCGTAGCCTCGTTGACGATATTATTCGAGAATACTCCGGTGTAACTCGCAGCAAATACCTTGCCCGGCACAGAGGTATCCGTGGTCGCAATACCGGGAAGCGGAATACCTGTAAACAATCCGCCAGATTCCTGAGTTTGACTAATATCACTTGTATAGCGCCCGAAGATTTTATGGTTAGCGTTAAAATTATGGTCGATGCGCGCCACGTACTGATCGGTGTTCAAAATATTGACGGGCGAAAATTGAAGTGTATTCGCATCTACATTCGGAAGCGGATAGGCTTGGAGCAATGCAAGAGACCTTGAATCAAGGGCAGAGGTCGGAATTATGTTACCTGCGTAGGCTCGTCCGTCAGCGCGGAAAATCATAGCCTGACGTGCCTGAATAGTGGCGCCGGCAGTATCTACGACATTTACCGGAACAGCGCCTGCGGTCGTGCAGCTTGTGTTTATCGTATTATTCGTCTGACGACAAAGCGGCAATCCTAATGTTGCAGAAAAGTTCCCTTGTCGTTCGAGGAGACTGGGAACCAGGACCGTTGAATCGGAAACTCCGCGTCGTTGACGCCGACCTTCATAAGATAAGAAGAAAAAGGTTTTATTTTTCAGGACGTTAACCGCCGGTACGTCTTCACCGAATCCAGGGATAACCACGGGACCGCTGAAAGTTCCACCAAAATTATTATATCGGAGAACCGGAACCGGAGATCTTACTGACCCGTCGGCGTTTCGCGGAACCCGGTTATTAAAGAACGAGTTCGCGTTAAAATAATCGTTTCGGTTAAAATTATAAACAGAACCGTGAAACCTGTTTCCTCCGCCACGGGTAGTGATAATAACTGCACCGCCGCCCGAACGACCGATCTCCGCCGTAAAGTTTGAAGTTAATACCTTGACCTCGGCTATGGAGTCAACGGTTGGAGAAGACAAAAGAGTAATATTTGAACCGACGTCTGTATTATTAACCCCATCGACCAGATAATTTACGGCGTTTCGACGCAAACCGTTAATGGAAATGTTAGCCAAACTCGTTAGGCCAAAACCGGTATCATCGGAAAGGTCGGAACTAACGCCGGGTATCGTTTCCAAAAGCCTGATAAAATTGCGGTTATTAAGCGGCAACTCCGTCACCTGGTTCCCGGAAATGAGTGCTTGACCAGTAGGGCTTTCCTGCAGCAGCGGAGCTTCTGAGGTGACTGTGACAATAGCCGAGGCTTCGCCGACCTCCAAAGTAATATTCACAGGACGCCTGTCCTTGGCATTTAAGGTTGAATTAACAACGGACGTTTTGAAACCTGACTGCTCGACTGTAATTGTGTAATTACCAGGGTTCAGAGGAAAAACCGAGAAACGTCCGTCCTCGTCAGTCTGAACTATTTTCTGCTGTCCAGTGGCGTTATTTTTAACTTCAACTTTGACTCCAGCGACCACTGCACCTGTCGAGTCTGTAACTTGTCCCAGAATAGTCGCTGATGTTTCATCCTGGCTAAATACAGTAATGCTTTGGCTAATCACTAATACCAAAACAAATAACGTTAGATTAAATACATTTTTGCTCATTTTCTTCCTTCCTTATACAAAGTAGATTTTAGAAATCAGACCTGTCAACCATAAGAATTATTTACGTATATGGATTTTTATCCAAATTTTCGTTATCGCACAATTTACAAATAATACGCGAATTCATGTGAAACCGTTGAAAATAAACCCCTTGTTACGAAAATGTAAATTCCGAAACTTCTTTAGTTCAAATTATTTTAAATATTATGCAAATATGGTGCCGCACGGATAACTTCCCGCAAGCTTCAACTTTTTGACGGTCCCGCAAACCTAGGTTTACGGGGGCCGTCTATTTGTAAATCAAGAAAGCCGCGCGACGGCGCATAAAATCTTCTTTTTTAATGTCTGCCGCATTTTCAATCTTTTCCGGCGTTTCACCGCGCTTGACCATTTCCAGTATCTCGGCGTTTACAAGCAGGCGAGCATATTTATCAACTTCCCATTCCAACGGATATAGTTTGCGCAAAGCCGCGGCTATCTCGATGCCGGTTCGCACTGAGGCAAACGTTTTGCGGTCCGTGACGATGATGTTAATTCCGCCTAAATCCTCGCCCTTGAAAACGGACGCGGACGGCTTATATCGAATCGGTACGAAGGTGACGCCCGCCAGGTTTCGATCATTTAAATATTTTGCGAGCTTGCGGCCATCGAGCCACGGGGCACCGATCACCTCGAACGGCGTATCAGTGCCGCGCCCCACACTGAGATTTGTGGTTTCGAGCAGTCCGATTCCGGGATAAAGTGTCGCCTGAGTCAGCGAACGCATATTCGGGCTTGGATTTACCCAGGTTTGTCCAGTCTCGTCAAACCACATGAAACGCGACCAGCCTTCCATTTTTATTACTCTCAGATCGGCACCGATCTTTCGCTCCGTGTTCATCATCTGGCCGAGTTCGCCGATGGTCAACCCGTATCGAACCGGCGTTGTGTGGGCGGCGATAAATGAAAGTTTGTCTTCTTCGGCCAGCGGGCCTTCGACCGCTACGCCGTTGATCGGGTTTGGCCGGTCTAGAACGAAAACCGGTTTACCCGCCTTTGCCGCTTCTTCGAGTACATTCCGCAATGTCGCGGTATAGGTATAAAATCGCGCTCCGATGTCCTGAATGTCGTAAACAAAAGCATCGATCGTTGCGGTCTGTTCCGGTTTCGGCCTTCTGGTCTCGCCATAAAGCGAATAGATCGGCAGGCCGGTTTTTTCATCTTTGGAATCGCTGATCTTATCGATATCGAGTTCGCCCCGAATGCCGTGTTCGGGTGCAAATATCGCCGACAGGTTTACATTTTTTGCTTCTTTTAGAATGTCGATCGTCTGTTTACCGGCTAGATTGCGGCCGGTGTGATTGGTGACAAGGCCTATCTTCAGGCCCTCGAGCTGTTTGAATTTGTCGCGTTCGAGAATATCGATACCATTAAGTACGGGGCCAGGGGCGACACCAGGTCGAAGTCCGTCGAGCAATGGGAGTTGCCTTGCCTGCTGAATTGGCAATGAGACGATCTGAGAATTTGTGATCGCACTCCGCGTCGCGGCTACAACGTGTTCTCGAAACCGAGGGATCTGGACACTTACAGCCGCACTGAACTCCGTCTCGGCTTCCTTAAATTTCTCGATGGGCGTATCCTCAATCGCTGAAGCAACAACCGTTGCGACCTTTGCCCGCAGCGGCCCGACATCGCCTTTGCCGTCCGGATGTACGCGATTAGAAAGAAACACCACAAACGTCTGCGAAACCCGGTCGATCCAAATGCTCGTCCCTGTAAAGCCCGTATGCCCGAACGACCCAAGCGGAAACAGATCGCCGCGATTCGACGAGAATGAAGTATTTATGTCCCACCCGAGGCCCCGAGCATCGCCCGATTCGCTAACCACGATCGGAGCGGTCATGCGGGCGATAGTCTGCGCCGAGAGAATGCGGCGACCACTCCGGCCAGAACCGGGAGCGGTAGCGACTGGGTTCTTCGCATCGCGGTCGCGGAACCCAGACGCTATCGCTGCCGATTCTGACCCGTCCGACACGAGACCGCCGTTCAGCAGCATTTGGCAATATCGGGCGAGATCATCCGCTGTTGAGAAAAGTCCTGCATGTCCGGCAACGCCTCGCATTCGGTATGATGTAGGATCGTGGACCTGTCCACGAAGAATCAGTTCGCCGGTTTTGTCATCACCGTCGAATTTCGAACCTAGATAGTTATTCTGTCCCTTCAGATTCTCGGTGGGTGCCGTTCTCAATTCGATCACAGCCTCGTCACCGATGAGATCCTCCATCCGTTCGGGCAAAGCCATGAAAGTCGAATCTTTCATTAAGAGTGGCTGCCAAATAAATTTGGACGCAGTCTGTTGTTCGCATCCGCGTCGCGGCACCGCCCGCGAGAATCCGCTTGCCCCCGTGCAGTATTTCTCGCCGATCCGCTGAATTAACTCCCCCAGCACAATAAACCCAATATCCGAATAAACAAATCGTGTCCCCGGCGGGTTTCGCAGCTTTTCCTTTTTTAGAGCGGCGAGCATTCCATCGCGGCCGGTCCACTTTTCACCGAGGTCAAAATCGGGGCGATAGCCTGAGGTGTGCGTCAGAAGCTGCTGGATCGTAACTTTCTTCGCTTCCGGGTCGTCAATGTCAGTAATGAACTTACCTATGGTGTCAGTAAGCCGGAGTTTGCCTTGCTCGACGAGGATCATTATCGAAGTAGCCGTGGCGACCGGCTTTGTGAGCGAAGCAACGTCAAATATCGTATCGACCGTCATTTTCTCGACCGTGGGAACAAGCGAGCGGTTACCGAACGCTTTGCGAAAAACGATCTTGCCCCTGTGTCCGACCAATACGACCGCACCGGGCAGCTTTTTAGCCGCGATGTCCGCTTCGACTAGCGCATCGATTTGATTCAGCTTCGCCGCACTCATCCCGACAGCATGCGGGTCGGCAGTCGGCAATCCTTGCGCCAAAAATGAACCACATAGGACACAGAGGGTGCAGAGACTCAATAACACTCTACCCACAACCGATGACCAACGAATAGTGACCACTTTACTCATTTCCCTGCCTTAAGTTCTTTTTCCCGTTCAACAAAACTTTCCTTGCAAAGCTTTACAAATTCTTTCGCTATAGGCGAAAAATAACCTCCCCGCAAACGTGCGAGGCCGAGTTCCCAATTTATTTCAGCACCCTCGATCATCCATGATATAAGACGGCCTTCGCGGATCTCTTCTGCGATGGTCTTAGCCCCGGCGGTGCCTACGCCGAGGTTGTTTTCGACCATCCGGTTGATCGCTTCCTGGCGGGAAAGTTCCATAACGACGTGCGGGCGGACGTTGGCGGCATTAAAAAAATCGTCGATCATTCGCCGCGTATTGCCGCCGCGTTCGCCGAGGATGAGCTTTTCTCCGGCGAGGGCCGCGGCACTGATGTATTTGTCATTCGCAAGCGGATGCTTTGGATGGGCGATCGCCACGATCTCGTCGCTGAACAGCAGATCGGCCGTGATCGACGAATTATCGACCGGCAGCGAAACGAAGGCTATGTCGATCTCGCCATGCATGATTTTATCGACCAGCGTCTGGCTCGTTCCCGCACTGACGTTTAGCTCCGAATTTGGATATTTTGCTCTCAGTCCCTGTAAAATATGAGGCAATTGTTGTGCGGTGAACTCCGCCGACGCTGACGCAATACGCAGCCGCCCGTGTTCGACGCCGCCAAGTTCGGCGATTTCTTCGATAGCCGTATCGTGTTCACGCAATATTCTCCTCGCCCTGTCGAGCAGAGATTCACCGGCCTCGGTTAAGATCACACGCCGCGGAGTCCTGGTAAAAAGCTGCAACCCGACCTCGTCTTCCAGTTGACGGATCTGCATCGAAATTGCCGCCTGTGTGACATTTACACGTCTCGCACCGGCCGTAAATGTTTTTGCGTCGGCGATTGCTAAAAAGGCCTTGAGTTGTCTTATCTCCATAGATCAAAACGTTTGTCGGTTACGATTAGATGCGCTTATTGACTATATAAAATCCACTAAATTTGATTATATGTCAAGTTTAGCTAACAATGTAAAAGAATTTCTTTGTTTCTAAATATACGATGCCGCAAACCGAAACAAATGTCAGACGCCGATCTAGATTATACCAGTTATTTTTGGGTGTGGATGGTGGCGGTACTAAAACAAATGCCGCATTAATGAATGAGGCCCGGGAAATAGTCGCCGCTGGCACGTCCGGGCCGTCAAACCCTCTGCGCGTAGGTGTCGAAACAGCAGTTGCAAATATCGCAAAGGCGATCAACGATGCATGCGATAGCGGCGGGGTTTCATCGGGTGATATCGTTGCCGCGACCTTAGGGCTGGCCGGGGTTAGGAGAAAGGACATCCGCGAACGTGTTCGCGAGAGCTTTACGTCTAGGTTTCGCATCCGAAAAATATATGTTACGACCGACGCCGACATTGCTCTTTACGGCACAACTCTCGGAAAGGCCGGTCTCGTCGTCATCGCCGGTACCGGTTCGATATGTATAGGTATCAACGATGAAGGCGAAAAATTTATCGCAGGCGGCTGGGGGCCGCTCGCCGGTGACGAAGGCGGCGGCCGGGGAATCGCAGCAGATGCACTTCAGGCGGTTGCCAAGGCGTCGGACGGACGCGGAAAAACAACAAAGCTGAGCGAACGGGCAGCCGAATATTTTCGCGCGTCAAGCGTTGAAAACCTGATCGGTGCCATCTACGCTCCACAAATGGATAACAGCCGAATCGCCGGTTTTGCACATCTGGTTGTCGAAACCGCACTCGACGGTGATAAGATCGCACTGGAAATTTTGAGTGACGCGGGTCGCGAACTCGGTATTTCCGCGGTTGCCGTAATAAAAAAGCTGGGTCTGGCAAAACGCAGGATACCGATCGGCTGTGTCGGCAGCGTGTTCAAAGCAGGAGATATTCTGACCGGGCCGATGACCGAAATTATCGGCGGGGCTGCACCGAAAGCGTATTTGATTGAACCGTTAATGAACCCGTCGCACGCAGCTGCGTTTATGGCGATGACTGGCGGCGAGCTTGCCTATGCGGATTTGCAATTAAAAAATGATTCCAATAACGGAACAAGAAAATCCAAAAACCACCGAGATCGATAAAGTCCCGACGCTCGGTGCGGTGCGGCTTATTAATGACGAAGACAAATTCGTCGCATTTGCGATCGAAAAGGTTTTGCCCGAAATCGCCGGTGCGATAGACGAAATCGTCAGGCGGATGAGAGGCGGCGGACGAATGTTTTATGTCGGCACCGGAACGAGCGGACGGCTTGGTGTGCTCGATGCGTCCGAGATCCCTCCGACATTTGGCGTTTCTTACGATTTGGTGCAGGGCGTGATCGCAGGCGGTTACGAGGCTCTGTATAAAGCAACGGAATCGAGCGAAGATGATAGCGAATCAGGTGCCGATGACCTGCGAGATCGAGGCTTGAAGGCAACCGATGTTGTTGTCGGCATAGCCGCTTCGGGCCGAACGCCTTACACGATCGGAGCCGTCGATTACGCTCGTAAACTCGGCTGTTTTACTACATGCGTCACGTGCGTACCCGATTCGGCGATCACGGATGCGGTGGATATCGCGATTGTCCCGGTCGTAGGCGCCGAGTCACTGACCGGCTCGACACGTATGAAATCCGGCACGGCACAAAAAATGGTTTTGAATATGATATCGACGGTTGTAATGATCCGCCTCGGTTACGTCAAAGGCAATCGCATGACAAACGTTAGATCAGCAAACCAAAAACTAAAGGAGCGTGCGATACGTATTTTTATGGCGGAAACGGGTTTGGATGAACTGAAGGCGAGAAATTTGTTTAATGACGCGGGCGGTGATTTGCGTGTTGCTTTGGTTATGACAAAAGCTTCCGCGAGTCGTAACGATGCAGAAGTGGCACTACAAAACTCAAATTACATTGTCGAAAAAGCTCTCGAAATTGCTGTGCTAAAATGAATTAGAGGTAAAAATATGGAAATTACGATCTTTCTCCCAAAAAAAGTAGAAAATGCTTTGTTGAAGAAAGCAGCGGACAGCGGACAGGATATAAAAACCGTCGTCGAGCAGATCGTTGAGATTAGCGTGGAATCTCAATCTCAGAGTATCAATAATTCGGACCTTGAGAACGATATGCTTTCTTTCGCAGATGGAACGGATAATGTTCCGTCGTTCCCCGGCAGTTATACCCGAAGCGAGTTTTATTCCGATCACGACTAAGATAATGGCGTTTTTATTTGATACCAACGTGTTCCTTCGTCTTGCGGAACGAAATAGTGAATTGCGACACGATGTGATGGAAGCTGTGGGCCTGTTGCGATCACAGCAAGAAGACATATGTTACACTCCGCAAATCGCGGCTGAGTTCTGGAATGTTTGTACTCGTCACATCTCTGCACGTGGCGGTTTAGGACTAGATGTCGAACAAACAGAAAGAAAAGTTCTACTGATAGAAAAACATTTTCGTTTACTGCCCGATAGTTTAGCGACATTCATTGAATGGCGAAGACTCATAAAAGAAAAATCAGTAATGGGCGTGCAGGTTCACGATGCTAAGATTGCTGCTTCTATGACGGTTTATGGAATAAGTGAACTGTTGACTTTTAACACTAGCGATTTCAAACGATTCGAATTTATCAATGCTACCAATCCTCGCGATCTTCTCTGACAAAGATTATTCCGGAATATTATTAGCGTATTGATGCAAACACTAGACCTCATCATCATCTTCGGTTACCTGATCGGCATTACGCTGTTCGGTATTCTGTTTGCGGGCCGGCAGGATACGACTGAGGAATATTTTGTTGGCGACCGGAGCGTGCCGTGGTGGGCGATCGCGATGTCGATCGTGGCGACCGAAACCAGCACTATAACATTTATCTCAGTACCGGGAATTGCGTTTGCAAAGAATGGTAATTTTCAGTTTTTGCAGCTTGTTTTGGGATATATGCTCGGGCGTGTGGTAATTTCGCTCGTTTTTATTCCGATGTATTTCCGTGGTGACCTGCAGACGGTCTATCAGCTTTTAGGCGAACGTTTTGGCGGTAAAGTGAAGATGCTTGCCTCCGGTTTGTTTATTATAATGCGGAATATCGCTGACGGCATCCGCCTTTTGCTGACAGCGATCGTGCTTGCGGCCGTTTACACGGCATTCTCTCCAAACGCGGATCAAAATGTCATCATCGTCGGCTCGATTCTGATCCTTGGTGTTGTGATGATTGCCTTTACTTTCTACGGCGGGATGGAGGCGGTGATCTGGATCGAGGTTGTTCAGCTTGTTGTTTATATCGGGGGGGCAATTGCGGCTGTCGTCGTGCTTATCAATAATATCGACGGCGGATTAACGGGGGCAATTGAAGCGGGACGACAGTTCGACAAATTTAGCGTATTTGATTTTACGCTTGATTTTACTAAGACTTACACGTTTTGGGGCGGTTTGATCGGCGGTTGTTTTCTGACGATGTCAACCCACGGAACCGATCAATTTCTGGTGCAGCGCTATCTCTGCACGAGCAAGCCAAGGGCTGCGATAACTGCCCTTTTGATGTCGGGTGCGGTCGTTCTCGCACAATTTATCGGCTTTCTCTTTATTGGCGTGTTGCTATTTGCGTTCTATGCACCATACAATTTGGCCGGTTTTGCAGATGCGACAGGAGCTTTTCCGTTCACGGGCGGGGACAAAGTCTTTCCGGATTTTATCACGCAAAAAATGCCCACCGGACTGTCGGGCCTGGTCGTAGCGGCAATTTTCGCCGCGGCGCTGTCATCGTCCTTGAATTCAATCGCCGCAACCGCAGTCAATGACATTTATAAGCGGTTTGCAGGCGATAATTCAGAAAAGCATCTAATGAAGATCGCTGGCCGGCTGACCGTAATTGTAGGCGTGGTGCAGATCGCTATCGCGATCGCTCTTAAAGATGCAAACAGTTCCGCATTAGGAATGGCGCTTGCCGTCGCATCGCTTATCAACGGCCCGATCCTGGGTGTTTTCCTGGTCGGCGCGTTTTTGAAGAATGCGAAAGAAAAACACGCACTTATCGGAATGGCGGCAAGTATTTCGTTAATGCTTTACATTTTATTAGGCACAAAAATCGCGTGGCCATGGTACGCCTTAATAGGCAGTTTAACAACCGTAAGCGTTGCGTGGATAGCTACGCTCGCCTTTCCAAAAAAAGATGAAATATATAATTAGCTTGTTTTTAGGAGTATCCATCGGCCTCGGCCCTTTTGCGTTAGCAAATACGCCCGAAATGCAGGCAGCAAGGTTCGAACCATCGAAAAAGTCCTGGGAATCTGCTTCGAGGCTGGTAAAAAAAATGTCGGTCGAAGAAAAGGTCGGCCAACTCGTCCACGTCGGCATAAATGCCCGTTTTGCTAACCAGGAAAGTCCTTATTTTAAGGATTTGCAGCGGCACGTCGTTAAAAATAAAATTGGCGGCATCCTGTTTTTCGGAGCGCCGATCTACGAAACGACCATTCTCGGAAACCGTATGCAGCAGAACGCAAAACTACCGCTGCTTTTATCACTTGACGCCGAAACCGGTGTTGGTATGCGGTTTGCCGACGCTACAAATTTCCCTTGGGCGATGGCCGTTACGGCGACCGGCAATCCCGATTTCGCCCGCCGAATGGGTGTTATTACCGGCCGCGAAGCCAAAGCTCTCGGCATCCGACACGTCTATGCTCCCGTCCTCGATGTAAATAATAATGCGGATAATCCGGTGATAAACGTCCGCAGTTTTGGCGAAAGCCCCGAAGATGTAGCAAGCTTTGGTGTTGCGTTTGCGATGGGGATTCAGAGCCAGCAGGTGATCGCAACCGCAAAACATTTTCCGGGCCACGGCGATACAAATGTCGATTCGCATCGCGGCCTTCCGATAATCGATCTCCCGCGCGAACGTCTGAATTCGCTCGAACTCGTCCCCTTTAGCAAGGCGGTAAACGCCGGAATCGCCTCGATCATGATCGCCCATATCGCCCTCCCGCAGATCGACGGCGAAGAGATAGCGCCGCTCAAGGAATACAAGGGTGGAGACGCCGAAGCGGGCGCCCTTATCGTCAATGAGAATGCTACGATTCCCGCCACTTTGTCGGCAAAGGTCCAGACCGGTATTTTGCGCGAAGATTTGGGTTTCAAAGGCCTCATCGTCTCGGACGCGATGAGTATGAGCGGGTTGACGGCCTATTTTACACAGGAAGAAGCGGGCGTTCGAGCCTTTCTCGCAGGAACGGATATTCTCGAAAAACCGGCTGACGTTGACGCCATGATCCGCGGCCTCACCGACGCCGTAAAAAGCGGCCGCATCCCGATGGAAAAACTCGATGAATCTGTCCGCCGGCAGATCGCCTGGAAATACGAACTGGGTCTCTTCAAGAACAAAATAACGCCGATCGATCAAATTGACAGACTAATTTCGGGCACCGAAACGACGGCCCTCAGCGATGAGGTGGCGACCATGTCGATTACGCTCGTGAGAAACGATGAAAATCTCTTGCCACTCGACAGAAATGCAAAAATAGCGGTACTCGGTATTTCAAACGGATTCGACGGGGCGGCGACGATGGGCAGCCTGGTTACAACTCTGAGAAGCAGCGGGCTAAAATTCACACCTGCCTATTTGCAGGAAAATTCAGGTTCCGAGCAGTTGGCTGAGGCTAACAAAGCGGTCAACGAGGCCGAAATCGTAATCGTTGGACTTTTTGGACGGGTCAGAACCGGCGCAAAAAACAGCGTCGGCATCCCCGAAAATGGCGCGTCGGTCTTGAGGGCTTTGCTCGCCGAAAACAAAAAAGTGATCGGCGTCAGCTTTGGCAATCCATACGTTTTAAATGAGTTCCCGGATATCAAAACGTACCTCGTTGCATACGGCGATATGCCAAGCCTACAGCGTGCGACGGCCCGTGCGATCCTCGGAACCCAGAACATCACGGGCCGTCTGCCGATCACACTTCCCGGTTTGCATGCACGCGGAACCGGAATTCAGTTTTTAAAGAAATAAAAGTTTGCCGCATTCGTTTGGCAGGTCAGAATATCCTATTCTCATCTGCGTGAATACGCGGCAAAAAATGTATTTATTATGCCTCAAGCCTGGGAGATCGAGAATTTTCTCGACGTTCACAATAGTCAACTCTACATAGACGGTATTTCGGCCGTCGAACTCGCCCGCGAAAACGGTACGCCGCTGTTTGTTTTTAGTGAAAAACGCATTCGTCATAACATCAGACGTTTGCAGTCAGCACAGGATGCGATCGGCTGCCCGCTTAAGGTCTGTTATGCCGCTAAAGCCCTGTCAACAATGGCAATTCTCAAAGCGGTCAAAAATGCCGGATGCGACGTCGAGGTAAATTCCGGCGGTGAACTTTGGAAAGCTCTAAAGATCGGTTTTCACGGCAGCCAGATCATTTTTAACGGCACCAGCAAAGAGACCTGGGAGATAGAAAATGCCGTCAACGCAGAGATTTATGCGATTCAGGTCGATTCGCTATATGAATTATCTCTGATCGAAGGCATCGCAAAAAGGCTTGGCAAAAAAGCAAATGTCAGTCTTCGGCTCGTCCCCGAGATCGAAACAGACACGCATTCCGGTTTACAAACCGCACTCTTAACATCAAAATTCGGGATGATGCCGGACGAAGCCTTTGCCGCATTTCGCAATTACCGTGATTCGCCGCACCTCGACATGTGCGGCATCCACCTGCATGTCGGTTCACAAAATCCCGATCCCGGCGTTTATTCGAAAGCTCTGTCGGTGCTGTTCGATGGTATGCTTCGAATTTTCAGCGAAACAGGGATCAAGCTCAAACACATTAACCTCGGCGGCGGATTTCCGATAAATTATCTGCGTGACGAAAGTAGATATTTGAGAACACCGCCCAGAATTGCCGAAAAACTGCGCACGCTGGTAAGCTCGGAAACCGAACGCCGCCGATTGCCTCCCGAAGCGCTTAAGAGCCTTGAAAGTCAGGCTGCGCACCAACGAATGCTCTCAGCGGATTTCGAGCCGCTTGATGCGATCGGTGACGCCTGGACGCATATCAGACACAGGGCAGCGGAGGCGAATTCTGAGTACTTGTTAGCGAATCTCACAATATTGCTCGAACCCGGCAGGAGCATTATTTCCGACACCGGGATTTGTCTCACATCAGTAAGAAACAGCAAGATCAGGCCGCTGTCCGAAATTAACCGTGAACTCACCCGGAAATTAGAGCAGACGCCGCAGCCGCCAAGCCCGCCGGGCCTTAGTTTCGGTGTGTCCGTCATCAGTCGGAGCTTTGTTCGCGGCGATATCACCGGCGAACATTGGCTCCTCACCGATGCCGGTTTCAATATACTTTTGTCGATGGAAACCTACAAATGGTTCTACGATCTCATCTCTGCCGAACGACCGGACGAAACGCATGACTTTCCATACAAGGTCGCCGGCCCGCTTTGTGACGGCGGCGATGTTTACTTTGACGTCGAGGGCCAAAACCGCCTGCCGCCGTACCGTATGCTGCCGGACAATGTCAAACCCGGCGAGATACTGGCTCTGCTCAACTGCGGAGCATACTCACTCGCCCAGGCTTCGCAATACAACGGACGATTTCTCCCGGCCGTCGTCCTTATTCAGGAAAACGGTAAAACCGAATTGATCCGAAAACGGGACGTATTTGAAGACTTAACCGCCAATGACAGGTATTAGCGTTAAACCGGGCATTGACCGGCTTGACACTTTGCGTTGAAAGGAACATCATCATATTTAATGATCGTGGTGAGTTAATGCGACTTGCGACCACGTTAAATAATCTGCTAAACAGCTGACGGACAAATCATTTTTTTTGAAAAGTCTCGCTGTTTTAGCGGGGCTTTTTTGTTGTCGGATAAACTTTGGTTTGCCGTCCGTCCGGTAAACTAAAATTGCCAGACAAAAATAACAAAAATATATGAAAAACTTCCGTGAGTTAATCGATTCCGATGGCGTTTACGTCTTTGACGGGGCGGTCGGAACCCGGCTGTACGATAAGGGCATATACATCAACCGCAGCTATGACGAGCTGAATATCGCCGCTCCTGACCTCGTCCGAGAGGTTCACGAAGAATACGTCGCGGCCGGTGCCGACATTATCGAAACTAACACGTTTGGCGCGACTCGACATCAGCTTCACGCCTACGGCCTCGAAAGCAAACTCCGCGAGATAAATATCGCGGCCGCCCGCTTAGCCCGTGAAGCCGCGGGGGAAAAGGCCTATGTCGCGGGTGCGGTCGGGCCGCTCGGATTGCGGATCGAACCGTACGGGCCGACCTCTTTTGACGAGGCGAAGGATATGTATAAAGAGCAGGCCGAGGCGTTGCTCGAGGGCGGCGTCGATCTGTTTATTCTCGAGACATTCTCGGTCGTTACACTGATCGAACAGGCGATCCGTGCCGTTCGTGAGCTTTGCGACCTGCCGATCGTCGCCCAGATGACCATCCAGATGGATGGCAAAACCGTCTTTGGTTCGGCACCGGAAACATTTACAAAAAAACTCGACGAACTCGGCGCAGACGTCATCGGTCTAAACTGCGGAATGGGGCCTAACCACGTCCTGACGGCCCTCGAAAAAATGCGTTTAACAACGGCCAAAAGCCTTTCTGCCCAGCCTAATGCGGGACTGCCGCGTGACGTTCAGGGCCGCCAGTTTTATATGGGTTCGCCCGAATATATGGCGACATTTGCAAAACGATTTGTCCAGGCCGGTGCAAAATTCGTCGGCGGCTGCTGCGGCACGACGCCCACGCATATCAAGTTGATCGCCGACGCTGTCCGTTCGATCAGCCCTCGTCAGCAACCGGCAAGAGCCCGACAGCAGCCGCTGTCGGTCATCGAATTAAAACCCGTCGACGTCCGAGTGGTGGCCCCCGTTGACCGTTCGCGTTGGTCGGCTAAGATCGCCGGCGGCGAATTTGTCACCTCCGTCGAGGTTTTGCCGCCCAAGGGATGCGATGCGGAAAAGACGCTCGATTCGATCCGTCTATTAAAGGACAAAGGCGTTGACGGCGTAAATATACCCGACGGGCCGCGTGCTCAAACGCGAATGTCGGCTCAGGCGACGGCGGTGCTTGTCGAACGCGAGATCGGCATCGAAGCCGTTCTTCATTATTGCTGCCGCGACCGCAATCTGCTCGGAATGATGTCCGACCTGCTCGGCGCGGCCGCATTGGGGCTGCATAATTTGCTCCTTATCACTGGCGATCCGCCAAAAATGGGGCCGTATCCGGATGCGACCGCCGTTTTTGACATCGACGCCATCGGCCTGACAAACATGGTCAACAAGCTCAATCACGGCCTCGATCTCGGCAATAACCCGATCGGCAAACCGACCGCATTCTCGATCGGCGTCGGTGTAAATCCGGGTGCCGTCAATATGGAAGAAGAGATCCGACGCTTCGAGTGGAAGGTCGAGGCCGGTGCGGAATACGCCATTACGCAGCCCGTGTTCGACGTCGAACAACTGCGTCGTTTTCTTGATTTGATCTCGCATGTCCGCATCCCGATCGTCGCCGGTATCTGGCCCCTGGTAAGTTTTCGCAATGCCGAATTTCTTCACAACGAAGTTCCCGGCGTCGAGGTAACGCCCGAAATCCTTGAACGAATGCGCGTCGCATCAGATAAAAACAAAGAAACAGCCCGTGAAGAAGGTATCGCAATTGCCCGCGAATCTTTGCTCGAAGTCCGGGATGTGATACAGGGCGTGCAGGTCTCGGCTCCGTTCGGTAATGTGAACTACGCCCTTCAGGTTTTTGATGTGCTTGAAAATTTTGGCCGCGTCGCAGCGTAAAACACGGCCGAGCCCAAATCGTTTCCTCACACGGATCCCGCGAACGTATTTCTGTGTGCGTCGCTGCCGAGTCGTTTGCTTTGCCGCGTCGCTGCAATGTGTGCGTCGCTGCGAAAAATAATCTTCTCCGGCAAAGTTGTAATTTTGCACAAAGCTTTCGCTTGCAAGCGGAGCGCGTTTCCCAAGTCTGTTTTGACAACCGCAGTTGAACGTTAAGGTATTGCGCGGGACGGACGGCCTGCACGCCAACCGCTCACCGCCATCTGCAATCTGTTCGGGCTTCCGCCAACCCGGCCCGAAACGGCTCTCGTTGAGCACGCCGCAGACGCTTTCGACAAATGCCAATTTTTTGTCGGGTTCGAACAGGCCAAGTTCAAATTGAAGTGTCAGCGGACGGTGTTTACAGACGGTGTATGCGTTCATACTTCGAGAATACATAAAAGCCGCGTAGATTGAAACCCCAGATTGCACGAAATGTCACACATTGCACAAAATGATGCAAAACGCGAAGGCGCTGGCTTCTTTCTAGCACAAGCTACGAATACGGCTTCGGCGTGAGAAACCCGGCAAAAAGAACCCGGTCGCTATCGCTTGCGGTTCTGACCCGAATGTCTGATCTTGCAGTAAGAACCCGATCGCTATCACTGACGCGGCTCATAAAGCAGATAGGATGGGTGATCGATGTCCCGTTTGAATGCCCGTGCTGCAAGTCCGCTGGCGAACGAGGCCTCAAATTCGCTTCGAATTCGTCTCTGTTCGCTCAGGGCCGAGGCCGGATCGGATTTGACGAGGGTGAGCCAATCGTTCATTATCTTTATCTCCGCAACCGGATCGCTGGTTTCAGTAAAGCTTTCACCTGCCGCCAACGCCCTGACTTTTGGGCTTTCGAGGTCCCATTCGGCAAACAGGCGGTCGCTGTCGAGCCCGATCTGTTTGCCGCTTTGAGCGTCGGCCGAATAATCGGTACCATAAAAATTTCGCCGGTATTCGTAAACGGCCGCACCCAGTTTTTCGAAATTAAAATACGCGTTTCGCGCCTTTACCGGTTCAAATGTCCATTTAATATGTTTAACACCCTCGGCGAGTGCACGTTGTCGCTGTGCCCATTTCAGTTTTGCGCCGATCCCGTAGCTCTGATACTCGGCCCGAACCGCGGTCATATGTGAGTAAAAGGCCCGTTCGCCGCGTAAAAATGCCAGAACACTTAGAACGAAACCCGCCAAAACTTCGCCGTCAAAGGCTCCGAGCGTAAAGCCGCCGGCATTTTTTGTGACGACAAAATGTCTGACCGGTGACAATTCGACGTCAGGCAAAGTAAAAACTTCGCGTTGGATCGCAACGCAGCAATCGAGCTGTTCGTGCGTTTCGCATTCCCGAATTTCAATCTCTTTTTCCATCTTTGCCGACGACGATTTTAGACTGTAACAGATGTCAAAACCAATTGCGAAAATATCACTTAACTTTTCTCTGCAAGATTTGGTATCATTAGGTTGGCCGCTCACGACCGTTCCCGCAGCCCGCACCATAACCGATGACACCGCAATCCGAACTTGAAATTCAAGGAAATTTCCTTGCCCATCCGTTTCCGGAGCTTCTTGCTGAAATATCTCAAAGCCGGATCGACGGCTCTCTTCGCGTGAGCGATAAGGATAAGAAATCTGTCGTCTATTTTAAAGCCGGCCGCGTCGTTTTTGCCGTTTCCAATGCCCGCGCAACGCGTCTTTTTGACGTTCTTCTGCGGCGCGCTAAACTTACCAAAGACGATCTTACACGGATACCCAATTTTGCAAACGATTTCGAGCTTACCTCTTTCCTGCAGGAAAAGAACCTGCTGACCAAGCCGGAATGCGACCGGCTGTTTGCCGAGCAGATCGAGAAAATAATAGTCGATATTTTTTCGTGGGCCTCCGGCGACTGGACATTCAGCTCGCTGGCCCGCATTCGCGAAGGGCTGGCATTTGACGTTGACACAACCGCTTTGCTGGTCAATTACGGACGGTGTCTGCCGGTTGACGCGATGCTTGCCCGCTTCCGAAGCTTAAACGAAAGCTTTCGCCGCTCTGATATTTCCGAGAGCAGCCACGATCTCACAATGGAAGAAGCGTTTGTCCTCTCACGATCTGATTTTGGCGAGCTGTCGGCCGCCGGCATAGTGAGCGTGGCGGCGATGTCCGAGGCGTCGGCGCTTCAGGCTATTTATACGCTTTGGCTCGGCGGGCTTCTTGTCAGGAACGATTGGCAGCCGGCCTTTTCAAAAGTGTCGATCGATGCAATGAAAGGCGCAAAATTGGAGCTCAAGACCGAAGTAAAGGCACAAAACGAGCCGGTCGCTCCGGTCGAAATGCCCCGCGAAACCACGCCTAAAAATGCGGCACGCGATGCTGAAGTCGTCATTTCGCTTGAGGATTATCTTAAACGCGTCGAAAATGCCAAAACACATTACGACATACTAGGCGTCGATATCAAGGCGGAGGCGGTCGAATTAAAACGCGCTTATTTTCTTCTCGCAAAAAATTTCCACCCCGACCGGTACCATTCCGTAGGCGGCCAACATCTCAAAAGGATCCAAAATGCCTTTACAGAATTGGCTCAAGCTCACGAAACCCTAAAGAATGACGAATCGCGCGAGGTTTATGACTATAGAATGCGGAAGGAACTCGCCGAACGCGAGAAATTAGAGGCCGCCGGCATCGAAGGCGAAATAAATGTTCAGTCGGCGCAGGCGGACGACCATTTTAATCGCGGATTCAGCCTGCTTATGGATAATAATATCGAGGCGGCACTTCCCTTTCTCGCCCGTGCCGTTCATTTTGCCCCGCAAACTGCCCGCTATCACGCATATTACGGCAAAGCCCTTTCCGCAGATGACAAACAGCGTCACAAGGCCGAATCTGAAATGCAGGCCGCTCTCAAGATCGACCCGAACAACTCGACATTCCGCATCATGCTCGCCGAATTTTTTATAAAATTCAATCTGCTGAAACGGGCCGAAGGTGAACTGACGCGGCTTCTGGATATGTTCCCGAGCAACCGCGAAGCCCGCGACCTGCTCGACAAGCTGAAGTCGTGAGCCGGTTCTGTCCGACATTTGTCTTTGGACTTTGAACTTTGAACTTTGAACTCTTAAACTAGGTTTGTGGAAAGTATTCTTTCGGAAAAAACCGAAACTAACGAAAAACTGCTTCGGCTGTCGGCCCAGATGGACGAATTTGAGGGGTACAACAGCGCGCACGGCAAACGCATTGCGGCTATTGCCGATGCTCTCGGAGCCACGTTTAACCTGGCTTCACGCGACCGTTTCTTTATGCAGCAGGCGGCTCTGCTCCACGATATAGGCGAGATGTCGATGAACCGGGAATACATCCGTGTGCCGCGTGAGCTGAATATGAACGAGCGGATCGATCTCGAGCGTCACCCGGTCATCGGCGAACAGGAGGCCTCAAAACTCGGCCTTCCGCGGGGCGCGCAGCTGATAATCCGTTGGCATCACGAATGGTGGAACGGCAGCGGCTATCCGGACGGCATCGAAAACGAGCAGATACCGCTCGCCGCACGGATATTGCGTGTCTCGGACACATACGCATCACTCACGGCCGCACGTCCTTCCCGGGCCGCCCGCACCGCCGAAGAAGCAAAAAAATATCTCATCGAATGGGCCGGCATCGAATTTGACCCGACGGTCGTAAAAGCTTTTATGGAAGCCGCTCGTCAGGCACAAGCCCGGACGGTGCCGAAATTTCAAACGCAATCGAATTAAACAATGCACGGTCAAACAAAAATTTCGCCAAGAGGGTGGCTCGCATTTGATCTTAACGTCCTGCGGCGGCTGAATTTTTCGTCGGTTGCCTTTCCGTTTGCGGATCAGCCGGCTTTGGGGTCGTATCTCAAACGCTGGAGCGTCCGTGTCTCTGCCAATGACCCTCTGCAGGCGGCGTGGACACGATCGTTTGCGGAGATAGTGAACGGTAACGAAAACCTCTCGGCGGATGATGTAAATGCTGTACTTGAGGACGTATATGTCCCCGGTTACAGGCTCGAGAATCAGGCTCTTAAATTCTGGTTTAGTGAGACGGACGCCTGGTGGTTTGATAATATCCGGCGTAATATCGACCGGCTGCAAACGCCCATGCAGCGGGCGATCGCGTCGAGCATTGTGCTCGCGACGGGTGATTATGTGTTTTCGTTTAACGACGATACACGCGAATTACGGCAGCCGCTTTCAAACGTTTTTCGGCGTCTGTGGTCGATCAGGCCGGAGCCGTTTGATAACGGAAAGAAAAACACCTGTCAAAACAAAAACGCCGACGATTTTATCGCGGAAACGCCGTCTGATCTAATGTTTCTGAGATTGCCGGCCGCTCACGCACAGAGTGAACGGATGCATCTCGGACACGAAGCATGGCGCGAAGAATGGATTCGCGGCCAGAGCGATTTCTGGCACGATCTCGAATCGCGGCTGTATGGCCGTCTCGGTGCCGCGACCGAGACAAAATCGCAATACCTGCATCTGCTCGAAGAAACGCTCCACCGCGCGGCGCATATAAAAAACTGGGCCGTCGCCCATGTCGAAGACGGCTTTATACAAACCCACGACGTCGCCGATACGATATCAAAGATCCGCCGCGTCGATACCGTCTATACAAAAGATTTTTCCGAATTGACCGGGACAAAAGCCGTCATAATCACCGCCTGAAATTAGTGTCGGAGCCCGGTCGCTGTCGCTTGCGGTTCTGACACTGAGCAGGGGAAGAGCTCGGTCGCTATCGCTTGCGGTTCTGACGCTCGGAAATTATTCAGGCGGTTCCGATTTTTTTTCCCTGATAAACCAAAATACACCCGCCAGAGCGGATAAAATACCTGAGACGACCGTCAACGTTTGCGGGGTGATATAGAGCATCATTCCACCGGCGACATAGCTTGAGACGCCGAACATCGTCAGTTCGGCTCCGCGTTCGAGCGTTGACATACGGCCGCGGATGTAATCCGGCAGGCTCCTCTGAAACATCGTCTCCTGTACGGCGTATTCGACCCCGACAATCGCCCTTGAAATAAAAACGATCACGCCAAACAACCACAGCGTGGGCATAAATGCGGCGGTCGAAAAAAGCACGCCGTGAATGATCAGCGTCCAGCCGATAAAACCGCGATTGCGGCCCTTTCGGTCAAGATAGACGGACGTCCGGTGTGCGATCAGCATTCCGAGCGTTAAACCCAATCCGGTTGCCGTCCAAAGGATCGCGACCGCAATGTCGGGGTTCCAACCTTCGATTTCCGCATAATGAACGCCGCCGATACGCTCGAAGATTATATTTACCGCACCTCCGCCGGTTGCCCAGATCACGTTCATTGTCAGAATGGTGAGGGCGAAATTATTTTTTACGGCATACGAAAACCCTTCTTTTAATTCGGTAAAAAACGATTCGCGCCGTTTAATCTCCATCCCTTGATCCTGCGGCGCCAGAGGCCTCGGTTCGAGAAACCGCGAGAGCCGTTTAGCCGTGTCCTCATCGCGTGTCGCTTCCTCAGGGATCAGCCAGATGGTATAAGCCGAAAGCAGGAACGAAACCGCGTTGATAATAAACGCCACCTCATACCCAAAAACCGCCGCCGCCCAACCGCCAAGAGCCGAGCCAACGGCCATCAGCAAAAACCGTGTCGAAAAAAGCAGGGCCGTACCCGCCAGAAGCCCCTCTTTGCCGACCAGATTAGGCGCCGCGGCATTTTTCGCACCATCAAAAAAAGCCCCAAATGTGTGAAGCAAAACGGTAGCGAGATACGCGATCCAGAGGTCTTCGGGACGCGTCACCAGCAAAAACGACAGTGCTATCAAAACCCGCAGCAGATCGGTCGCGATCATCACCTGCCGCCGCGAAAAACGATCAACGAACGTCCCCGCGATCGGCGACATCAATGCAAACGGCAGAAGCCGCGCCACAAAAAACAACCCCGCCGCCGTCGGCGAAGCATCCGAAACAACGCGCACAAGCCCCAGACCGGCAATAAAATTAAACCAGTTACCGAGCTCCGATATAAATTGCCCGGCCAGCAAATTGCGAAAATTACGATTCCCGCGAATCAACTCGCCGTAGGTCAGCGAACGCATCTAATTCAGGATAATGGTTAATATCAATTGTCGAAAGCAGAATCGAATTGAACAGGGCCGCGAGAATATTTTTTCCGACGAGAAAACATCTATTGTGCGGAAGTTTAGAGCCTATTCGGCCGCCCAATTGTCGATGTCCAACCCGGCGATTTGAGAAAAATGTCGGGTATTATTCGTTATCAAAACTAAACCGTTTACAACGGCGGTTCCGGCAATCAATACGTCGTTGTGACCGATTGTTTTCCCAATTCTTCGCAAATCGGAGTAAATTCGCGCTGACCGTTTTGCAACTTCACTTGTCAGCGGCAAGATTTCGTTTCGCGGCCGCTTCGTTTAGCTTCGGACAAAAATTCCTGAAAATCATTCTCGGGCATCCCTTCCCAACTGCCGGCCAAAGAAATAATCGCTTCGCGCCGATCCGCCAGAGTTGCCTTTTGACCATCACTGCCATTTGGCCCTCTCGAACCAATCGGCAGAACCGTTATCAAGTTCAATTCTGCCATATCATCAAGCAGCTTCTTCGCACCCGATTCAATTATTTGAATCTTATATGTATTCATAGACACGCTCCTCAATCCCCGCCAACGTCAAAGCACGGCCGCGTTCAACCGATTCCCGCCCTGTTCGAACCTTATCGATTAAATACAGAGAGAGTTATCTTTTATCGTTCCCGCAGATATTCTCCCATCCCATTCTAACCCACTTTCAAGGTAAAATCTCAAATCCGTCGGGCTTTGTGATCGATACCGGAGCATCGGCCTTACAACAAAAATCGATCAGGCGTTTGCGGTCTGCGGTCATTTGTTTGTCGTGTTCGAGCAGGTTCATTGTTGCTGCAAAAATCTCCGTGGCACTGGCCTCAGCGGGTTGGTTTATGCGGTAGTGCATCCACTTTCCATCGCGGCGGCCGATTACGAGCGACGCCCGTTTAAGATACGCGAGATGGCGGGAGATCTTTGGATTATTAGTGTCAAGAGCCTCCGCAAAAAAGCACACGCAGACCTCGCCGTCGCGCATTAAATTGAGCAGCCGCAGCCGCGTACGGTCGGCAAGGGCGGCAAAAAATAGTTCCAGATCAAACGCCTTTTCAGGTCTCATACAAAAAAATTATAGCACACAACACTTATGGCTTGACATAAATGTTTTTCGGGAATATTCTAGGAATACAATTATGTGTAAGCGTAATTGAAAATTTCATAAGAGAGTAAAGAATATGAACAACATCAATACCCTAAAAGCTCACCTCGCGATGAACGTCAAAGACGTCGGGGCAAGTGTCGCGTTTTATAAGAAAATGCTCGGAATCGAGCCAAGCAAGGTACGCGACGGCTATGCCAAATTTGACGTGCAAAATCCGCCTCTCAATCTGACGCTAAATCAAAATTCGTTCAACGGAAGCGGCGCGCTGTCGCATCTCGGCATCCAGGTTGCTTCGACCGGAGACGTCCTTGCGGCAAAGGCCTCATGGGAAGATCAGGGACTGGTTCCGCGAGAGGAAATGCAGACGACCTGCTGCTACGCGGTTCAGGACAAGGTCTGGATCAGCGACCCCGACGGTAACGAATGGGAAGTTTTTGTCGTTCTCGAAGACAATTTACCGGAAGGAGCGCAAAAATCGGGCGAAGCGTCCTGCTGCGTACCAACTTTTGTCGGAATTGACGGAGCAAAACCGGAACCGGCCGCGGCGTGCTGCTGAACCGGAGCGCGGACCTATGCAAATTGGGCTATCACGTCGTTTAACCGCCGAATTTATTGGCACAGCCGGTCTGCTTGCCGCCGTTGTAGGTTCGGGAATAATGGCCGAACGGCTCGCCGGCGGCAATGCTGCCGTCGCTCTGCTGGCCAACACACTCGCAACCGGTGCGGCATTGGTCGCACTTATACTTGTCTTTGCTCCGATCTCAGGCGCTCATATAAATCCCGTGGTTACGGTTTCCACCTTATTAAATCGGGAAATCGGCCGTCGCTGCGCCGGATATTATATTGCTGCACAGATCGTCGGAGGGCTGGCAGGCGTCGGGCTCGCCAACCTGATGTTTGGCCTGCCCGTCTATTTTACGTCGATCAAAGCGCGAACCGGAATGCCGCAGTGGCTCGGCGAATTTGCTGCAACTTTTGGGTTGATTGCGGTCATACACGTTTGCTCGCGGGTTTACAAAACGCCTGTCGTCGCGGTGGCTGTCGCGGCCTATATTACGTCGGCATACTGGTTTACGTCCTCGACGTCATTTGCAAACCCGGCGGTCACGATAGCCCGTTCGTTGAGCGATACATTTGCGGGAATTCGCCCGATCGATGCTCCGTTTTTTATCGCGGCGCAGATTTTAGGAATGTTGACGGCGACGATAATATTTCGATGGCTGCTGCCTATTGAAAAACAATGAGAAAAAACCAGGTTTTGATTCTGTGTACCGGAAATTCGGCTCGCAGCCAAATGGCGGAGGGGCTTTTGCGGCACATCGCAGGGGATCGTTTTGAAGTCGAAAGCGCCGGAACGATCGAGAGTTTTGTAAGGCCGCAAGCGATATATGCAATGGCCGAGATCGGTATCGACATTTCCGGCCACAGATCGAAAAGCCTCGACGAATTTCTAGGCCGTCCGTTCGACTACGTTATAACCGTGTGCGGCAAAGCCAACGAAAGCTGTCCCGCTTTTCCCGGCAGAGCGGAACGCATTCATTGGAATTTCGACGACCCGGCCGAGGCAAAGGGAGATGAAGATGCAATTCTGGCCGTCTTTCGCCGTGTCCGTGATGAGATATCGGAAAATTTACGAGCGTTTGCTGCAAAGGTTCTCACGCCGTAGCCATCGGGTCAGAACCGGAAGCGATAGCGACCGGGTTCTTACTGCAAGATCAGACATTTGCGTCAGAACCGTCAAGCGATAGCGACCGGGTTCTTTTGACAGGTGCATTGTTTGCGGCTATGCCGCCGCGCCCTTTCCGGTCTATTTGGAGGCTGTCTCAAAAGAACGTCCTCTCGACGAAAACTCCTGACCGATCCGCCGGCTATAATCTTTTTTCCAGGTATTCTTTTAACAAATCTAAACTTACTCGATCCTGCTCCCAGGTATCTCTGTCGCGGACCGTCACAGCGTTGTCCTCGAGTGATTCGTGATCGACGGTAACGCAGAAAGGGGTGCCGATCTCGTCCTGACGGGCATAGAGTTTGCCGATGCCGCCGGTGTCGTCATAGACGGCCCGCATTGCCGGTTGGATCTCGCGTTTGATTTTTCGTGCAAGCTCGACGATTTCTGTTTTGTTTTTAGCCAGCGGCAGCACAGCGACCTTTACCGGTGCGAGTTGGGGTTTGAGTTTTAGGACGATTCGGGTCTCGCCCTTATCGTTTGTCCGCTCGGTGTAGGCATCCATCATTACGGCGAGAAGCGTGCGGTTGACGCCGATCGCCGGTTCGATGACGAATGGGTAAAAACGCTCATTTGTCTGAGGGTCAAAATAAGACAGATCCTCGGTCGAATCCGGATTTAACCTTTTGCCCTCTTCGTTTTCCGGCTTTTTCGAGTGAGCCTTCAGATCAAAATCTTTGCGGTTTGCGATTCCCATTAGCTCGTCCCATTGCTTTTCTTCATCGTCGCGTTCGGGGAAAAAACGGTACATTATATCAACCGTCCGCTCGGCGTAATGGGCAAGTTCGTGCGGCTGCTGTTCGTAGAGCGAGAGATTTTTCTTCATGATGCCGAGCGTTTCGAGCCACGTTTGAAACCCGTCGATCCATTCCTGATGAAGCCTCGGCGCCTCTTCGGCACGGCAGAAATATTCCATCTCCATCTGCTCAAATTCGCGTGTTCGAAAAATAAAATTGCCCGGCGTCACCTCATTACGAAAAGCTTTCCCGATCTGCGCAATGCCAAACGGAAGCTTGCGGCGGGACGTATTCAACACATTTGCAAAATTGATAAATATGCCCTGCGCCGTTTCCGGACGCAGATAAGCGAGGGCCGTCGGATCATCCTCAGCCGAAGCCGCACCGACCGTCGTCCGAAACATCAGGTTAAAATCCTTTGCATCCGTTAGATTTTTTGAGCCGCAGTTAGAGCAGATATGTTTGCCGTCCGCGTTCATGTCGAGCTTGTCCTGACGCAGGCGGGCGTTGCAGTCGCGGCAATCGACAAGCGGGTCGCTGAAAGTGTCTTCGTGCCCGGAATATTTCCATACATTCCGGTTCTGAATGATCGACGAATCGATCCCCTCAATATCATCGCGTTCATAGACGAGCCAGTTCCACCAGCTTTTCTTGATATTATTTGCCAGCTCCACCCCAAGCTGACCGTAATCCCACGATGAGCCAAGCCCGCCGTAAATGTCGGACGCCGGAAACACAAATCCGCGGCGTTTAGAAAGCGATACAATAGTTTCAATGTTTGGTGCTGGCATAATTAGTTGGCCTGTTGTCATCCGATACGCATTTGAGGCCAAGGTGCTTTTCAAACGGAACAAAATCGCGAACATGAAGCAGCTCGAAATTATAGGCTGTGCACGTCGTGGCAATCAGCGAATCGATCGTCCGTATCGCAAAACCCTTTGAGCGTATCAGGCGGAAGTTCTGCGCCGCCTTGACGGCTAACCTATAGCCGCCCAATCGAACAATGTGAAGAGTGCCGAACAAATCGAGCGCCTCGTCAAACTCTCGTTTGACGCCAAAACCCTGAAGTACCTCTGTCAGGATCAGGTCGCCGACGACGATCCGCCCCGTCCCGAACAACTGATTCAGTTTTTGGGTTTGCGGCGAATCTGTTCCACAAAAGTAATCGATCCAGACACTCGAATCGACAAAGATCATTTTTGGAGCCTCATGTTTTTGAGGTCTCCAAGCCACTCGATTTTTCCTTTGAGCTTGCGAAAATCTTTCTGCCGTTCCAGCCTGAGCAACGTCTGAAGCGCGATCTCGACAGCCTCACGCTTGGTTTTCAAACCTGTGATTTTCAACGTATCCTTCATTAATCTATCGTCTATGTCGATATTCGTTCGCATGTGTGTGTATAAACCCCTTAACACTTACACATCCTAACCCACCCACCTGAGGCCTGTCAATGAATACAAACAGCCCATTGATCTATTGTCCCAAAAACATCCATCTAACCCAACGCCCTAACTTAAGGGTCGTGGCTACGTGCCGCTTCGCGGAAAGCCCGATACATGATGCTGATTTTTCTGACGCAAGAATCCCGGTTAAAGCTTAATCGCGGGCAAATGCCAAAATATACAAAAAAAGCGGACCCGAAGGCCCGCTCTTTTAGTTTGCCTGATCAAATTTTTAGGGCACGATCGGCGGTGTGGCTCCCGGGGGGACTATCCATATTTCGTAGGTTGTCTTCTGACGGGTGCTGCCCTTTACTATGGATATTCGTCTCGGATCAAAACCGCGGGTTTTGACCATGTAATCGAGTGCCCGTTTTGATAGCCGGTCGTATGTGTTACGGGTTGTGCTGATGCGGTCGGTGCCGGGATAGATGATGATATAAAGCTGTGCGTCCGGGGTGTTTTGAGCCACGATGACACAGTTATCAAACCGGGCCTTGTCCTCATCGGCGGCCTTTGCCTCAAACTCGTCGCAGCGAAACGGCCTGGGCTGTTCGACGGGTGGAATGAGTGAAACTTCGGTCGGGACAGAGATGACCTGACGGCACCTGCCGTCGAATGTGTCATCGTTGACATCAAGCTCGGCATTGATCGTACTGCCGCCCAAACCGGTCGAATCGATCGTGATCGACGGGGTCCCAAGCCCGCTCGTGACACGAGCATTGTTTGGCGAAATTCGCCAGGCATATTTGATCGGCATCGGAGCAGTTCCGGTATTTATTGCCGCAAAAGTTACAAAATCACCTTCGGTTACGCGATCCGGCCCGTCGAGGGTAAACCGGTACGGACACGGCGTGGTTATAGTTTCTCGAACGATCTTTAGACATACACAATGCTTCCGGTCGCGGACGATATTGATCTCGTCCCTCCAAACCTGGCCGTCAGGGCCCGTGACTTCAACGGTATGAATGCCGGGCGTCAGATAAAATTCGGCACCGGTTCCGACGCCGCTTTCGCCCACGTATTGACCATCGACTTTTACCGGATACGAAGTTTCAGTCGTTTTCACGCTCAGGGTGCCTGTATTTTTTGGCCGCTTCGTTTTATCATCCGCGGTATTTGCCATAACGGACGAAATACCAAGCGTCAAAAAAAGCCCGATCACAAATAGAAAGTTGTATCTGTTTACTCGCATTTTATTTACCTCAAATTTTTTGTCGGACGTCGAGATCCGATAACTATTTTTTATCCGGTTTACTGGGCTGATGCCGCCAGACAAATACCGGCGGCATCAGAGCCAATCTTAGTTCTACTCTTCCTCATTTTCAACACTACTCTCGCCTTTCTTGCCAAACTTACGGCGGGCGGCAAGCCCGATAGATGCAAGGCCGGTTCCAAACAGAATTATCGTCATCGGCTCCGGAACTGGTTCTGGCGGAGGCGTCGGCGTCATTCCCGGAGGCGGAGGCGTCGGGGTTGGGGTCATGCCCGGCGGTGTCGGGGTCGGGGTCATTCCCGGCGGCGTCGGGGTCGGCGTCATTCCCGGCGGCGGCGGCGTTGGCGTCATTCCCGGCGGCGTCGGCGTTGGCGTCGGCGTATCTCTATTTCGCCTTATAAGGATAATCGCTATCGGAATGGCGGCCAAACCTAGTAGAGCATATTTCGGGAACCCGCGCCTACTGATAACTTCCTCTTCGCAATCGCAAATATCGTCGGTGACGATTTCGATTTTTGTCTCGGTTATAACACGGCCGTCCTGCGGCGGTGCGGCTTTTGTTTTCTTATCCTCGTCACCGTCGCCGCCGATCAAAAACCTGAAGTCGTCTGTAACCAAAAGCCGAGAAAATGAACCTGTCTCCGCCCTGCCCGGTCGGGAATCGATGATCTGCACGACTTGATTAAAACGGATCGGAGCGGCCTCGGTTTTCGCAAAGCCTCCGAAAATCGACACTACGCAAATAGCAGACAGCAGAAGTCTCAAATTAAATTTTTTCATGTCCGTAACCTGACTGAATGAATTTTTGAAAGTGAAAATCAATACGCCTTTTAGGATTCTATTTCCACCCCTTCTCGGATTTAATTTTGTAAAGCAATGTCAGGAATATATCAACGATATTTGCAATTGCTTGATCTTGAAACAGTCTGAAAGGTTTAATCGATCCGAAAATGCGATAAATTCCACTAATTCATTTGGAAAAAATGCCCAATGGGACGGCTATTCCAAAAATATTTTTGATCTCGTTCGATTATTTTCAATGTTACCGGAAAAAACAGAAACCGGCTACCACAAAACAGTGATAACCGGTCTAAATTTCCAAAAAAGTTCAATACTCTTTAGTTTCTTCGCTCTCAAATACTCATAAGCCTGCGACGGGGTCGCTGAATTTTCGCCGCGATTTTAACTCGCGCTAAAAGACATCGTACCCTTGTTCGATCCTAAAGCGTTAAGAACTATCAGTTTAATCGCCTTCGGGAGCGGCCTTTGCCTGCTCTTCGGCGAGAATGGCTTTTCTCGACAGCTTAACCTTGTTACCCTCACGGCCGATACATTTGACGAGTATCTGCTGCCCCTCCTTGAGTTCGTCTCGAACATCGCGAACACGCCGGTCGGATATCTCAGAGATATGCAGCAAACCGTCAAGCCCGGGCATGATCTCGACAAACGCTCCAAAATCGACGATGCGCGAGACCGTTCCCATATATGTCTCGCCGACCTCGGCCTCGGCCGTCAGAGACTTAATTCGGGCCACCGCAAGCTGTGCCGCCTCGCCGTCGGCGGTTGCGATCAGCACCGTCCCGTCGTCAGAGATATCGATCTTAGCACCCGTTTCTTCCGTAATCGAGCGAATCATCTTACCGCCCGGCCCGATCACGTCGCGAATCTTGTCCGGCGAGATCATAAGTGTGATAATTCGCGGTGCAAATTCCGAAAGTTCCTCACGCGGTTGGCCAATCGATTTGGTCATTATATCCAGAATGTGAAGCCGACCTTTTTTTGCCTGTTCGAGCGCTTCCTGCAAGATCATGGCGTTTATACCATCGACCTTTATGTCCATCTGAAGAGCGGTGATGCCGTCGGCGGTTCCGGTAACTTTGAAATCCATATCGCCGTAATGATCTTCAGCACCCGCGATGTCAGAGAGGATCGCGTAACGGTTCCCCTCCATAACGAGACCCATTGCAACACCCGCGACCGGTTTCTTGATCGGCACACCGGCGTCCATTAGGCTCAGTATACCGCCGCAAACCGAGGCCATCGATGACGAACCGTTTGATTCGGTAATATCAGACACGATGCGGATAGTATATGGAAAATCAACCTCCTCCGGCAGAACGGACTGGATCGCCCGGCGGGCAAGATTGCCGTGACCGGTTTCGCGGCGCGATGTGCTGCCAAAACGACCGGTTTCCCCGACCGAATAAGGCGGAAAATTATAATGGAGAAGAAAGCGGCGTTTTACTTCGCCTTTTTCGATGTCGTCCATATTTTGCTCGTCCATTTTAGTGCCAAGCGTGGTCGAGACCATCGCCTGCGTTTCGCCTCGCGTAAAGAGGGCCGAACCGTGAACACGCGGAAGCCATCCGACTTCGCAATGTATCGGCCGGATTTCTGAAAATCTACGCCCGTCGGGACGCCGGCGGTTACCGAGCATATCTTCGCGGAAAATCTTTTCCTTTAAATGGCCAAATACTTTGCCGGCCATCGAGCGTGTTTTTGGGTCATCATCCGGATAGCTGTCAACAACCTCTTTTTTAAGTGCGTCGATACCGGCGTAAACCTCGATCTTGTCACGGCCTGTCGAATCGAGCGCCTTTCGCAGTTTATCGCTAAATTTCTTTTCGATTTCGCCCGTGAGTTTTTTATCAAGCGGAGCGACTTCGAATATACGCTTTTTGATATTGAGCGCCTTACCGAGCTCTTTTTGCCACAGGCAGAGGCGTTTTATCTCGAGATGTGCGAGCATCAGGGCCTCGACCATAATGGTTTCGCCGACTTCCTCGGCTTCGCATTCGACCATGCAGATCGCTTCTTCGGTTCCGGCAACGATCAGGTCGAGCTCGGATTCGCGGCGTTCGTCGAATGTCGGATTGATGAGATATTTGCCATCGATCAAACCGATACGGACGCCTGCGATCGGCTTTTCGAAAGGTATGTCCGAAAGAAACAGTGCGCACGAAGCACCCGTGATCGCGATTACGTCAGGGTCATATTCGGCGTCTGAAGAAATTACAGAAGCGACGATCTGTGTCTCAAATCTGTAACCATCCGCAAACAAGGGGCGCACGGGACGGTCGATCATGCGACAGGTCAAAATTTCCTTTTCCGACGGTCGTCCCTCGCGGCGGAAATAGTTGCCCGGAATGCGTCCGGCGGCAAATGTGTTTTCACGGTATTCGACCGTGAGCGGAAAAAAATCCAGCCCTTCTTTGGCTGTGCGGGCAGATACGGCCGCGACCAGCAGCATCGTATCACCATAACGTATCACGACCGAACCATCGGCCTGCTTGGCAACTTTGCCGGTTTCGACGACCAAATCCTGAGTTCCAAGTTTGATCGATTCTTTCAAATATTTTTTTGACATTTCTTATCCTCTAAAAGCAGCAAAGACGAAAAAAGCTATGTCGTGAAGCTCTTTTCGCCTTTGGAAAAATTACTAATTTTTAAGCCGATCTTTTATCTTCCGGCGGCGTAAAATGCTGTCACGTTCAGCAACCACCGGCAGACTCTTCGCAAAGATCTCAATTTTTTTAACAGCCCGAAGCGGCCAATCCTGCAGAATCCAAATTCCGGATCAAGAAGATTTTCTTAACCCGCAACCCGAACCGCGATACTCATCTCCGTAACCCTAATTTTTTAATGATCTCATGATATTCATTGATATTGCGACGCTTGAGATAATCAAGCAATTTTCTGCGACGCGAGACTAATTGAAGCAAGCCGCGTCGGGAATTATTATCCTTTTTATGAATCTTGAAGTGCTCGGTCAATTCCGTAATGCGCTGCGAAAGCAATGCTACCTGTACCTGTGACGAACCCGTATCAGAACCGTGGGTTTTATAGTCGCCTACGATCTTTTCTTTCAATTCTTTAACTGTTGACATATTTTTCCTGCTTTGATCAGCCTCTCCTGTTGCTCGCAGTAACTCCGCATACGAATGCGGTAACCGCGAAAAATAAATATCAAAAACTTCAACAACTACTTCTAATCGTTGCTGTAAATCTAACATATTCACGAAGTAACGGCAATCTGAAGCACGCCGGTTATTCGTCAATATATATTCGATCGGCCACCCGATCATTAAAGCCCCGATATTTTTTTGACTATTCTTTTAATCCAAAATCCCTGGGCTGAAAATTCTTTGATGAAATAATTTTAAAAACGTCGCCCGTGATCTGAACGACATAGATGCCCAATCTCTCCATTTTAGATTTCTGCTCTGCGGAAATGCCGACGGCGGCTATCATGCCGTATAGCTTTTTTTCCTTATGCTCCGGAAACAACTGCGGAAAATTTGCCAGTTGTCCTAAAAACGCTCTTATATCATCATCACGGAGTTTTGATTTTATCTCAACGACAACCGCAGTGTTCTTTCCACTATTGCTAAAGGCGAGGACGTCTAGCTCAACAAAGGAGCCGTTTTGCCGTCGCTGTATCCTCGGTGCGACCGTATCCAGCCCAAAATCCTTAAGCAAAATATTTTCAAGGCTCGGCAAAAAGAGGCCCTCAGTAAATCGCCCGAAAGTGTTGCCTATATAACCGATCTCACGACTGACCTTATTTAAATACTTGTTGAGATCCCTAAAGCTTTTTTCGGAATCCTTTCGGTTTTTTTCAAACTCAGCCTGCCGCCTTTCCGCCTCAAAACTCCTCTGTTCCGCCTCAAAACTCCTCTGTTCCGCCTCAATACGCCTCTGTTCCGCCTTTTCCCGCATCTGCTCCTGCATCTGCTCCCGCATCTGCGCCAAAGCCCGCGAATTCTCCGCAACTAAATCTCGCAGTTCCTGATCGGTCATCGTTCAACGCCTCCGTTAAAATTATTATATCACCGGTTAATATATAAACTCTTCCATAAACTTTGTGGAAAACTCGCCTTTCTGAAACTTCTCGTCGGCCATAATTTTTTGATGCAGCGGGATAGTCGTCTTTATTCCCTCGACGACCATCATGTCCAGCGCCCGCTGCATGCGGGCGATCGCGAGTTCGCGGGTGCGGGCGTGGACGATCAATTTTGCGATCATCGAATCGTAATACGGCGGCACGACGTAACCCGGATAAACAGCCGTATCAACACGAACGCCGGGACCGCCCGGAATATTAAACGCAGTTATACGGCCCGGACTCGGTGTAAATTTTACAGGGTCCTCGGCATTTATACGACACTCGATGGCGTGGCCGACGATCTGCACCTCGTCTTGTGTAAATGCGACGTCCTCACCCGTCGCGATACGTATCTGATTGCGGACAATATCCGCAAGCGTGACCATCTCGGTCACCGGGTGCTCGACCTGGATTCGGGTGTTCATCTCCATAAAATAGAAGCTGTCATCCTCATCAAGCAAAAATTCAAATGTCCCGGCACTCGAATAACCTATTTCCTGACAGGCCTTGACGGCCACATCTCCCATCTGGTCGCGTAATTCTTTTGAGATCGCCGGCGAGGGCGCCTCCTCGAGTAGTTTCTGGTGGCGACGCTGAATTGTGCATTCACGTTCGCCGAGATGAATGACGTTTCCGTGTTCGTCGGCTAAAACCTGTATCTCGATGTGACGCGGACGCTCGATATAGCGTTCGATATAGACGGACCCGTTTTTGAAGGCGTTGAGAGCTTCGGTCTGGGCAAGTTCGAGATTTGTTTCAAGTTCGTCCTCTGATCTGACGATCCGCATCCCTCGTCCGCCGCCCCCGGCTGCGGCTTTTATAATTACGGGAAAACCGATTTCGAGAGCCAGTTTTTTTGCTTCTTCGGCGGACTCGATCGGATCGGGACTGCCCGGAAGGATGGGAACGCCGGCGGCCTTCATCGTCCGCCGTGCTTCGACCTTATCACCCATCTTCGCGATCACATCAGCCGTCGGCCCGATAAATTTGATATTGCAGTCTTCGCAGATCTTTGCGAACGTAGATGACTCGGCCAAAAAGCCATAGCCCGGATGTATCGCATCCACATTTGTAATCTCGGCAGCACTGATTATCGAAGGGATATTCAGATAACTCTCGGCCGACGGAGCTCCGCCGATGCACAGAGCTTCGTCAGCGTATCGCACATGCAAAGCATCGCGGTCAGCCTCAGAGTGGACGGCGACGGTCTTGATCCCCATCTCCTTGCACGTCCAAATGATCCGGATGGCGATCTCGCTTCGGTTAGCGATCAAAATTTTGCGAATCTCTCTCATGCGTAAATAGAAAACCGCAAATCGCAAAATCAAAAAAGCTTCCGCCTGTTTACGATTTACGATTCGCGATTTGCTGTCCTTATTTCCGTATTCCAAACAGCGGCTGGCCGTATTCGACGGGTTGGCCGTTTTCGGCGTAGATTTTGACGACTTCGCCCGATACTTCCGCCTGAATTTCGTTCATCAATTTCATCGCCTCGACGATACAGACGACAGTATCGGGCGAGACATTGCTGCCTTCGCTGACGTAAGACTCTTTATCGGGACCGGGTGAGCGGTAAAATGTACCGACGATCGGCGAAGTTATCTGGAAAAGTCCGGCGTCGGGATCGACGGGTTCAGCGGCGGCGGGACTGATCGGGGAAGAGATCGGAGCCGCAGCCGTCTGAACCGGCTGCATGGCCGGCACCCCGGTCATTTTACTTAGGCGAACGCGAATATTCTCGTTCTCAAATTCAAAATCGGTAAAACCGTGTTCAATGACAAGATCCGCCAGATCGCGGAGCTCATCCATATTAAGTGACGGCTCGGTGACCTGTTTCTGCTTTTTCGAATCGTTACCGCTTTTTTTCTCAACCACGATTTCGTTCCTTGCCTTTGCCGATGCTTCGCTCATTTTGGACGGCCTCAATACGGAGTCGGGAATTCCAACCCGGACTTTGCCAACTAAAGTCGAAATTCAACGCTTTTTAGCCTTTAGCGGCTAACTCATACGGATTGTCAACAAGCTCGATGACGGCCATCTCCGCGTTGTCGCCCTGACGGCGGCCAAGTTTGATGATGCGTGTGTAACCGCCGTTACGATCTTTATAACGCACGCCGAGTTCGCTAAAGAGCCGCTGCACGGCCTTGACACCTGCGGTTCGCTCGATCGGCTCCTTTTCTTCGCCCCGTTTACCGCGAAAACGGCTCTGCTCTTTTTTAAACGTGCTGTTTCCCGCGTGAAAATAAGCCGCAGCCTGACGACGCAGGTGAACGCCGCGAAGAACCGCTTCATCACCGGTCAAATTCTCGGCTTTGCGGGCAAGCGTTATTACTTTTTCGATAAACGGCCTCAATTCTTTAGCTTTTGGAACGGTTGTGACAATATGTTCCTTTTCCGCATTTATCAGCGAAGTCGCCATATTTCTAAGCATAGAAATACGATGCTCCGTCGTCCGCCCTAATTTACGATGTGCTTTTAAGTGTCTCATTTCTTTAAGATCGAGTAATTCCCGGAAAGGTCGGGTAATTCCCGGAAAAGCGAAGCGTCTAACACCTCCCGTGCTTCCCGGGCATTTAAAACTTTTAGTCCAGATCCCGTCCGCCCGAACCCGCGATCGGATTTCCCTGTTCGTCAAAATCCATCCCAAAATCGAGACCCATTCCGTGAAGCATATCTTTGATCTCGGTTAATGATTTTTTTCCAAAATTCTTTGTGTGTAACATATCTTTCTCGCTCCGGCGGATCAGATCGCGGATCGAGCGGATGTCGGCATTCTTTAAACAATTATACGAACGCACCGAAAGCTCGAGTTCATCGACAGATTTGTCAAGCAGATCGTTGCGCATCAGCGGCGGGCGGGCGATATCCTCGTATTTGTATTCCTCTTCTTCCTCTTCGAAATTAACAAAGATCGACATATGATCTTTGACCAATTTGGCCGCCAGACCGATCGAATCTTCGGGTTTAACCGAACCGTCAGTCCAAACCTCTAGAGTCAAACGGTCAAATTCAGTATTCGACCCCTGTCGTGTTTGATCGACGTTATAATTAACTTTTTTTATCGGTGTGTGTACAGAATCGATCGGAATGTAACCGACCGAAAGGTCTTCGTCATTATTAAATTCGGCGGAGACATATCCGCGTCCCTGCTTAAGACGCATTTCGATATTGAGCGATCCGCCGGCACTGATTGTCGCAATATGAACTTCTTTGCCGAGTATTTCGACGTCGCCATCGGCCTCGATATCCGCACTCGTCACTATCCCGGCGCCCTTTTTGCTAATTGAAAGCGTTTTCGGCCCGCCGCCGTGCAGCGTGATCGGAATCTGTTTCAAATTCAAAATAACGTCGGTGGCGTCTTCGACAACGCCCTTGATCGATGAAAATTCATGCTCGACGCCCTCAATTTTGACCGCCGTAATCGCCGCACCTTCAATCGACGACAGTAAAGCCCGACGGATCGAATTGCCGACCGTCGTACCAAAGCCGCGTTCGAACGGAGCCGCGTGAAATTTACCGTATCGCTCCGTCAACGTCTCGGTATCAACATTAAGACGGCTTGGCATTTTGAAATCTGTCCAATTATTGCTCTGTGTCATATTTTTTAAATTTTCGGGCACCAAGGCTCGGGGTTCCACCAATTTTGAACTTTTGTTTGATCCCGGCACCACAAGGTTACTTACTGTAAAGCTCAACGATCAACTGTTCGTTTATATTTGCGTCGATGTCCTGACGATTAGGCATGTTTGAAACGACCACGCTCAGGTCTTTTCCGTCAATGCTCAGCCATTGCGGACGGCCGCGGCCCCCGGCCGTTTGCCAGGCTCCCTCGACGTGCACATTTTTATGTGAAGTTTCCTTAACGGCGACCACATCACCGGCCTTAACCTGAAACGAAGGAATGTTTACCTTGCGTCCGTTGACCGTGACGTGTCCGTGATTGACAAGTTGGCGTGATTGGCGCCGCGAGGTCGAAAAACCCGAGCGATAAACGACGTTGTCCAACCGGCGTTCGAGCATAAATAGCAGGTTTTCACCCGTCACACCTTTCTGGCTGCGGGCCTTTTCAAAATAATTACGAAACTGCTTTTCAAGGATGAAGTAGATACGTTTTACTTTCTGTTTCTCACGGAGCTGTTCGCCGTAACCGGCAAGCATCTTGCGGCGGGCAGCACCGTGCTGACCCGGCGGGTTTGTGCCGCGCTTTTCGATAGCGCAAGAGGGCTTAAAACATCTGTCGCCCTTGAGAAATAATTTACCACCTTCGCGGCGGCATAACCTGCACACCGCACCTCTATATCTAGCCATAATATTTTTGCCTTCAGCAAAAATGATTTTGGATTTTAGATTTGCGATTTTGGATATCCAAAATCCGGCAAATCTAAACACCGCAACCATTTCTGGAGAAAAAGTTTACAGGAAACAAATAGCCTCCCTTCATCCTTTTGATCATTAAAATGAGTGGATCGCTTTTAAACAATCCAAAATCCAAAATCTAAAATCCAAAATCGTCACACTCTTCTGCGTTTTGGCGGTCGGCACCCGTTGTGCGGGATCGGCGTCGTATCGCGGATGGACGTCACGCGGATCCCTGCCTGATTGATCGCACGGATAGCGGATTCGCGGCCGCCGCCCGGCCCCTTGACCCGAACTTCAACCTCGCGCATTCCGGCGTCAAGAGCTTTGCGTGCTACTTCCGATGCTGCCTGCTGCGCAGCGAACGGCGTACCTTTTCGCGAACCGCGAAACCCGCGCGCACCCGACGACGATTGCCCGACCAGATTGCCCTGAGTATCCGTAATGGAGATCAGCGTATTATTAAAGGACGCCGAAATATGAACAATTCCGGACGGAATGTTCTTTCTCTCTTTCTTCTTAAAAGTCTTCTTTTTCGCTGCTGCTTTTGCCATATTCTTTACGGTGGCCGGTGTTTTATCACTACCGATTACTGTCCACTATTTCTTACCGGGCGCCTTTTTCTTCGCTACGGCCGCTTTGCGCGGGCCTTTCCTGGTGCGTGCATTTGTGCTGGTTCGCTGTCCGCGAACCGGCAGGCCTCGGCGGTGACGGAGGCCGCGATAACAGCCAATGTCCATCAGACGTTTGATGTCCATCTGAACGCGCTTTCTGAGATCACCCTCGATGTTGCCGTCGCTGTCAAGAATCGAGCGAATCTTTGTTAAATCGTCCTCGCTCAAATCCTTGATCCTGGTATCAATACTGATCCCGGCCTGACCGAGAATATCCGTTGCCCGCGATTTGCCCACACCATAAATGTAGGTCATCCCAATCTGTGCCCTCTTATTGGGCGGTAAATCAACTCCAGCTATACGAGCCATAATTTTTTATTTTGGATTTTGGATTACCGATTTGGATTTCAATCTAATATCCAAAATCAAAAATCTAAAATCGTCTATCCTTGTCTTTGCTTATGCTTTGGATTTTCACAAATCACACGGACGATACCCTTGCGGTGGATCACCTTGCATTTATCGCACATTTTTTTTACCGACGGCCTGACTTTCATTTCATTCTCCAAGACGATGGAGGTAAACAAGCATTTCGGTTCTTGTTAGCCCACCAGTCACTATTTACTACCGTTCACCACCACCGCCCGTTTACTTATACCGATAAGTAATTCTACCGCGTTTCAGGTCATACGGTGACAGCTCAACCAGAACTTTATCGCCCGGCAAAATTCGAATAAAATTTTTCCGCATTTTCCCGGAAATATGGGCTAAAACCTCATGATTATTATCATCAACCGCGACCTTAAACATCGCGTTTGGCAATGTTTCCAGCACCGTCGCAGTAACCTCTATCGCTTCTTCTTTAGACATAAATGTTATGCCAACCGGCTGAATAGTTGAGCAAACCAATAATGTTACCCTTTTCTGCCGGCATTTTCAAGTCAAGCGGATGCTGTTTCGACATTTCCGTTTTGCCGAAGCCGCTTCTGTTCCTTTGTCAGCGTCAAAATCTCGGGCCCGTCGGCGGTTACGGCAAGCGTATGTTCAGCGTGAGCGGACGGTTTCCCGTCGAGTGTCACGACCGTCCAATTATCACTCAGCGTCTTTGTCTCATGGGTTCCGAGATTGAGCATAGGTTCGATCGCAAAGCAAAACCCGGCCCGGATCTTTTCCTTTGTACCCGAACGGCCATGGTTTGCGATCTGCGGAGCCTCGTGCATAGAGCGGCCTATGCCGTGACCGGTATAATCGCGGACGATACCGTAACCGTACTTTTCCGCATGCTCCTGAACCGCCCAGCTTATATCGCCGACACGGTTATTTATACGCGAAGCCGCAATTCCGTAGTCGAGACACTCTTCGGTTACGCGAATAAGCTGTTTAAGCTCATCCGAAATTTTCCCGACCGGCACCGTCATCGCGCAGTCACCGACAAAACCCTGATAAGTTGCGGCCATATCGAGCGATACTATATCGCCCTCATTGAGCGGGGTTTTCTTTGAAAATCCGTGAACGACCTCGTCGTTTACAGATGCACAGATAGAAAACGGAAATCCGTAATAACCAATGAATGTAGGTACCGCACCCGCATCGCGAATCAGCCTGTCGGCGGCGATATTGAGATCCATTGTCGATATGCCAGGCTCGACCATCACGCGCAGAGCCTCACGGACCTCGGCGATCAGTTCACCGACGGTACGCATTTTGTCCAGGTCTTTTGCAGACTTTGCAATTATCATATCGAGTCCGAGTAAGCTTTTAATGACCGAAATAACCACAAGAAAAAATGCCGCCGAACTCACGGGAAATCAGGAGCGGCTTGTGTCACACCGGCCGGTAATACAGCACGAAAAATCCGCTCTGACCGATGCGATTGAGTCTTCACAAAAGCATTTCGATCTCACGGTAAATATCGCCGATCTCGCCCGTGCCGTCAACCTTTTTCAGACGCCCCGAAAGTCTGTAATACTCGATCAGCGGCTTTGTCAATTCGTCATAAGTTTCGAGCCGCACCTTGACCTTCTCTTCCGAATCATCAGGCCGCTGCTCGAGAATCGCTGTGGGATGATCGTCACAAAAACCCTCGCGTGCCGGCGGTTTTGAGAATATGTTATATATCTCGCCGCACACCGGACAACTGCGCCGCCCCGTTAAACGCCGCAACAGATCATCACGCGAGACATCGATCTCGATCGCCTGAATTTCTTTTCCCTGCTCATCAGCAAGACCCTCGAGCTGTTCGGCCTGAACGGCCGTTCGCGGATACCCGTCCAGCAGATACGTGCCAACGGCGTCGGGCTTTGAGGTTCGTTCGCGGACTATCTTATAGGTAATATCATCCGAGATAAGCTTTCCCGACGCCATGATCGCCTGAACCTCTTTGGCAAGCGGTGTGTCGAGCGTTTTCATCTCGCGAAACATGTCACCCGTCGAAATCTGCGGGATCGAACGCCGTTCCTGCAAAAGCCGCGCCTGTGTTCCCTTTCCGGCGCCGGGAGCACCTATCAATACAATGATCTTATCCATCAAAAAAACTTAAAGCCATAGAGGATGTCGCAACCCCGGAATAGAATTAGAGAGGGAGTATTGTTAAAAACTCTATCGAGGCAAAGATCTTTACGAACGGCGCCCGCGAAGCCGCGATCCGGCACCAAGAAACCCTTCGTAATTACGCATCACAAGTTGCGCTTCGATCTGCGAGACCGTGTCCATTGCGACGCCGACCAGGATCAGCAGCGAGGTGCCGCCAAAGAAAAACTGGTATCCGAGCCCCGTCGGTATCCAATTAAGACCGGGTGTTGCGGTAAAAAAGTTATCAACCGAGGTTCCGATAAACGGCAGCCTAGCCACCTTAAATCCACTCAGAAGCAGTTGCGGTAAAAACGCCACAAAGGCGAGATACAACGCTCCGACAGTCGTCAGTCTCGTAAGTATTCCATTGAGATATTCTGCGGTTGGAGCTCCCGGCCTGATACCGGCGATAAAGCCGCCGTGCTTGCGTAAATTGTCAGAAACTTCGTCCGTGTTAAAAATGATGGTGATATAAAAGAAGGTAAAGATAACGATCAGCGATAAAAATACCAACTCATAATACGGATCGCCGCCGTGAAACTGCTGGAAAAAGTTATAGACCTGAGACCAGTTCGAATTAGGATTAGCCGGATCGGCGGGGAACGCCGAGAACAGAGTCTGCGGCATCGCCAAAACCGACGATGCAAAGATAACGGGAATAACGCCGCCCATATTGATCTTAAGCGGAAGGCTCGTTTCCTGTCCGCGAAATGTCTGAGCTCCGACCCGTCGGCTTGCGTAGCTGATGGCTATATTTCGCCTCGCCGATTCGACATAGACGATGAGGGCGATCAACGCAACCATCACAACGATCAGAAAGACCACGCCCAGCGTCTCCATCGGGTCTCCGCCGCTCACACGGCCTGCGAGCTGTTGGATTCCGCTTGGCAGGCCAATCACGATTCCGGCAAATATCAACAAAGAAATGCCGTTGCCCACACCGCGTTCGGTGATCTGTTCACCAAGCCACATTACAAAAATGGTGCCTGTGGTCAGCGTGACAACGATCATTCCCGTCGCCCACCACGTTTCCGGAATAATCTGGTTTCGGCTCAGCCAGGTCGCCACAAAGAATGTCTGAACGGCGCACAGAACCACGGTCGAATACCGCGTCCACTGGTTCAATTTTTGCCGTCCGACCTCGCCCTCTTCCTGAATTTTCTTTACCGCGGGCGACAAAACAGGCAGCAGCTGCATGATGATCGACGCCGTGATATAGGGGGTCACACCGAGCGCAAAAACTGAGATCGTGCGAAAATTACCGCCCGAAAAAAGATCGAGAACACCCAGCAAAGTTCCGGCAACATCAGCCCAAACTCTTTCAAGCTGTGCGCTGTTGATACCCGGAGCCTGGACGTGAGCACCCAGACGATAGACGGCCAACAACCCGAGCGTAAAGAGGATTCGCGTCCTCAGCTCGGGGATCTTGAACATATTTTGTACGGCTTTAAAAAACTTCTCCATATACTCCTATGTTGGATTTCCGCCGTTTAGGCGTCCGTCTGCGTCCGGAAAACCCTCTAAAAGCAGGCACTCAAAACTATTGTTAAACCGTCACCGCCTTAACTTTTTCTATGATCGTCGCCGAACCGCCGGCTTTCTCGATCTTGTCCTTAGCCGTCTTTGTAAACCGGTGGGCTGATATCTTAAACGATTTTTGCACGTCTCCGGTTCCGAGAATCACGAGATCGTGCTTTGCTTTTTTGATCAAACCGCGTTCGTGCAGGATGTCGGGCGTGATCTCGTCACCGGCGTTAAAATTGTCCTCGATCTTGCCGAGGCTGATCTCGATCCATTCTTTCTTAAAGATATTGGTAAAACCGCGTTTCGGAAGGCGACGCTGCAAAGGCATCTGTCCGCCCTCAAAACCCGGCCGGCTCGAATAGCCCGAACGCGATTTCTGTCCCTTGTGCCCTCGTCCCGCCGTCTTGCCAAGCCCCGAACCCGGTCCGCGTCCGACGCGCTTTTTCTTATGCGTCGAACCTTTTGCGGGGTGTAAATTATTTAATGATAAAGCCATCTTCTTTTCCTCTGAGTCGTGTCATCAGCCCGACCGTTATGGAGGGACTGAGGTCTGAGGCCCTCCCTGACGGTCGGGCTGCTGACACGACAGCCAACTAATCAACAATTCTAAGCAAATGCGGGATCTTATTAACGACACCGCGTGCCGCGGCAGAATCCGGGCGTGTGACCGTCTGATTGAGCTTTGTGATGCCCAGTGATTTAACGATTTCCTTTTGCTTTTTGGCGTACCCGATCATGCTCCGGTAATATTGGATATTGATCGTCCCGCCGTCTGATTTTTCTGTTTTCTTTGCCATTATCTTTTTATCAGCTTGCAATGCCGCTGCAAACCTTATACTAATTCTTCGATCTGTTTGCCCCGCAGCCGAGCGACGTCGAGCGGGTCTTTCATTCGTAAAAGGCCGTTAAAGGTAGCTCTGATGACATTATGCGGATTGGCCGAGCCTAAAATTTTTGTTCGGACATTGTGAACGCCGAGCGATTGCAGGATAGCGCGAACCGCACCGCCGGCAATGACGCCCGTACCTTCAGCCGCCGGTTTTAAAAGGACACGGCCGGCACCGTATTCACCGATCATCTGGTGCGGAAGCGTACCGTCAATGAGAGGGACGCGAATTAGATTGTTCTTCGCCGCCTCGACTGCTTTTTTGATCGCGTTCGGCACTTCTTTTGCCTTTCCGGTGCCAAAACCCACATGACCGGCCTCGTCACCGACGACAACCAAAGCCGCAAACGACATATTCTTACCGCCCTTGACCACTTTCGTAACACGATTGATCGAGATGAGCTGATCCTTGAGCAACAAACCGCCCGGAGCTATTTTCTGTTTAGACTTCTTCATATATATCGAACGCGGACACCTTCTTCCGCGTGTAAACCATTTTTAGGGTTTACAGATTTTTCGCCCGCCGCCTAGGAAGACGGTGCTGACTCATTCTTTACCTCGTGTTTATTAAGCCCCGCCTCGCGGGTTGCATCGAGCAGGGCCTTTACACGCCCGTGATAAACATATCCGCCGCGGTCATAGACAACGGTCGAAATTCCCGCGCTCAACGCCCGTTCGGCGATCGCCTGGCCGACGGTTTTCGCCGCCTCCAGATTCCCTCCGGTTTTACCCGCAAGGGCTTTTTCCGTCGTCGAAGCCGTTGCAAGCGTTGTACCGCTCTTGTCATCGATGACCTGAGCGTAAATGTGATTCAAACTGCGAAAAACCGCAAGCCTCGGCCTTTCCGCCGTCCCGCTGACTTTCTTCCGAATGCGGCTGTGAACGCCGTGCCGGATAATCGATCTGCTTTTCTGTGCCATAACTTCCTTGATTGCAGAGTTACATAGTTGCGGCAGTTACAGAAGTTGACGAAGAAAACGCTGTAACTCTGTAACTCTGTAACTCTGGAACTACTTGCCCGTCTTGCCGGGTTTCAGCCTATAAAACTTATCCGCGTAACGGACGCCTTTACCTTTATACGCATCCGGCTTTCTGAGGCGGTTTAATTCCGCAGCGACCTGACCGAGCATTTGTTTGTCGATACCGCTCAGCGTGATGGTCGTCTGATATTGATTTATCGACGCTTTTGTACCGACACGTTCTGTTTTTGCATCGATGCCGTCGGGCAGAGGGTATTCGATCGGATGCGAATATCCAAGCGAAAAAACAATTTTCTTGCCCTGCACATCGGCCTTGTAACCAACGCCGACAATATCCAGGTCCTTTGAAAAGCCTTCGGTCACGCCGACAACGGCGTTGTTCGCCAACGCTCTCGCCAAGCCGTGAAAAGCGGCCTGATCGTCACCGGAGCGTTCCGCGGTCAATGTGCCGTCGGCCTGGCTGAACGAAATGCCAGCCGGAATGGGCGTCGTCAAAGTCCCTTTCGGCCCTTTCACTTCCATCGCCGAATCATTGATCGTCACGGTCACGCCGGACGGAATCGGTATCGGTTTTTTTCCTACTCTAGACATATAAAATCTCAATGGTCAGCGGTCAGAAGTCCTTCTGAAAACTGCCTAATATATTTCCGCCAAAATCTCGCCGCCGACATGCTCGGCGCGGGCGCGTTTTCCGCTCATCAATCCTTTTGACGTCGAAACTATATTGACGCCGTAGCCGCCAAGAACCTTAGGGATCGCACCGGAGCCGACATAGACGCGCCGACCGGGCGTCGAAACCCGAGACAAATGCGTTATCGACGAAGTTCCTTTCGCATCATAGCGAAGAAAAACGCGTATTACGTACTTAACGCCCTCGCCCTTGGTCGAATAATTATTGATGTAGCCTTCCTCCTTCAGGATTCGCGCCACCTCCATCTTCAGCTTTGAGCCCGGTATATCGACGCGTGTATGATTCGCTCTGATAGCATTGCGAATCCGCGTAAGCATATCGGCTATTGGATCTGTCATTCTCTTAAACTCCGTTAAAACATTTTGGATTTTGGATTTCCAATTTTGGATTAGTTCGAACTCTTTCAGTCGAAAATCCAAAATCTAAAATCCAAAATCGGGATTACCAACTCGACTTTACAACACCCGGAATCTGCCCTTCGAGGGCGAGTGTCCGCAAAGCGATACGTGAGACGCCAAATTTACGCAAAAAACCGCGCGAACGCCCCGACTGTGAACACCGGTTGCGAACCCGCGACGGGCTGGCGTCACGCGGCATCTTTTGCAGCTTCACCACCGCCGCATCGACCTCTTCGACGGTCGATTTTGGATTATTAATAATCCTTTTAGCCTCGGCACGGCGTGTCGCATAAAGCTTTACCGTCTCCTTTCGCATCTCGTTTTTAACTACCTTACTTATCTTTGCCATAACTGAAAAGTCCAAAGTCTGCTGCCTGACGCCGCGCTCCAAATTTCTTTTGGACGCCGGGCCTTACTGTCTAAAAGGCATTCCGAGCGCCTTTAGCAGCGAACGGGCCTGATCGTCATTCTTAGCCGTTGTAACAATCGAAATATTCATTCCGCGTGTTTTATCAACCTTGTTAAAATCGATCTCAGGAAAGATCAACTGCTCGCGGACGCCAAGCGTATAATTTCCGCGCCCGTCAAATGCCTTGCCCGAAATACCGCGAAAATCGCGTACACGCGGCAGTGCGACCGATATCAATCGATCGAGAAATTCGTACATTCGCTCACCGCGAAGCGTGACCATCGTGCCGATCGCCATACCCTGCCGCAGTTTAAAAGCGGCAATGGACTTTTTCGCCTTTGTAATAACGGGTTTTTGTCCGGTCACCGATTTTAGCTCTTCGGTGGCAACGTCAAGAATTTTTGCATTCGAGCTTGCCTCGCCCAAACCCATATTCACAACTATCTTCTCGATCTTAGGCACAGCCATCGGATTTGTAATTTCAAACTCCTTTGCCAATGCCGGAGCGATCTCGCTCTTATATTTTTCTCTTAACCTGGCCATTTTTTTTCATTCGAAGTCCCGCTTCGCCTGCCTTTCTCCGCCTTATTTCACTTAAATCAACAAAAAGGATCCACTTTACGCACGAACTTTGAACATAAAACTATTTCGTCTCTTCCGCCGCAATTTCTTCGTCGTCTATTTCCTTTTTCTTTTCGCGTTTATACGAAGCGGTATCTTGTATCACCTTGCCGCTCCTTGCGACCCGCACCTTTTTGCCATCCTGAAACTCGTATCTAACCTTTGTCGGTTTTCCGGTTTCCGGGTCAACCAGCGCAATGTTCGACACATTGACCCACGCTTCCTGTTCGATGATCCCGCCTTCGCGGTTCAATTGCGGCATCGGTTTGCGGTGACGTTTGACGATCATCGCGCCCTCAACCTTGACTTTGCCATTACGTGCATCGACCGCGATAACTTTGCCGCGATACGGCTGACGCTTTTCCTGGCTGTCAAAGCGGTTATATTCCTTACCCGCAATAAACACGACCTGATCGCCGCGCTTGATCCTGCTCTTTAATGTTCCTGTCTTAACCGTTTTCATGTCTTTACTTTAATGGCGGCAGCCACATTCTTCGCTGCCTGCCGCCGCCGGTCACCTGCCGACTGCTAAATCACCTCTGGCGCGAGGCTCACGATCTTCATAAAATTCTTCTCGCGAAGTTCGCGTGCGACGGGGCCAAAAACACGCGTCCCCATCGGCGTACCGTCATCTTTTATAAGCACCGCCGCATTTTCATCAAAACGGATATAGGTGCCGTCTTTACGCCGAACCTCTTTGCGGGTTCGAACTATCACAGCATTATAAACTTTGCCCTTTTTCGCGGTGCCGTCGGGCGAGGCCTCTTTGACCGTCACCTTTATCGTATCACCGAGCCGCGCGATCTTCGCCGTGGAACCGCCGACGGGCATTATCATCTCGACCCGCTTCGCTCCCGAATTATCCGCGACCGCCAACGAGGTCTGCATCTGAATCATATCTTTCTCCAGTTGCCAATGGCCGGTTGTCAGTCATCAGTTGGCATCTAGTGCCTGCTGCTGCTGCCAACTGCCTACCGGCTTATAGCTCAGCTTTCTGAATTATCTCAACCACGCGCCAGCGTTTCCTTGCCGACATCGGCCGCGTTTCAACAATTTTCACCTTGTCGCCGATCTTTGCTCCCATTTCGTCGTGGGCCATAAATTTCTTGCGTTTTTTGACATATTTACGGTAAACGGGATGTTTGACCACGCGGTCAACACGAACGGTTACGGTCTTTGTCATTTTGTCCGAAGCCACAATCCCGATCTTCTCTGCCCGCTTGCTAACCTTCGCCGTATCCGGCGAACCTGAGATCGCGGAGACAATATCCGCCGCCCCTTTCCCGACAGCCACGGCGACCGTCTCAACAACCCCGGCCGCAGCGTCAAGCGCCGCGTCGATAATCGACGGCTCGTCTGCTTCGACAGTCTCATCGACAGCTTTCGCGGGCGGCTTTCGCGTCTTTTTCTCAACCGTTGCATCCGCTGCGAGTGCCGTGCCTTCGTCTCTGCCGCCGTCTGCTTCCGCCGGTTCCGCCGATTCCTCTACGATCGGCGCCGCATCGTCCGCCGCGGCCAAAACCTCAGCCCCTTCAGTTTCTGCGGCTTCGCCCGATGCTTTTGTCTCTTCGATTTCCTCTTTTTTCTTTCTTGGCATTTTCTTTATTTTGAAGTATCCGCTTTTAGCCGGTCACTCTTGTATTTTGTATAAATTCCGGCTTTACCTGGCTTCTTCTTTATTGGTGAACCCAAACCTCAATTCTGGGCCTCGGTTCCCTTCTTATTTAGCAGGGTATATACCCGTGCCAAAGTTTTCTTCTCGCGGCGGATGTCATTTACGACCTCGCCGACGCCGAGCGTTTTGCGGAATTTTAGCCTAAACAAAGATTCCTTTAACGCATCGGCCTGATCTGTCAGTTCCTCACGGTTCATCTCCAGAAGCTGATCGAGCTGTTCTTTCCTTTTCATTTTTTAAACAATGCCTCCTTCGAGGTCTGCACGCGTTACAAATTTGACTTTGATCGGCAATTTCTGGGCCGCAAGCATCATCGCTTCGCGTGCCAAAGATTCCTCAACGCCCTGTATCTCATATAAAACGCGGCCCGGTTTGACAACCGCTACCCAGTGATCCGGAGCTCCCTTTCCCGATCCCATTCGTGTTTCAGCCGGTTTCTTGGTTATCGGCTTGTCCGGGAAAATGCGTATCCATATTTTGCCGCCACGTTTTACGTGTCGGGTCATCGCAATACGGGCCGCTTCGATCTGACGATCTGTGATCCAGGCCGCCTCCAAAGTTTTGAGGCCAAAATCCCCAAAGCTGAGCTTTTCACCGCGTGTGGCTTTTCCACGCATGCGCCCTTTCATCACCCTTCGGCGTTTGACCTTTTTTGGCTGTAACATAACTAATCTCCAGTGGTCCGTTGTCGGTTAGGCGGTGTTTGGCGGCCAGTATTCATTGGAATTCTGACGCTGTCCACCGGCCGCTGACCGCTATCTTCTATCATCCCGACGGGGACCGCGATCATTTCGTCTGGCGCCGCGTTCAACCTTAACTTCATTCATCGGGTCGGTCGTCGTTCCGCGAGCCATTGAGGCGTCCGGATCCAGAATATCGCCGCGATAAATCCAAACTTTTACACCGATAATCCCAAATGTCGTAAGCGCCTCGGCAAATCCAAAATCGATATCGGCACGCAGCGTGTGCAGCGGCAAACGCCCCTGCAGAGACCATTCGGTACGGGCGATCTCGGCTCCGTTCAAGCGGCCGGCGATCATAACCTTAATGCCCTGTGCACCAAAACGAAGAGTTTCTTCGATCGTCTTTTTCATCGCTCGGCGAAACATAATTCGTTTCTCGAGCTGCTGCGCGATCTTCTCGGCCTGAAGCTGAGCGTTCAGTTCAGGATGCCTTATTTCCTGAATTGAAATAAGAACCTCGCGGCCTGTCTTTCTCGCCAATTCCTCACGAAGACTCTCGATCTCGGAACCTTTGCGTCCGATGATAATACCTGGCCGCGAGGTGTAAATAATGATCTTCAGACGAGTTGCCGCACGCTCGATGTCAATATGCGAAACTCCGCCGCCGCCAAATTTCCGCTTAAGATCACGCTTCAGCTTTAAGTCTTCGGCCAGGAATGTGGCAAAATCCTGCTTTGCAAACCAGTGCGAATGCCAATCTTTGTTATATCCGACCCTAAAGCCGTATGGATGAACTTTCTGTCCCATATTTTTCACGGAACGCGGACGTCGAAGCCCGCGTGTATCGCATTATTGCCTCTCAAGGTCCTCATTTATTTTTGCCTGTGCCTCATCCGCCGGTTTTGTCTCATTTAGCGCCGCGGGCGTCTGCACCGAAATATTCTTTGCATTGGCGATCTCCGAATCACCCTGAGCCTCGATCTCGAGGGCCGTGTCCGTCGCCGACGCCTCTTCGACAACGGCCTCGGGTGCTGTATCTGACGCTTCCGCTCCGTCGGCAGCTTCATCCCCGGATGTGGTCTCGACGACCAGCATTTCAGCCGTTTCCGCGACCTCGTCTGCCGGTGCCGGCGTCTCTGCCGGCGTTTCCTCAGCTTTCGTTTCTTTCTTGTCCGCGGTCCTCGCTTTGTCAGAGGCCTTCGCAGCTTTTCTCGCGGCAATACGCTCCGCCCGGAGGGCTTCGAGTCTTAGCTGCTCGTCAGTTTTTGCCTTTTCCTCGCTCGTAACATAAATCGTTATGTGGCAATAATGACGCTGTTCACGATAGGCACGCCCCTGCGGGGCCGGTCGCATTCTGCGGCGTCCTTTTGTCGGCCCCATATCGACAAAACACGTCTTGATCCACAAATCGTCAGGATCGATGGCAATATTGTCCTGTTCGGCTTTATACGTCGCATTCGCGATCGCCGAATTCAAACACTGAGCGATCGGCTGAGCCGCACGTTTATCCGTAAATTTCAGAATTGACAAAGCACGCGAAACATTAACGCCGCGGATCAAATCGATCACCAACCGGGCCTTCCGGGGGCTGCCTTTCAAATATTTTGTTTTTGCTATCGCTTCCATATATCCATTTTGGATTGGGGATTTTGAATTTTGGATTTTGGGAGTGCTTTGTCAAACAATCCAAATCCAAGATCTAAACCCCAAAATCCCGCTATTTACGTTTCGCCATTTTCTCCGCTTTCGTCCCCGGATGCCCCTTAAACATTCGCGTCGGCGAAAATTCGCCGAGCTTGTGGCCAACCATATTTTCCGTGATAAACACCGGTATATGGCGTTTGCCGTTGTGAACGCCAAAGGTCAAGCCGACCATATCCGGCGAGATCGTCGAGCGTCGTGACCAGGTTTTGATGGCCGGTGGCTTCATCGCTCCGTCAGCCAGCCTTCGCAGCATTTTTTGAACGCTAAGATCAATGAACGGCCCTTTTTTTAATGAACGTGGCATAATTCCATTTTGGATTTCGGATTTTGGATTTTAGATTGAGGATCGTACTTTCTTACAATCCAAAATCAAAAATCCAAAATCTAAAATCGTATCCCTTTCTGGATTTCGGATTTCGGATTTTAGATTGAAGATCGTACTTTCTTACAATCCAAAATCAAAAATCCAAAATCTAAAATCGTATCCCTTTCTGGATTTTGAATTGGCGGATCGCATTTTCCTGCAATCGCAAATCAAAAATCTAAAATCTAAAATCTAAAATCGGTTATTTTCTCCTTCGGTCTTTCACAATCATATTGCTTGTGCGTTTATTTCGCCTCGTTTTGTAACCGCGTGTCGGCTGTCCCCAGGGGGTAACAGGATTGCGTCCGCCCGAGGTTTTACCTTCGCCGCCGCCGTGCGGGTGATCGACCGGGTTCATGGCTACGCCGCGAACTTTCGGGCGTTTACCCATCCAACGCGAGCGTCCGGCTTTACCAAGCGAAACATTCTCATGCTCGGTGTTGCCAACCTGTCCGACAGTCGCCATACAGACGACCGGAACCTTGCGAACTTCGCCCGAAGGCATTCTAAGCTGTGCATAATCGCCTTCTTTTGCGACGATCTGTGCAAAGCCGCCCGCCGAGCGAACCATCTGTCCGCCCTTACCCGGGCGCAGTTCGATATTATGAACTTCGGTTCCGAGCGGGATATTCTTGATCGGCAGAGCATTTCCCGGCAATATATCGGCGTCCGCTCCGCTTACGACCATCGTGTCAACTTTAAGGCCGACCGGTGCAAGTATGTACCGCTTTTCGCCATCAAGATAATAGATCAGGGCAATGTGGGCCGAGCGGTTCGGATCATATTCCAACTGTGCAACGCGTCCCGGAATGCCCGCTTTATCGCGTTTAAAATCAATTATTCGATAATGCCGCTTGTGGCCGCCGCCACGCCTGCGAATCGTGATCCGCCCGTCGTTGTTGCGCCCGGAAATTTTCTTTTTTGGCTCGAGCAGCGATTTCTCGGGTGTCGCTCCCGGAGTCAATTCATCCCGCGTCAGGTACGTTTGATAACGCCTCGCCGGCGACGTCGGTTTTAATCTTTTGATTCCCATATTTCCATTTTGGATTTTGGATTTTGGATTTAGGATTTTGAATTAGGATCGATTTTCAATCCAAATTCCAAAATCTAAAATCCAAAATCGCTAGATCGCTTCCGCGTAATCGACCATCGGCTCGCCCTTTCTGAGCGTGACATAGGCTTTTTTCCAGCTCGCTCTCCGTCCTTCGATACGGCCGCGCCGTTTCATTTTTCCTTCGTAGTGCATCGTCCGAACCGATGCGACCTTGACGTTAAAAATATCCTCGACCGCGGCTTTGATATCGATCTTGGTCGCCTTTTTATCGACTTTGAATGCCAAAACCTGTCCGGCCTTTCGGTCACTATCCTCTTCGGTTGAATCCTCTTTCAGGATGACGCTCTTCTCGGTCACAACCGGCGACTTTAATATGTCCCAAACCCCAATTTTACTCATTATCGGCCGCCTCCTCTTTGCTCTCTGCTTTGTCCGCCGGAGCCTCTGTCGCCTTCGCCGGAGCCTCATCTGCCGAAGCGTTCTTATCTGCCTCATTTTTGGCCGCCGCTTCTTTCTTAAGCGTTTTTTCAGACTTGGGCTTAGGCTCTTTCTTCGTCTTTGGCGTATCGACGGCCTTTTCTTCGCCCGCCTTTTTCGCTGCCCTGTCTGTTTTAGCTTTCGACTCTTCCAAGTCTTTATCTGTGACGGCGTCATCAACGTCTTTCAAGGCTTTCGTTTTTGCCGTATCGGTCTCTTTTCCGGCTTTCGGTTTCTTTTCAGAAGCTTCCGCACCGGCTGCTTTTTCTGATTCCCGTTTTGGCGCGAGCAAACTCGTGAGCTCTTCGAGCGCGGATTTTGATATCAAAAGTTTTTCGTGATAAATGATATCGTAAATATTAAGCCCAAAGCTGTTGGTGACCTTCGTCTTTGCGACATTTCGCGACGAGAGAATCAAATTCAGATTATCAAGCGAATCAATTATCAAAGTCTTTGTCGGCTTCTTTTTGTTCTCCGACAAACCTAACGTGCCGATCGCCGCAAGAAATTCGCTCGTCTTCGGATTATTAAATTCAAATCCGTCGATAACGATCAGATTGCCCTCGCGGAGCCTTTCCGAAAGCGCCGAACGCAATGCTCCGCGGCGCATTTTCTTTGGCATTTGATAAGACCAGTCGCGTGGCTGAGGCCCGTGTACGTTACCGCCGCCTTTCCACAGAGGCGATCGAAGCGATGCGATACGTGCGCGCCCCGTACCTTTCTGTTTCCAAAGCTTACGGCCCGAACCCGAAACGTTCCCGCGGGTCTTCGTCGCGGACGTCCCCTGCCGGCCGTTGGCCTGATAATTCATCACAGCCGAATGGATCAGAGATTCATTTAATTCAACGCCAAAAATGGCGTCGAGAAGCTCCACATCCCCGACCTCTTTATTCTTCAAATTGCGAACCTTTACGGTAGGCATAATTTCTCACTCCGTTCGAGTGGCCAGTGGCCCGTTATTACAACTGCCAACCGCCAACTACGCTTTCTTTACTATCACCAAACCGCCATTCGGCCCCGGCACGGCGCCGCGAACCATCAAAATATTGTTATCGACATCCACTCTCGCGACGGTCAGATTTTGAACCGTTACGCGGGCATCGCCCATGTGCCCGGATGAACGCGTGCCTTTTATAACACGCGACGGGTAGGCCGACTGGCCGATCGAGCCGGGTTCGCGAACATTCATCGAACCGTGCGACTCGGGGCCGCGTTGAAATTTATGCCGCTTGATCGTACCGGCAAACCCGCGCCCCTTTGACTTGCCGACGACATCGATCTTGTCGCCGTCGGCAAAAACGTCAACCTTGACCTGATCGCCGACGGCCGCATCGACCTCATCCGTCTGCCGGATTTCCTTCAAAACACGAGTCGGCGGCGTTCCCGCACCGGTTTTCTCAAAGTGTCCGCGAAGCGGCTTCGTGACATTTTTCAGACGAATCGGCTTGTCTTCAACGAACCCAAGCTGAACCGCATTATAACCGTCACGCCCGGCAGCACTTTTTGTCTGGACAACAACGCATGGCCCCGCTTTGATGACCGTAACGGGTGTTACCGTACCATCTTCCGCAAAAAGCTGCGTCATCCCCATTTTTCTACCAATGATTCCGCTTATCATAAAAGTTTCCAGAGTTGCCGAGTTACCGAGTTACGGAGTTAGCAGAAAACTCTGCAACTCTGAAACTCTGAAACTCTGCCAACTAGTTTTTCCCAAACGCCTTTATCTCGACATCGACGCCGGCCGGGAGATCCAGTTTCATTAGAGCATCGACCGTTTCAGCGGTCGGATCGAGAATGTCCATCAAGCGTTTATGCGTTCGGATCTCAAACTGCTCGCGCGATTTTTTATCAACGTGCGGCGAACGCAAAACCGTCCATTTATTCTTTATGGTCGGAAGCGGGATCGGCCCGGCGATCCGTGCTCCGGTCCTCTTCGCCGTCTCTACGATCTCAGCCGTGGACTGATCCAAAACACGATGATCGTAAGCCTTTAACTTGATGCGAATTTTTTCGTTTAACATCTTCTTTTAGTGGTCGGTGGTCAGTGGCCGGTGGTCAGATTTGGTCTTTTTCTGACCACTGACCACCGGCCACTGTCCACTGCTATTCAACTACTTCTGAAACCGTTCCGGCTCCTACTGTTCGTCCGCCTTCGCGGATGGCGAATCTGAGGCCTTTTTCCATGGCGATCGGGGCGATCAGCTCGATCTCCATTTGGATATTGTCGCCCGGCATGACCATTTCTACGCCGGCCGGCAGGTGTGCGACGCCCGTCACGTCCGTTGTTCTAAAATAAAACTGCGGACGATAGCCCGTAAAGAACGGCGTGTGCCGGCCGCCTTCTTCTTTCGTGAGGACATATGCCTCGGCCTTGAACTTCGTGTGCGGC
>JBGTEX010000063.1:0-41872 GCA_041747575.1 Pyrinomonadaceae bacterium
GTGCGTCCGGCCGCAAGTCTTTTCGACTAGTTGGAGAAAAGCGTGCCACATTTTTGTGGTCGTATTTTTTGTTGGTCCGTTGACAATGGTTTATTGATTGACAAGCCGCATACGGCCGTCACCCAGTTTTATGGCTACCGCCTCCTGCTCAATGGTCAACGAACGAGTTTCATTTTCTACTAACCTTGCCGCGATTTTCTCATTGATACGCGGGAGTGTGCGGGCGATATGCGGATTTGAGATCGAGCCATAACGTGTCGAGATGCGGCGGACGTATTCGCGCGTCTCATTGTATGGCGGTATGCGGTAGCCGTATTTCATAACGGCGCCCTCACCGGCGTTATAGCCCGCCAGGGCCAGGTTTACATCCTGCCCAAACATATCCAGCAGCATCCGCATATATTTTACACCGCCTTCGATATTTTGTTTTGGATCGTAAATATTTGTCACGCCGAGCCTCCGCGCGGTCGCCGGCATTAGCTGCATCAACCCGCTTGCACCTTTGTGCGAGAGAGCCTTTAGCTTAAACGAAGATTCCTGATGCATCTGTGCATAAATAAGCAGCGGATCGATCCGGTACCTGCGGCTCGAATCCACGATATACGCATCGATCAACAGATTTCCGGTCGTAAAACCTTTCATATGCGAAGCCGTCCCCATCGTCAGCCTGTTATATTCCGCACGCGGCATTTCGCGGCTCGCAAGGCCGTCGGCGACACTCATCCGTTTTTGTGAGGTCTTTTGGACGAGTTTTTTGTTGGGCTGGGCTTTGGCCGCTGAAACGGGCGGCTCAGCGGCGGGCTTCGGAAAAACTTCTATGTAAACCTTCACACCGCCTAACCTGTCAAAATTATCAAATTTGCGCGGGCGCTCTTGTCCAGAGACGGTAAATACGGTGAATAGAAGCATTGAGACTATAAAGATTGAATTTTTCATTTGGCAGGCAGGCAGGCAGATTCCCCACAAGCGCCGGAAAAAACGCTTTTTAGAAGGCTCTTCTCATCGCCTATGTTTATAAAATGAGCAAGGGCAAGCAGTTTCCACAAAATACAAAAACTTTAAACATTTTTTGCACGCGGCTTGCCGCTCTGTTTGGAGGATGTCTCAAAAGTCAGGATTTCGGTTTAGCTCCGGAGGAGCGAAATGTTTGTAGAACAAAAACAAAAAGGAAGTTAAGCCCCGCTAGGGGCGACATTACACCCAAGCCAATCAATAACATGCCGCTCCTACGGAGCTTTAGCTTTTTTTTGAATCGGTTCTACAAACATTTCGCTCCTCCGGAGCTAAAATTATCGATTTTACAATTGTTTTACTTTTCACATAATCGCCATACCAGCCACCCACTGCCCACCGCCTCTGCCCATCCCCGCGAATTTATGTTAATCTCATACTTTAAAAATATGGACGAACAAACAACAGTTTCCGATATTTTCCGTCGTGCTTTGGAGATGCGTAAGGCCAATCCCCGCGGTTCTTACAAAGACCTTACGGCTCAGCTTGTTGGTGAGTTTAGCGGCAAGGGTTTTCCGGCTCCGGCTTTTTTGACTATTCCCGAATATGACGACATCGCGCCGCAGGAAGATTGGAGCGCCGGGCTCTCGGTCGTGCTTCGCGGCATCCAGAACGAGGATTGGGACGATCTTGCCCACGGCATTATCATCAGCCTCGATCAGGTCGAAAATTACCCGATCGAATCCGGCCGCGAGGATGATCCGGCAAAAGAGTGGCGCAACCGCACAAAAGGCATCGCCGGGGCACAGGAAAAAGGCGTCAGCAAATGGATGCCCGACGAGCTCATGGCGTTGGCAAAGCGCAATGTGACGTGACAGCCCCTCGGCCAGGCGGGCGTCACACTTCCAGATTCAATCCGTCCTGCGCCTCGATCACGTCGCAAAACGGATCTATTTTTGCGACCTCTTCTTTAAAATCGACGTCGTCCCATTCGGGATAAAAATGCGTCAGCATCGAGCGTTTTGGATTGGCTTTGCGGATCAGAAAGATCGCCTCGGCGAGTTCGAGATGTTTTTTGACCGGTTTGCGGCGGATATATGTGCATTCGAGAATAAACAGATCGACGCGGTTTGCAAACGCCGCTATCACCTCGCTAAAACCGGTGTCCGCCGAATAGGCCAGCGTTTTGCCGTCGGCATCCCGAATGTGGATCGCGTGGCTCTCAGCCGTGTGCGGCGTTTTACACGCGGTCGCCTCGACGCCCGGCAATATCTCAAAATTTTCGAGTTCCGCGGCCTCGACGATCTCGACCGGAAACGGCTGTTCGAGCAGGCGGTAATTATTTACGGCGTTATAACCGGATAGCAGCTTCCCGATACCGTTCGGCCCGCAGATCTTGAGCGGTTTTGTACGTTTCTGCATAGCCTCGACGTGTTTTGTCGCGGCCAGCAGCGGCAGCAAACCGGCACAGTGATCGATGTGAAAATGCGATATCCAGATCGCATCGAGATTTGGAAAATCCAGTTTTTCCTGTGCCATTCGCATCGGAACCGAAGCCGAACAATCAAGCAGCAGCGTCCCGCCCGACGTCTCAAGCCAAAACCCCGAGCTGCTCCGCGTTGGATGCGGAATCGTCGAACCGGAACCTAGGACAGTAAGTTTCATAGTTTTTCGGGCCGCCGCTCTTCATCCCCGTTCATAAAAGCTGAGCGATGTTTCGCCTTGTTTTATGATACGCCAGCGGCGAAGCGGGCCGGTCTCGTCGGGGACGTTTTTTTTTGAATGATGTTCGGCAATAAGCAGGCCGTTCTCGTTGAGCAGCGTTTTGTTATAGCCAAATTCGTGCATTACCGGCGCATAATCGCTGTCGTACGGCGGATCAAAATATGCAACGTCCCAGCCGTTCGCGTGTTCGCGGCCGGTAAAATTATCGGCGTCGAGGGCAAGAATGCTCGTATTTGATTCGGGAACGCCAAGCTTGTCCAGATTTTCCTCGATCAACGCGCACGCCTTTTTTGAGCGGTCAACAAATGTTGCAAACGCCGCTCCGCGCGAAAGAGCCTCGATACCGATCGAACCGGTCCCGGCACAGAGATCGAGAAAGCGTGTCTCGGCGTCGATCCGCGGCGCAAGTACGTTAAACAGAGTCTCGCGCAGACGGTCAGAGGTTGGCCGTGTCCTGTTGTCCGACGGGCTTCTGAGCACGCGCCCGCCATATATTCCCGATATTACACGCATCTGTCCAGTGTATGTTATGCCGGCCCGAGCTGGCAAAATATCTTTAGAATATGTCTTAAAAGTCATATCTGATGCTCCTGGCTCCACCGGAGCGATATGTACCGCAAAATAAGACTCGAAACGTGTTTTGCTGCGAAAAAACAGCAGATCTGTTTCACTTGGGAACACGAAAACGTATTGTAAAGCATTGTAAACATTGTGGTTGTGGTTTCGTGTTCCATTTCGTTGTTTCACTTTGGAACACGAAAAAGCCTTGTAAAGCATTGTAAACATTGTGGTTGTGGTTTCGTGTTCCATTTCGGTGAATGTAGTGTACTTTTTTGGAACATAAAACAGATCTGTTCCATGATGGAACACGAAAAAACCTTGTAAAGCGTTGTAAACATTATAGTTCTGGTTTCGCGTTCCATTTCGGTGAATGTAGTGTGGTTCGATGAAACATTTTTCATTTTTGCGACAGCAGACGTTCTTATAGTGTACAGACTACGAGATAATATATCATAGATGAGACAATATTGTCAATAAAGGGTCGGGATTTTGCATTTAACAGGGATTATGCACTAGAAAAATCAGCCTCATTTATGAGGCTTTTCGCGAAGCGGCAAATAGCCACGCCATTTATGGCGTGGAGTTAGGCTGCAAGACCTCCGCAGCCCGTTTTAACGGGCTTCCGATCTTTCGCGGCTTTAGCCATCGGAAGTGTAAAGGACGTTAAAACGCCCTGTCAGGAAAAGCGAAAACTCGACCAACGCCCTAAAGGGGTCGTGGCTATGGGCAGAAAAGACGGCTAAAGCCGCCTCGATACAAAAATATATACTGCTGTCGTCGTTAACGTTGTTCAGATTGTTCGGTTTTCTTTAATGCATAATCCCGGTTTAAGAAAATACGAACAATCTGAACAATGACAGCAAGTAGATATTTTTTAATATTGAGGCGGTTTTAGATCGGGAAAGACGGCTGTCGCCGCCTGCGACTTGTTATGCTGGCCTGGCGTATTCAGTAGTCAAAAGTCTGTAGAAAAGCCGCGTTGAACAAATGCAGCCGGGCTTTTTGGTTTTGGGGTTGGGTCGGTGATAAAATCAACACGCCTTTTCTCATATGCCCAGACTAACAGAACAGGAACAGCGGGAAGTTATCCGATTTGTTGAGGCTGACAAGGCCTTGCCGGAGAAGTATCGTTTTTTGCTTTTTGGCGACAGGCGTGAGGTTGAGCTTGTCTGGAACGGCAAGACGGGCGAGGTTTGTAATATTGTGCTGCCGTTTCAGACAATCGAGCATATCGATGAGCCGCGGGCGGAAAAGCCCGAGGATACAAAGCTGCAGCAGGATCTGTTTGACGAACGCGGGCGGCAGCTGTCGGGCTGGACAAACAAGCTGATCTGGGGCGATAACAAACTCGTTCTCTCAAGCCTGAAAAACGGCCCGATGCGCGACGAGATAGAAAAACAGGGCGGGATCAAGCTGATCTATATCGACCCGCCGTTTGACGTCGGTGCCGATTTTTCGATGGACATCGAAATCGGCGGAGACACGTTTACAAAAAAGCCCGGCATTCTCGAAGAGATCGCCTACCGCGACACCTGGGGCAAAGGCGCCGACTCCTTCATCGCCATGATCTACGAACGCCTCGTCCTAATGCGCGATCTGCTCGCCGATGATGGGAGTATTTATGTGCATATGGGGCCAACAGTTAGTCATCTTGTTCGAGCCGTATTAGACGAGGTGTTTGGGCCTAGTAATTTTCAGAACGAAATCATTTGGCGCCGAGCGTTTGGCCATAGCGACTCAGTAAAATACGGTATTATCCACGACGCGATCTTGTTCTACCGGAAATCAGAAAAGCGAATTTGGAATCAAATATTGGTTCCCGCTGACAAAGACTACATCGACACATTCTTTGATCAGTACGACGAAGAGCGAAAGGAGCGGTATCAACGTCTAAGTCTTTCGGCGGGCGGATTATCCGGTGGCGGCTACAGATATGAATATAAAGGTGTTAATGCGCTTTGGCGATGCCCAATTGAGACATTGCAAAAACACGATGCCAAGGACAGGTTGCACTGGCCAAAGAAACCTGGTGGCGTTCCGCGTCTGAAAAAATATGAAAGTGAACATGAAGGTGTTCCCCTTCAGGACATTTGGACTGACATAAGCAAAATTCACAATCAATCATCCGAATTGACAGGTTACGCTACGCAGAAGCCCGAAGGACTTATCGAACGAATTCTTAACGCTTCTACAAACGAAGGCGACCTTGTCGCTGATTTCTTCACGGGTTCCGGAACAACCGCAGCCATCGCTGAAAAGCTCGGACGAAAATGGATCACGAGCGATCTCGGTAAATTCGCCATTCACACAACACGTAAGCGGATGATCGGAGTTCAGCGCTCATTAAAGGCCGAGGGAAAAGATTATCGTGCGTTTGAGATATTAAATCTCGGCCGTTATGAGAGACAACACTTTCTGGGAGTTGGCAGTGGGCAGTTGGCAGATGGCAGTGAAGAACGCTCCGCGATGACGAGGAAGATGATCGAGCAAAAAGAACGCGAGTTTGTTGAGCTGATCCTGCGGGCGTACCGCGCCGAGGCGACGGACGGATTTGCGACATTTCACGGCAAAAAGGCCGGTCGCCTCGTCGCTATTGGCCCAGTAAATCTGCCGGTGACGCGTCTGTTTGTCGAAGAAGTTATCCTCGAATGCCGACAAAAAAACATCACGCGTGTTGACATACTCGGCTTCGAATTTGAAATGGGCCTCTTTCCAAATGCTCTGGAAGAAGCCAAAAACAAAGGCATAGACATCGCCCCAAAATACATCCCCGCCGAAGTCTTTGACAAACGCGCTGTCGAAAAAAATCAGGTCGTTTTTCATGACGTGTCATTCATCGAAGCAAAACTACACATCAGCAGCCCGCACGTCAGCAGCCCGAGTGTCAGTAGCCCGCACGTAAGTAAGGGCTCTTCCGCCATCGCCGTGGAACTAACCGATTTCTCCGTATTTTATTCTCAGGACTCAATCGCAAACGCCGAAACGACCCTGAAAAACAAAGCCTCAAAAATAGTCGTCGAGGCCGGACAAATAGTAAAAGTTTCAAAGGACGCAAACGGAATAGTCACCCGCGACGTTCTGACCCAAAAATGGACCGACTGGATAGATTACTGGTCGGTCGATTTTAATTTCGAAAACAAACGCGAGATCATCCGCCGCCCGATAATCTCCGATGATGAAATGCAGAAGCCCGCGCGTGAGCAAGGGCTTAATGAGGACGTTGACAGCCAAGCCCTTACTAACGTGCAGGCCTCCGCAAAATACGAAGAAGTCTGGACCGGCGAATATGTCTTCGAAAACGAATGGCAGTCATTCCGCACCAAACGCGACCGGTCGATAGAATTGAAATCGGTTTACCACGAATGCTCGAAAGGCCGCCGGAAAATCGCCGTCAAGGTCGTGGATATTTTTGGGAATGATACGATGACGATTTTGGAGGTGAATATTTGAGATTTGAGATTTGGGATTTGAGGTTTAGAGATTTGAGGTTTAGAGATTTGAGATTTGAGATTTGAGGTTTAGAGATTTGGGATTTGGGATTTGAGATTTGGGATTTGAGGTTTAGAGATTTGGGATTTGAGATTTGAGATTTGAGGTTTAGAGATTTTGGGTTTAGAGATTTGGGATTTGAGGTTTGAGATTTGGGGTTTAGAGATTTGAGATTTGAGATTTGAGATTTGGGATTTGGGATTTGGGATTTGGGATTTGAGATTTAGAGATTTGGGATTTGGGATTTGGGATTTGAGGTTTAGAGATTTGGGATTTGAGATTTGAGATTTGAAATTTTAGATTTGAGATTTGAGATTTGAGATTCTAGATTATAGAAGCTAGAGACGAATTGTATGAAATATAGAAATTTCGAAGATCTTCCGGTTTGGAATGCCGCAATTGATTTTGCCATTGAGCTATTTGAATTTACCGCAAGAGCGGATTTTCGCGGTGTCGGCGATCTTAAAAACCAGATCGAACGTGCGGCGGTTTCGGTATCAAATAATATCGCCGAAGGCTTTGAGCGTGGGACAAATAATGACCTGATCTATTTTCTGTATATTTCAAAAGGCTCGGCCGGCGAATGCAGATCGATGCTGCGGATATGTGAAAGATCGAATAAATTTTCAAATTTCAGATCTGAAATTTCAAATTTGATACGGCGTGAGGAAAGCATTTCGAAACAGCTAAATGGCTGGATCGAATCGTTAAAGAATTCCGACATTAAGGGTGTGCGATATTTGAATGATCGAGAGAGAGCGAAGATACGCAATAGGAAGGACGCCGAGGAATTTGATCTGGAGATAAAGTCGATGGTGGAAAAGGCGGCTAAGGAACGAGAAGAACAAAGGCGAGCGGAACGAACAGAACGTGAGACTTGAGATTTGGGGTTTGAGGTTTGGGGTTTAGAGATTTGGGATTTGAGGTTTGGGATTTGAGATTTCAGTTTTAGATTTGAGATTTGAAATTTGAAATTTGAAATTTGAGGGGTTTGAGATTTGAGATTTGAGATTTGAGGGGTTTGAGATTTGAGGTTTGAGATTTGAGGTTTGAAATTTGAGATTTGGGATTTGAAATTTGAGATTGGGATTTGAGATTTGAGGGGTTTGAAATTTGAAATTTGAGATTTGGGATTTGAGATTTGAGATTTGAAATTTGGGATTTGAAATTGTATGGCTTTGCACCCTGACTTTCCACAGTCGCCGCACGCGATACTCGATCCGTCGATCCGTTGGTTTCCGGCGGATGAGACCTTGCGCGACACTTCGATGGAAAAGCTGATGCCGCCGCTGGTGCCGGAACTGCGCAAGCGTGTCAAGGCATTTCGCGACAGCGGTTACGAGAACGCAACCGACACCAGCCGCAGTCTTTTGAATTTTTGGTTCAATGAGCAGCATCTGATCGCAAAGGCAGACGGCCCGGACGTGGAATTTCAATATTATTTTGCACAAAGGGAAGCTCTCGAAACTATCGTTTATCTTTACGAGGTTTTGCAGGCGAAAGACGCCTACGGGCTGATGCCGCTCGCACCTGAGGCTCCGTTGACGGCGCAGATGTTTCCCGAAGATTGGCAGCGTTACGTCATAAAAATGGCGACCGGTGCGGGAAAGACAAAGGTGCTGAGTCTCGCCCTCGCATGGAGTTTTTATAACAAAACTTATGAAGCGGATTCGCGGCTTGCCCGCAATTTTCTGGTCATCGCACCGAATATTATCGTTCTCGACCGCATTTACAAAGACTTTCAGGGGCTGCGGATTTTCTTTGACGATCCGGTGATTCCCGATAACGGATACGACGGCAGGAATTGGCGCGACGATTTTCAGTTAACGCTGCATGTGCAGGACGAAGTTCGCGTCGTCCGACCGACAGGGAATATTTTTCTGACAAATATCCACCGCGTTTATTCCGGCGACGACATTCCGCCGTCGTTTGACGATGAAAACACGATGGATTATTTTCTCGGCAAACGCCCGACAGGTGCAACGACCGATTCGAAGGTCGATCTCGGCATGATCGTCCGCGATATCGATGAACTGATGATTCTCAACGACGAAGCACATCACATCCACGACGAAAAAATGGCGTGGTTCAAATCGATTCAGGACATTCACAACAAGCTAAAACAAAAGGATGACGCCCTGAGTTTGCAGATCGACGTGACGGCGACGCCGAAACACAATAACGGCGCAATTTTTGTTCAGACAATTTCAGATTATCCGCTTGTCGAAGCCATCTCGCAGAATGTGGTAAAACATCCGGTTCTCCCCGACGCCGCAAGCCGCGCAAAATTGCAGGAACGGCAAACCGCCGTTTATACAGAAAAATACGCCGATTACCTCGACCTCGGCGTTATCGAATGGAAGAAGGCATACGACGAACACGAGAAAGCCGGCAAGAAGGCAATCCTTTTTGTAATGACCGACGACACGCGCAATTGTGACGATGTCGCTGATTATCTGCAGAAAAGCTGTCCGGACCTCGCAGGTGACGGAACGCTGGTAATTCACACAAAAAGCAATGGTGAAATTTCCGAAGCGTCTTCAGGCAAAAGTAAAGAAGAACTCGAGAAACTGCGCAAACAAGCTAACAACATCGACGGCTGGGACAGCCCGGCGAAAGCGATTGTTTCTGTAATGATGCTAAAGGAAGGCTGGGATGTGAAAAACGTTACAACAATTGTCGGGCTGCGTCCATATGCGGCTACAAGCAAAATTTTGCCGGAACAAACGCTCGGTCGCGGTTTAAGAAAAATGTATCCCGGTGACACCGAAGAAGAAGTAAGCGTGATCGGCACCGCGGCTTTTATGGAATTTGTCGAGTCGATCCAGGCCGAAGGCGTCGTATTTGAACGCAAGGCAATGGGCGAGGGAACGCAGGCCAAAGCTCCCGTGGTCATCGAGGTCGATAAGGAAAACGAGAAGAAAGACCTCGACGAACTGGATATCGAAATTCCGGTCCTGACGCCGCGCATTTTTCGCGAATACAAGAATCTAACGGAGCTGGATATTTCGGCGTTTGGCCATCGAAAGGTCATCTATCAGGAATTTTCTGCGGAGCAACAGCGTGAGATCGTCTTTAAGAAAATGACGACCGGCGAGATCGACCACACTATTATTCTCGACACGGCGGGAATAGCGGATTACCGCAGCGTGATCGGCTATTTCGCGCAAACTGTAATGAAGGACCTCAAGCTCGTAAGCGGCTACGACGCGCTTTATCCGAAGGTAAAAGCCTTTGTGCAGGACGAACTATTTGGCCAAACCGTCGAAATGGAAAGCCCGAATACGATCCGCAATCTTTCGGAACTCGTCGCGACAAAGACTGTTCTCGACAGTTTCAAAAAAGCGATCAACGAACTTACCGTCCGCGACAAAGGCGATGCGGAAATACGCGATTCGATAAAACTTCGCAATGTCCGCCCGTTTGTTGTAAAAAATCAGCCTTACATGGTGCCGAAAAAGAGTGTCTTTAACCGCATTATCGGCGATCAGGGATTTGAGATGCGTTTTGCGACATTTCTCGAAGGATGCGACGACATTATTTCATTTGCGAAGAACTATTTCGCCGTCAATTTCAAACTCGATTATGTGAAGGCCGATGGCGATATTTCGAATTATTATCCGGATTTCCTGGTAAAAGTTCGGCGAGATCTAATTGTCATAATCGAAACCAAAGGCCGCGAGGAACTAGAACTTCCGCAAAAAATGGCCCGCCTGAAACAATGGTGCGCGGACATCAATCGTATCCAATCGACGGACGTGTATGATTACGTTTATGTTGATCAAGGCAGCTTTGAAAAACACATTCCGACGAATTTCAAATCTATCATTGACGGTTTCCGTGAATACAAGTAACCGCGATGGTTTTTGACCTTCTTATGCGTTAGCATTTCCCTTCTGTGCCTGCAATACCGGCATCGGATGGCGGAACATCATCGAGGAAATGCAACAAGTCGTCGACGGTCGCTCTATGCGGCTTTGCCGTTCTGTTTGCGAGAAGAGCAAGCTCCGTTCTATCTTTGCGCCACTATTTTTGCAGGCCTGCTTTTCCGTTTGGTTCAGTTTCGGCGGAGCCGGATTTGGGATTTTCTAATTTTGCAGCTTCCATTTTGGCCGCAAAATCTTTTACAAAATCTTTTTGGTCTCCATGTCCCCAACGGCTGTAAAAATCAAAATTCTTCATTTCCAGATAGGCCTGATCAAAACCCCATCCGTACTTTGTCATCCGGTATGCGGCGCCGGTTATACCGGTTCTGTGCCGACCGCCCGCGCAATGTGCAAAGAAAACGCCGGTTTCGGGATCGTTGGCAAGCCTTAAGAATTCCTCGATATGCTCGGCCTTCGGATATTCGCCGTCCTCCATCGGGATATTTATGTATCTCAGCCCGGCGGCTTCCGCCTCGAGTTTCTCGTAGGCACGCGGTTCCGCCTGCAAATCGATCACGGTCTGAACGCCAAGAGCCTTTAACGCTTCAAACTGCCCTTTTCCCTGTTTTGGCCGTGCTCCCCGATAATACCCGTCGTGCATCTTTCCAAAATTTGAGATCTTTATATTGGGGTAATCTTTGCTGGGCGACATCTGCGCTTGCCCGATGACAGAGACAGCCAAAACTAAAACAAATGACGCCGTAAACACCTGTATATATTTTTTTATCATATTTTTATCGTGCGGCCTGGCCAATATAATTACAAAGATCTATAACCAGCCGAATTTTCGTTATGTCGCTCAAAAGACGTTAAGTCGCTCAAAAGACAACGCATATGGCTATGAATAAAATACGGTTGTCGGGGTTGCCATCAAATTAAGTAAATGGAATTCCTGCAAAAACTCATCTCCCTGAAAAATATTAAGACGGCTAAAGCCGCCTCAATATAAACTATCTACTGCTGTAGGCGTTAGCATCGGGCTTTTCGATTCACCGCATTTTTCTTTAAATCGGAATTTCGGATCAAGCCGCAAATTCACGAAAATGAAAAATTGTTTTATTCTCATACTCATCTGATTTGTGTAGTCAAGTGAATTTGCCGTGAACGTCGAAAAAAAAACCTTACCGCCGGTCGCTTTGGTCGTCATAGCCGTTTTTCTATGGAGTACGGGCGGGCTTTTTATAAAGCTAACCGCTCTCGATGCATATCAGGTCACATTTTTTCGTTCGCTACTGGCGGGTATCACGGTTCTTGTCGTAACGCGAAAGCACGGCCTCCGGATAAATGCGTTCGGGTTAATGGCGTCCGTGTTTTATGCGTCGCTGCTTTTTCTGTTTGTCTGGGCGACAAAACACACCGCCGCGGCCAACGCCATCTTTCTCCAATATACGGCCCCGATATACATACTTATACTCGCCCCGTTTCTGATCGGCGAAAAATTCCACTGGCGAGACCTCGTGACGATCATCTTCTGCATCGGCGGAATGAGCCTGTTTTTTGTAGGCAAGCTCGAGACTTCAGATTATCAAGGCAATCTCGCTGCCCTCGGTTCGGGGCTGTTTCTCGGCCTATACATTATGCTGCTGCGGCATCCAAAGGCAATCGGCGGGGCAGAAACAGGACGGAAAGAGAGTGTGCCGTTGGATGACGGCATAACACTGTCCGTCAGCAAAGAGCCGGCTAAAGCTGCAACTCAAAACCTCAATCCCGTCATCACCGTTATTTACGGCAATTTTCTGCTTGCATTAGTAACCTTGCCGTCGGGGATTGCGGCGATACCGGCGATCACCTTGACCGACGCGGCGGCCGTCGCATTTCTCGGCGTCGTCCAGATCGGCCTCGCCTACATACTCTTTATTAAAGGCGTCGCCGGCGGCACGCGCCCGCTAGACGCCAGCATTATCGGCTTTATCGAACCGCTTCTCAATCCCGTATGGGTCTTTCTCTTCGTCGGCGAACGCCCGTCAAGCTGGGCCATTCTGGGCGGCTCGATAATCATCATCACCGTCATCGCCCACACCCTGAACCAATACCGGAGACGCCCCGCCATCGCGTAGCGGACGTATTACTGGGTGTATTTAAAGCTCGTTCGCAAAATATCCAAACCAAAATCCATGTTAAACATTAACAATATTGCAATGTCGTGATAAGCTGTTTAGATATTTACAAAAAGCGTGGCTTATTACCCGTTTATTTCGTTTTGCGTGGCAATTTACTAGACTATAGCTTGGAGAATCTATTTATGACCGAACTTAACACCCCGTCAAATGTGACCAACAAAGAACTTATCCGCTGGGTTACGGAAGCAGTCGAACTTTGCAAGCCGGACAGCGTACAGTGGTGCGACGGATCGCAGGAAGAATACGACCGTATGTGCGCCGAGATGGTGGACGCCGGGACTTTTATAAAATTAAACGCTGAAAAACGGCCAAATTCGTTCCTCGCACGTTCGCACCCATCAGATGTGGCACGGGTCGAGGACCGCACCTATATCTGCTCTCTCGCCAAGGGCGACGCCGGCCCGACCAATAACTGGATGGCACCGGTAGAGATGAAAGCGATCATGAAAAAGAAATTTTCGCAGTGCATGCAGGGCCGCCGAATGTACGTCGTCCCGTTCTGCATGGGGCCGATAGGCTCGCCGATCTCGCAATTTGGCGTCCAGCTGACCGATTCAGCATACGCCGCCGCTAATATGCGGATAATGACGAGAATGGGAACAAAAGCCCTCGACGCTCTCGGTGACGGCGAATTTACGCGCTGTCTTCACTCGGTCGGAATGCCTATTGGCGAGGGCCAGCAGGATGTCGCGTGGCCGTGTTCGCCGGATCCGAAAGATAAGTATATTGTCCATTTTCCCGAAGAGAATTCGATCGTTTCATATGGCTCAGGTTATGGCGGCAACGCTCTGCTCGGTAAAAAATGCCTTGCTCTGCGAATCGCTTCAAATCTCGGACGGGCCCAAGGGTGGCTGGCCGAGCATATGCTCATCGTCGGCGTAAAATCACCGGACGGACGTAAAGATTATGTCTGCGCGGCATTCCCTTCGGCGTGCGGCAAGACAAATTTTGCAATGCTTATACCGCCAAAGGAATTTGCCGAGGAAGGCTGGGAGATCACGACCGTCGGCGACGACATCGCATGGATCAAGCCAAACGAGCAAGGCAAACTTCACGCGATCAATCCGGAAAACGGATTTTTTGGCGTGGCTCCGGGTACGAATTATTCAACGAATCCAAACGCGATGCTCTCTATCAAGGAAAACACGATCTTTACAAACGTCGCCCTGACGGATGACGGCGACGTTTGGTGGGAAGGCATGGACGGCGAACCGCCGGCACACGCGATCGACTGGCAGGGCAACGATTGGACGCCTGCGAGCGAGGCAAAAGGCGCACATCCGAATTCGCGTTTTACGGCGCCGATCACGCAATGCCCGGTAGCGGATGAACGATTTGACGATCCAAAGGGCGTTCCCGTGTCGGCATTTATCTTTGGCGGACGCCGTAATAGTGTCGTACCTCTGATTCAGCAGTCCTTCAACTGGGCCTTCGGAGTTTATCAGGCCGCTACAATGGGGTCGGAGCAGACGGCCGCCGCTTTTGGCAATATTGGCGAAGTTCGCCGTGACCCGTTTGCAATGCTGCCGTTTGCCGGATATCACATGGGCGATTATTTTGCACACTGGCTCGATTTTGGCCGCCAAATCCCGGAACCTCCGCGCATTTTCTCGGTCAACTGGTTTTTAAAGGGCGAAGACGGCAAATTTCTCTGGCCCGGCTTCGGCGAGAATATGCGTGTCCTGAAGTGGGTCGTCGAACGTGCGAGAGGCAAATCCATCGGTACCGAAACGCCGCTCGGCTGGATGCCGCGTTACGAAGATATGGACTGGCGCGGCCTCGATTTTAGCCGCGAACAATTTGACGCCGTAATGCATCTCGACCGCGATCTGTGGCTCAAGGAAATTGCCATGCATGACGATCTTTTCTTCAAATTATACGACCGCCTGCCTAAGGAAATGACCTTTATCCGCGAACTTCTCGTCTCAAACCTCTGGCGTTCGCCGGAACTCGGACTCGCCGCTCCGAGATTCGAGCCGGAAGCCGCAAAGGCCGCCCAGGGTCAGGCCGAATAGGCAGATGGCCGAAGAAAACGCAAATTTTGCAAAAGACGGTTCGAACTGAATCGTCTTTTTTCTTGTAAGAATTATGTGCCGTGAGGTTATTGTTTGTGTCAGGCGGGCATGGTATTTGCGGTAAACTTATTTTGCTCGAAACGGTTTTGACGTGGGCACATCGGACGGCGCGATCAACATTAAATGCCGATGAAAGTAAGTTTATTTTGTTAAAATTTGTTCATACGTCCCCGTCCAACTGATTTTTTGTAAGCGCCGCCTCCCGCGCATTGCGTTCTCTTAAATCTCGCAAATGGTGATTTTTCAAGGATTTTCCGTGTTTAAGTCTTGACATAAAAGCAATCGGGCGTGTAGATTTTAGTATTACCTTATTGAGCGTAAGGAATCGCTAAATTCTGGCAGTTATGGCTGCCGGTTCTTAAATTTGCTTTCGGGATTTGCTGCGACGCTTGGAAAAACGGTTTACGGTGCCTCTGCTTGATAGGTAAATAGTTAAAGAAACAGTAATTTAAGGAAGTTTAAACAGGCGTAAATGACAAACGAGTTAATCCAGGACGCTGAAGAATCGCAGGCGATCGAGAAAACAGCGACAGAACAATCAGAATCTACCACCGCGGCAGCCGAGGCTGTCGCCCCCGTTACCACTGAAACACCTGCCGAGCAAACGGACGACGCCGTTGCAGAGACAGTTGAGAACGCAGATCAGACACCGGTTGCCGCTGCACCGGAATCTGCAGAAGATGCATATCCTTCCAGTGAGCCGGAAGCGGTAGCTGCGGGAGACGCAAATCCTTCCGGCGAAGTCCTAGATCCGTCCGAATCCGAAATGGATAACGGCTCTGCCGAAAGCGGCCCATCTGCGGCCGTCAAAGAAACGGCTCCGGCCGACCACGCTCCGACGCCCGAAGCTGCCGAAGCCGATGAACCTGCCGCTCCGGCCGAGATAGATTTTGGAGCGATTCTCGAACAATTTGAGCAGGAACAGGCCGTGTTTCATCAGGGCGATCTGGTCGAAGGAAAGGTCGTCGGTATCACCGATCGCGGCGTTCTCGTCGATTTCGGATACAAATCGGAGGGCTTTGTGCCTGTCGATGAATTTACCGGCCCGAACGGTGAAATGACGGCGACCGTAGGCGAAACGGTCGAGGTCCTCATTCGCACAATGCACGCCGGCGACGCCGCACCCGAGCTCTCAAAAATGGATGCTCTCGGCCGCAAGGTCTGGGACGACATCGAAGCCGCTTATAACGCCGAAACCCCGATCGTCGGTCGCGTCGTTGACAAAACGAAGGGCGGGCTCCGCGTCGATATCAACGGCGTCGAAGCATTTTTGCCCGGTTCACAGATCGATTCCCGGCCGATTCGCGGCCTCGACTCATATATCGGCGAAGATATCGAGGCGCAAATAATCAAGTTCAGCCGCCGCCGCAACAATATCGTTCTTTCCCGCAAGGTCATTACGGACCTGGTCGTCAATGCACAGAAAGTCGAAACGCTCGCAAAGATCGAGGTCGGCCACGTTGTTGACGGAACGATCAAAAATTTGACCGACTATGGCGCTTTTGTCGATATCGGCGGCATCGACGGGCTGCTTCATGTGACCGATATGTCCTGGGGCCGCATTCATCATCCGGCCGATCAATTTAAGGCCGGCGATCATTTGCAGGTCAAGATTTTAAAACTCGACCCCGAAAAAGAAAAGGTGGCCTTGGGTTTTAAACAGCTGCTGCCCGATCCGTGGTCAACGGTTGTCGAAGTTTATCCGGTCAACACAAAACTTAAGGGCGTCGTTTCGTCTGTCACTGAATATGGTGTTTTTGTCGAACTTGAAGCCGGCGTCGAAGGTTTGGTGCATGTTTCCGAGATTTCCTGGTCGCGGCGTGCTCAGAGCCCGAAGAGAATGTTCCACAAAAATCAGGAAGTCGAAGTGCAGGTACTCGGCGTCGATACGGTCGAAAAACGCATCAGCCTCGGCATGAAACAGTTTCAGGATAACCCCTGGGATACGGTCGATATCAAATATCCGGTCGGTGCCAAGATCATCGGACGCGTTCGTAATCTGACCGATTTTGGCGTCTTTATCGAACTCGAACCCGGCATTGACGGTCTCGTCCATGTTTCGGACATTACGTGGGCTAAAAAGATAAAGCACCCCAAGGATGTGCTTAAGAAGGATCAGGAGGTCGAGGCGATCGTCACGAGCATCGACAAACGCGGGCAGCGTCTGTCGCTCTCGATGAAAGACCTCACGCCGAGTGCGTGGGAGGGCTTTGTTGCAACCCATCGTCCGGGCGACATCGTCAAGGGCAAGGTCTCTCGATTTACCAATTTTGGCGTTTTTGTCGAACTCGACGAAGGCTTGGAAGGCCTGTGTCACATTTCAGAACTTTCAGACGAGCGTGTCGAAAATGCTGAATCGGTTGCAAAACTCGGCCAGGAGATGGACTTCAAAATTCTCCGTATCGAACAGGCCGATCAAAAGATCGGTTTATCGCATCGGGCCGTCGGCAAAGCGGATGAGCCGGTTGCCGATACAAAAATGTATTCCACCGAAGCTAAGGGCGGTATGGCCTCGCTCGGTGAACTCTCAAAACTGAAATTTGGGGATGCAGAGGCCGAAACTCCCGCTGAGCAGACCGCGGAAGAAAAGAAAAAGGCAAAACAAGCAGTCAAAAAAATCAAAGCTGAGGAATTTGCGGCTAAAGAAGCCGCGGCTGAAGCGGAGTCGGTCGCGAAACTAGCAGAAACCGAGACCCAAACCGAAAAAGAATCTGAACCGGACGAAAAAACAGAAGATTCCCCGGCGTCAGAAAAACCTGAAACTGAAGAACCTAAGCCGGTCAGTGAGACGGAACCGGAACCGGCATCGGATGATGTTGAAACGCCCCGCGACGCGGCCGAAGAGGAACTTGAGTCTGAGTCAAAAGGAACAGTGCCAAAGCCTGACACCGAATCCGCGCCGGAAACCAAAGCAAGTCCGGCAGATGAAACGGACGACGGGGAAACACCGGCCGCTAAAGATTCGGGTCAGGACTCTGCTGCGGAGTCGAAAAAAACTCCGGCGGATGCGACAGCAGAGGATAAGGATGCGGAAGCAGAGCCTTCGGACGAAACCGTTGCTGAAGACAAAGCCGAAAAAGCCGATGCAGAATCTGAGGATGCTCCGAAAGAGACGACCGCCAAAACTGCAAAAGAAAAAGATCCCAAGGCAAAAACTCACGCGGCGAAAGATGATGCGGAATCCGAGGTTGCGGGCGAGACAGAAAAAAAAGTTTCTAAAGAAAAGCCTGCCGTGGAAACGGAAAAGAAATCGGCTTGAGGTTCGGGATTTGGTTTTCAAGGGACGTATCGGGAATAATTCTCTGGAGTGATAGAAAAGAAATGACAAAAGCTGATCTGGTAGAAAAAGTCGCTCAAGAGGCTGACATGACCAAAAAGGATGCCGAACAATTGGTCGAAATCATTTTTGAAAGTATTACGAATACGTTAAACAATGGTGAAAAGATCGAGTTGCGCGGATTTGGCAGCTTCCGCGTCCGAGAGAGAAATTCGCGTATTGGCCGCAATCCCAAAACGGGCGAATCAGTAGATATTCCGGCCAAACGCGTTGCCTATTTCAAACCCGGGAAAGAACTAAAAGAACTCATAAATCACGGAAATTAGTTTGAGGTCGGGAGATTGGCATCGAGAGATGCGACTCATTCATTTGTCGCGGCGATCATTTCATTTTATAATTCCCCTGCTCTTGGCTCGCCGCCCTCCCGTCTAATTATGGATGTTTTGTGGAGCCCGTGGAGGTACGATTACATAACCGGAAGCGGGTCAGAAAGATCAGACGGTTGTGTTTTCTGTAATATTTTAAAAAGCCCGGCGAGCGATGAGGAAAAATTTATCCTCGTGCGGGCCGGGTTTAATTTTGTCATCCTGAATATCTATCCATACACTTCCGGACATCTGATGATCGTGCCCTACGATCATGTTGCCACGCCCAATGCGGCCGACAAGCGTATAACCGACGAATTGATGGATCTCACAAAAAAAGCACAAGCCGTGATCTCGGAAATTTACGCTCCCGACGGCCTGAATTTGGGAATGAATCTCGGCAAAGCGGCCGGCGCCGGCGTCGATCGCCACTTGCACATGCACGTATTGCCGCGGTGGATCGGTGACGTCAATTTCATGACAGCAATAGGACAGACACGAACGATACCAGAAACACTTTCGGCCACCTACGACAAACTAAAGGGAAAATTTTAATAAACCCGAATTACTCAAAAGGATTTCCCGCGTAGTTATTATTGGCGGAAAAGCCGCGAAATTTTTGGTCGGTTTCACTGGAGCGTTACGGATTGGATGCATATTTGCCTGAATAATTAAGAAAATCTGTCGCCCGCTTGCACGGGCTTCGATCATCCTTGCGATCCTGACCCCATGCTTTCTCTTCTCCGCAGCTTCTGACTGCTTTTGAAAAAGTCCCTAAATCACCAGACGCCAATTGATAAAATCAAAAAAATCAGGCTTGATTCCACTAAATTACCGGTAGATAGAATTGAGCTTGCAGTTTCGACACAGCTGCGTTTATGCCCCAATGCCTAATCATGCTAAATTATTACTATGCTGGAGCACGAGTTAGAAATCGCAGTCAAGCTTGCCCGCCTCGCCGGAAAAAATATTCTAAATCACTATGCCGACGGCTTTAGCGCCGAAGAAAAGACGGGTACGGATAATTTTACCGAACCGGTCACCATAGCAGATCGCGAAGCCAGCAGGCTGATAGTTGACGGCCTCGCCGCAGCTTTTCCGGATGATGCAGTTTTGTCCGAAGAGGAGGTCGATGATCTGGAACATCGACTATCCAAACGCCGCGTCTGGATAGTCGATCCGCTTGACGGCACTACCGGTTTTATTAATCATGATGGTGATTTTGGCGTACAGATCGGTCTCGCGATTGACGGTATTGCGGTTGTCGGAGTCGTTTTTCTACCGTTTCACGACATTCTTAGTTATGCCGTAAAGGGCGAAGGCTCCTTTACCATAAACGGCAGCGGCAGCCCGGTCAGGATGCAGACGTCCGATACCTCAAACTTTATCAAAATGGTTTTTGCGGCGTCGCGAAATCATTTTACGCGAAGAATGTCGCTTATCGTCGGACATTTTGGATTTCCGAAAATCATACGCCGCGGCTCCGTCGGGCTAAAGGTCTCTTTGATCGCGGCTAAAACATGCGATATTTACATTCATCCGAGTCCTCGAACAAAGCTCTGGGATACGTGTGCTCCACAGATCATTCTCGAGGAAGCCGGCGGGCGTTTTACAGATTTGTTTGGTTTCGAAATTCGATATGACCGCAAGGATCTGCATAATCGCAACGGCATACTCGCTACAAACGGTGCTGCGCACGCCGAGGCCGTCGAACATCTCAGACCGGTTTTACAAAGGTTTGACAGAGTTCCCTACACATCAAAAAAATAGTATTTACGCCTACTTATTTGCCTGAAAACGCGGATTTTTGCCTTTCTAAATAATTTTTCAGCATTTTTATTTAATTTGACTCGTAAATTTGTTGTTTTACGTGCGGCTTTGTGATAAATATATTGCTCAAGTAGTTTCTACTGACGCACACGCTAAATAAAGCAGGGAAAATAAATAAGTGATTTCAGAAACTGAAGTTGCCGTCGTCGAGCCGGCTGTTGAAGAGTCAGTGATCTTTGCGGGCGACTATATAAACAAGCTGAGCGGCGAGCAGATCGAAAACGAATGCAAACGCCGTCTCAATGCCGGTTGCAAAGAGTTGACGGTAAATTTCTCCAAAACCGAGATCATTAACAGCATCGGCATCTCGATCCTTCTGGGGATGATAGACAGCGCGTCGAACAACGGCGCCAGGATCATCTTCGCTGACGTAAACGAGCACACGCTGGAACTATTTGACCTGCTGGGCGTGAGTAAACATATAACTTTGGCGTGAATCGTAAATTGTAAAAAAGCAATTCTTTCAAATGATTTGCCCGCTATCGAGGGTATTTTTGGATTGACGTCTCAATTTCGACGATTTAATGATGATCGCTTTTGACCTTCACTTTGTAATTTCACCTTTATCTTTTAGTTAACGCAAATTTATGGCCGAACACGATTCAAAGCTGATTCACGCATTCGGAGCCCTGGCCGAGCTTGGTCAGGAGATTACCAATAAGAATAATTTTCAGGAGACGATTCGCACGTCGCTTCATTTGATTTCGGGAGCGCTTGGGATAATGCGTGGTGCGGTCGCGAGATATTCGCGCTTTGGGCATGAGCTTAACATGCTGGCCGTACGCGGTCTCGGTGACGATTTCCCGCTCAGCCTTTTACTGACAACCGAGGACGAACGCCAGTTTCTCGGCAACGGGCTCAACCCGATCGAAATATCGCAGGCAATGGTTTTGCCGTTTTTCCAGGTTTATGACGCCAGTTTTGAAAGGCGGCGGATCGAGCTTTTCGTGCCGCTTGTTGTCCGCGACGAAATTGTCGGAGCGATCTTTCTCGGTGAAAAAGCAAGCGGCGAAAATTACACAAATCACGATAAAGATATTGTCTGCGCGATGGGCCGGCATATAGGCGTCGCCATCTGTCAGCGAAATATGATGGCCGAGATCGAACGTCACGCCGACGAAAACCGGCAGCTTTTTAATAAAATGCGCTCGACATATCACGACACGGTCAAGGCCTTTGCCGCCGCTATCGACTGTAAGGATAAATATACAGAGGGACACTCGGTCCGGGTCGGCAGATTCTCTGAAATAATCGCGGGCGAACTCGGCTGGAGCAGCGAGGCGATCGAGGGAGCAGCTGTCGCCGGCTACCTCCACGACGTCGGCAAACTTACCGTCGAACGCAAGATCATAAATGCTCCGTACCGCATTAACGCCAAGGAATCGGCCGAATTAAACAAACATCCGGCTGTCGGATATGAGATCCTGCTTCCGATTCATCATCCTTTTACAGATGTGCCGCTAGCCGCAAAATCTCATCACGAACGTCTCGACGGCCGCGGCTACCCCGACGGGTTATATGACCGCGAGATACCCTTTATTGCAAAAATCGTAAATCTGGCCGATTCGTTTGATGCTATGACGACCGACCGGCCATACAAGGCACGCCGCCCGGCCAAAGATGTTATCGAGGATCTGCACAGAAACTCGGGCAAGCAGTTCGCCCCCGAACTGGTGACGTCATTTCTCGGCGGAATGCTCAGGGAATTGAATGGCGACGACCGCGGCAAACGTTTCCGACGGCTGCTCGGCCGTGAATATATGGAAGCCGACGGCATCGTCGATAAACTGCGGTTTACCCTAAACGAAATGGCCCCGACAACGCCGATGACCTATATCACCGCAGCGTCGATCGGCGATCAGCCGATCCATTAGTGTATTAACGATCCGAAATGTACTTCGCCCGAGGCCATGCCGTTTAACGCGGATCACGCAATAAGAACGTTTCGGGTTTATGCTGATATCCGTTATCCTTATAGCGCTTCCTATATTTGCATCTGACGCCCGCAATCCCGCAAAGACACGCTCGCACGGCCGGCGTCTAAATCCCAGATCAAAAAAATTATGAATTGCGCCCTTGCCTCAACAAGCACGGGCTTTGGCAATTTCCATTTCAAGATGCGTCATGCGCGCCCCGATTTGCATATGTTGTTGACAAAAAGGTTACACAACCAGATATGGTGCTTGCGTTTAACTCCGTTTGATATTACATTACCAAGAGAATAAAAGGAGGAGATAGCATTGCTTACAGGTCGCGTTTTACTATTAAATTTTTCGTATGAGCCGCTTGGCACGGTCGGTGTGGCTCGAGCTGTCTGTCTGTGGTTCCGCGGAGCGATCTTTGTCGAGGAAAACGACGGCGATAACGTTCTCCATTCTCCTTCGACAATATTTCCGGTGCCGTCGGTTGTTCGGCTGCGTCATTACGTACACGTCCGCCGCAACAACCGTGAAACCACCATGAAACGTGCCAGGATATACATACGCGACCGCTACCGCTGTCAGTATTGCGGCGAACACAAACATGCAAAAGAATTAACACTGGATCACATTTTCCCGCGGGCACAGGGCGGCGAGAGCACGCCGCATAATCTCGTTTCTGCCTGTGTAAAATGCAACCAGCGTAAAGGCAACCGTACGCCTGAACAGGCTCGTATGCCGCTTCTGACTTCGCAAAAACTGCTCCGTCTCGGCCTCGATCACGTTCTGCTTTGCCATTATGCCGAAAATCGTCCGGAATGGCGGAAATATCTGTTTATGGACGATTTTGTTGAAAGCGTAACGGAACTGGCCGCGTAAGTTCAACATATCTGGTCTCATCCGAAACGGGGCGACTCGTTCTTAAAGATATACGCAAGCGATTTGTAAACCAGTTTTGAGCAGAGAAAAGCCGGGGAATCATAATTTTCGAAGTAGGAATATTCGACCAGATCCATACCGACAACTTTTTTCTTTTCAGCGAGTTTGCGTATAAGGGCCAAGGTCTCATACCAACCCAAACCACCCGGTTCGGGCGTGCCCGTTGTCGGGACTATGCTCGGATCGAGGCCGTCGATGTCGATGGTTAAATAGACGTTATCGGTGAGTGAATCGACCGCTTCATCGATCCAGTCCGTTTTTCCGACAATGTCGCGTGCCCAGAATATTTTTGTCGGGAGCCCGTCCTTTAACGATCTCGCCTCATCGCCGGAAATCGATCGGATTCCCACCTGTACCGACGGTATCCGAAGGTCTTTTACCACTCGGGCCATGATCGATGCGTGCGAATGCGGCGTCCCGTCATATTCATCACGCAGATCGGCGTGAGCATCGATCTGGAGAACACTCAAATCGCTGAATTTTTCGTAGTGAGCCTTTATCAGCGGAGCCGAAACGGAATGTTCGCCGCCGAGCATACAGATAAATTTATCGAGCTTTAGCAGCTTTTTTGAATAAGCGTAAAGCTCGGCCATCATTGCGTCAGGCGTATCGCGGGGCGTGAATTCGGGCAGGGTGTGGATACCGAGTTTGTAAACTTCCGTTTCGGTCTCCTCCTCATAAAGTTCCATATTGCGCGACGCATCCACAATCGCCATCGCACCCGCTCCGGTTCCGGTTCCATACGAAACCGTCCCTTCGTAGGAAACGGGAAGGATCAAAATACGTGCAGAATCGAGCGAAGAGAATTTCCCTTCGTCAATTCCGCCGAAATTCATCGGAAGTGTATCGGATTCGGACATTTTTTCAGCGGTCAGAGTTCAGCGGTCAGTTTTCTTTAACTGACCATTGACAACCGAATACTGTTCTAAGGCACATCCATGTTCATTTCGCGACCGGAGAAGCTAAATGTCGGACGTTTGCGGCCTTTCATAAATTTTGCGGCCGTTTGCGACAGAGCGGTAATTATCATCGGCAAGGCGATTGACGGGTCGCATGGGACATAGGCCGTGGTTGCTCCGCGATTCAACTTGCCAAAAACTGAAGTATGATTACCGCCGTACGAAGGTGTGCGGATGTCGAGCGGACATGCGTCGGTTGCGACGGAAATTGCATATTTGTGGCCGCGCGGTGTCGTGCGTGTGATGTAAGACGAAAGTTCTGCGATATTTACAATGCTCTGGCTGCCCGTTGTCCCGAGCGAAATAATACCGGAATGACGCGTTTTATGGGCTATCGTCAACATCTCCATCGTGTCCTGTGTCGTGTCAAACATAATCTGAATTTTTTTCTCAAATTTGGCGCGGGCGACGCCGATTGCTATCTCCGAACCAGGCAGATCTGGACAAAATACCGGGATCCGCGATTTGAATGCCGAAGTCAAAATGCCGTCCTCGTGAGCGATTTCAGACAATTCGCGGCCGAGCAGATGCAAAAATTCACGAATCGAATACGGACGGCTTAATTCGAGTTGATTGATAACGCTGCCTATCCATTCATCAGCTTCCTGATATTCCTCACGGTTGACGATAACATCGCCAAGCCTCAAAATGTCCGAACCTTCGAGCTCTTCGTCGCTCATACTCGGATGAGCCTGATAATGATTGCGTCCGAGTATTTCGTGAATATCATGATAAAGCACCGTCCCGGACATCACGATGACGTCAACAAAGCGGTTTTTTATGACATAAGCCAATAAACGCCGCATCCCCGACGTAATCAGATTGCCCGAACCGCATAGATAGATCGTCGAATTATCATCAAGCATATCGAGCCATATACGGTGCGCCTCGGCAAGTTGTTTAGCGCCGAAACCGGCGCCTTCCATTTTTTCCAAAAGGCCGGCGACCGACCGATCTCTGTCGATCGGAACCGGTCGCGTCGGAACTGTTAAATATTTTGAAGACTTTGTCTTCTTTTGAGCTACCATCTTTTATTCTTCTCCAGGTCTATTAACTGTATTATTTATCTATATCTCTACGCGGTCGGTCGTATAAAATTCTAAACCGCCGCACGTTTTGCAGCGATATGCCGCAACGGCGTAGTTATCTCTGTTTGATGTTTTTATACCGGACCAAAATGTTTCTTCCGGTTCGCCCTCAACCCATATCTGTTGAGTTAAGACTTCTAAATGGCCGCGATCAATTACAAATCCCGACGCCATTTCTGCATTGCATTTTGAACATTCTTTATTCACAGGCCTTTAACTTCCGTTCGGTGTCAGGTAGGTATAACTTTCCACCTGATCCTCGTAAAATTCTATGACTTTGCTGCCTTCGCCATTCGTCAGCCTGCCTTCCTTTATTCTTTGTAAAACCGATTTACGAAACGTATCGTGCAGCTGGCCGGGGTCGAACCTGACCGAGCCGACGGCGTCACCGAGCGTCGCTCCGTAGATAACCTTTTTGATAATATACCCGTCTTCGCCTATAAAAACATGGGCCTCGTGTGGTACGCCGAAAAGATTATGATTGTTTCCCATAACCTCCTGATACGCACCGACAAGCATCATCGCTAAGTAATACGGCTCTTTTTTAACAAGTTTGTGCAGCTCCAGCACCGATTTTACATCGTGCAGATCCACGAACTTATCCACAATTCCATCGGAATCACAGGTTATATCACAAAGCGTAGCATATTCTGAGGGCTTTTTGTTGAGTTTATGTATCGGAATGATAGGAAAAAGTTGTTCGAGCGCCCAATTGTCCGGCATAGAGCGAAAAACCGAGAAATTTGCAAGGTATTTTGCGCACATAAGCCGGCGGAGCTCGTCAAATTCTTCGGCCACATATTTTTTCATCTGGGCAAATTTATCAGCTAATTCACAAGTATCCCAAAACAGGACCTCGCCTTTGCCCTTTGCTTCGAGTGATATAAGGCCGAGGTTAAACATTGTGAAAAGCTCTTCGCGATTTTCGACGGCGTCGTGATAATACTCGCGATAGTTTTTTGCGTTTATAGTTTCACGCAGATCGTAAAGCTCTCTCACCACAACCGGGTCGTCGGTCGTCATCTCCATCGGATAAATGTCCTCGACAACCGTTTCTATTTCGTCCTGAACATTCGTCACCAGGATCGCGTGATAGGCCGAAAGGTAGCGTCCGGATTCCTGAATGATCGTCGGATGCGGCACATTTTCATCGTCGCACACGGTTTTTATGACATAGATCACGTCGTTTGCAAATTCGCGGGCGTTATAATTTGCCGACGATTCGAACGACGTCCGCGAACCGTCGTAATCGACCGCCATACCGCCGCCGACGTCTAGAAATTCGATCGGTATTTTCATCTGGACGATTTTGGCGTATGTCCTGGCGGCCTCTTTCATCGCGTTTTTTATCCGTTTGATGTCGGTCAGTTGGGAGCCGATGTGAAAGTGGAGCAGACGCAGCATATCGATCCGCCCCGCCTCCTGTAAACGTCTGATAACCTCGAGAATTTCGGTGGTGGTCAAGCCGAATTTAGCAGCTTCGCCGCCCGATTTTTCCCATTTTCCTGATCCTTTCGAATAAAGTTTTACGCGAACGCCGATCGTCGGCAGATCTGCATTCGGATTTTCGGCGTGAGTTTTTTCGGCGATATCGAGAGTGTGATCGAGCTCGCTCAGTTTTTCGATAACGATCACAACGTTTTTACCAGCGGCGGCACCGGCAAAGGCGAGTTCTATAAAATCGCGGTCCTTAAAACCATTCAGTACGAGCAAACTGTCTTTAGCCTGTTCGAGGCCGAGGGCTGCGTAAAGCTCGGCTTTTGAACCGGCCTCGAGGCCAAAATTGTACCGCGAACCCTCGCGCAGATATTCCTCGATGACTGCGCGGTTTGAGTTGACCTTCATCGGAAAAACACATAGATGTCCGCCCTGATATTCAAATTCTTTAATGGATTTGCGGAAAGCGGTTTGTAATTTGCGGATCTGTCCAAAAATCAACTGCGGAAAGCGCAACAAAACAGGCGTGTTGACGCCGCGTTTGCGGAGGTCGTCGATGATCTCTTTTACGTCTGCCGTCAGATTTTCATTGTCCGGTGCGCGGACAATCAGATTGCCTTTTTTATTGACGCCAAAATAATCGGCTCCCCAATTACCGATTCCGTAGGTTTCGATGCTCTGATCAATTACAGTACTCAATATTTAATACCCCAAAGTTAATGGCCGAATTTATCATTATGCAACAAAAACCCTCAGCTTAGTTAAAATATTAAATATTTCTTAAAAAAATTAGGCGTCAGGTCATCTATCGGACAGATTTTCCTCATTTCAACCCTTTCTCAAAATAGGGGCGTCGAACTGGCTGATTTAATAAACACTGTGGCATAAGCCTTGCATTATCAGGATGCAGGAAGATGGCAAAAGTTGCCAAAACCATTGTAAATATATGAAAAACCTGCCTCCAATTAGAATTTTACGATAGGTGTTGCCGAATCTTGTCAAAGTTTAAGTGACAAAATTTGTCACTTAGTTGAGATTATGAATATGAAAACGATAAAAAATAAAGGCGAACAGGGATTTTCTTTACTTGAACTTTTGTTGGTTGTTCTGGTCATAGGCATAATTGCTGCGATTGCCGTGCCGCATCTACAAAGGGCGGTACGCGTTGCCGAGAACGGCAATATGTACGCAACTTTGCGCTCTGTTTCCACTACGCAGGCAAGTTTTCTTGCTCAAAACGCCCGATATGCCCGTCTAAACGAAGTAAACAATCTAATGTCAGGCGCGGTTGGCACCGAATCCGGTAACGATCTGATTCGGGGAAAATTTGTTTTGTCAATGGTACCGGCCAACCCGACGCCTGAAGAATTGGCCACCAAATTTGAGATAAACGCCACCCGTAATATCGCCGGTGAAGGCATTATTTATGTATATGTCCTCAATCAATCCGGGCTGCAGCCTGATTTTCCGTAAGCCCGCGAAAATTTCAGCCTCCCTTTCCTACTCCTAAAACTATCCTGCCCCGATAGGTACCAAATCATGAATGTCTTTGAAGACCTGATCACCGAATTAAAAGAAGAAAACTTGCTTGAGCACACCGTTATAGACTCTGGTCTAAATGGAAACGTCGAAATCGACGAACTCGAGGTGACGGAAGTGCCGAATGCCCGATTCGGCATGCCTGAATCTGCTTCTAAAGCCGCCGAGATGACAATCGAGATCGACGGCGCGGACAAAGTTGAGCTTGACGAATATGACGCTCATTTGCACGATACTGTCACACCCGGCGTCGCGGCGGATGTACCCAAAAAACCGGCTAACGGCCAGGAGTTTTACCGCAAGCGTGCCATGGCCGAGGTGTCAAACCTACAGATGGTCGAACATGTCCTGACCGGCGTAGAACGCGAATACATGAAGATCGTTCCTAACATCTTCGAAGATTTTAACGCAAAAAAGGCACTAAACCGTTTTCTGCAAGTCACGGGAAATGAAAATTCGTCCGAACATCAGGAGGCCGAATTCGATTTGATCCAGGAGACTGAAGCGTGGTGTACGGCGCTCGAAAATCGGGATCGCAAAATGCCCGTATCTAATCTGCGGCAGTATTGCGAGACCTCGCGACCGCCGCTTTCATCGCAGGCCCTCGTCGCCCTCGCCCGTTTTTACCGAAATTTGCCATATTCTGAAGGCGTCCGCTCAAAATTTGATTTTGTAATCACGCGGCTGTTTTCACGGCCGACCGAAAGCAATCTGCGAACCTCACTTTTCACCCGCGAAGAAATGCTCGCGCATATAAACACGCTTTATGGCGAATGGTCGAGTGTCGCCCTGTACAGCGTTGACGAGGACGAATCAAATATTATGCTTGCGTCTCTCAGCTTTGAGGATTTGGCGATCGAGGCTGAGAACGCCAGCACCTTTGACCAATTGATCGAAAAAGATTTTTTTGGCCGTCTGCGGCAATTTAAGGGAAGCATCAGTGAACTGTTTTACGCACCCAGCGTTGCAGCCGCGGCAATCGACGCCAATGTCCGGATCGGGAATGCGTATGTCACATTGATCGACCGCGAACGCCGAAAGATGGACGCCGAAACCATTCATTCCAAATACGGCGATCTGCACGACGAATCGGTTTCGGATGGTGCCTCGCGCACACTCGACCTTGTAGATCTGCTCCGCTCACCTCTTAACGACCTCAGGCCGGTCGAGAAAAGACAAGAAAACGATCCGGTTGAAAAATCCGAACCCGCCCCGGCACCGGCAGCAGAACCCGAACCCGCGAAACCTGTAGAAAAAGGACGATTGCCGTTTTTAACCGATCTGCTCGAGAATGCGTGGTCGGTAAATAAGTGGTTCTTAGGTGTTTGTTTACTGCTGATCGCGGGGTCGATCGGAATATCCGTCTATTCGACTTTCTTTATCAGCGATCGTCAGTCGAGCGTACAACCGGTTTCAGTAGATCTGGAAGATACAAACTTTAAAGAATATGTATCGACGGGCCGCATCATCTCAGAAACATTTTATGGCCTTGTGCAACCGGCCTGGGACAATCTACCAAAAGAAAGACGTCTGGAAGTGCTTAAAAATATCTATCAAACGGGAACACAAAAAGGCTACACCCAGGTCAATCTTATCGGGAAGGACGGCAGATCTGCCGCGTTCGCCTCAAAAACCCGTCTGGACGTTATAATGCCATAGATGCTGACCACGCACCGCTCAGAAAAAAAGGCGGGCAAATATGCCCGCCCAATTTATTATTATGTCATCGGAATCCAACGCCTTACTTTTGGCTTCCGTATTATTAAACGCCGGTGAAAAGAGTTAGTTGCATTTTTTAACCGGGATTATGCTTTAGAAAAATCAGCCTCATTTATGAGGCTTTCCGCGAAGCGGCACGTAGCCACGTCCCTTTAGGGCGTGGGGGTTAGGCTGGACGACGTCCTCAGCCCGTTTTAACGGGCTTCCGATCTTCGCGGCTTTAGCCATAGTTTGACCTTGTTCAGATTGTTCGTTTCTTTTAATGCGTAATCTCAGTTTATTTTCCGGCGCGGCAATTCTGTGATTTGACTCACTGTCCGTTACTCTCTAAAATCTTATCTTGAAGCGTGGTGAGTTATTGCGACTTGCGGCCACCAAAAATAAACCGCTAAACAGCAAAGAGTTTAAGGCGAAAGATTTTACAAAACTCTGTGCTTGTTTGGCACGGGGTTTTTTTATTGATATATCGGTTTACAGGCGGATATGTCCACGTTCCTTTTATGGCAAACTTTCTCGATCTATTAAAAGAAAAGATCATCGTGTTTGACGGTGCAATGGGGACGTATCTGCAGTCGCTAAATTTGTCGATAGATGAGTGGGGCGGGCCGGAGTTTGAAAATTGTTCTGAGAATTTGCTTTATACGCGGCCGGACGCGATCGAGTCGGTCCATGCGGCGTTTTTGGACGTCGGGTGTGATGTGATCGAGACAAACAGCTTTGGCGGCAGCGGCGTCGTGCTGGCCGAGTTTGGAATTGCAGATAAAAGTTACGATGTTAATTTTAAAGCCGCCGAACTGGCAAAACGCATCGCAGGCGATTATTCGACAAAAGACGCTCCGCGGTTTGCGGCAGGTTCGATCGGCCCAGGAACAAAGCTGCCAACGCTTGGCCACATAACATATAACGATCTCAGAGATGCATATCGCGAACAGGTCCGGGGTCTGTATGACGGCGGAAGCGATCTGTTTATCGTTGAAACTTGTCAGGATTTGCTTCAGACAAAGGCCGCTCTATCGGTGATTTTTGAGCTATTCGAAGAACAAAAGACCAGAATTCCGGTCATCGCACAGGTTACAATCGAGATTTTTGGCACGATGCTCAACGGGACTGAGATCGGCGCCGCGCTGACGGCGCTTGAGCCTTTTCCGATCGACATTATCGGTATGAACTGCGGCACCGGCCCGAAGCATATGACCGACAGCTTTCGCTATCTCTGCGAAAATTCGCCGCTGCCAGTTTCGGTTTTGCCAAATGCCGGTCTGCCCGAAGTTCGTGACGGAGCTCAGTACTATGACGAAACACCAGAGAGTTTTTCGGCACAGGTCGAGCATTTTGCAAAAGATTTTGGCGCAAATATTGTCGGCGGCTGCTGTGGCACGACGCCTGAACACCTGCGACAGGTTATCGAGCGTTTATCCGGCGTGTCGCCAAAAGCGAGAAACGCAGTGCTTACTCCGTCTGCTTCGTCGATCTATTTTCAGCAGCCTTATACGCAGGACGCATCGTTTCTGATCGTCGGTGAGCGTGTCAATGCCTCGGGTTCAAAGAAGATGCGCGACCTGCTCGAAGCCGAGGATTGGGACGGCCTCGTAAATCTTGCGAAATCGCAGGAAAAAGAAGGTGCGCACATACTGGACGTCAACGTCGATTTTGTCGGTCGTGACGGCGTGGCGGATATGCACGAACTTGCGGGAAGGCTTGCAACGGCAGTAAAAATTCCGCTGATGTTCGACTCGACCGAGTGGGAAAAAATGGAGGCCGGGCTCGAACACGCCGGCGGTAAATCGATTTTAAATTCGACAAATTATGAGGACGGTGAGCCGCGATATTTAAAGGTTTTAGATTTGGCAAAACGCCACGGAGCCGCAATTGTTGTCGGCCTGATCGACGAAGACGGGATGGCTCGTCTTGCGACTGACAAGGTTCGAATTGCAAAACGGGCATATAAACAGGCGGTTGAAAACGGTATCGCAGCCCACGATATTTTCTTCGATCCGCTCGCCCTGCCGATTTCGACCGGGATCGAAGAGGATCGCAAAAACGCCGATGAGACGATCAAAGCTATAAAACAAATTCGTGCCGAATTGCCCGAAGCCAACATCATTCTCGGCGTCTCAAATATTTCATTTGGCTTAAATCCCGCTGCTCGTGTCGTTCTTAATTCAGTGTTTTTGCACGATTGTGTCGAGGCAGGAATGAATTCGGCGATCGTAAATGCCTCAAAGATTTTACCGCTAATGCGTTTTAGCGAACACGAGATCGAAACCGCCCGTGATTTGATCTACGACCGGCGAAAATGGAGCGCGGACACTCCTGTCCGCATCGCCGGTTCCTCCGGCGAAATTTCTGGGGCTGACAATATCACGACCGACGAAGCGTCGGTCGTTGCGGACAAGAGTGTCCGCGCTCCTCTCTGCACATACGATCCGCTTACCGACTTTACGTCTATGTTTATGGGTAAATCGGCTCAATCGATCAAACCTGATATTTCAAACCTTTCGATCGAGGAAAAGCTCAAACACCACATCATCGACGGCGAACGTATCGGGCTCGAAGATTCGCTCAAGACGGCGCTGGAAAAATACCCGCCGCTCGAGATCATCAACGATATTTTGCTGGACGGGATGAAAACGGTCGGCGATCTTTTTGGGTCGGGGCAGATGCAGTTGCCGTTTGTTTTGCAGTCGGCGGAATCGATGAAGGCGGCCGTAAGATTTCTCGAGCCGCTCCTGGATAAGGTCGAGGGGACAAATAAAGGCGTTCTCGTTCTTGCGACGGTCAAAGGCGATGTTCACGATATCGGTAAAAATCTTGTGGACATAATCCTTACAAATAATGGCTACAAGGTTGTAAATCTTGGTATTAAGCAGCCGATCGACGATATTCTTCGTTCGTGGGAAGAGACAAATGCCGACGCCATCGGTATGAGCGGTTTGCTTGTAAAATCGACACTGGTAATGCGTGACAATCTCGAATTGATGAATGAACGCGGGATAAATGTACCGGTAATTTTAGGCGGAGCGGCTCTGAACCGCCGCTATGTCGACGCCGACCTGATACCGTTGTATAACGGCAAGCTTTTCTATGCCCGCGATGCGTTTGACGGTTTGCACGCAATGGACGCATTAACGACGGGAGAGTCGGGAGTTGAGATCGAAGAAGTCCAAAGCGCAAAGTCAAAAGCCGTTAATGGATCAGATGCTCCGACTGCCGTGCAGAGCGACGATATCGAGACAGTGGGTGATACCGAAGACCTGGTTGGCGAAGATGCAAAAATTGGGAAAGCGGCGGCCAGATTCTCAGCGCGTTCGAGCGGTGACACGACGCACACAACAAGGTCAGATGTTTCACCGGTTGCGGAAATTCCCAAAGCTCCTTTCTACGGTTCAAAAGTGGTTGAAATCACTGATCTGACAAAAGTTTTTGCTTTTATCAATGAAACCGCACTTTTTAAAGGACAATGGCAATATAAGCAGGGACGAAAATCCAAAGAAGAGTACGATGCGATACTAGAAGATACAGTTTATCCGAAATTTGCCGAGATCAAGGCCCAGGCAATAGGCGAAAAGCTGCTTGAGGCAAAACTTGTTTATGGCCATTTTCCGTGTCAATCGAGCGGAAACGATCTGATCATTTACGAAGACGACGAAAAAACCGAGAGAATGCGGTTCACCTTTCCGCGTCAACCGGTTGAGCAGCGTGGGGGTAAAAATCTGTGTCTTGCCGACTATTTTGCACCGGCCGGATCGCGGACTGTTGACGTTGTCGCGTTTCATCTTGTAACGATGGGCCGCAAGGCGAGCGAGCATTCTGCCAAACTATTCAAATCCGATAATTATACAGATTATTTATTATTTCACGGCCTTTCGGTCGAATCCGCCGAGGCTCTGGCTGAAATGTGGCATAAACGCATTCGCCAGGAACTCGGTATTGCCGGTTCGGACGCACCGGAACTGGCAAAACTTTTTCATCAGGGTTATCAAGGCTCACGCTACAGCTTCGGCTATCCTGCGTGTCCGCGGATCGAAGATCAAACAAAACTTTTCGAATTACTCAAACCGGAACGAATCGACGTCGCTCTGACAGATGAATATATGCTCGACCCTGAACAATCGACATCGGCGATCATAGTACATCACCCTGATGCAAAGTATTTTAATATTGAATAGCCGTTCTTGTTTTTGTCGGGCGATATCCACTTTTTGCGGTTAAAACTGCTACACTTCTATTTATGGCTGAGGAACAATTAAAGCGTACGCCTTTGAACGCTGTTCACCGTGAACTTGGCGGGCGAATGGTTGATTTTGGCGGGTGGGATATGCCGGTGCAGTATCCGGCCGGTGTGATCGAAGAGCATATGGCGACGAGGGAAAGGGCCGGGCTTTTTGATGTGTCGCACATGGGCGAAATTTGGGTCGATGGGCCGGACGCGATCGCATTCGTGAACCGACTGACGACAAACGATGCGACAAAACTCATTGACGGACAGGCACATTATTCGGCTCTGACAAATGAAAACGGCGGCGTTGTGGACGATCTGCTGGTCTATAGATTTAGCCCGGAAAAACTTCTATTAGTAGTCAACGCCGGGACGACCGAAAAAGATTGGGAATGGATAACCAAACGGAGCGGGGACACTCTTGTCCCCATCGGCGGTTCCTCCGCCGAAAGCTCTTCCGCCGCGGGCGGCGACAGGGACAAGAGTGTCCCCACTCCGGCTGTGACGCTTCGAAACGCAAGCACGGATTATTGCCAGATCGCGATTCAAGGCCCGAAAGCTTTGGAAATATTACAGACGCTGACAGATACAAAGCTCGATGAGATCAAATACTATTGGTTTACGACCGGCGAGATTGACGGCGTAGAAGCGATAATTTCTCGGACAGGTTATACAGGCGAAGACGGCTTCGAGGTATATGCCGCGGCGGACAAGGCCGAGCAGCTTTGGAATAAAATGTTTGAAGCCGGAAAGGATGCGGGCATACTTCCCTGCGGCCTCGCGGCGCGAAACACCCTGCGGCTCGAATCAGCGATGTCGCTTTACGGACACGAGCTCGGCGATGACATAACAACCCTCGAAGCCGGTCTCGGATGGATAACAAAATTAAATAAAGACGGCGGATTTATCGGCCGTGATTTGTTGGTAAAGCAGAAAGAAGACGGCCCAAAACGCAAGATTGCCGGTTTTGAAATGACCGAACGCGGCATCGCCCGCGACGGGTGCGACGTTTATATTGAGGATAAAAAAGTCGGCGTCGTTACGTCCGGCTCACCCGCACCGTTCCTGAAAAAAAACATCGGCCTCGCATTTTTACCACCGCAGTTTGCAAATATTGGACAAGAAATTAAAATTGATGTCAGGGGAAAGCATCTGAATGCCGTGGTGGTGCCGACGCCATTTTATAAGAGGATGAAGTAGCATGGACGTAAACGTAACTGTAACGCTGCCGGACAAGTTTGCTGATTTGAACAGTGAAACAGTTTCGCGCAGCGTTTTCGAGCAGGTCGTGGCCGAAACATATAAGAATGGCAACCTTAGTTTAAAGGAAGTGAGACTATTGCTAGGGTTATCTTCACGATACGAAGCGGAAGAATTTATCCATCGCCATAAAGCGACAGGTTACACGATCGAGGATTTAGAGCGGGAGCTGAAATCAATGGAAGACCTCGGACTGAGATGATCGTCATTGCCGACACCTCGCCAATCAGCTATTTGATTTTGATCGGTGAGGTCGATATTCTCCCGCAGCTGTATAAAGAGATTCTGGTGCCACCGGCCGTTTTTGCCGAACTCACAGCTTCGGATGCGCCCGAAATCGTTCGAAATTGGTGTCGAGGAAGGCCTGAATGGTTTGAAATTCGGGAACCAACAGAAAATATTCGAGGCAAGTTACCAGAAAGACTCGACAAAGGAGAAAGCGAGGCGATTCTTCTCGCTAAAGAATTGTACGCCGACCTGATTATTATAGACGAACTTGCCGGTCGGCGATTTGCTGCGGAATTAGGTCTCGTTGTTATTGGCCTAATTGGCGTACTCGGAGAAGCGTGTCGGCGAGGTCTGATCGATGCAGATGTTGTTGCGACGAAACTTGAAAAAACAAACTTTTTCATTTCAACTGATTTGATTGAATTTTTAAGAAGCTCAAAGAAATAGATAATATTTATGTCAAACATTCCAGATAATTTACGGTACAGCAAAGACCATGAATGGGTCGCGGTCGATGGCGATATTGCCACAGTCGGTATTACCGATTATGCCCAGCATGCGCTCGGCGATGTTGTTTATATCGATATGCCTCGCGTCGGGGACACGCTAAACTCGCACGAAGCATTTGGCTCGGTCGAATCGGTCAAAGCCGTGTCCGAGATATTCATCCCAATCGCGGGTGAAATTACTGAGGTCCACGAAAGCCTCAACGACACGCCCGAGGCGGTCAATAACGACCCTTATAGCGACGGTTGGATGATAAAAATAAAAATGGACAATCCTGGTGACGCAGACGCTATGCTTTCGGCCGCGGAATACGAAGAGTATCTATCAAGCCAGAAGTGAGGATTTTAGATTTTGGATTGAAGAAATTGGTTAAAGCCGATACGCTTCACCCTTGGTCCTTCGTCGACGGCGCACTTCGCTGGGTGTAATCCAAAATCCAGGATCCGAAATCAAAAATTAAATGAGATACATACCAAATTCGCCTGAGGAACGGGATGAGATGCTTGCACACATCGGGCTCGGTACGGCAAAAGAGCTGTTTCGTTCGATTCCGGGCGGCCTTCAGCTCAACCGCGCCCTAAAAATTACTGAGCCTCTTGCCGAACCGGAAGTGATCGCCGCGATGGAAGAGATGGCGGCGAAAAATACTGCTGCGACAAAGCCTTCGTTTCTCGGTGCCGGTGTCTATTCGCATTATTCGCCGACGATCGTCGATCATCTTATACAGCGGTCGGAATTTTTTACATCTTATACGCCGTATCAGCCGGAGATCTCGCAGGGAACGCTGCAATATATTTTCGAATTCCAAACCTTGATCTGCCAGTTGACCGGCATGGAGGTCGCAAATGCGTCGATGTACGACGGCTCGACCGCTATGGCTGAGGCGTATCTGATGGCTCAGCGTGTTACGCGGCGTGACAAGATCATCGTTGCGGACAGCGTGCACCCGGAATACCGCGAAGTCGCAAAAACCTATACGCAGCACGGTTCTGCGGAGATTGTTACTGTTGAATTTGATAAAAAAACCGGTCGTGTTGCCGATCTGTCTGTACTCGATAACGAAACAGCGGCGCTAGTCGTGCAGTCGCCAAATTTCTTTGGCTGTGTCGAAAATCTCGAACGCCTGGCAGGAGCGGCACACGCCGTTGGGGCGCTTTTTATCGTCGTGGTGACCGAGGCGATTTCGCTCGGCATTTTGAAATCGCCCGGCGAATGCGGTGCGGATATTGTCGTCGGCGAAGGGCAATCGTTTGGTATTCCGATGGGCTTTGGCGGACCTCACGTCGGTCTGTTTGCGACACAAAATAAATTTATTCGACAGATGCCAGGACGTTTGTGCGGCGTCGCTTTTGACAAGAAGGGCAATCGCGGTTTTACGCTGACGCTCTCAACCCGCGAGCAGCACATCCGCCGCGAAAAAGCGACCTCGAACATCTGCACAAACCAGGGCCTCATCGCCCTCGCCGCCACGATCTATATGGAAACAATGGGCAAACAGGGACTACAGGAAGTCGCAATGCAAAACGCCCAAAAATCCGCCTACGCCGCCAAAAAGATCGCCGAAATCGACGGCTTCGAGATCGCCTTCACCGCACCGACATTCAACGAATTCGTCATCCGCGGCCCAAGACCCGCAACCGAAATTCTCGAAAGACTCCGTACCGAAAACGGAATCATCGGCGGTCTGGCTTTAACGAAATACTACGAAGGACGGGATTACGAGTTCTTGGTCTGCGTGACGGAAACGAGTTCTGGATCACAGATCGATTCGATGATCGAAGGCTTGCGATGAAAAAATCGATTCTATTGGCCATTTTACTTTTCTGCACCTGTACGTCCCTCTTTGCACAAAAGAGGAAAACACTGCTTGCGGTCTTCCCTCATCCAGACGATGAGTCCGCGATCGGCGAAGTGCTCACAAAGTATGCGAGCCTTGGGTACAAGGTACAGTTGATTATTGCAACTGACGGCGTTGACGGAACACGCGTTACAAAATTGCCCGCGGGAGCGGAACTTGGAAATCTGCGAAAAGAAGAGAGCCGCTGTTCAGCCAAGAAAATAGGGATAGAAGAGCCGATATTTCTCGGCGTCGATAGGTTGGACACGCGCATTGGGGTCGGTAAGTATTTTGGCGAGCACAAAAAACTTCTGGAATTGCTAAAGGAGAAAATCCCCGCGATCGACCCAGACCTGATAATTACCTTCGGCCCGGACGGGGATACGTCACACGCGGAGCACATCGTCGCCGGAGCCGCTGTTACGGATCTATTGTTGAGAGAAGGCTGGGTAGAAAAATATCCTTTGTTCTATTTGTCTTGGACGGCGGAACAAGGCAGGCTGTTCGATCTGGGTCACGTCGACAGCAAATACCTGAATGTGAAGATCAAATATACGCAAGAGGAAGAAAACCGGGCCCTCGAAATGATGCCTTGCTACGCGACGCAATTTACACCAGAAGAACTGAAAGAGGATCGTCAGAAGAAGCTAGCTGATACGTCGAATGTGATTCATTTCAGACGTTTCATCGCGAAGAAGGGCCTGCGAGATCGATTCTAAGAATGTGCGTATAGTGAGAACGATGACTGTTAACCGAAGAGCATTTTCTTACGTCCGCCGGCAAAGGCCTTGGCCTGATGGCTTTATCTTCAGCGTCCGGTGGCTTCGTAGTTTTGCAGCGGCGGATGAATATCTTTGATCGGTAATACAGGATGCTTTTTAATCGAAACACAAAATTTTCAAAACGCCGATCATTCACGAAGAATTCCCCGGCATCCGCATCACACCGAATGTCTTTACGACGCTGCGGGAACTCCACCGATTTGTAACATTGTTGAGGGCGTAGCGACGAATGGATCGCCGAAAACGTGATATTATTAACGTATGAGTGAAGCGATTGAACTGAGTTCTGATGTGATTAAGATTGCTGTTAACGCTGCGGAAGAAATCGGAGTTTCGCCGCGCGTTTGGATTGAGCGCGAAATCCGACATGCTGCTAATGATCGTCAACCTCGGTCGACGCCTGAACAGCGGAAGGTAGCTTGGGACGACTTCATCGGGGCCGCGGCGAGGCTGCCTGAGCCCGAGAAGCCAAGAAAGAGAACGCCGTTTGGTGAAATATTGGTAAAAAAATACAGAAAACAAGGCCTAAAGCTCGACTATGATATTGATTGATACGGGACCGCTCGTCGCGGCCTTCAATCCTCGCGAACCACGCCATGCCGAATGTATTCAGACGCTAGTGCAAAAAGGCGATCAGTACATGACTACCATCGCCTGCCTGACGGAGGCTTTGTATCTTATCGGCGAGGAACGGGGCTGGAGTGGGCAGAGCAAACTTCTCGGATTAGTGGATATTGACGCCCTTACTGTAACCGGAATGACCTCGGATGAAATTAGAAAGGCTCACAAATTGATGGCCCAGTATAGAGATACACCTATGGATTTTGCGGACGCTACATTGGTCGTTGCGGCTGAAAACTTTAACGAAACCCGAATCTTCACATTTGACAGCGATTTTAGAGTTTACCGGATAAACGGTAAGCGGGCCTTTGAATTAACCAGATGAGCATTGAAAAAGTTACACAGCACCCTACGCAGAATGAAGGGTTGATTTTTGAGCGGTCGCAGACCGGGCGTGTCGGTTTTCGTTTGCCTAAGCTCGATGTTGACGAAGCCGACATTGATTCGATCATTCCGGCGGAGCTTCGTCGTGGAGACGATCTTGACGGCGTGCCGGAGGTTTCGGAGGTCGATGTCGTGCGGCATTTTACGCGGATGTCAACGTGGAATTATTCGATCGATCTGGGCATGTACCCGCTCGGGTCGTGCACGATGAAGTACAATTCGCGGCTAAACGAAAAAGTCGCCCGGATCGGCGGTTTTGCTCTGCTGCATCCGCTTGCACCTGAGGAAGAAATTCAAGGGGCGCTGGAGTTGATTTACCGCTTACAGGAAGATTTATGCGAGATTACCGGTTTGCCCGGCATTTCGCTTCAGCCTGCTGCCGGTGCGCAAGGCGAGATGACAGGCGTTATGCTGATACGCGCATTTCTTGATAATCGGGATGGCCCGGAATCAAAAAATCGCCGTGTAATGCTGATTCCGGACTCTGCCCACGGTACAAACCCTGCATCGGCGGCTATGTCGGGATTTGCCGTCAAAACCATTCGTTCAACGGCTGAGGGCCTGACCGATATGGTGCATCTTCGCGAGCTGTGTGACGAAGGCGGCGTCGCCGGCCTCATGCTCACCAATCCGAATACGGTCGGCATTTTTGAAACGAACATTAAGGAAATTTGCGAAACGATCCATGCCGCCGGCGGTCTCGTATATATGGACGGAGCCAATATGAACGCCCTAGTCGGCGTTGCCCGGCCTGGTGATATGGGCGTCGATGTCATTCATCTTAATCTTCACAAGACATTCTCCACTCCGCACGGCGGCGGCGGCCCCGGCTGCGGCCCGTGCTGCTGCACCGAGGAATTGGCCGAGTTTCTCCCCGTTCCGCGCGTCGTGCTTGCGCCAAGGTCAGGGAACGCGACGTCTCCGGCAGAAACACGAGCCGTAGCGAGTCAGCCCAGTGAAAACCCGACCTACCGCCTCGATTACAATTATCCCAACTCCATCGGCCGCGTCAAAGCCTTCTTTGGCAATTTTGGAATGATGATCCGCGCCCTGTCTTACATCTACACTCATGGTGCAGAGGGTTTGAAAGAAGCGACCGAAACCGCCGTCTTAAATGCCCGTTACGTCGCGGAAGAATTAAAAGACATTTTCCACCAACCCTACGCCTCAGACTGTATGCACGAAGCGATCTTCTCGCATAAAAACCAATCGCAAACCGGCGTCCATACGCTAGATATCGCCAAACGCCTTATCGATTACGGCTTTCATCCGCCGACGATTTACTTCCCGCTCGTCGTAGAAGGCGCGATGCTCATCGAGCCGACCGAATCCGTCGGCCGCCAGGACCTCGACGCCTTCGTCAATGCCATGAAAGACATCGACCGCGAATCGCAGGAAAACCCGAAGATCGTAACGGGCGCCCCGCACTCAACCCGCATCGGCCGCCTCGACGAAGCCGCCGCCGCCCGAAAACCAGTGTTGCGTTGGAAAGAAGATATGGAAACTTTGACGAAATCAGCGTAGAATATAATCTTATGATTGTTGAATCTGAGAAAATTACGGTACCGCGCTTTCTAACCATGTTCGAAAAATTCTCGCCTTCCGAGAAGATTAGAATTGCAGAGCAAATTGATCGAGAAATGTTTACGAAACGATGGGAATTGCTTGATGCAGAACTCCCTGACTTCGAAGTGTCGGAAAAAGAAATAATGAGCGAAATTCGAGCGGTGCGCTATGGCAGAAAAGACCGTTAAGATAATTCTCGATACAAATTGGTATATCAGTGCTTCGGTAAGCCGCAAGTCGAGACGATCCTTTTACGAGATCTTAACGAATCCAAACCTAACCATCGTCTATTCAAAGGAATTACTTCACGAATATCGCAGCGTTATAGGACGTCCGAATTTTCGAAAGATAATTTCGGAAACTCAGGTATTGCGTTTTCTTAGTTTGATCGTGCCGCGTATAAAGGAAACTTGAATTCAAGCAGTAAGTGCAACTCTTTTTAGTTGCTCCAGTTCTTTGAAATAGACTTCATAGGGTGTTTGGTAGCCCAAGGATTTGCGAGGGCGGTTGTTGAGGATATCCTCGACTTGTTTAATTCGTTCATCGGTA
>JBGTEX010000064.1:0-9525 GCA_041747575.1 Pyrinomonadaceae bacterium
CACCACCGGATTAAAGTCAAACCCGTAGAAGGCCGCCGCGCTCAGCAGAGGCGTAAATCCAGAACCGACCTGTGTCAGTGCACCGGTCGCAAGATTTATGGTCACCATCCGCGTCGTCGTCAGGCTGATCGCCGTTGCAAAAAGCTGTCCCGTCGCAGGCCGGAAATCAAAACCGATCAAAAATTCGCCCGTATTCAGCCCCGTTATCGGAACATTTGACAATATGGTTCCCGGTGCCGATGCGTTAAAGCTGATCAACCGGTCGCCTGACAAATTATACGCATAAATAAGCGGCCCGCCACCAGGTGCCGGAGTCGGCGAAACCGTCGGCGAAGGCGTTACCCCCGGAGTCGGACTCGCAGTCGGCGTTGCTGTCGGGGTCGCCGTCGGAGTAGCCGTCGGCGTAACCACCGGAGTCGGACTCGCAGTCGGCGTCGGAGTAGGCGTTGCAGTCGGAGTCGGCGTTATCGAAGGAGTCGGTGTTGCAACAGGCGTCGGTGTCGGCGTTGGTATCGTAACATTGCCGGTCACGACCGCTACACCGTCAACAAAGGGCGCCCCGCCGACGGCTCCTAAAAGAGTAGCGGTACCGGTTGCTAAATTTATTGAATATAAATTTGAAACCGAGTTAACACGTAAAACCGCAAATGCCGTCCCCGTGCCGGCCTCAATATCAAATCCTCCGCCCGAATTACTGGTCGCGAACCCGAGCGGACCTATTGTGTTCAAGACGCCGTTATTAGGCGTCGGGTTGCCGTCAACTCCGCCGATCCGAACAAGATTGTCGTTCCGAAAATCGATCCCGAACAAAGTGGTCACCGGTGTTCCAGCGACATTGTTGCTGTATGCGACGTGGACTACCTGCGGATCTAATCCGGCACTGGGGTCGCCCGGTGCATAGGTCAGCGTTCCGTCATTTGCAACAAAAGTACCGTCATTCGGATTTAAACGGATGTTAAGATCCTCATCATTCACGACTCGAATCCGATCCACAGCCGGATTAAAATCAAATCCGTAAAACGCTGCCGTGCTGAGCAGCGGAGTAAATCCTGTACCGACCTGTGTCAATGCACCGGTCGCAAGGTTTATAGTCACAACGCGACTTGAAGTTATACTGATCGCCGTTGCAAAGAGTTCGCCCGTCGCCGGCCGAAAATCAATCCCGATCAGAAACTCTCCAAGGCCGAGACCGGTAATGGCAACGTTCGACAAAATAGTACCCGGATCGGAAGCGTTAAAGCTAATCAATCGATCCAAATTAAAATCATAAGCGTAAATACGCGGACCTCCGCCAGCCCCATTGCCGAACGATAGGGAACTGTCAAACCCAAAACTTTTCTCACTAATCGTACGGCTGCCGCGGTCAGGCCGCCCGGGGCCGTCAACCGGTGTTACGGTTGGGGCCGGAACCGCTCCGGCACCAGAGAATAATGTACCCTGCTTTTGCAGGCCGAATAGTCCCGTAACGGACTCAAAAAAAGAAAACGGTGCGGCCTGAGTAGCCGCAGTCGTAACAGTTAAAAACAAAGTACCGACAATCGCAAACGCGATAAACAATGACAGCACGCGAGCCATCTTTGACAAGGACGCAAATTGCGTCACCATTTTTTTGAACATTTGAGTTGATCCCCCCTAAAAAATTACAATTACACCTTGAAAAAATTTCGACAAACCGTAATTAACATTGTCGAAAGAGCCTTTAAAAAGCGTTAGTAAAACGAGTAAAACACTTTCAAGCCGTGTAAGTATGTATGCCATCATACTTAAGTCGTAATTTTATAAGGACGGTAAACGGAGGGACGACGTAATCTTTGCGCACTAATTACTTTTAATTGAGATTCTGAACAGCCAGTACTAAAAAAAGACCGCTATAAACCGCGGCCCTATGCAATCATTTAAATTGAATTTTCCAGAGATTTTTTGCTCGGACTAGCGGCGTGTAGAGGGTATATTTACCGCAGGGAGGATAGTTTCAAAAAGGAGGCAAATATGCGTAAAAGCATTGTAAAAACAAATCTCCTGAGGAGCGTTGATGCCTGCCAACCTCACTTCTACAAATATTCCATCGGCCGCGTATGCTATCGGTTGGCTACCGTATTTCGTACGCGAAGGCTGACATCGCGAAAATCGACGTTTTCTGCATATATTTTTTCGAAATATTTTTCGGCATTATCGTCATCGTTGTTTGCTTCGTATGCAAGGGCGAGTTCGTACCAAAGGCCGTGATGTTCTTCGTCAGAGACGCCGGGAGTCGCGAGGGTGCGATTGATCCATGTTATAGCGTGTTCAGGTCTTCCGCTATTTAAAAAGCAGTGTCCAAGTAAATTCGAGCATTGGAAAAAACGCCGAGTGCCGTCATCGGAAGTTGTAAGATTGACGGCGTCCTGAAATGCGCGGATAGCTTCCTCCATCAAGCCCATTTCCAGATAAGCGACGGCCATCTGGTAATGGGTGTCGTAATCGTCGTCGGCCGATTCGTCATCGATTCCTTCAATACCAAATTCAGAACGGATCTCGCTAATTCCAAATGTACTTGCGACAATCTCGCCCTCAACAGCGGCCTCGACCGGTGTTTCCGCTTCCAGTTCGGCACCGATCCTTCGTCGTTGTTCGGCAAATTCCGGACGGTCGCCATATTCCTTCGCGAGTTCCGCAAGCGCCTTTTCCGCCAGATCGTTATAATCGTTTTCTATATAAAAGGAAATGCTGTCAAGTTCCGTCTGTACCTTTGCCTCGTCTGCGTGGGACAGTCCTGAAGCGGCTGACGCTTCATCCGCATCAGTTATTTCAAAACCGGTGGAAGTTTCGAGAGCGGCTCCGTCGATGACATTGCCGTTTCTTTCAATAATTCCCGCATCATCGGCTGCTTCGCCTGACCTGTTTTTGCCATCCGGTTCATCATCTTTTGCAAATTGAGCTTTTAACAGCTCTTCGTCCACATCGCTGTCCTCAAAACCGAATTCGGCATTTATCTCGTTCAAACGGTCACGATAACGCGTTTCGTGCGGACGGATGACGATCAGCTGAGTCAGAGCAAACCGCTCATCATCGATAGATTCTTTTGCCGCAGCAGCGGCGTAAAGTCTTTCGAGTGCTAGCCTGAAGCCGTTTTCGTCCTTAAGCCACGAATTATATCTGACCAGCAAACGCAATCCCGACAGCTGCGCCTGGTCGCGTTCGAGAATCTCGTCGATCCACTTGCCGCATTCGTCCGACTGGCCGCCAGCGAGCAGATATTCGGATGACATCGTCAGAATGCGGGCCGCTGACTCAGGGTCGTTCACATTTAGATAGATACGGATCAGATCGAGAAATTTGGGATAGTTGGCCGGCTCGATCTCGACCAGTTTTACTACCGCTTTTTCAGCAGCGGTGGCATTTTGCGAATCAATGTAGCACTCGATCAAAAGGTAAAGCACATCGCGGCTATAGGGGTCGTTTTCGAGAATCTCCTCGAGCAGCATTGCCGCCTTGCCCGCCCGGCCGAGGGCGGTTTGAGCTTTGATAAGGCCTTGGAGAATCCGGAGGTCAGTCGATTTTATATCGAACCCTTTTGTCAACGCCCTGATGGCGTCTTCCTGTTTACCCTGTCGGCTAAATCGCGCACCGGCTTCGGCATAGGCCTCGACGGCGTCATCCCTCTGGCCTTCTCTGATGTACGAATCGGCAAGATTTAGGCAGACGTCTGTATTGTTTGGGTCGAGCAGGGCGATTTGTTTATACATCGCGAGGGCTTCGAGACGGCGGCCGTTCTTCTGATAATGTTCGGCGAGCGTTGTGTAATGCGAGCGGGCATCCGCAAGCGAGCCTTTAACCTTGTGCAGCTCTGCAAGTTTTGCCGAAACCTCGATCGAGTCGGGTTGAATGCGGGAAATCTTATTGTAAATCGCAATCGCCTTTTGCGAAAAACCCTGAGTATTATAATGTTCCGCTACCTGCAGATAGCAATTGACGGCTTCTCGTTTGTCGGCGCTTTTTGCGTAGAGATCGCCAAGCATATTGAGCGTAGCTATGTCGCGCGGGTCGTTGTCCACCACGTCACGGTATTCCGAGATCGCCGAACGGATTTTGCCCTGCGCAACAAACCGCTCCGCATTTCGCTTCGCTTTTGCTTTATCGAAACTCATTATTTTATTTAAAAAAGGACTACCAATTTGGCGGATCGCCAAGCTCCCCTTGAAAGGCTGCAAAAAATGTGAGGAGTGCCGGGGGATGAACCAACACGAACCTGCATAGATAAACTTATCATCTGTTATGATCTGTGTCAATATTTTTTGGCCGTGTTTAATAAACTTAAACCGTAGGTTGTAAATTGCCGCTCTTTGATTTTTTGAGCGTTGTCCCATAGTCTGTATTTTGGCAAATGTGTTTTTTTTTATGCAAGGTCTAATACTCGCCGGCGGTAAAGGAACTCGATTGAGGCCGCTCACCGTTTATACCCCAAAACCGATGGTTCCCGTTCTAAACCGTCCGTTTTTGCTGTATCAGATCGAAGTTTTGCAGAGGGCCGGTATAACGGATATAACGCTTTCGTTAAGTTATCAACCGGACAAGATCCAGCATATTCTGGGGAACGGTTCTGAATACGGCGTTAATCTCCGTTACATAACCGAACCAAGCCCGATGGGTACGGGCGGTGCATATAAATTTGCAGCCGACGCCTTGCGCGAAACGACGGTCGTATTCAACGGCGACATTCTGACAAATATAGATGTAAAAAACCTGATCGCATTTCACCGTTCGAAAAACGCCGCCGCCACATTGACGATTGTTCCGGTGGACGACCCGTCACGGTACGGCCTGGTCGAGGTGGACGGCGAAAACCATATATTGCAATTTATCGAAAAGCCAGAAATTGCCAGACTTGATAAATTGCAAGCCAACACAATAAATGCAGGTATCTACGTACTCGAACCGTCGATTCTCGACATTATCGTAAAAGACCAAAACCGTTCATTTGAATACGATGTATTTCCTGATATTTTAAACCGCAAAATCCCATTTTTCGCCTATCTGATGAAAGATGAATACTGGCTCGACATCGGCACACCGGAAAACTATCTAAAAGCCCACCACGATTTTCTGAATGGTGCTGTGACCGGTTTTGAACTCGAAAACGAGACTGATTCGGATGTGGCAACACGATCCGAGATCGATAAAAGATCAATCATCGGCGACGGATGCACGATCAAACCTGGAGCGGTTATTCTCAATTCAGTGATCGGGGCCGGCGTTTACGTCGAGGAAAAGGCCGTCATAAAAAACTCAGTCATCTGGTCGCACACACGCATCTCAAGCGGTGCCGTCATCGAAAGCGCATTAATTGGCCGCAGTTGTCACATAGGCCGCAACGCCGTTGTCAGCAAAGGCTCGGTCTTGGGCGACAAATCATCGCTTACCGATTACACAAATGTTTAGTCTGACATTCCCGCATTTGCGACGGCAAAGCCGAAACTCTAAACGATGCCCGAATTACCTTAAGTTGAATCAATCCGGGATTACGCGTTTGCCTGGTGCGGTAATTATCTGAAAAATAATCGCCGCGCGCGGCTTGCCGCTCTATTTGCGAGGCTGTCTCAAAAGCCATTAAACAGGATTTCAACTCGCTCCGTAGGAGCGAAATGTTTGTAGAACAAAAACAAAAAAGTAAGTTAAGCTCCCGCTAGGGGCGACATTAAACCCAAGCGAATCAATAACATGCCGCTCCTACGGAGCTTTAACTTTTTTTGCATCGGTGCTACAAACATTTCGCTCCTCCGGAGCTAAAACCAAAAATCCTGACTTTTGAGACATCCTCCAAAGCTTTTCCGCAAGATGGCAGAATCCGCAATTGTCGATTTTATAATTGTTTACTTTTCACATAATCGCTTTCTACTGCGCTGCCACAAGAAAAACATCCCAGGCCCAGCGGCCGAGTTGGGAGCCGCGGGCGTCTTTTACCTTTGAGCGGTATTTAAATTGATTGCCGTGCTGGTCGGTTTTCTTTGATTCCTTGTACTTGAGATCGATCTCCGCGAGGCCCAATTCGTCAAGCGTTTTCAGCTCGCCTGGTTCCGAGATTCCGTTATGATTCCCGTCCTGCCACAACCGCAGACTCCCAAAAACCGCATCCCGTCTCGTAATAGCCCCGTCGCCATTACCCAAGTTTTCAAACTTGTCGAATTCGGCCAGAGCAAGGAAACCGTGTTTCTCTTCTCCCCAGGGAGGTTCGGGCTGCGGCGTGTAGTTGCCAAAAAGCTCAGTTCCGTTATCAACGATTCCGTTTCCATCCCTATCCAGAACCAGCCAAGCATCGTCAGAGCTAACCGCCGTCCATCCCAGTCTTTCCATCCTGCCGTCCGCATTAAGATCAAAATTAACCCCGCCTGGAGCATCGGTCAACGCAAAACCATTTCCCTCAATATCAATCACAATCGGTGACGAGACACAGCCGCCGGCCGGCGTGAGACAACATCCCTGACAAAAATCCCACTCGTTTGGATCACCACATTGCTGGAATGGCAGAGGGGGATCAACACATCCATCCCCTCCGGTACAGCAAAGTCCGGTTTCAGAATCAAAATATTTGCCGAATGGACAATGATTGGTCTCGCTATTTAACGGAGGTTCACAATCGAATGTTGTTTCGGGCGTAGGATTAGGCGTCGGCGTCGGCGTCGGCGGACAATAAATATATCTCACGGAAGCATCATCGAATGCACTGATCACCCGGTTCTCCATAGTGCTAATTCCCATTACTGAGGTCGTACAACTCGCGTTGTCCAATCGGTAACTATGGCCTATCTCGTGCATCATCAATCCTTTTAGCCAAAGTGGATTAGTTGCAGCGGTCGTGCCAGACTGCCGAATATGCCCGTACACGCCTGTCGCTGCCGACGGTCGTCCCGATGTCTGAGTCAATCCGTTGTAGCCCGATGGAATGTGAGAATAAAATTGGACCCAGTAACTGTTAGCGATCTCTGATTCAACAGTCGATTGAGCATCAGCGATGACTACGTTATTTTCGCTAGTATCGAATGTTACTCCTGAGCAATTAAGAACGTTCTTATTACTCCACGCAGCGAACGCTGAAAGAATCGTCTGTCGTTCCGCTGGTGTAAATGCGCTGTGGAGTCTAATTCGAACCGAACTGTCCTTCCTCATTGGTTGTTCACCGGAATGGCTACCAGAACTGGGGGGCATGTGGGGGGATTCTGACCTGACGTATGCAAAATCAAATCCGTTCCGAATAAAATAAGTATAAGTAAACCTGGAATAGCCAAAAATCGAACTAAATATATTTTCGTCATGACGCTTTACCTATACTTCTTATCACCGCAACCGATTGGTTAAATCCGACAAAAGGTGGGATTCCGCAAGCCCTCGATACTCTGTTGTGAGGGGATGCGACTCACCAGGACTATCAAGGGGAAAGACGATCCCGTCTTTTAACTCATACCCCGTGAGTAGGTACAGGTCATCACCTGGAACATCAAGAAAGGGAAATTTCCGGGAAAGGAATAGGACGTATCGGTTGCCTACAACGGGCATATTCTGTCCGATCACGTGGTACCAAGCCTTAAATCCGGACCGATAACGAACGATACCGCCTTCTCGTTCAGCTACGAGACGAGTCGAAACAAGTTTATGAGGGCGATCCCGTCTGAATTCGCGTTCGATCTCAATCACGATCTGTGTGTAAACAGTGTCTTTACGGGAAGAGAGGTGAGCGGATGTCCCAAGGACTTTGCCCAGCACGATAATATCACTCTCGTCGACAGGAAGCGCCGTCAGATTAGAAGCCCAATGTGCCGTGGAAACCGTCTCGACATCCTTCGAAAGTTCTGGCGTCAGCGCACCGAGACTCATGTCATACTTTTCGTCTCTCTTGGTATCTTCAGGCCGGGAAGGTTGGTTTGAATAGTCCGTAACGGGGAAGTCACGACGTTTATCTAATGGTAATTGTTTCGCTATCGTTGGAGTCGGGACAACGTTTGATAGCGCCCCAGAACTACCTTCCGTCAAACCGAGAAACGCGCCCGCAGCCACCGTGATCGTAGCTGCGGAAATCAACAGAGAATTCTTTACTAACATATAACGATCTCCCAAGTGTCCACTCAAGTGCATGCCCCAGTATTGGACAAGTCAATCCTGAGCCTTATCCAATACAAGATGATACTGAAAGGGGAGCGGTGATTCCAATATAAGATGATAGTGAAATAGCATTAACCAGTCGCTCGGCTACATTCACTTTAACATTACGGATTGTTTAGTGTTTTTCATCTCATTTTGATGAATTTGATTCCGTTGACAGAGGTGGAATGAGGCTTGCATGAAATGAAGCAATTTTCCATTTTTCTTTTTCCTTTATTGCTACAATAGACCCTGTAAAATCATAACTGACGGTTTTCCCGTCCGCCGTTTTGTAACGAAACGTTAGTTTGGCTATTTCTATCGCTGTATTGCCGTAAAGACGCACTTTTGGATCAGAAATATCAATAGCTTCCACTGTTAAACCGTTTGGAATAGGATTTTTATATGAATTGATAAGTTCCGCTTTGGTTCCCACAGTCGAATTTTGTGAAAAAACGAATAAATAACCGTCGGTTAGCAAGCGTTCAATTTTGGCAATATCTCGTTTTGACGGTGGCATCGGCATAATCATTGGCAAGATTTAATATAACTTGCTCGGTTTTTCCCATTTTACCCGATTGTTTATCTGGAATTTGCCCTAAGACTGAAAGCGATAATGCGATAATTACCGCACCTATTGGCAATTTTTTTTTTGCATTTTTTACACCTACCATATTCACGGCTTGTTCTCTTTATTCTGGGGTTTAGTTGGCACGTGACCTGGCATTTGAATCGGTAGCCAGCGATCTGGGTCTTCTGGATCTTGACGCATCAGAGCCCCTACATTCCACGCCGTTCCGTCGCTGAAAACTATAAAGCTCGCTTCCAAATCGATTTGGTTAATGTCATCTATTGGGAATCCATGTGAAACGAACTTTGTAATTCTCTGATATTGATCGGCGAGATCGATGGTCATCTTCTCGCCTTTTGCAAACTTTAAGGTTTTGTTTGACTGGATGCTTGATCCGGGACGATTTCCAAAGCTGAGACCGAATGCCATCAAGGGACCGGTCGCCCTGGTTTCAGGAAACAGGACATTCAACTTTAGATAAATTATTTCCTGAGCAGAAATATTCTCGATCTCAAATGAGGTCCTGCCTATCCATCCTTTGCTCTCACTAAAACCCTCCTCGAAAGGTCGCGTCGATTCTCCGATCTTCAGGTCTGAAAATCGTATCTGGTCATTAGTAGTCTTTCGTGCTTCCAAACTAACTTTCTTCTGTCCCGATTGAGCAAAAACTTCGCTGTTTTTTACTATGAGGCCCAGGAAAACCCCGACCCCAAGCCCAAAAATGGCGACTAAGACTCCGGTTATTAACTTTCGAAAGCGGAATGATCTCGTATCTCTTTCCCGAAAAAACCTACCGAAATTGAAAATTTTCATGATTATCATCATCCTTCGCTTTCAGTAGA
>JBGTEX010000065.1:0-15559 GCA_041747575.1 Pyrinomonadaceae bacterium
TTGCCACTAGCTTCAGCTAGTGGGATAAGATTGCAAAAAAGATTCCGGGCTTTAGCCCAATGTTCGGCTAAAGCCGCTGTTATTTTTTACACTGAACCACTAGCTGAAGCTAGTGGCAATTCTCGGAAGCTTGAATATGTCCCGTAAATGTATTTACGAGACTTTACAGTAGGAACCCGGTCGCTATCGCTCTCGGTTCTGACCCACAACAAATATAGGAATGCACAACAAATAACTATGTCCAAAATATCTATATTATTTATCGTATCGATCTTCTTTTTGTCATTCAGCGGTGTGTTTGCACAGGGCGGCGAAAGCTTTGACCTTGTGATCACCAATGCCCGAATCGTCGATGGCACGGGCAACCCCTGGTTTCGGGGCTCGATTGCCATTAAAGACGGTAAAATAGCAAAGATCGGCCGTTTCGATGCGGTTGTCATCGGTCAGGCCGTCGGTGCTGGCGTGACGGCGCGGCAGGTCATCGATGCTAAAGGACAAATCGTCGCACCCGGCTTTATCGACGTTCACACCCACGCGGAGGATGTTTATAATAACCCAAAAGCCGAAAATTTTATCAGAATGGGCGTAACATCGCTTGTCACCGGAAATTGCGGCGGTTCTGAACTCGATATTGGCGATTTTCTTGGCCGCATCAAACAAAAACCTCTGGCCGTCAATCTTTCGACGCTTATAGGCCACAACACCGTTCGGTCAAACGCGATGGTCTGGATGACCGCCAGCCAACCGCCGAAGAGCAGACCAAAATGAATGCGCTCGTTGAAAAAGCTATGAAAGACGGGGCTGTTGGGTTGTCAACCGGTTTGATCTACCTTCCCGGAACTTTTGCAAAAACCGAAGAAGTGGTCGAGCTTGCCAAAGCGGCATCAAAATACGGAGGCATTTACGCCAGCCATATACGCGACGAAGGAACTGAGATCGTAAAGGCGATCAACGAAGCCATAAATATCGGCGAACAGGCAAATATGCCGGTCGAGATCTCGCATTTTAAGATTTCCAGCAAAGCGCTTTGGAGCCAAAGCCCGATGACCATCGGCCTTGTAAAAGCCGCGCGGCAGCGCGGTTTGAGTGTGACGGTCGATCAATATGCGTACACTGCGTCATCAACTTCCCTTGACGCCCGCCTTCCGAGTTGGGCGATAGCCGGAGGCCGCAGCGAAGGGATAAAGCGTCTTGCCGATCCCGAGACGCGAAAAAAGGCCGTAATGGATATGAAAGACGACCTGAAGAAAAAGAAATTTAAGGAATACGATTTTGCTTACGTTGCCAGCTACCGTCCGAACCCGGAATTTAACGGCAAGAATATAAAAGAGATCTCAAAGCTCGCCCGCGGCAAAGATACCCTGGACGATCAGATCGGGCAGATGTTCGAAATGTATGAAAAAGGCGGTGCCGGGATGGTTTATCGCGTGATGAGCGAAGAAGACGTTGCAAATATCCTGCGCGAACCTTTTGCAATGGTCGCGTCCGACAGCGGCGTCCGCGAGTTTAACGCCGGTGTCCCGCATCCGCGCGGCTACGGCAACAACGCCCGCGTCCTGGGCCGATACGTCCGCGAGCAAAAACTTATAACACTCGAAGACGCGATACGAAAGATGACGTCGCTCCCGGCTCAAACGTTCGGCCTGCGTGACCGCGGCCTGATCCGCGAAGGCTTCGCCGCCGATATTGTTATCTTTGATGATGCAGCAATTACCGACAAAGCCACGTTCGAAGCTCCGCATCAATATGCCGAGGGCTTTTCGACCGTTATCGTAGACGGCCAACCGGTTTTCGCCGATGGCAAAATGACGGCGTATATGCCGGGCCAGGCTCTTTACGGCCCGGGATTAAAACGATAGGTCGATGGCGATTTCAAACTCCATTCTCTCCCTTGTCTGCGGATGTGGAAACGCAAGCCTGTGTGCGTGCAGACAAAGCCGTTCAAATTCACGGCCGCCGCGGTCTGTGTCTCCCACGATCGGATGGCCGATGTGTTGACAGTGTATCCTCAATTGGTTTGTCCGGCCTGTGACCGGTTCTAATTCGAGCAGCGTGGTATCGGTGAATCTGTCAAGCACCCGGAATTTCGACTCGGAATGCTTCCCGTCCTTTTTTACACCATAAAATTTTAATTCGTCAAAACGCCCGATCGGAGCTTCTATGGTTCCGAAATCGTTTGAAACAAAACCCTCGACCAAGGCAAGATAACGCTTTTCTATTCGCTTTTTCATAAAATGCCCGGATAAGATTCGATGAGCACGGGCGGTTTTTGCGACGGCCAAAAGCCCCGACGTGTCCTTGTCGAGGCGATGCGGCAGACCCGGACGGATAAACCTTTCAGAACGGAGCGATGGTACCGGAGTTTCACCCGCCGATGAATCAGAAGGTACTGGCCCGGTGTGGCGGTTTAAATAATATGCGAGTGCGTTCAACAGCGTACCGTTATTTTCGCGATGCGAAGGATGCACAAGCATCCCGGCGGGTTTATTTATGACGATTATTTCCGCATCTTCGAACACGATATCAAGCTCAATATTTTCGGGCCGCATCGACGTGCCGCGGGTCGAATCAACCTTGATTTCGATAAAATCATTTGGCCTCAGCCTAAAACCAATATTTTCGTGACGGCCGTTCACCTCGCAATCGGCATATTTAACCAGATCGCGCAGATACATTTTGCTGAGATCTCTAAAATGGTCGAGCAAAAAATCTTCGAGCCGCATTTTGTAATGTCTATCTGCGGCTGTTATTTCGACACGGTTTATCACTTAACAAGATTATAACGTAAATAAATTGCAGGCGTAACGGGCTGCCTGATTTATGATGCCCGCAGACGGAGAATTGCGGATCTCAGGCCGTAAATTATTTTCTTTCGCGGGTTAATCTTAAAGGGTTAAAATCTGAGGCCGTGATTTTAAGGCCTTCTTCCATTTCGTTTTTTACATCGAACGGGGTTTTCATTATCAGGGTCTCATCCGCCGTACGGAAATCAGGATCAAGAGCAATGACATTATTGACGGCTGCAATGCCGGACATAAAAAGCGTGTCGTCATTTGAAAATCTCCCCCAGCCTTGCCTGTAAAAACTGTATGCCGTGTAAAACTGAATTTTTGCGTCGCGTTTCTCGGGATCCGCCCGGTCGAAGGCAGCCCGCGCGGCAGGGAATTCGTCTTTGTAAAAGCTGGCAAGGCCGCGCTCAAATTCTGCTTTATCGATCGCGTACGTGCCAAACACAACTTGCCCTTTTGTCGATACCTCGGCCAGCGAACGGGGTTCGGATACATACAAAAAACTTACAAAAGCCAAGCCGATAAATGTTATTGCGATGCCAAAAATGTGGAAATACTTTTCGTTCATTGGTATAATTGCCTGAAACTCAAGAATACACTTTTCCTAAAGGTTTTTACTATGAACAAGATCACTACGCTTACCACATTTTTTCTCATATCGGTCTTTTGCATCCCGATTAGCTTTTCTCAGACACCGGCGGCCGATTTGGTCGTAACAAATGCCAACATCCGCACAATGGATGGCAAGCGGACGACGGCGCAGGCCATGGCCGTCATAGGCAGAAAGATAAAGGCGGTCGGGTCGGACGCCGAGATCAAGGCCTGGATCGGGACGCAAACGCGGGTGATCGACGCCGGCGGCAAAACCGTAATTCCGGGTTTTAATGACGCCCACGTTCACTTTATGGAGACGGGCCAGCAATTGTCTTCGGTCGATCTGCGTACTGCGCAAACGCCTGAAGAATTTGTACAAAGAATAAAAACATTTGCATCCAAACTGCCAAAGGGACGATGGATACTCGGCGGCAAATGGGATCACGAAAACTGGAAGCCGAACGATCTGCCGACCGCCGCAATGATCGACGCCGCAACGCCCGATAATCCTGTTTTTATAGACCGGCTCGACGGCCACATGGCTTTGGCAAACAGCCTTGCGATGCGGCTTGCAAGCGTTAATAAAGAAACCAAAGAGATCGATGGCGGGCTGATCGTCCGAGACGCGGCGGGAAATCCGTCCGGTATTTTTAAGGACGCGGCGATGTCATATTTCAATCGGGTGATCCCGAGCCCGTCATGGGAAGAGCGGTTAGACGCCGCTCAGGCCGCTACCGATCACGCCGCCAGCCTTGGTGTGACAAGCGTGCAGGATATGTCCGCCGGAACCGACGTGGGCATTTACCAGGAACTGCAACGACGCAAAACGCTAAAAACGCGTGTTTACGGCTGCTCAGAGCTCTCTGACTATAAGCGCTGGGCAAATACCGGCGTTCGATATGGCTTTGGCGACGATATGATCCGCGTCGGTTGTCTCAAGGGATATGCGGACGGCAGCCTCGGTTCGACGACCGCGTGGTTATTCGAACCTTATCTGGACGATCCAAAAACCATGGGTCTCGCAGGCGGAGATATTCCAAAGACGCCGGATCTCGTGATGAACGCCGACAAAGCGGGTTTACAGATAAACATACACGCTATCGGCGATAAGGCAAACGCCACAATTCTCGACATTTTTGAAAAAACCGCACAAATAAACGGCCCCCGCGACCGGAGGTTTCGCATCGAGCATTCGCAGCATCTTAGACAGCAGGACATCAAACGTTTTGGCAGCCTTAAGGTTATCGCGTCAATGCAGCCCTTTCACATTATCGACGACGGCCGATGGGCCGGAAAACGGCTTGGCGACGAACGCCTGAAAGGCACGTATGCGTTTCGCACTTTGCTGGATTCGGGCGGGATCCTGGCATTTGGCTCAGATTCACCAGTAGCGCCGCTAAATCCGCTGCTTGGTGTTTACTCGGCCGTAACCCGCCGGACACTCGATGATAAAAATCCGAACGGCTGGATTCCGGAGCAAAAGATCACGGTCGATGAAACGGTCAGGGCGTTTACGTGGGGTTCCGCTTACGCTGAGTTTCAGGAACAGCGAAAAGGTACTATCGAAATAGGAATGCTCGCCGATTTTGTTATTTTGTCTGATGATATTTTTACAATTGACCCGGCCAGGATCGGATCAGTAAAAGTCCTGAAAACCGTCGTTGATGGCAAGGTCGTTTTTGAATCAAAATAAGAAAGGTTAGCTCATTTTTACCGTCAAAACCTATGAAAAAGCCGCGGTGGAGAAAACAGCCAACAGCCTGCAAAATCGGCAGGCTTTTATCTGGTCGCCACCCGTGCCAAATATCGAGGCGTTAGAATTTTAAATTCCTGAGTTGTGAAACCATTTAAGATTAGAAACATAGAAATAGATCCGCCGCTTATCCTGTCGCCGATGGCTGGGGTGACGGATTATACGTTTCGCCGTTTGATAAAGCGGCGGGGCGGGGTCGGGTTGGTTGTTTCGGAATTTATATCGGTCGAGGGTTTGACGCGGAACAACCCCAAATCGAAACGGCAGATGCGTTTTGACGAAGAGGAAAGACCGTATGCGGTGCAGATTTTTGGCGGCAAGGCGGATCGCATGGCGATGGGGGCCGAGATGGCCGAAGAGGTCGGGGCTGACATTCTCGATGTAAATTGCGGCTGCCCGGCGCCAAAAGTTGTCAAAAATGGCGGCGGTTCCGGTCTTTTGAAAGATCTGCCAAATCTCGAAGAAATCCTTAAAGCGATAAAAAAAGCCATCAAGATCCCTCTGACGCTAAAATTGCGAACCGGTTTTTCGGATGCCGCGATCAATGTTGTTGATGTTGCAAAAATGGCGGAGCAATGCGGCGTTGAGCATATTCAGGTACACGGGCGCACACGCGAACAGGGCTATAAAGGGCTTGCTAACTGGGATTTTATAAAACAGGTAAAAGAGGCCGTCAGCATTCCGGTTTCCGGCAACGGCGATATTACCACTATTGAATACGGGATGAAACGTTGGGCCGAAACAGGCACGGACGGTATTTTGATCGGACGCGGCGCCATGCAGAATCCATGGATCTTTCGACAATTTCAGGACGTTCTTAGTGGCCGCAAACCCTTTCAGCCTGACCTTAACGAAAAAAAAGATGTCCTGCTCGAATTTTTTTCTATGTGCCGTGAGGAAATGCCGGAGATCGTCGCGCTGGGTAAAATGAAACAGCTTGCCGGACAATTTACAAAAGGGCTTGTGGGCGGGGCGCAGTTTCGACAGACGCTCTATCATTCGCACTCGGCGGACGAGATACTTTATAATATTACGGTTTATTTTGAAACACTCGCCGGTCGGGACACATTTGGCGATGGTTTGGTCGAGACGGGGTGTAGCCGTGATTTAGAATTTGATTCGTGCGACGCACCCGCGCTGTCAAAATTCGCGCTGGGAAAGGGTGGTATGATAGCCGAAGCCGCCCGATAGCTTGCTGATCTGATTTTAGGCCGGAGGTTAATATAAATTCCTATGTTTATGATAATGAGATCGATAATTTTTCTGTGTTTCATAGCTATTGGCCCAACGGGCCTGTTTGCGTTCGATCTAAAGTACGAAGAGATCGTTTCCAAACACCTCAATGCGATCGGGAGTAAGGATACGCGGGACTCGGTCAAGACCTTGATGGCGGTCGGGCTTAGCAAATTCGAGTCAAAAACTCCAAAGATAAACGGCGGCGGAAAGGCGGTCGTCGTCTCCGATCCCAATAATCTGTTTTTTGTGCTGAGTCTGAACTCGAGAGAATATCCTTTTGAAAAAATAGGATATTTCCGCGGGGAGCCGAATCTGCCGTTTATCTCCGCCGGCACCAGGTCTTTGCTTGGAGCGTTTTTGTCCGAACACGATAAAGTCTTGAGCGGCGGGCTTTTTGGCGGGGTAATGTCTTTGAGATGGGCGATGCTGAATCTGGATAAAATGAAGCCGACGATAAAAACGGGCGGTACTAAGAACGTCAACGGACGTAAAGTTTACGTCCTGAACTATTTTCCGTCCGGTAGCGGTTCGAAAGAATTTTCGATCAGATTGTATTTTGACAGCGAAACGTTTTATCACGTCGGGTCCGAGTACAGACGTGAAGTTACGGCGGCGACACCGCGGTTTGGGGCGGCCAATCAGATCGTGGATTCCACGCTGGTTCTGACCGAAACATTTTCTGACTTCCGACCGGCTGACGCGATGATGCTGCCGCATCGATATCAGGTGGAGTTTCAATCAAACAGCACGACTTCGCTATACCAAAGCTTATGGGGCATCAGCGTGGGACAGTATGTCATTAATCAGAAGCTGACCCCGGATTTTTTTACTTTTGACTCACAATAGGAGCCGTTTATGAAAGAGTATTTGCGGGCGGCCCTGATCGCCGCTATTTTTAGCTTTCCACTGATCTGTTTTGGACAGCAGGGTTCAGGCGGCGAGACGGGTTCAATTCGTTCGTCTGCGGCGTACTCGGAAATACTGCTTCGAAAGACGGACATCCAGGCGGATATCGTGGCTTTTTCGGCTGATTATACCGAGGCAAACCCCAAGATCATCGATCTGCGATTCGAACTTGCCGCCCTCGACATATTGGTCGCAAAGGTTTTAGCTGTAAAACCGTCCGAAACCGGCAAACTGACCCTGGCTCTCGGCAAATTGATAGTCAGAAAAGCCGAACTCGATACCGATCTCGCCCGCCTCACCCGCAGCTATAACGGCGAACACCCGGATGTAAAACGAGCCAGGCGAAGAGTAGAAATATTTGACGCGGCGATAAAGGAAGTCCTTCGTTAAATATATTGGCGTCCCCCGATAAACCAGAATCGTATAACAGGTTTATCGATCCCGCTCAGACCATCCCGTGTAACTGGCGAAAGCGTGTGAGAGTTTTTCAGTTCGGCGTTGGGCTGTACGCTCAGAAGCTGCGGAGCAACGAAAGCATGTAGCCCCAAGTGGAGCCGTTTCGGCGGAACCTGGGGTCAGATTGCACAGGATGATCGAAGCCCGCGTAGCGGGCGACAGGTTCGTTAATTATTCTGGCCATTATATTTATGCGAATGTCTGCCGCCCGCGGCGGCATAGCCGCAAACAATGCACCTGTCAAAAGAAACCAGTCGCTATCGCTTCCGGTTCTGACCCGCCGGTCAGCGGCGGCGGCGTCTGCTATATTTGGCTAAAGCCAAATTTTATCTGCCAATCCTTTAGGCGCTCAAATGCGGGCTTTCTGTGGTCTGGTTTAGATTTTAATTGTTCGTTTTTTCCTTTCTTTCGTCGGCGAAGAGGATTGGGGATACGAGGGGGCGATAGCTTTCGCTGATCTTTATGTACGAGGTTTCTCTAAGCTTTGACATAAATTTCTTTTGCTCAACGGGTATTTGTTCGCCCATCATCGCCAAACGGACGGCGTTTTCGTCAAAGACCGATTCGCTGCTTGCCTGATCTCTGGCGTCGATTCGCAAGATCACCACACCCAGCTGTTCGGCGTCGAACGGTACAGTATATTCGCCGACCTTTAGCCCGGCGATCGGTTTCGAAATGGCCTCGACGAGCTCTTTGGTACGCAGTTTCTCTACTTTTCCGGCTCCTTGTGTGACGACGCCCGGATCAGAATTTTCTTTAGCGATCTTGGTAAAATCGCCACCGGCCTTTAATTCCGCGTACAGCAATTTTGCTTTTTCGCGGACAGCCGCTTCGTCGCGACCCGCGAAACCGAGGAATATCTCGCTAAATGAAACGGTTTCAGGCTTAGTAAATTTACTTTTGTTTTTTTCGTAATAATCCTTTAGTTGTTTTCCGTTAAAACCCCAATAGACCTTTGACTGAACCTCTCTCTGGATCACCTGATCGCGGGTCGCCTGCTTTCGCCAATCTTCGCGGAGTTCCTTCGGATCGACGCCGGTCTTTTCCATTTCGGCATATAGCTGTTCGACGGTTGTAAAACCGTACTGCTTCATAATATCGACAAATCTCTGATTGAGGCTTGCCTCGATCGACGAATCGAGCCCTGCTTCTTTTGCCTTTTGAATAAGTAGCTCTTCGTTGATAAGGCCGGCGATCAATTCGCCCTGTTTGTCATCCACCAGTTTCTGGGCCTCGTCGCGGGTCTTTCCTTCCTGGACATACGTATCGACGATACTTTTCGATTCGCGTTTTATACGCGAAAGCGTTATTACACCGTCATTTACCTGTGCAACAACCTCATCGATAACGCGGGTCTGCGTTTCCTGTGCTCCCGCCGCAAATGCGAAAACAGACAATACGAATAAAGAAAAAACTGTATATCGAAAATATCTCATCAAATACTCCTAATTAAAGCGCCCTTCGCAAAGGATTTTATAATTCCTTAAATACTTTATGCAAACACCGGTTTGATGCACTAAGTCGCTAATGGGTTTATTACATTGATTTAAAGGAGATGAAGGCGTAAAAAAAATGCGGAATAGCGGCGGTGCGACGGTCTTCAGATCTTTATGAATTGCCGTCTGCTTTAGCTGACGGGAAGAATTGACAGATGATTTCGGCTTTAGCCAAAATCTTTGAAATAAGTTAGTCGTCCGAATAGCTTTAACTGAAATTGACAGGAATTTATTTGTTTTTGCTATTCGGCTAAAGCCTGTCCTTTTTTTCAACCTTTTCCGTCCGCTAAAGCAGACGGCAATTGATCTTAGCCCGCGGCCTGCCGCTCTAGAGCGGTTACGGATTGGATGTATGGCGAAATGTTTACTTCGCTCAGCCCCCGATCCCAGGTGGAGCCGTTTCGGCGGAACCTGGGGCTACATGCTTTCGCTGCTCCGCAGCTTAGGAGCAAAATCTCGAACCTTTGTTGACAATTGTGTTTCATCTATGATATATTATATCGCAGACTGTACGCGATAAGAATGTCTGCTGTCGCAAATTGAAACAAATGTTTCACGTGGAACACTATATTTCACCGAAATGGAACACGAAACCACAACCACACTGTTTACAATACTTTACAAGGTTTTTTCGTGTTCCATCTTGGAACAGATCTGCTTTTATGTTCCAAAAAAAACACTCTATATTCACCGAAATGGAACACGAAACCACAAATACAATGTTTACAACGTTTTACAAGGCTTTTTCGTGTTCCAAAGTGGAACACCGAAATGGAACAAGAAACCAGAACCACAATGTTTACAACGCTTTACAAGGATTTCTCGTGTTTCATTGTGAAACAGATCTGCGGCGGATTAACATACAATGTCCGCCGCAAATGCATTTTGTAATATGCCCTTATTAGTACATTGGCGGCAATAAAATAAAAAAAGCCGCATCGTCGGTTGGACAATGCGGTAAATTATTCGTTTTTGGAGATTTATGAATAGACTTAGGGCGTTGACAGAGTGGATAAATGTTGCCACTGTGCTTTTACACGCTTTTCTTCCGTTCATATAATAGAAAGTTTTATTCGTCTCGCACTTCCACAAAAATCAGTGTCAAGATACGATACTAATCTAATATTTTACGCATCGACCGCCGCGTTAACTCGGTCGCAAAACCATAGATCATGTGCGACGAAAGTGCATACGCATGCGTCGAGAGCGGGTATTCCGTCGCAGGCTTGGAAAGTCCGAGAGCCGGAACCACAACATCATCAGCGACCAGCCAAACCGCCCCTCCGAAGGGAATGCCGACGCCTAGAGCCGCATTTGGCTCGATCTCGGTGGCAATGCCGTAAACAAAACCGGTCGCCGCACCCATTGCATAATGAACGGCTTGTCCGGCGGCCTCTTTTTCACTTTTTTGCAATTTGTGATCAAAAACGACCTCAGATATCTTGCTGGCGGCCTTTACGGTTGCCGGCTCTTCTTCGTCACCGTCTTTTTTACTTGATTTGTCATCGTTCTCGGTCATTGCGGTTAATAAAGCCTGAAACTGTGTCATCACCACCGTACCGACCAACCCGCCAACAACGCCCGCAAACGCACCTTTTACAAGGTCAATACCTGTTATATTTTTCACTTCTAAAATCCCTCCCTGGTAACGTGTATTATTATGGTGCTCCCGGCTGGATTCGAACCAGCGGCCTTTCACTTAGGAGGCGAACGCTCTATCCTACTGAGCTACGGGAGCCGACCATCCGGTTTTTTAGACACGGATTTGTTGCTGAAACAATCTTTCGAGTTCCCAGATTAAATTATCAGCTTTTATATTGTATCAGCGATTTGACCTCGTATCCCTCGAACTTCTTTCTGCCGCCGAGGAAATCGAGCTCGACGACAAACAACAGGGCCGCGACCGTCCCGCCGACGCTTTCGACCAAATCGACAGCCGCTTTTGCCGTGCCGCCGGTTGCCAGCAGATCATCAACAATCAGAACGCGTTGGCCGTTGCCGACCGCGTCTTTATGCATTTCCAGCGAGTCGGTGCCGTATTCGAGATCGTACGAAATCGAGATAGATTCGGCCGGCAGTTTCTTTGGCTTTCGAACCGGAATAAATCCGGTGCCGAGCTGATAAGCAAGCGGTGCTGCAAAAATAAAACCGCGCGATTCGACGCCGATGATCGTGTCGATATTAAGGCCTCGGCATTGCTCGGTCAATGCGTCAATCGTCTCCTCAAATCCCGCGGGGTCTTTGAGAAGGGTTGTAATGTCGTAATAATTAATGCCCGGCTTCGGAAAATCGGGCACCTCGCGAATTAATTTCTTAAGGTTTTTCATTTATTTATTCGTTGCCGATGGTTCGTTGCAACACTTATCGTGATGACGATCAACGAGCCGCATAAAAATTATCTCTCAATCCTAAATGCAGAATATAAACCACTTGGCTCTATGACCAATTCTTCTATAACCGTGACGTGCGAATACGCGGGGCCGGCCGTAAGGTCATTTTTGAATTCGTCGACCGCCTTCAAATTCCCTTCTGCCAAAACCTCGACGCGCCCATCATCCAGATTCCGCACATATCCCCGAACCTGATGCCTTGCCGAAGAGCGTTGAGCAAAATACCGGTAACCGACACCCTGAACTGCTCCGCTAATCAAAAACTTTCTGGCGATCATCGTAAAAAATAAATTCCAGACTCCATATAAGGGGTTCCGAGTCCAGGGTTTTTGCTTTGAACTCAATTTAGCTTTGAACTCAAAGAAACTATCTAAAACAATTTTGCAAGTTTAGCTTTGGATGTGCAAATCGGAATTGTGCTGTATCGCCTGTCAGAGTTTTACAAAATACCCGGTTAGTGTGAAAATCAAAATAATGAAAAGGCTGGCTTTCATTTTTATCCTGATGTTAACGGCTGGATCCGCGGCGCTGGCCCAGCAGAGGCCTTTGATAACGGATGATGTCGATATTACCCCAGCGGGTTCGCTTGAGCTTAGTGTCGGCGTTGATTTTTTTCAAAATGCCAGATTCCCGCTTTCCGGTATCAACGGCGATCTCACGCGCGTCGGTGATATTCGTGTCCGAACGGGTTTTTCATCCAATGTTGAACTTCAGATCGAGGGGACTATTCAAAATTACGTTTCGATAAACTCGCAAACGGCGTCGGCCGTGCCCTTGACTCTGGATGGCAATTCAACAAATGATTTTGATGATTTTACCGTTTCGGCCAAAGTAAAACTTAGAAACGAAACGAGACTTTTACCGGCGATCGGTTTGAAATTTGGATTTCAGATGCCAAATACCGATCAGGCACGCGGAATCGGCATAAACCAGATCAATATTTTTTCAAAAATATTGCTTCAAAAAAAATTCGGGAGCGTCGTCGCAAATACGCCCCGTTTTAATGCATTTGGCAATGTCGGAATTCAGATAATGACTGCTCCGATCGAGCGGTTTACGCAAAATGACGTAATTCTATACGGACTCGCCGGCATTTACAGACTGACCGAGCGCGTAAATCTTTTGAGCGAGGTAAATGGGCGAATCAACACCCGAAGCGGAGCCGCCCCGCTCGGCACCGAAAGCGTCGGCCAATTTCGCGTAGGGGCTCAAATAAAAACTTCCGGCCTTAGATTTGATACCGCGGCGGCTTTTGGCCTCACAAGGTTCAGTCCGCGAACCGGCATCATCGTCGGAGTCACATACCAATCACCAAGCATTTTTACACCCGCAAAATAGAGTTCCTGCGAACTTTTTGTTGTGTCGCTATACGCAAATCAACAAACCGAATCTTTTGGGGCCGCGATCTATCATATATTAATCGGCGAGTGTCCCTTACCTATTTTGGGAGCCGTTCGGATGGCCTCTGTCACAAAATCCTTCGCAATTGCAACCGCCGCTTTTAGATTTTCTCCGCGCGCTAAATTTGCGGCGATCGCGGCCGAAAGCACGCAGCCTGTGCCGTGCGTCGCGGTAGTTTCAATAAATTCCGTTTCGAAAACATCCAAAACCTGTCCGGCAAACAAAAAATCGGCGGCCATCCGCCCGCCGTGCTTTCGCCGTTTCTCAAAAAAATGCCCGCCTTTTATCAGCACATTTCTCGCTCCCATCGAACGCATAATTTCGGCGGCTTTCTCAATGTCTTTATCCGTTTTGATTTTTTTACGGGTGATCCGCTCCGCTTCGGGAATGTTCGGTGTAACGAGATCAGCAAGCGGGAAAAGCTTTTCGACCAGAACGGCGAGCGCCGCATCGTCTATAAGATCAAATCCGGAGGTCGAACGGACAACCGGATCGATTACAACATTTTGCAATTCGTTCTGCTCAAAAAGCCTCGCAACCTCCATTATAATTTCACGGGTCGGGAGCATTCCCGTTTTGACCGCGGCGATGTCATAGTCGTCGAGTACCGGCTCGATCTGTTGACGAACCGAGTCGGCGCTTTGATGTGCCGCACCAAAAACACCCTGTGTATTCTGAGAAGTTGCAGACGAGATAACCGCCGCCGCAAAACAATCAAACGCTGAAAAAGTTTTTATGTCCGCGATAATCCCTGCACCGCCCGAAGGATCAAGCCCGGCGATCGTCAGGCAAATAGGGCGCACCGTGTTTTGTACTTCTTTCATAATTTCAGAGCTTTCAAAGTGTTCTATTCAGAGCTTTCAAAATGACCAATCGCCCTTTCGTTATGCAGCGGAATAGTGCCACTACAACTGACCACTAAGACAGCCGTGTCCTTTCGCCGATCATCAACCGGCTTCAGCCCGATACCGCCGCATTTTCGCCGAAATCGAACGCATTGTTTCCGGTTGGTTAAGCGCTCGTATGGCCGCAATGCCCTTTGCACCCGCTGCGATTACTGACTCAAAATTTGATTCGTCGATCCCGCCCAGTCCAATAACGGGAAAGTGTTTAAGTTCAGAACAAACCTCCGATAGCCCTTTCAGCCCTTGCGGTTTGCTCTTTCCAGGCGTTTCAAATACCGGCCCGAAGACAGCAAAATCCGCCCCGTCATTAGCAGAATTTATTATTTCTCCGCTCGAATGGGTCGATACTCCGATAATAAATTTTGACGGAAAATTCTTACGAATAACGCTAACAGGCAGCGAATGGGACGCAAGATGAACCCCGTCCGCACCAGCCGCCAAAGCTATATCAGCACGGTCGTTAACAAGCACGCGGGTCATCGAACCTCGAGTTATTTCAGCAACTGAGGTAGTTAATTGGAATAGCGCCAGGCCTGACAGCCGTGTCTCACGAATTTGAATGAGAGCGATCTTTTCCTCGACCGCGATCCGTACAATTTCGATAATCTCGCGCTGCCAATGCGTAAAATTCGAGTCTGCTGCATCGCCTCTTGTTATCAGGTAAATTATTGGTTCGGTAAAGGAAAATCTCACGATTTATCAGGTGTTTCAGCACCTTGGAGCATTTTGACGCTTTGATTGAAATGAGCAATTTCCCAAAACGCGATGAGCAGATTTAGAACCCCGAGAGCGGTTACCGCACCACGAAACCATGTCGAAGCGACCGCTCGATGCAAAACCGGAGCACCCGCTTTGTCAGAAAGAAAGACAAGCAGATAATTTTCGCCCCATGGGCCAAAAAGAGCGTCCCACGGCGAAAGTATCAGATAAAAACCCAATAACATACAAAGAATGATAAAAAATATGACGGTCAGCTTTTCAACCATACGGTTCGATCTATTATGACTTGATTTTATAATAGTTGCAGTGCATTGAGCAATTTAGCCGGAATCGATGACTCTGAAAACCAATGGGCTGCGCGTAATACAATAAAAAAGGCGGCCCTAAGGCCGCCTTGAGTAATGTCAGCACCGCCTGCATATGCGGGCGTGTACAGACTCAGGATCATTCAAGCCCGACAAAGTCTACGTCAGTCAGGGTATCGCTGATATTGACAACGCGCGAGGCGAAGCGGTAACGTTTTGAGGTTACACCTACCACATACGAGCCGCCTGCTTCGACCTCCTCGAATCGGTAGAATCCGAACGAGCTTGTCCGTGCGGTTCGCACGACGCCCTGGCCGTCGATGATCGAGACCGTCGCATTGCGAAGTCCGCGCCCATCGGGCGTCAAAACCCTGCCCGTGACCTCGACACCGGCGGCGGTCGAACCGACCGCGATGTTGCCTGGCTCGTACGCCGTCGGGAGGTTGACCCCAAATACATTCGATACACTCTGGAATACCGGCGAACTGCTAAAGGTTACCGGGAATGTTGAGGTCGGTGTATTCGGTGCAATTGTGAACGTGATCGTCAGTATCTGACGCGGTCCCTGTGCATACGGATTTAGCTGGGTCGAATCGATTATTACTCCG
>JBGTEX010000066.1:0-60618 GCA_041747575.1 Pyrinomonadaceae bacterium
TTTGAGAGTGGAACGCGACAGATCGTGACCGTCACGTTCAATGTGGCCGCAAACGCTGAAACCGGTTCGCTTCCGATCACCTTTGGAAGCCGACTCGCCCGTCAGAGCGTCTCGGATGCAAACGGCACGCTGCTGCCGACAATCTACGCCGGTATCGGTGCCGGCATGCAGGTCAACGGCCGAATCCTCACGCCCGACGGCCGCGGCCTCCGCAACGCGACCGTCACCATCACCGATTCAAACGGCATAACCCAAACCGCCAGCACAAGCTCGTTCGGCATATACCGTTTCGAAAACATAACCCCCGGCGAAGCCCACCTCCTAACAGTAACCTCCCGCCGCTACCGCTTCGCCACCCGCGTCCTGCAAATCTTCAACCCGCTCTCAGAAGTAGATTTCGTAGGGCTTGAATGACCCAAAACCCCCTCGACGCCCTCTAACGCAACAAGGTTCTGACCCTAAAGTCAGAACCTTGCTGCGTAAGTGGGGACAGGAACTCTAATGATTTAATAGATTTCTTCGGGCTTTCCCGTCTATTTGCGGAAAAGCTTGCTTTTCCGATTGCCGCTTTTTTTGACTTGGGGCTATGCCGCCGACTGACCGGCGGCATAGCCGCAAAAAAAGGGTGAACGGCTATCGGTGAAGCAAGCTTTACCGCAAATAGAGCGGCAAGCCGCGTGCAAAGATTATTTTTATCAGAACCCGAATGCGTTAACGGAGACAGGGGCACTAACGATTTAAAATATTTCTTCGGGCTATGCCCGTCTATTTGGAGGATGTCTTAAAAGTCAGGATTTCGGCTTTAGCTCCGGAGGAGCGAAATGTTTGTAGAATAAAAAAAAGGGAAGTTAGGCCCCGTTAGAGGCGACATTAAACCCAAGCGAATCAATAACATGCCGCTCCTACGGAGCTTTAACTTTTTTTGAATCGGTTCTACAAATATTTCGCTCCTCCGGAGCTAAAACCGAAATCCTGACTTTTGTCCATTACGCCATGAAATGGATAGATTTTCTCCCAAATGCCTCCAACTCCGCACAACGGCGAAGAATTATTTGTCTTCTCGTGCTATCAGGATCAGCGTCTCGATTTTGTAGATTTCAAAAATCTGAACGAACGCCTGCGGGCAACAGTATCCAGGAAAAACTGGGCATGAACCTCGACAACATTGAGGAGTTGCTTGATCAGATCGAGGGGCCAAACCGCAAATGATACGCCTGACGTGAACCTGCTCGTGTACGCAAAGGCAAGAAAATATTTTGATTGAGATTTTATAAGATCGCCAATTTTGCCTCAATTCGACCAACCTGTTCACCGCGCCGGTTTTTGATCGGCATTGGCGACAGTTCAGTAAGATCATCAGGCTTCAGAATTCCTAAATGACGCAGGATTTCGATAGCGACGACGGAGCGCGAGTACAGGTCGTCGCCGTCTTCGATTTTTAGTGCGATGCCGAGACCGGTTGGGAATTTTTCGGATGGGAGTATTCCGCAGAGCCAGACGCCTTCGGCTCCGACCTTAGAGATGATTTTCCCGGAAGCGGCGTTCATCAGGATCGTGTCGAGGCGTTCGGTGCCGCCGATGAGTTCGGGGTATTTGATCATCGCAGCGACGATGCGTTTTGCGGCGGACTGGACGGTTGAATGAAAATTTGAAGGGGCGGCCAAATTTGAAAAACTTCTGGCCATTCCGGAAAGCGGCAAGGCAAAGCTGGGGACGCCGCAGCCATCGACGCCGATGGCGATCTCGCTTTCCGGTACGCCGGAGAAATCGGAGACACATCGCAAAATACGCTTTTGCACCCGGCTTTCCGCCGAATCATAATCGTCCAAACCGGCGTCGATATGCTTCGCAAGAGCCAGCATCGCCGTGTGTTTCCCTGAGCAGTTGTTGTGAAACACGGTCGGCCTTTCACCGGCTGCGATCATTCGGCGTGATTCTTTGTCGTAAAAGGGCGCGTGTATGCCGCAGCGGAGATCAGATTCGGCGAGGCCGATCTTTTTGAGAAGCCGCTTGGCGATTTCTACGTGGACCTGCTCACCGGAATGCGAAGCTACGGCGATCGCGATCTCGTTATCGGCAAACTCAAACCGGTCAGCCGCACCGCTCGTGAGACACGGTATAAACTGAAAAGCCTTTGCCGCCGAGCGAAAATATGTCACCATCGACGGGTCGCCCACCGACACAAATTCGTTTCCGTCGCCGTCAACAGCGGAAATATGGCCGCGATGAATCGATTCGACCGTTTCGCCGCGAATTACTTGAGCTAGAATTTCAGAAGTCATAATGGATTTTAATGCAAAGCGCACAAGCCGAAAAGTAAGCGATTTTGCCCGCTACGCATATCAACGCGGATCCGAGGTAGGATGATGTTTACCAATCCCGTCTGCGTTTATCCGCGTTAATATACAGCAAAAATTATTCCTTATTTGCGGCTCTGCGGGTGAATTATCTCCCGGCCAGCATCGCCCTCGCGTTTTCGCGTGCCTGATCGGTTATTTTTTCGCCGGCGAGCATTCGGGCTATTTCCTCGATCTGTTCGGCGGTCGTGAGTTCGCGGGTTTTTACCAGGGTTTTCCCGCCGGAAATTTCTTTTTCGACAATAAAATGGCTGTCGGCCAGCGATGCGATCTGCGGCTGATGCGTGACGCATAAAACCTGCTGCGTGGCGGCCAGGGCTTTTAGTTTTCGACCGACAGCCTCGGCAACGCGTCCGCCGATACCGACGTCGATCTCGTCAAAAACGGCGGTTTTTTGTCCCGCCGACTTGACCGCTGTCTTTAAGATCAGCATCAGCCGCGAGGCTTCGCCGCCGGATACGACCTTAGCCAGCGGTTTGGGCGATTCGCCTGGGTTTGCAGAAAAGTAAAATTCAATGCGGTCAATACCATCAGCGGAAAATGCAGCGTCATTTTCCTTGTCCGTTTCGATTCTCACTTCAAAACGAGCTTTTTCGAGAGCAACCGCCTCGAGGTTTTTCTCGACCTGTTTCTTAAATTTATCAGACGCCGACAAGCGTCGTTCGTGCAATGCATCGGCACGTTTCAGATACTCAACACGCATTTCGGCCAACTTCTGTTTCAACTCCTGTTCCCGAAATTCCGCAGTTTCTATATTTAAAAGCCGGTCTTCGGACACTTTTAAATGACCGAGAACGGCATCGATCGAATCGCCGTATTTTCGCTTGAGCCGCGTTATTTCTGCGAGGCGATTCTCTATTTCATTCAGTCTTTCGGGTGAAAATTCGAGACGGCTGCGAAAATCGCGGATCGCCAACGAAAGATCCTCGATGACGGCACGCGCCGACACGACACCGTCCGCATATTCCGAAAATTGCGATTCAAAATCGGAGAGCTCGGCAACCTTTCTCTGCGCTTTTTCGAGAGTTGCGGCGGTCGAATCGGTGTTGTCATAAAGCAGGGCAAACGCGTCACCGCTCAGAGCTGTGAGTTTTTCGATATTGCTCAAACGCCGCTTTTCTTCCTCAAGCCCGGCTTCTTCGTCCGGCTGTAGATCAGCCGTTTTTATCTCGCCTGCCTGAAACCGCAGAATGTCTATTAACTGAAGCTTTTCGGCGGTGTCTTTCTCAATTGATGACAATTCATGCCGTATCGCAGACATCGCCCGAAAGGCTTCTGCAACCTTTAGTTTTTGCGATTCAAGCTGTGCATATTTGTCGAGCAGATCGATATGTGATTCGACGTTGTAGAGCGATGCTTGTTCGCCCTGCCCGTGTATGTCAACCAGAAATGTCCCGATGCGTTTAAGAAAACCCTGCGTCACGAGCTGATCGTTTATAAAAACACGGTTTTTGCCTGTCAGGGAAAGCTCGCGGCGGATAATCAGCCCGCATTCGGCGGACAGATCAATATTTATACCGCTTTCGTGCAAAATCGTTATGAGATCGTCCGTCGGCGACAGCAAAAAAAGACCTTCGATAATGGCGAATTGCCCGCCTTCCTTGATAAGGTCAGTCGAAATCCGGTCGCCCGTTAAAGCGCTTAGGCTATCGACGATTATCGATTTGCCCGAGCCGGTCTCGCCGGTCAGGAGATTAAGGCCGTTGCCGAATTCGATAAACAGCTCGTCGATGAGGGCAATATTTTTGATCTTTAAGAAAGATAACACCACAAACAGTTTACTAGAGTTTTTGAAAAGCGGCCCGACTTTCTATGCGGTCTTCAGCACACAATACATGAAGGTTCTACTTGAGAATTTCGACCTATAAGCTTGCATATCCCTTATCCTCCCGGCACAATCTTTTCTCCTTTTATCCATTTTCCGGCGGAGAAAATCGCGTCGGGCGGATACAGTTTTTCAAGATCGACCGCAGTCCAATCGATCGAGCGCGTTTTCCGGTAGAAATAAAGTTCGGCAAGTTCGCCAGATTTGATGACGCCAAACCGCTGCACCACGTTAAATCCGCTGGCGTCATATTCCTCAAATCCGCGAGTGTATGGCAGGTCACCAACGGCCCTGATTTTTGTCGGCGCGGCAAAACTCGCCCGGCGGCGCTCCGTCACGGCGGCGATGTCGGCAACCGAAATCGACGTAAAATCGGTAAACGTCACAATATTTGCCCGTCTAAAGACAAAATTGACCAGCCTGCCTGAGCTGTTTTCGGAGAGGCTAATGTAGAGATTCGGATCCTGTGACCGTTCGCTGCCCGACGCGAGCGATTGCAGGGCCGTCATCAGTGCTACAAAATTCATCTTGACAAGATACATTTCGTTTTTGCCGTTCAACGCACCGGTTTCAATCAGAATTGTCGGCGTTCCCCATGCCGAAAAATTGTCGCCAAAGGCGGTCGGCGTCCATTCGTCGCTGTAACGAGCGATGTGGCCGGGAATAAATTTTTGCAGCGCCGTCACCATCGCCGAGGCGATCCGTTGATTGCGTTCGTGTCCGTAGTTTGTCGTTTTCGCCTCGTCGCCATAGACGACCAGCAGAGATATCGCGGCCTGTTTTGGCAGGCTTCCGACCGTTGTAAGCTCTCCCTGATTATGAAGATTAAAACCGATCGCCGGATTCCAATCGTCACGCAGCTGTTTTAGGAGCCGTGCCTCGGGTGTTTTCAGGTCAATCGCATCGCGGTTGACGTCGATGCCCTGCAAATTACGACGCTGATATATTTCGGAACCATCGGGGTTGAGCATCGGCACCGCACGGATCGTGACCGTTTCGGCTATTTTTTTTACCATATCGCTGTTACGATTTTGTTGCAGATAAGCGAACATATCGATAAGCGCAGACGTGGCGGTTGGTTCGTCACCGTGCATCTGCGACCACATAAAAACCCTGAGCGGGCCTTTGCCCCATTCCATCTGATATATCTCGCGGCTGGCGTACGAAAATCCAACCTGATCGACCTTTACGCCAATCTTTTTTAATTGTTCGAGATATTTTTTTAGGTCTGCGTGCCGAACTTCCGACGGAAATATCTTGGAGATATGCTCCTTTTCCCAATCGGACGCCAATTTTTGGGCAGTTTGTGAATAGACATTCATCGCAAAAGCGAAGGCCGCAAGAAGAATAATAAGTGATAGCCGCATACTTCATAAGATAAACCGAATACACGATTTACGGCAAGCGCGTAGTGGTTCTGAAATTACGCCTGTTATAGAATATAGGCAATGAGCATTTATACGGAAATGTCCGACAACCAGCAATTCGCCTGCCGCGTGATAGCCGATCACGCTCGTTCGACGGCATTTGCGATAGCCGACGGCATCCTGCCGGGCAACGAAGGCCGTAGCTATGTCTTGCGCAAAATAATGCGCCGAGCCATATATCACGGCCGCGAACACCTCGGCCTTAAGGATCTTTTCTTTTACAAAGTCTGCGATTTTGTTGTCGGCGAAATGCGCACTGCGTACCCTGAACTCGAAACGCAGCGTGAATTTATCGGAAAGATGGTTCGTGTTGAGGAGGAGAGGTTTGGAGCGACGATGACAGTGGGTTTGGGAAAGCTCGATGAGCTTTTTGACAAGCTGAGTTTTATCGAGCGAGCGCAGATAGGGCTTGCAGCGGCTTGGAAGAATATAGATTTCGCTGCCTTACAGGAAAAGATCAATGCGGAAGTTACCGAAGATGAAAGGGCAGCGTCGCCGGCCGTTTCGTTTGCAGCTACTTCCCTTGAAATGCTCGTCGAAAATGACGAGCTCAAGCAAGAAGCATACGAACAGGCAAGGGCCGGGCTGGAACCGTTTTTCAGGGATATCGCCAAACTTTATGACACATACGGCACTCCGCGTGACCTGATTCGGGTATTTCTCGAAGAAAAGAAAATTGTTTTTAACGAAGAGGAATTTAACGAGCGCTTCGACGCTGCTCTTCGGGAAATTCAGCAGCAGGGCGACACCGGAAAAACGGAACGCAAGTCGCAAATTTCACCCGTTTATGCATCGCTGATAGAGAAATCTGGAGCGAATGAATTCCGCGGATATGATGCAGTACAGATCGCAGACGCGAAAATTGTTGCTATCCTCGATGGCGAAACGCAGATCGATGAGTTGGCTGAAGGGAAACAGGGCTCCGTTGTACTCGATCAAACGCCGTTTTATGCCGAGGCCGGTGGTCAGGTCGGGGATACGGGACTATTCGTCAGCGGTGGGCCGAATAAAACAGATACAACGAATTTTAAGGTGACGGTTGCCGATACATATGCGCCTGTGGCGGGGCTGATAATTCACAAGGTCACGGTTGACGAAGGTACGATCAAAGTTGGTGATACCGTTACGGCAACGGTTGACGTGCAAAAACGCGACGCCACCCGGCGAAACCATACGGCGACGCATCTGGTCCATGCGGCGCTTCGAGAGGTTTTGGGGACGCATGTGAAGCAGGCAGGTTCGGTTGTGGCTCCGAACTATCTGCGGTTTGACTTTACACATTATCAACCGGTCACGGCGGCGGAAATTGCAGAAGTCGAGGATCTCGTTAATCGCCACATTCTCGAAAATCATCCCGTAAATACGAATATTATGGCCATCGAAGAAGCTATGCACGGCGGTGCAATGGCCTTGTTTGGTGAAAAATATGGTGCGGATGTTCGGGTGCTAAGTGTCGGTGACGGTATATTTTCGAAAGAACTTTGCGGCGGTACGCATGTCCGTGCGACCGGTGATATTGGCAGTTTCAAGGTTACTTCGGACGAGGCGATAGCCTCCGGCGTCAGGCGGATTCGGGCGATCACCGGCACTGACGCCTTCGAACGTTTTCGTGAGGATGAAAGGCTGATCGATGCTTCGCTCGGAGCGCTGAAGACTCAGCGTGACAATCTGCCGGGAGCGATCGGCAAGCTTCTGGAAGAATTAAAACGCACCCGCAGGGAAATGGATGAGCTAAAACTAAAAATCGCCACGGGGCCAAGCGGCAAAGCGTCCCCAAACGGCGACGAGGCACGCGATATATTAGGCGTCAAAGTGTTAGGTAAAATCGTCGAGGGCCTCGACGCCAACGGGATGCGGCAGCTTTCCGACACGCTTCTTTCGCGTCTAAGATCGGGCGTTGTCGTGCTTGGCCGCACATACGACGGCAAGGTCGGCATTATCGTTCGTGTATCGGACGACCTGACCGGTAGCGTCAAAGCCGGAAATGTCATCAAAGAGATCGCCCCTATCGTCGGCGGACGCGGCGGCGGCAAAGCCGACATGGCCGAAGGCGGCGGCACCGAACCCGGTAAATTGAGCGATGCGATCGAAGCCGGTTACGGTGTGATCGAGCGGATGTTAAAATAGAAAATTTCACCACAGTTGAACACGGATAAATACCGATTAGAATAGGAAAAAAATCCGTGTGTATCTTTGGGTATATTCTTATCTGCAATTTAAGTATGAAAATGAAAATCTTAATTCCATTCCTGCTATGCTTCTTGACGCTGCCAATTACAGTTGTGAGTCAGTCAGACCAGCTTTCCAAAGCTATCAGTTCTACGTTGAACAAAAGGTTTCCGGGTTGGAGGTTTTCGGAAGTAAGCGTTGGCGTTCAGCAATTTTTCAAAGAGCGTTTTCCGGATGCTCGCCCTAACCTTATCAAAGGTGACTTCGACGGCAATGGGCAGATGGATTATGCAATGCTTATCGAACACGGCAACTTTGATGAAAGCGAAAAGGGTTTTACTCAAGTCGTAGAAAAATTGGCATTCTTGAAAAAAGGAGCTAAATACAAGCTATACATCTTGGAAGAATATGCACCCGCACAACCCATACTTTATCTTAACCTCGCCAAAAAGGGTGAGGTAGGCAAAGATTTTCAAAACAATACAAAATACAGATATCCGAATGATTCAATAACTATTTCGTATTTTGAGAAAGCCGGAGGAACATATATCTATCGAAAGGGAAGATTCAGGCACGTGCTTGAGAGCGATTGATTTTTACACCAAAAATGAGAGATGTATTACCTGCCCGAGACGACGAAATCGTTTCGTATAACCCTGCGACCGGGGTCGAGATCGGGAGAGTTCGGCTGATGTCGGCGGACGACGTTAACGCTGCGGTTGAATCGTCGCGGGCGGCATTTCAAATCTGGAAAAAGACAACCTTTAAACAGCGTGCCGACTACATAATGCGGGCACGCGAGATCATTCTGTCTCAGATGGACGAAATAGCGCGTCTTATCTCAGACGAATCGGGCAAACCGGTGGCCGAGGCTTTTTCGATGGAGATCGCACCGGTGCTTGACCTGATGCAGTATTTTGCCCGCAACACCGCGAAACTTCTAAAACCAAAAAAAATAGGCATCGGGCTTTACGGCCTGCTTGGCCGCACATCCAGCGTTGTATATCATCCGCTCGGAGTAACCGCGATAATTCCGGCGTGGAATTTTCCGTTCTCGATCCCGCTCGGTGAAACCGTGATGGCGTTAATGGCCGGAAATACGGTTGTTATAAAACCATCCGAACTGACCCCGCTCGTCGGGATAAAAATCGGCGAAATTTTTGAAAGTGCGGCGCGTTCGACAAACACAGGTTTGTCGAACGTCGTGCAAACCATAACCGGCGACGGCGGAACCGGAGCCGCTCTCGTCGAAGCCGCTCCTGACAAAATTATGTTTACCGGAAGTGTCGGGACCGGCAAAAAGATCGCAGCCGCAGCCGCAAAAAATCTGACATCCGTTGTCCTCGAACTTGGTGGTAAAGACCCGATGATAGTTTTCGACGACGCCGATCTCGATCTCGCATCGAGCGCCGCTGTCTGGGGAGCGTTTTGTAACTCCGGCCAGGCATGCTCGTCCGTCGAGCGGCTTTACGTTCAGCAGGACGCCGCTGACAAATTGACTAAGTTGATCGTCAAAAAAACAAGCATATTAAAGCAAGGTTCGGGCGACCGCGAAGACGTTTCCATTGGAGCAATGTCGTCAGAAAGGCAAATGCAAATCGTAGAAAACCACGTCAACGATTTTCGTAAAAACGGTGCAAAAATAGAAATTGGCGGCCACGCAGACGTCCGTGTCCGCAACGGCGATCACGCGGAAGGGGATGCCCGCGTGCCGCTTTTCTACCCGCCAACCGTAATTTCAGGTGCGTCCAACGACATGCTCGCCATGCAGGAAGAGACCTTCGGGCCGACGCTGCCGATAGCTGTGTTTTCGACGGAGGAAGAAGCGATTCGCCTCGCTAACGACAGCGAATTTGGCCTGACCGCGAGCGTTTGGACCCGTGATCTGACAAAGGGCAAACGCGTCGCCGCGCAAATCGAAGCCGGCTCCGTATGCGTCAACGAAGTACTCTACACACACGGCATTAGCCAGACACCGTGGGGCGGCTTCAAAAACAGCGGCCGCGGCCGAACCCACGGGCGCGAGGGACTGTTGGAACTCGTCCAGCCGCAGCACATCCACGTCAACCGAACCGGCGTTTTGCCCGGCGTCTGGTGGATGCCTTACACGCCGACTGCCGTCGAGACATTTCGCGGCCTTGCAAAATATTTTGCATCCGGCTCGGTGCTTCAGATCGTAAAACTGCTGCCGCAATTGTGGAAAAGGATAAATGAGCTACTAAAAAAATGACCTATCATTCCCATCCTTCAGCCGCGAAATATGAACAAAAATGAGCTCCGCCAAATCTATCGTGCAAAACGTATGTCTCTTTCTCCGGACAAAGCATCGGATTTAAGCAGGCGAATTGCAGATATGTTTTTCTTAAATACGGATCTGGTCGGGACACGAATCCTGCACGGCTTTATCCCGATCAAAAAATTTAATGAGATCGATACATCGCTCATTTTTGAGAGATTGTGGCACGAATTTTCCGGTATTTTGACGCTTGCACCACATATCAATGTTGCCAACGGTGAGATGCAAAGTTCCAAATTTAGCGCTGATACCGAGTTAAAAGAAAATGCGTGGGGCATCCGCGAACCTGTTGGCGGCACGGCGATAGACGCTTCGAATGTTGATGTGGTTCTGGTGCCACTGCTTTGTTTCGACACGCGGGGTCATCGCGTCGGTTACGGCAAAGGGTTTTACGACAGATTTTTGAGCAAATGCCGCCCGGGTTGCGTAAAAATAGGTCTCAGCTTTTTTTCGCCGGTTGAGGAGATTACGGACGCCGATGGCCGTGACATAAAAATAGATCGTTGCATAACGCCCGACAAAATTTACCGTTTTGAGGGTGACGGCCGTTAAGGCCGGAACGCGGCCACGGATTGTCCGATCTCCAGTTTTCTATTTTGCCTTCAAAATATCCCGGATATCAGCCAGTAAAACCTCTTCGTTTGACGGGGCTGTTTCGGCTTCTAAACCTCTAAATAGTTTAATGGCGTAACGAGCAAGGAAAAACATAACAACCGCGACGATCAAAAACGTTATGACGTCGTTTATAAATTGCCCGTACAGCACAAGCGGTTTGCCGCTCGCGATCGCGGCCGCAACCTGTTCCGGCGTTGCGTTTGCCGGGGTCGAGCCGCTGAGGTCATAAAATTTTGATTTAAAATCGATGCCACCAGTCGCCATACCTACAAAAGGCATTATGATCCCGTCGGTAAAAGTTTTTACGACCGTTCCAAAAGCCGCGCCCATAATGACAGCAATTGCCAGGTCAAGCACATTACCGCGCGCAATGAACGCTTTAAAATCATTTAACATAATTTACCCTCCGCAGGTTTTAATAACCTGAATTCAAAAAAATAAAGATTTGAGAGGGTATAGAATAGTACGAGTTTTATTGATCTGCCAAATCAGAAAAGCAATGCGCATCGAAAAGCGATGTGTGCGCGCGCTGGCTTTCCGCTCCGCCGCGGCAGATCAGAAGCTGCGGAGCAACGAAAGCATGTAGCCCCAGGTGGAGCCGTTGCGGCGGAACCTGGGGTCAGATTGCGCAGGATGATCGAAGCCCGCGTAGCGGGCGACAGGTTTTGTTAATTATTCTGGCCATTGGATTTATGCGAATCTCCGCCGCTCGCGGCTTGCAAGCCCGCGGCGGCATGGCCGCAAACAATGCACTTGTCAAAAGAACCCAGTCGCTATCGCTTCCGGTTCTGACCCTGAGGTTGCCGCAATGGCTGAGCGAACTAAACATTCCGCCTCATCCAATCCGTAACCGCTCTAATCCAAAAGGTTGCAGAAGGCTTAAAGACAACAAAAAGCCTGCGATTTTTTCCCGCTGGCCTCAGGCAATGCTTAATTTTATTTGACTCCCGCGAGCAGACTGTCGATATCCGATTGGGGAACCATTAATTCGATTGAAACGTCATTGCCGCGGTTTGCGATTTTTGCGCTTTTGATAAGGCGTCCGTAGATTTTCTGGTCTGGGCGTTTTGAGCCTCCAAAAACCGCTCCGCCGACGATCTGCAGGCCTTCGAGCGTATCCTTTAATCCCTGGGCCTGCGCAGTTTTTTTTGTACGGGCCGTAGCGTTAAGGGATGTGCCGGTAGCGGCAACATCGACCGACCCGAAAAGGTAATCGATCGCGTCAATATTTAGGCCAAGCTCATCGTTGTCGAGCGGGATCAGGTTCGAGAGGCCTCCCGGTGACTTCAAGGCAAAACTCATTACCGCCGTTTCCTTGGCAGATATCAGGCTGCTGATGTCGAGGCCGACCCGCGATGTGCCGTCAAGCGTTGCGCGAACGCGGGCGAGCGAGCCGATGACCAGGGTTGTCGGGTCGAGGGCCGTTACGGCAACCTCTTTCGTAAGCCCGTTGAGAGCTTTATCGATGACGCCAGCGATTTTTGAATTGGTTGTTTTTACCGTCGTTTTCTGTAAAACGGCCTTTGGCGAAAACAAATAAATAGTTTTGCTGCCGATCTTTTCTTCGCGGTACGTGCCGTTTGAGGCGAGGCGGGCGATTGCGATCATCGCTCCGGCATTTATATCGCCATTAGCGATCACAACCGGCTCAAAATCTATGTTTGTAGGCGAGATCTGATTTATCGCCACACCGACGGCGACCTGATCAAATTTTCGGAGATCGATACCGGTGCGGCTTTCCATCTCGCTGATCTTTGCCAGGATTTCCTGAAGCATCGGCTGATTGGACGCCAGAACCTTTGGCAAGGCGTCATTCAGAAACCGTTTTGAATCAAACACCGCAACGCCATCCGACGCCGGGAGCAGGGAGACAAGCCGCGTCAACTGAAGCTTTTTAGTTTTCGCACTCTTTGTATCCGCCGCCGAAAGGCCGGTAACATTTAATAATAAGACCGCGATTGCGGCCGTCGCAAAAAATCTGGTTTTCATCCTCTCACCTCTATAAAATTACAACAAAACTTCCTAACGATAACAGATGCGTCGAGGTTCGAAAAGAGTTGGCTGCAATCTGCCAGATTTAAAAGGGCGCCGAGCGACTTCTGCGCTGCGGGATTTCTTATGATAAGATTTTGTTTTCGGAGTGACACAAAGGGATTTGTAAATTTACTGCAAACTTGAACCAAATCGAATGCAGGTTTAGCGGAGCGGAAATAAATCTGAAATCTTAGATTTCAAATTTGAGATAAGCAGCATAGATGCAGCGGTTTGCGATGTCCGTAACGGGACGTTGGCACAATTCAATATGAAGACTAAATTTAGTGAAGTTCGGTTCAGAAACTTCCGGTGAAACCTCAAAAAAGAGCAAATACACCGTAAATAATCTGCATCAATTACTAACAGCCGCCAAAACTTAATTGCCGGACCCTTCTGAAAATGAATACAATAAAGTGAGCATTTTTACATAATGGATAAATTTCTGATACGCGGCGGCGATCAGCTTAAGGGAAAGGTTGAGATCGGCGGAGCGAAAAATTCGGCTCTGCCGTGTCTGGCGGCGACGCTGTTGTCGCCGGAAACGGTTACCCTGCACAACGTTCCGTACGTCAAGGATCTGATAACGCAGAGGCGGCTTCTGGAGGATCTGGGTGCGACCGTGCTGACGCCGGAGCTGCGCACTCATAAAGTTACGGCGGGCAGCATCGAGGTTTTTGAGGCTCCTTATCATCTGGTAAAAACGATGCGGGCAAGCGTTCTGGCGCTCGGCCCTCTGCTTGGGCGGTTCGGGCAGGCCAGGGTGAGCTTGCCGGGCGGCTGTGCGATCGGGTCAAGGCCTATCGATTTGCATTTACGGGCTTTTGAAAAGCTCGGAGCATCGGTCGCGCTGGAATCAGGCGACGTCGTGGCAACCGCTCCGAAAGGGCGGCTCGTCGGCAATACTTTAGATTTCGACAAGGTGACGGTCACGGGAACCGAGAATGTCATGATGGCCGCGGTTCTCGCATCCGGAAAAACGACGATAAAAAATGCTGCTGTTGAACCGGAAATCGAAGACCTCGCCGAGCTTCTAAACAAAATGGGTGCACGGATAAAAGGTGCGGGAACATCCCGGATCGAGATTGACGGCGTCGAGGGTTTGGGTGGTGCCGAACACACAATAATTCCAGACCGCATCGAGACCGGGACCTTTATCGTTGCCGCCGCGATCACAAACGGCGAGATCGAGATCAAAAACTGTCGCCCCGAACATTTGACCGCCGTTATAGATAAGCTGCGCGAAACCGGCGTCGAGATCGAGGAATTAAATCAGAGTACATTATTAGTAAAATGCTCGTCGAAAGGTTTAAGGTCGAAAGACGTCACGACCGAGCCGCACCCCAATTTTCCGACCGATATGCAGGCGCAGTATATGGCCCTGATGACGCAGGCCGAGGGCGAATCGACCCTGACCGAAACTATTTTTGAAAACCGTTTTATGCACGCATCCGAACTGATCAGAATGGGAGCCGACGTCAGCATCAGCGGAAATACGGCGGTGGTTCGTGGAAAAACAATGCTGATGGGAGCACCGATAATCGCGTCGGATCTGAGAGCTTCGGCGTCGCTCGTCCTGGCTGCGTTATGTGCCGAGGGCGAAACGAGTATCGACCGCGTATATCATATCGATCGAGGCTACGAAACGATAGTAAGGAAACTAAAGGCTCTCGGTGCCGACATTGAGCGCGTAAGCGGCGGCCTCGCCGAATCATCGGCAGAAACACGAGTTTGAACGTGTGACAGCAAAATTTGTTTGAATAATTAACAATTCCAACCGTCTGTGGTTTAATAGCGTCATACGGGTATGCGTGTGGATGACTGTATTTTTTGCAAAATAGCCGATGGCCGGACGCCGTCGGAATTGATCTATGAAGATGACGTTTGCGTTGCGTTCAATGATCTCATCCCGCAGGCTCCGACGCATATCCTGATCATCCCGCGTGAGCACGTCAGATCGCTGGATAATACAAACGAAGGACACACGCAGATGGCGGGCCGTCTGCTCATAACCGCCGCAAATATTGCCCGTGAAAAAGGTTTTGCCGACGGCGGTTACCGCGTTGTAATTAACACGAATTCAGACGGCGGACAGACCGTTTTTCATCTCCATGTACATTTGCTTGCCGGGCGCCAGTTTACCTTTCCGCCGGGCTAGAAACATCAGATATAGGTTGTTATGAAACGAATAATTGCCTTTTTTGGCGCTCTATCGCTTGCTTTCGCGGCGTGCGGAGGTTCGCAAAGTGCGGATGATGTGCCGGACGGTCTTAACACAAATACGGCCGTCAACGAGTCGCAGTTTGCAAATATAACCGACCCGAATGCCGCGCTTCTCGAGGGAAACCGTCTCTTTGACGAAAACCAGACCGAAATGGCCATCGCGGCATTCCGTCAGGCTGTAACGCTCAATCCCGATCTTGCCGAGGCCCATTTCAAGCTTGGTATTGCTTATTCTTTGATCGAGATGCAGATGGAGCAGACCGGCACCGCCGTGACCGAAACTGTCTCGAACTCCAAAGAGGGCAGAAAAAAGACTAATTCTGAAAAAGCATTTGAGAAAGCCGTTGCGTCCTATGAAAAATGGCTCGAAGCAAACCCAAAGGACGATGTTGCACACTTTTATCTTGGCCGGACGTACGCCAAACTTGCAAAAGACGAGGAAGCCGAAAAAGCATTTAAGGAAGCCGTCAAGTTGCGACCGGATGACGCCGAATATCAGACCGAACTTGGCGCAATTTTAATAAAACTTGCTGAGTATCGCGAGGCTATTACTGCGCTTGAAAAGGCGGTCGATCTGGACCCGGCAAATGTACGGGCTCAGGAATTACTCGAAGATGCCGAAGCAGGGCGCCGTCGCGTTGATTTTGTTTCTCCAAAAAATACAAATCAAACCGCGTCGAACAAATCATCGGGCGTCAATGCAAACACTGAAGTCAATTCAAATTCGAATTCTTCACCAAAAACACCCTCCGTAAACGCGAAACCCAAAAAGGACGACCCCAAAGATTCAAGGCCCCGCGTTGCCGCAAACAAACCGTAGCAAGCCGTCGGTAAATTGCCCGGAAATGATCCGCAACGGGGCGGTCTGATTTAACCGGACACAAAAATCATCGTCATAAGAATTTCATAACCGGCTAAATTTCAGAGAGTTAACAATTTTGTGTTTTAGATGGCACCCTAATTGCAATAGGTCTATTGGGGTGATCTTATGGACAAGAAAAAACTTTTTTTATTCGCCGTTTTTACGGTGACAATGTTGGCGGGGCTGGCACAGAGCGGCTTGGCCCAAAACCGGCGGGTTTTGGCACAGGCACAGCGAATCACGGGTGATAGATTCACCGTTGCGGTCCGGACTCCGCGAGGGGCAAACGTCTATGCGGTAAACCGTCCTTCGGGCGTCGTTTTGAAGGCTATCGATACGGGCCTGGCCGATCTTTTTGCGGTTGCGAGAAAGAACGGCTATCGAAACCGCCTTAGTTATGGCGACTATTCGATTTACATTGCAAAAGCCGATCGCGTCAGTGACAGTAACGGCGGGTATTCGCCTGATATAGCTGTCGGGGCCGCCCAATATGCAGGAAGCGTTTACGATCAGGGCGGTTTTATTTATGCAGCGGGAATGGTGATTGCCAACGCGCCGTCGTCATTTGTGATCGCCGAACATTCTAAAGATTTTGAACGTGTTTCCAACGTTGTTCGGTACGAAGGCGAACACATTGTGCTGTATCACAACGACCGTCGCCGGTATTCGGCGACCGGCGATCACAGCAAAGGCGGCGGACATCCGATACTTCAGTAGGGTTAACGTGGCTGATTTTTTAATTGGCGTATCGATCTGCCGCCCGGGAATATCACGGCCGCTCCGCCCATTTCGTGCAGAGGATAAACGAAACGGTTTCACAAACATTCGACAATCTGCATCCCAAAAATGTAAAATGCCTTGAAATACAGGCATTTTGCTTTTTTAAATTATTTAGTTTGTATGGCACAGCCATTGCAATTTAACTTCGCGGCAGGCCAAACGCGGCAACGCGAAGATGGAGGTCAGTTATGAACCGCTTACCGGCCGTTGGAAAGATGACGATTCTTTCGCTTTTGCTCTTTGCAAACTTTTTATTCGGACAGACGGATTCGATCTATCGTTTGCCGGCCGGGACTCGGATAAATCTGAAACTCGACGCCGAGATAAACTCGAAAGTTTCGAGCAGGGACGATACGTTTATCGCAACCGTTTCGAACGCGGTAAAAATAAGAGACGCGGTCGTTTTGCCGGTTGGAACGGTGATCGAAGGCCGCGTGTCGGAGGTTTCACGAGCCGATATTGGCGGACAAAACGGAAAACTTGAGGTCGTTTTTGAAATCCTGAAAATATCAAACGAAACACGTCGCATCGACGGATCTCTGGTGACGCCTCTCAAGGCCGAATCTACGCGCAGTTTCAGCATTTTGAGTGTCCTTGGCGGCCTTGCGGCGGGAACGGCCCTTGGAGCAGTATCGAACAGCTCGAAAGGCCTGCTGATCGGGGCCGCCGCCGGTGCCGGTGCCGGAACAGGGGTTGCATTATTGAGAAAAGGTAAAGATGTAAGAATTAAAAAAGACGTGGAATTTGAGATCGAGCTGAAAAAAGAAGTCTTGCTTCCCGTACTTGATTATTGAAAATAAAGATTCAGAAAACCGGCCCGTGTTGATGGGGATATTGACGAAGGAACCGGAATTTGACAAAAAATGTGGTCGCGACTAAACCCCGGCCATATCAAAGAAGCCCGAAGTGAAGGGGAGAGCACTTCGGGCTTTCTTAATTTCGCGCCGTCAAGGCCCTTCCCCCTTTATCAAGGATTGCCGGGATAATATTCCATCGGAAAGCCGCTACCGGCGGGTCAGCACCGGAAGCGATAGCGACTGGGTTCTTTTGACAGGTACATTGTTTGCTGCTATGCCGCCGCGACCGGCAGCATTCGCATAAATCCAATGGCCAGAATAATTAACAAACCTATCGCCCGCTACGCGGGCTTCGATCATCCTTGCGATCCTGACCCCAGGTTCCGCCGCAACGGCTCCACCTGGGGCTACATGCTTTCGCTGCTCCGCAGCTTAGGAGCGATTTGCGGGCGAAGCAAGCTTCACCGCAAATAGAGCCGCAAGCCGCGGGCCACGAACGTAGTTTCACCCTTTTCTCGATTTCTCCTTTGCGACCATCGCTCTTATCTCGGCGGCGAGCGTTGGGGCGTGAAACGGGATTCCGTCTTTGATCGTCCATTCGATACCGCCGGTTTTGACGACCTTGCCGTCGGTGATCTCGTCAACGCCGGTCGGGTAGAGCACCTTAAAATTTTCGAGCGGATTACCGTTGACCACTATCAAATCTGCTTTAAATCCGACACGAATCCGCCCGATCCTGTCCTCGATACCCATAATTTTTGCGTTATTGACGGTGGCGTGCTGAATGACTTTGAGCGGATGAAATCCGGCTTCCTGATGCAGCTCGAGTTCGCGGATCAGGCCGAAGCCGTACATTTGATAGATAAATCCAGCGTCCTCGCCGACACCGATCACACCACCGCGACGTTCAAATTCCATTAGAGCCTTCATCCAGATACGATAATTTTCTTTCCAAAAAGTCTCATCGGTCGAAGTCCATCCGATAAAATAAGAACCGTGATTTGCGGGGTTTGGCTTAAAATACTCTTCGAGTACCGGATGGAGATATTCCGCAAAGGCCGGGTTCGTCTGTGCGCGCTGCAGGTCTCTTGACGCATCGTAGATATCAAGCGTCGGATTCCAGGCGACATTTGCTTCGGCCATACCGTCGAGAACTTTTAGGAGTTTTTCCCAATTCGCCTCACGCCAGAGCCGACCGGCATAGCGAAACCGGTCAACCTCATTATTGTAATTGTAACCGGCCGGGAAATTTTGCCTTCCCGCGTCGATCGCGGCATCCGGTATTCCGTACCAATGCTCGACGCTCGTCGTTCCAAACCTGATATCGTCCCACGCATTTGTTTCTTCGACGCCTGTGTGATGGGCTACGCGCATCCCCTGCTTCTTTGCTTCGTCCATCATCGGGAGCATAATGTCCCGGTCAACGCCAAAGAGCTTGATGCCGTCATAACCGTTTTGCTTTAGTTCGCGGACGCGGGAACGTGACTGTTCCGCATTGGTCGGCGCCGGCGAACCGGTAAATACGCCGTAGGCGAAAATGCGCGGTGAGGCTATTTTGTTAGCGGCGCTGTCATCTCGCCAGGCAAGTGTTTTCTTCGACGCACCGACGTCTCGGACGGTCGTAATACCGCAGGCGAGCCACATCTTCATACAATATTCGACCGGTTGCGGCCGTCCGCCCCTTTCGTCCTGTGTGTGTCCGTGAAGATTGATCAGCCCCGGCAAAACGTACTTTCCTGATGCGTCGATCTCAACGTCACCTGTCGGCGGCCTTTTCGCGCGCCCCTCCTTTACAGCGACCGGGTCGATACCAACGATCTGGGCAATTGTGTCGTTTTCGATAACAATATCAAACGGCCCGGCCGCCGGTTTTCCACTGCCGTCAACGACCGTCGCGCCGCGAATAACGATACGCTTATGACGTTTTCCCGACACAGACGAGACGTCGGCTTGGCCAAATCCGATTGAAACAAATAGCAGACACGATATCCACATTAACGAAGCGAAACATTTTATATTCATATTACCTTTTCGATTAAATAAGTTTACGCATTTAAAGAAAAATGCTGCATCGCGGTCAAAAGATCTTACCCGTGAATGGGGTTAACGCCAAATAAAGAAAATTCGTAATCCATATTGACAATGACGTATCATCTATGATACATTATATCGCTGACTGTACACATCAAGGGAGTCTGCTGTCGCAAAAATTGAAAGATGTTTCATTGAAACACCTGTATTTCACCGAAATGGAACACGAAACCATAACCACAATGTTTGCAATATTTTACAAGGCTTTTTCTTGTTCCAAAGTGAAACAAATCTACTTTTTATGTTTCACTGAGACACTATATTCACCGAAACGGAACAAGAAACCAGAACCGCAATGTTTACAATACTTTACAAGGCTTTTTCGTGTTCCAAAGTGGAACAGATCTGCTTTTTATGTTTCACTGGGACACTATATTCACCGAAACGGAACAAGAAACCACAACCGCAATGTTTACAATACTTTACAAGGCTTTTTCGTGTTCCAAAGTGAAACAGATCTGCTTTTATGTTTCACCGAACCACACTATATTCACCGAAATGGAACAAGAAACCACAACCACAATGTTTACAATACTTTACAAGGCTTTTTCGTGTTCCAAAGTGAAACAGGTCTGCTGTTTTCTCTCAAGGAAACATTTTTGTAAGTAGCTGATTTATAAAGGCTTGTTTCTGATTTATGACCACGGTTACCATAGATCTTCATTGTATTTTACTCTTTTGCCGTTTAAGGTCAACTATGACAAAATACCCTTTAATTTTAGTTAAATATAAATCAGAGGAAGGTATCAAAAATGGCTGTTGGAAGAAATAAGGTTACGGTTGTCGGTGCGGGTAATGTCGGGGCGACGGCCGCTCATTGGATCGCGAGCAAAGAGCTCGCGGATGTTGTTTTGGTTGACATCGTCGAAGGAACGCCGCAGGGCAAGACGCTCGATCTGGCTCAGGCCGCGCCGATCGACGGGTTTGATGTAAAACTTGTCGGATCAAACGGGTACGAAGAAACTGCGGATTCGGACATTGTGATAATCACCGCCGGTTTGCCCAGAAAGCCTGGCATGAGCCGCGATGATCTGCTCAAAACCAACTCAGACATAGTCGGCCAGGTCACCGATCAAATTGCCAGGTACTCGCCGGATTCGTTTATAATCGTCGTTTCAAATCCGCTTGACGCAATGGCACAGGTTGCGTTTCGCCGTTCGGGCTTTCCGAAAAACCGCGTGATGGGCATGGCCGGAATTTTGGATTCGGCACGGATGCGGTGTTTCGTTGCCGAAGAGCTTAATGTTTCGGTTGAAAACGTGACCTGCTTCGTGCTTGGCGGACACGGCGACACGATGGTGCCTCTCCCACGCTATTCGACTGTGGCCGGAATCCCGATCACTGAGTTGATCTCAAAAGACCGTCTGGACGCCATAATAACACGAACCGCAAACGGCGGAGCTGAAATCGTCGGATTGCTAAAAACCGGTTCCGCATATTACGCCCCAAGCCTCGGCGCCGTTGAGATGGCCGAAGCGATACTCAAAGACAAAAAGAAAATACTCCCCTGTGCAGTCTTTCTCGAAGGCGAATACGGCGTCAGCAACCTTTTTGTCGGCGTCCCCGTAAAGCTTGGCAAAAACGGCGTCGAACAGATCATTGAAATCAGCCTGACAAACGACGAACGCACGGCCCTCCATAAAAGCGCCGCCGCCGTGCAGGAATTGGTTGATATTCTCAATATTTGATTCTTCTATTTCAAATTTGAGATGTGAGATTTCGTAAGCCCCTCCCGCTCCGGCCGAGGGGTTTGCGACAGAATCCCAATTAAGTACTTTGGGAAACCTCGTCGTGCGCTCCTCGCGCAAATGATAAAATCTCAAAAGGCACGTCATTCTGACCGGTTTTTCCGTGCAGTCTGACCGGACTTTCACCGTCCGTAATTCACTGCTATCCGATAACTCTCATCATTACCACATTTCAACTTCTGGCACGCGGCTTGTATTAAGAAAGCCGACGGCGAGCGCAACTTCTTTCCGGCAGTCATTTTTGAACAAAAGAAAAGACTAGACAACAATGTTAAAAAATATCATAATTTAGAAGGCTGGCATTAAGCCTGTGTAAATAATTATCCCGCTTCCCGTCAGTTCCGCACTTCCCGTTTTCCCGCGTTAGATACCCAGGACGTAGACATTCGGCTGCAACGGCCAATCTAATGGACAAAACCAAAATATCCGATAAATATGTATGGACGGTGATCGTCGCCGGAACTATTTGCGTTTTGGTCGCCCTGTCAAAAATTCAAATCGCGCAAATAGATATCTATCTGGCTTTGCTGTTTATTTTTACGATCGCTGTCGGCTCACGTATCTCGATCCAGATTCCCCGTATCAAATCTCATATTTCGGTCTCGGATATATTTATTTTTTTAGCACTCTTGCTTTACGGCGGTGAGTTTGCCGTCATTCTGGCCGCAATCGAGGCAACAGCCTCGGCCTGGAGATTTTGCAACCGGAAAATAACGGTCTTTTTTAATGCCGCAACGATGGCTGTTTCGACAAGTCTCGTCGTAGTCGTGCTCAAAGCATCCGGCCTGTATTTCGGGAGCGAACTGCCCGGAGAAACAAAACAATTTATCATTGCCCTGTCACTAATAGCCCTCACACAATTTCTAGTAAATACAGCATTTGCCTCGCTCCATGATGCCCTGAAAGATCAAATTCCGTTTTGGGAAACGTGGAAAAATAAATATATCTGGACCTTTTTCTCTTATTTTATCGGTGCGATAAGTGCGGGAATGCTCGTACAGCTGACTGACATTTTTGGTTTGGGTATAACACTTGTGACCTTTCCGGTAATAGTCTTTGTATTTCTGTCTTACCGGATGTACACGAAAAATCTTGAAATGTCGATAACCCAGGCCGAACAAGCCGAGCAATCTGCTAAGACTATGGAAACACAGTCTGTAGCTTTACGGGAATCTGAAGAGCGTTTCCGCAGTGCGTTTGATTATGCTCCGATCGGCATCGGCCTTTTGTCAGCTTCCGGCAGCTGGCAAAAAACAAACCGCGCCCTGACTGACATTCTCGGTTATTCAGAAGAGGACTTTCTGGCGACGGATTATCAATCCATAACTCTGCCTGAGGACCTCGGTCCAAAGCTCGTAAAGGTTCACGAACTTCTTGGCGGCAAGATCGCTAATTGCCAGATGGAGCAGCGGTATATACACAAAACGGGACGCATAGTCTGGACTTTGTGGAGTGTGTCAGCCGCCAATGACGCCAAAGCTGACCAGCCAAACCTCATTTTTCAGATCCAGGACATCACCGAAAAAAAGAGCGCGGAGGAGAAACTTCAGCACGAGGCAACCCACGACGCTCTGACGGGTCTTCCGAACAGGCCCTTCTTTATGAACCGCCTCGCGTCTGCGCTCGAAAAATGTCAAAGGATAAATGGCTACAAGGCGAGCGTGCTCTTCATCGACCTTGACCGATTTAAATACGTCAATGACAGCTTAGGCCACCTGATCGGTGACGAGCTTTTGAAAGAGATAGCCGTCCGTTTGCGTGATTGTATGCGGCCGTCCGATATTGTCGCACGTCTAGGCGGTGACGAATTTACTATACTTGTCGAAGGCAAATTTGATATTGGCGAGGTTACGCGAATCGCCGATCGCATCCAGCATAAATTTCGCATTCCTTTCGATCTCCGGGGCCACGAGGTTTACAGTTCGGCAAGTATCGGTATTCTCCACGCTTCTGATTCACATCATACGCCTGAGGACGTAATGCGTGATGCCGATACGGCAATGTATCAGGCGAAACGAGCAGGCAAGGCTCGTCACGAGGTCTTCGACGAGGAAATGCACAATGCCGCCAAGGAGATACTCAGGCTCGAGACGGACCTTCGCCGGGCGGTCGAGCGCGAAGAGATTCAGGTCTTTTATCAGCCTATCTATTCACTAAAAACCGGCGAAATCGAATGTTTCGAGTCGCTTGCGCGTTGGCAGCATCCCGAGTTTGGCGAGATCGCTCCGACTAAATTTATTCCGCTCGCCGAGGAGATCGGCCTGATCGAAAGATTGTGTGAGCAAGTGCTTCGCCGTGCGTGTCGTGAGATCGGATCACTCCAAAATCGAAGCACGGACGAACATCGGTATTCCGTTAGTGTTAATTTATCGTGCCGCCAGTTTAGCCAGGACGCCTTGGTTAAGAATATCCATGACATTTTGCTTGAGACTCAATTTTCGCCCGACAGGTTAAAGCTGGAGATTACCGAATCGGTCTTCTTTGAGCACCAGGATCGAGCCGTAAATATGCTCTATCAATTACGTGAAAGCGGAATCAGGATTGACATTGATGATTTTGGCACCGGTTATTCGAATCTTGGATATTTGCGAAAATTGCCCGTTTCTGCACTAAAGATCGACCGATCCTTTGTTTCGATAATCGATGATCTAGGCAATAACGATGAGATCGTCCGGGCAATTATTACGCTTGCAAGAAATCTGGGTTTAACGGTTATCGCCGAAGGCATCGAGACTGATGCACAGTTGCGGCTCCTGAAAAATCTCGAATGCGAAGGCGGCCAAGGCTTCCTGTTTGCAAAACCGATGGACTTCGATGAGATCAAAACTTTTCTTGCGGCCGATTGTATATCCGACATCCCGCAGGACGCTTATGACGATATTTCAACCATTTCGCTCATACAATAACTTAAGTTTAGAGTACTGTTTAAGCTGCCTTTTTCATCAAGGTTTAACCTGCCAAAAGCGGAATTCCAAGGAAATCAAAAATTTACGTGTTTGACGAAAGCGGCCTAACCGTGAACAATTGTTTACAAGGGATATGTATCGAAGGCCAAAATTTTTAGAGATATTGCTTGAGATTCGTCGCGAGATGGCGCTCGAGGCTGACTACGATGTTGATCTGTTTGCCGAGATAGCCCGTTCCGGTAACCGCTCGTCAAAGCCGAAACGGCATCGAATAAAACCGATTGAAGCCCCTGAGCCGGATGAGGAAGGCAAACTTCTGACGCTGCGCCCCTCGGGCCGCTTGTAGGCAAGGCAAATTTCCTGATGTTTCGGTACCTTTTTTCATGCCTGGTAATAATCACCGTCCTGCTTGCAACGGCCGGTTATTTTTTTCCGTCCTATTGGGTGCATCGATATGACGAACTTATTGCCCGGCAGGCACGCGTTTACCGTCTTGATGAAAAACTTGTCTGGAGCCTGATCTATGAGGAAACCTGGTTTCGGGGCTGGAACGTCGGTGCCGCCGATGAGGTCGGCCTGATGCAGGTCACACCGACGGTTGCACGTGAATGGGCGAAAGAGACTGGATTTAAAGAATTTGAAAAACGGGCGGCCGAGAACGTGAATGAATTTCTTGCCGACCCGGAACGCAACCTACAAGCAGGATGCTGGTATCTCGAAAAACTCCGTGAACGTTATCGCGGCCGCCCAGCCGAAACGGCAATGATGCTGTCCGCATACAACGCCGGTCATAGCCGCGTCGAAGAATGGACAAAAGGCGTCGACCCGGCATCTCTCTCTGAAACTGATTTTGTTGAACGAATCGGCATCGCTTCGACCAAAAATTACGTCACATCTATCCTTTCACGTTATCGTTTGGAGCAGGAGCGCGGGTAAAATGAGGGTTCTGACGGCCAATTACGTCCTACCGGTCTCAACGCCGCCAATACCTCACGGAGCTGTCGCGGTCAATAACACAATGATCGCGGCTGTCGGATCACTCACCGCGATTGCGACAAAATTCCCCTCTGCTGAAATCGAAGATTTTGGCGAAGCCGCAATACTGCCCGGATTTGTAAATTGCCATTCTCATCTGGAAATAACGTCGATGCGTGGTGTTCTCGATGATGTCGAACACGATTTTTCAGCATGGCTGTTAAAACTTAACGAAATCCGGAAGGATCTTTCGGATGAGGAGATACGTTCAGCCGCGCTTGCCGGAGCGATCGAAGGAGCAAGCGCCGGTGTGACGTGTTTTGGCGACACCGGGCGTTATGGCCGTGCGGGTTTTGAGGCGTTAAAGAAGGTTGGGCTTCGTGGAATTTTATTTCAGGAGACCGAGTTTTCGGCCGAAGACAGCACGGCGGAAAAAGATTTTGAAAAACTGATCACAGTATTTGAAGCGCTACGCGAAACCGAGTCTGATCTCGTAAGAGTCGGCCTCTCGCCGCATTCGCCTTATACGGTCAGCCCCGCTCTTTTCCGCCTCATCGCCGATTTTGCGATCGCAAATGACATAAAACTCTCGATCCACACCGCCGAATCGGCCAACGAAAATGATCTGCTTCTAAATGGAACGGGCTTTTTCACCGGCATTTATAAAAAATATAACGTCGAATGGCAAAGCCCGCGATGCACATCCGTCGAATATCTCGAACGTCTCGGCGTACTCCGTGCCAGGCCGTTGCTCGCGCACTGCACCAACACCTCAAAGAGTGACATACAGCTTATAAAACAAAGCGGCTCAGTCATCGCTCATTGTCCAAAATCCAATGCAAAATTTGGCCATGGATTTGCACCGTTCGAACATTTTCTCGACGCCGGTATCGCGGTCGGCCTCGGCAGCGATTCGGTCGCAAGCAATAACGTCTGCGACATTTTAGAAGAATCGCGCTTTGCCGCCTTAGCTGCGAGAAATCGAGACGGCAGCAAGCGATTTATTTCGGCAAAAGAAATGCTTGAAACTGCGACCCTTGGCGGAGCAAAAGCACTAGGACTCGGCGATACGGTCGGAACTCTCGAGACAGGCAAGCAGGCGGATATTGCCGTTATATCTCTCAAAAACAAGGCCCAGCAGCCCGTCGGCGATGTTCACTCATCTCTAATTTTTGCCTCAAACGGACGCGACGCCGTGATGACAATGGTTGCGGGAAACGAAATTTTCCGCACCGCCGAATATCAGAAAACTTAAATTGTCGATTCCAATTCCCTCAACAAGTCGGCCGGTGTCCACTCGTTTCCCGAAAAAATCTTTGTTACCGTCCCGTCCGGGCCGATAACGGCGGTGCGTAAGTTGTGATTTATCTGTGTTTTATCGTTTTGGTCAGCCTTGTATCTGAGGCCAAAAAAATCTGCGATCTTTCGCACTTCGGCGTCATCACCGATGGCCAAATGCCAAACCGTAAAGTCCGGTTTCGCCGCGCGACCGAGATAACCCGTCCCATAAGATTTTAATTTCGCGGGAGTGTCATTTGCCGGGTCGAACGAGATGCTAAGCAAGCGGATCTTGTCCTTTAATTTAGTGTTTGCATTTAGCTGAATGGCGAGATCGCTGAAATTTGTCGACATTTTAATGCAGTACTCAGGGAGCGGGCATCTCGCGTATATAAACGTGACGGCGAGTGCCTTGCCGCGATAATCGTTGATCGAAATCTTTTGTCCATTCTGGTCGGTCAGCGTAAAATCGGGAACTGCCTTTCCGATTTGGATGAAATTGGTATCGATCGGCGGCTCGGTCTGGCCGGGTTTGGCTGTAGCGATAATGCCAATATTTTCGAGCCAGTAAGGGTCCTGTGCCGAACTATCGACAACCAGATCGGCTTTTATCTCCGAACCGGGAGTCAATTCATCCCAAACCCAGTCGGCATGGATCGGAAAGTCCATCGTCATCGCTTCCATAAAACCGTCAATGTTCCCATGATCGATCCGTGCTTTTTTTGCGGCTTTATCTACCGAAACAACTTTGCCTTTTACCGGGTAACGTTTCGCATTACCCGAAGCCGTTTGGGTTTCTGCTTTTTCGCACGAGCTAAACAAAAAAGTAACGAAAATTAGTAAAGCTGCAATTCGCATATTATTAGGTGATTGTCGCAATTTTAAGGGTTCGGGGGCAAGCATGCCCGCCGCTTCCGGTCATTTTGGCCGCAGCCGTTCGTCATATATAAACTGATACATACGGTAATTTGTCATAACTTTATAGACATAATCTTTTGTCTGCGAATATAAGATTTCCGGCACATAACGCTCAGGCAAATTTGAGTTTGAACGCAAAAGCCAGCGTTTCATATTATCCTCGCCCGCATTATAACTTGCCGCGACCGCATCGGGCTGATTCGGAAAAATTTCAAACAAATCCGCCAAATATTGTGAGCCAAAAAGAATCGCGGTGGGCGGGTGATAAAGATCATCCTGACGAAAATTTTCGCGTCCCGCTTCACCCGCGATGCGGGCTGCGGTCGTTGAGATAAACTGCATTAAACCACGGGCCGCCGCGAAAGATTTTGCGTCCGGCTGAAAGCGCGATTCCTGCCGCATAATTGCTAAAACCAGACGCGGATCGACGCCGTGTTTCGGAGCATAACGCAACAATTGATCCGCATACGGCGCCGGATAAAGCATCTCAAGATGATGTTGCGGAATCAGTCCTAGCGGGAAATCTGACGGAAGTTTCCGCCAGATAGGTTCGATAAAGTCCAGAACCCGTTCGGCGTGGCCGCCGCGTTTGAAATAGGCCGCCATCGTAAACGCTTGTTCTATGCTTTTCGCCTGCGGCGTTTTCATTTCCGCTTCGAGTTCAAGAGCAGCTTCGTCATAAAGTCCTAACAAAAGCAATCTTTCAGCAACTGTTCCGGGCGGATCGGAGGTCGATCTTTCGATATAAGCCATCGGCTCTATACCGAGAGATTCCCGATATCGCGGCAATGCTTTTATCTCTTCGCCAAGAACGCGTAACGCCTTCGAGCGCAAGTCCGGTAAATCTGTCAGCCGCAGGATCGAGTGAGCACTTTTTCGTCTGGTATCAACGTTTTTTGAGTTTAGGCCGGCCACAAGTGTTCCGACAATTTGTGCGACGTGCGGTGCGGCGATTTCATCATTTGCAAGCCCTTTTAACCGCTCCGTCGCACGCCATCCGTAGTATTGGCTGCGACCATCGGCTATATCCAGATACGCCGCAATGGCTTCGGGGTACTTTTCAAGATTTTCGAGTGCGAATCCTTTCAAAAAATCGACCTCTAATGTGCTTGTTCCACCGGGTACGGCCGCTCCGCCGAGATCGGGCAACTGTCTTAGCCGTTCAAGCGAATTAAAGGCATTCTGCCAGTCTTCCCTGCCGATATATATTCGCGATTCGGTAAATAGTGAAACCGCTTCGGGTGTTTTTCCCCTAAAAATATCCCGTATTTTCGAGCAACGTCTCAAAGCTTCGGTTTCCTCGCCCTGATCGCGGAGAATATCGACGATGTTCAGATATGCCCGGTCTAATTTTTCATCAGTCGGAAATTTTGCGATAAAACTATCGTATCTCGTAATTGCCTCTCTGGGTTTTCCGACACGCCCATAGGCTGACGCCGCGTTTAGCAGAGCTTCTTTTGCCGCCGCACTATCCGGATATTGCTCGATGGCCCGCTCAAACCACTTCAGAGCCTCGACAAAATTATTCTGCCCGACAAACGCCCGCCCGATTTGGAAGACAGCCTCAGCCGTGTTTTGACCGTTTGGATATCCTGCAATCAAGGCTTCGAAATGCAGCTTTGCGTTTGTAAAATCCCGATTAAATTGATAAATATCCGCCCGCCGTAAATGCTCTGCCTCAGTAAGTTTAGGCGCCGTTTTGCCAAGATTTTCGGCTCCGCCGTCGAGAAAATCGAGTCCCTCTGCGGCCGTTTTTGCAACGTCATCCGGCTGCTCCGGATTTGGAATATCGTTTATCAGATATGTAAATATCGTCCGGGCTTGTTTTTCCTTACCGGCGCGAAGATGAGCCGCGGCCAACAAAGCCTGAATCTCCCGCATATTTGTCGTCTGACCCGATCTCTTTGGTTCCGAGTTCATGCTGTTGACTATTCTGATAGTTTCGGAATAACTTTCTGTTTCAAAACTATTGGCTGCGAGCCTGAGAACTGCGCTCTTCGCAACCAGGCTGTCCGGCGAAAACATCACTATTTCATTAAGATATAACCGCTCGAGCATAAGATTTCCGGTTGAACGGGCGATCTGTGAGAGATGTTTTAAGGCGTATGCGGCTAATGCAGAATCACCGTTTACGACCGCCTGATAACCGGCCATGGCGGCCGACAGGTCACCGTTGGCCTCCGCCACCCGGGCTAAGAGGTAATCGTAATTATTGGTGGTAAATGATTTTTCACCACTTCTTTGAAGATTGCGCAGTTCGGCAATTGCAGCCTCATATTCGCGGTTTTCCACTAAGCGTCTAATATTTTGCCCGGTGTCCGGCAGTTTCTGCATCACGGCGGAGGCGTCGGTGAACAATATCAACGGCAGCAAAATAAAAAAACGTTTCATTAATCAAATTTTAGCAAAGTTTCCCGTGATACTATAAAATCTTTCTCAAGGCATTTATGACTGCAAAAATATTGAGCGGAAAAGCGGTCTCGGACGCCATAAAAGCTGAAGTCGAGTATGAGGTCGCCAACCTTTTTAAGTTACACGGATTCTCGCCATGCCTCGTTGTAGTTCGCGTTGGCGACGATCCGGCGTCGTCAGTCTATGTCAACAACAAGGTCCGAACCGCAAATGAAATAGGCGTCATTTCCGAGCATCTCCATTTCCCTTCTGATGCAAAGCAGGAAGTAATCGCGGCGGTTGTCGGAGAGCTTAACGAATGCGGCGACGTCGATGGTATTCTGGTACAATTGCCGCTGCCAGAACATATCGATGAACGTGAGATACTCGAACGCATTGATCCTGAAAAAGACGTTGACGGGTTTCATCCTGTAAATACCGGTCGGTTAACTCAGGGATATCCGGCACTTTCACCCTGCACTCCAGCTGGCGTAATAGAGATGCTCAGACGTTCTGAAATTGAAATGGCGGGCAAACACGCAGTCATTGTCGGTCGCAGCAATATTGTCGGAAAGCCAATGGCGCTGCTTTTGCTAAAGGAGAATGCGACGGTCACACTCTGTCACTCGCGGACAACAAATTTGGCCGAAATAACCAAACAAGCTAATATCCTCGTGGCCGCCGTCGGCCGTGCCGCCTTTATTCACGGCGATCATATCGGCAAAGGCGCTACGGTCATCGACGTAGGGATCAACAATATTTCGGACCGATCGTTTATCACAGGGCTTTTTGACGGAGATGAATTAGAAAAGCGTCTCTCTGCTATTGAGAAACGTGGGTTTACTTTGGTCGGTGATGTAAATCCAAAAGCGGCAATGGCAAAAGCCGCAAACTTTACACCCGTTCCCGGTGGGGTCGGATTACTAACCGTCGCGATGCTTATGAAAAACACACTGACAGCTGCAAAGAATCGAAGACTAAAATAGCTTCGAAACACTCAACTCAGAGATGTTTGCAAAAAGTTACTTTTTTTTGCGGCAATCAATAATTATGAATTTTGAAAAATATCAATCAGAAGCGGGCGAGACGGCTCTTTATCCGAAACGTCTAAGCAATCTCGAATACCCGACACTCGGCCTTGCGGGCGAAGCCGGCGAAGTGGCAAACATCGTCAAGAAAATTCAACGCGATCACGGCGGGGTGATCAACGAAGAAATTCGCGGTAAGCTCCGCGACGAACTTGGCGACGTACTCTGGTACATCTCCGCCTGCGCCGACGAGCTTGGTTTAACGCTTACCGAAATTGCTGAATTCAACGTAACGAAATTAGCAAAACGTCACAACCGTGCTTCATAAATGCTAAAAATTGGACTCACCGGATCAATTGCGGTTGGCAAATCTTTTGTTTGCGAGATCTTTCGCAAATTTGGCTGTCACACACTCGACGCCGATACGACCTCGCGCGATTTGGTCAAACCCGGTTCCATAGGCCTGCATCTAATTATTAGTAAATTTGGTAACGACGTAATATTGCCAACCGGCGAGCTTGACCGTAAAAAGCTCGGCTCTATAGTTTTTGGCGATGAAACACGGCGAAAACTTCTAAATTCGATCATCCATCCGCTTGTCATTGAGGAGCAGGATCGCTGGCTAAACGATATGGAAAAAGCCGATCCTGACGGAGTCGCTGTTATCGACGCCGCGTTAATGATCGAATCGGGCGGCTTCCGGCGCTTTGACAAACTTATTGTCGTATGGTGCAAACCTGCGATACAATTGACACGGTTGATGTTACGCGATAATTTGAACGTAAACGAAGCTAAAAAACGGATCGCCGCCCAAATGCCGCAAGAGGAAAAAAAGCGGTTTGGCGATCATCTGATCGATACCTCAGACGGCTTTGACGAAACGCAAACGCAGGTCGTCAGGGTATTTAAAGATTTAAATCTCCCGAACAGTTAGAGCGATGATTAAACGAACGCTCAAAAATTTAGCAACCTTAGTAAACCTGCGGCCGCGCGCTTTGACCGGACTGCCGATTGCGGTTGTGCTTTTTTCGCTTGCGGCGTCAGGCTGCAACGAGATTCAGCGGCCGGCGGTCGAGCCTTTTTATGCGGTTACCTCACCGCCTCCAAAACAGGAGCTTCGCTGGAGTAACGGCCAAATGCCAAAATCGCTCGACCCCGCACTTGCAGTCTCGGCTCCCGAAACCGACGTTATTAGAGCCGTGTATGAGGGATTGACCGACCTGGACAGCAAAAGCCTGCGCGAGATTCCGGCTGTTGCTGAAAGATGGGAATCAGGCGATGATTTGCGCACGTGGACATTTTATTTGCGAACGGACGCTCGCTGGTCAAACGGCGAACGCGTAACCGCCAACGATTTTGTCAGTTCATGGAAACGGCTGAGCGAACTTCGTGAAAAGACGGCAAACAGCTATCTCTTTCAAAACATTGTCGGAATGGCCTCTAAAAAGCCGCCCGCCGGGCACGAAAAACCAATCGATTCTTTAAATCAAACCAAGTCCGACACAGAGTCGCGCGGCGACGTTCCGAACGCCGAACGGGACATTTTACCAAAACCCTCACAACCCTTAACGGATCGGGCGAATAATTTACAAGCGACTCCGACTCCGATTGTCATACCTAAAAATCCAAACACGGATACTCCCGGATTCGGTGTTGAAGCGGTCGATGATCTTACCCTGAAAGTAAGTCTTATACTGCCTGACAAAGATTTTCCAAAACTTGTCTCAAACCCTATATTTCGACCCGTTTATGGCGACGGAACCAACTTCGAACAGACCTCGCTCGACCCCGAAACGGTTACAAATGGTGCGTTTCGGATAACCAGAATAGCTGACGACGGCATTATTCTCGATCAATCTGACACGTATTGGAATCAAAAAGCGGTCGCCTTGGAGCGCATTCGTTTTTTACCTGCGGAAACGGCCGAGGCAGCTCTTGATGGGTATAAAAAGGGCGACATCGACGTTGTCACAAACGCCGCTTTTGAGCCGCTTGCCTTAAAACTTCTTACGCCGTACGAGGATTTTCGGCGGACGACACACAGCGCTCTTAATTTTTATGAGTTTAATACTGCTGAACCGCCGTTTGACGACCGCCGCGTTCGAGAGGCACTTGCTGTCGCGATCGACCGCGAAAAATTAACCGAGGGCGATCTCGAAGGCTCTAACGAACCCGCTCATTCTTTTTTTTCGCTTGGCGTACAAAAAAAAGAGATGCTGGCTCTAAATACCGTTAAGGCTAAAGACCTACTCGAAAAAGCCGGTTACGCTGACGGCACCGGCTTTCCGATGATTCGCCTGGTTATAAACAGAAATGATACTCAGCAGCGTGTCGCCCGAGCGGTCGCCCGTATGTGGAAGCAAAATCTAAACCTTGATACCGATATTATCGTAAAAGAAACATCCGAGATTGACGAGGTCAAGAAATCGGGTGATTTTGATTTGTTGCGGCGCGGCATAGTCCTGTCAACAAATGACGAACTGGTAAATATAACGTCGGTGTTTGGCTCGGCAAAAAAAGCGGGTAAAAACCGGTCGGCCAAAACGAAAGAGGGCACTGCCGGAGATATTTTACCTGAGAACCAAACGCCGGTTTTAGGAACCCGAGACAGTGCCGGAGTTTCCAGAGAAGCTTTAGAAGAGTCACAATTTGAAAATAATGAAATCGTTCTAGTATTGACCGAGGCCGACGCGATCTTTGAATTATATGCAATCCCTTTGTATTTTCCGGTTTCCTATTCGTTGGTTAAACCTTATGTGCGCGGTTTTGAGATAAACGGCCTAGACGCACCGTCTCTAAAGGAAGTGAGCATTGACAACACCTGGCGGGCAAAAACGTCTGATGACGGTTTATAAATTAGCTCATTTAAATTCTTGACACTGAACGGGTGTAGATATCTCAATTTTTCGCCCCCAAATTGTCGGAGTCATAAAATGGAAGTAAGGCAATTCAGCTTAAAATTTATTCTGCTCATCGCGGTTTTATCATCATTTATAACCGGCTGTTCAACCGCCGCCAACAGCAAATATTTTGGCAAAACTGCGGCGCCGACGGATAATGTGCTTCGTTACGTCTCGGGAGCCGAATCCGAATCGCTCGATCCGCAGGTTTCGTCCGGTCAGCCTGAAGCCCGTATTTATATGGCCCTTTACGAAGGGCTTGTCGAATATCACCCAAAAGATATGCAGCCGATACCGGCGATAGCGAAAAGCTGGGAGATTAGCCCGAATGTCGATGAATTCGTTTTTCATCTTCGTGATAACGCCAAGTGGAGCGACGGCACGCCGATAACCGCAAAAGATTTTGTGTACAGCCTCCGTCGCGGATTTGCACCTGAAACGCTGTCACGCACCGCAAGTCTCGGCTATTTTATAAAATACGCCGAGCCATATAATGCCGGAAAAGTCTTTGTAAAGAAAAACGGTTCATTTTTATTGGACAAGGATTTAGGTGGGGGCGAAGCTCAGCCTCACGAAATTTTTGGCCCAGAGACTGAATTTAACCGCGTGCTGCATTCGCCGGACCGTTTAATTATGGACGCGGACGCGACAAAACGGGCAAAGCAAATCGACGCCGATCCAAAATTAAAAGCCGCTGTCGAAGGTGCGGAATTTGTGCCGATCAAAGGCGAAGATATCGGCGTCGAGGCGATCGACGATTACACGCTGCGCATAACGCTCAGACAACCGGCCCCTTTTTTTCTGGGCTTGCTCGCCCACCAATTTTTTCGGCTCGTTCCGCAAAAAGTAATCGAAAAACACGGAAAAAGCTGGCACCGCAAGGAAAATATCATCACCTGCGGCCCATTTAAATTAAAGGATTATCGGCCTTATGACGCAATAGTTGTCGAACGCGACCCAAATTATTGGGACGCCGCAAATGTTCATCTCGACGGCATCGAGTTTTACCCGGTCGAAGAGCTTTCAACAATACTAAATCTTTACAAAGGCGGTGCGATCGACGCATTCTTAAATCATTCTGTGCCCGCGTCATGGATCGGAAATGTCAGGCAGTTTGAAGCGGAATATTTAAATTTCCCTGAAAACGCGACGGCATATTACAGTATGAACGTGACAAAGCCGCCGTTTGACAATTTAAAGGTTAGGCAGGCATTTCAGATCGGAGTTGACCGCGTTGCTTTGGCTGAATACCGAAAAGTGCAAAAGCCGCTCTTCGATATAACTCCGACGGGTATTTTTCCAAAGTACGACAAAACCCGCGAAATTGTCAGCGAGGAAATCAGAAAAGAGCGTGGCGTTGCACCCGAAATATGGGCAAAAAATAACAAATTCGACCCAGAAGCGGCGAGGAAACTTTTAACCGACGCCGGTTTTCCGGTTCAACAAAATGGCGGCAGCTTTTCGTGTCCCAGCTTTCCGATCGACTCAGTTTCGATCAGCTATAACACCGGTGAGAGCAATCGCGCAGTAGGCGAATTTGTCCAGGCACAGTGGAAACAGAATCTCGGCATCACCGTGCCTTTAAAAAATATGGAGTTTAAGACGTTTTTGCCTTTGCGCAACGAACTTCGATACGAAGGGTTTGCACAAAGCCTATGGTCGGGCGATTATATGGATCCATACACATTTCTGAGCCTTCACTACGGTCGGCAAAATGACGGCGGGTCCGGATTTTACGATCCGAAATATGACAAGATGCTCGACGATGCAAACTCTGAACTCGACCCGGCAAAACGATACGAAATGCTCGCCCGTGCCGAGTTTTATTTGATGGAGCAGCTCCCTGTCGTCACATTGACGATCAACGCGACAAATTGGATGAAAAAACCTTATGTAAAGGGAATGTATCCAAATCCGGGAACTTTGTTCCCGTGGAAATTTGTTTATATCGAAACCGATCAGGCCCAATGGGATCAAAATGTGGAAAATATAATGGCTGCTTCTGACCCGCAGGTTGAGAAGCAGCTGCAGGAACTGACGAACACGCAAAATGCAGCTAACAAATGATGTTATTAACGTGAAAGAAATATGAATGAAAAAAAATTCGAGAAAGCTATTGACGTCCTGCTCCATCAGCAGGCCCAATTGAGTTCTGGTATTACGGAAATAAAGGAAGACACACTAAAAAGGCTAAATATTTTGGAGCGTGTCTCGTTAAACCTTTATGACGTTTCCGTTGAACAGGGAAAGCTGGTAACGGAACAGGGTAAAGTGGTCGCTGAGCAAGGTAAGAATATTGCTCAAATAATCGCCGACTTTGCCGAGTTGAACGAATCTTTAAAAGAGACAAACGAACGGTTAAACATTGTAATTTTCATGGCCGAGAAATATCTGGGTGGAGACGGAAAGTCGAACGGAAAGTCTAAAAAATAAGTGCTTAGTTTTATAATCCGCAGATTGCTGATAATTATCCCGATGGCTTTGCTCGTCGTCACGCTGACGTGGGTATTGATCCGAATCGCGCCCGGTAATTTTTATTCGGCTGAAAAGAAACTGCCCGCCGCGGTCGAGGCAAATATCCGTGCCAAATACGGCCTCGACAAACCCTGGTATCAGCAGTACGGTATCATGATGTCGAACATAATTCGCGGCGATTTTGGAGATTCGCTCAAATACGAAGGGCGTTCGGTAAATGAGATCATTCGTCGTCATTTGCCATATTCAGCTACAATCGGTTTCCTCGCTTATTTGTTGGCGCTTGCGATTGGTTTGACCGCCGGAACGGTGGCTGCGTTACGACAGAACTCCGGGTTTGATTACGGTTCGATGTCGTTTGCGATGCTGGGGCTCTCCGTGCCAAATTTTGTTCTTGGCCCGATTCTTGTTCTAATTTTTTCGTTTTGCCTGCAATGGCTGCCGCCGGCCCGCTGGGGCGGCGTCACGGCCTTGGTCCTACCTGTGCTCACCCTTGCCGCGATTTACGCCGCGTATATTGCGCGTCTGACGCGGGCCGGAATGCTCGAGGTTATGCGTTCCGATTACATTCGGACGGCGCGGTCCAAGGGCCTCGATGAAAAAGCAGTTTTGCTGCGTCACGCGATGCGCGGCGGTATTATTCCGGTCGTCTCATTTACCGGCCCGGCGCTTGCCTCTCTGCTTGCGGGAACGGTCGTCGTCGAAAAGGTGTTTGCGATTCCCGGTCTTGGCAATATTTTTATCCAGTCTGTACTAAACCGCGACGAGCCTTTGATTCTCGGTATCGTGGCCTTTATCTCGATTTTGATTATGATATTTAACCTGGTCGTTGATATTTCGTATGGATTTTTGGATCCGCGGATTCGTTATGAGTAAGAATTATGCCAACCGTCACTGAATTGGAAACGAACAAATCCATCAGGCCGAAAAAGCTTTGGGGATATAATTTTTAATGCCAGAAAATGTCGAAATAATAAAAGGTGCTTCGCTCTGGAGTGATGCGTGGAAAAGACTGCTGCGAAATAAGCTCGCGGTTTTTGGCCTGATTGTTTTGGTGATAATGGTCATTGCGGTGATAATCGGGCCCCCGATCATCAAATGGGCGACCGGTTACACCTACGATTTTATACCCACCGACAATGACCTTGTACGATCGATACCACCGACGTGGACGCATCTGATGGGGACGGATGACGCCGGTCGCGACATTCTTGCCCGCGTTCTTCAGGGCGGAAGGATCTCTCTGATGGTCGGCGTTATTTCGACAGCGGTATCTCTTATTATAGGTGTTTCGTACGGGGCGGCAGCCGGTTATCTCGGTGGCCGCATCGACAACCTAATGATGCGCGTTGTCGATATTCTCTATTCTATTCCCTATATTTTGATCGTCATCGTTCTTCTTTCAGTGTTTAGCGGCCCAAGTACGCCGGGATGGATAGATTGGCTTTCTGTAGCGATAGGCGGCGCAGGTAATCAGGGCCTGAGCCAGATATTTTTGTTATTTTTTGCACTCGGACTAGTATCGTGGCTGACGATGGCCCGTGTTGTTCGCGGCCAGATTTTGTCGCTGAAAAATCAGGAATTTGTCATGGCTGCGCGTGCGACCGGTGTTTCGGCATTTGGCATAATATTTCGCCATCTCGTGCCAAACGCACTCGGTCCCGTCATAGTGTACGCAACCCTGACCGTGCCAAGCGTGATGTTGACCGAAGCATTTTTGTCATTTCTCGGCCTCGGTGTTCAGGCTCCGTATGCATCGTGGGGCAGTCTCGCCGCCGATGGCATAAAAAATATTGCGATCTTTCCATGGCAGTTGATTTTTCCCGGTTTGACTATGGCTGTTACGCTGTTTTCGTTAAACTTTCTCGGCGACGGCCTGCGCGACGCCCTCGATCCGCAGACGCGGAAATTTTAGAGACTATATGGCCACCGCAGAAGTTACATTTTCACGCGAGCAAATAGCCGGTCTTCAGCATCCGACAACTTATACGGGTGTCGATTGGGATACTTACAAGGAAATTTCCGAAGAACTAAATGGCTTAAGGTCGATGCGGCTAATATATTCTGGTGGAACGTTAACAATAATGCCTATTTCGGAATTGCACGAACTTCTTTCTTATTTTCTGGGACAATTTATGGGGCTTGTAAGTATTGCAACCAAGACGAATATTATCCCGACCGGCAGCGCAACTCTTCGCTCAAAATCAAAACTGATCGGTGTCGAACCCGACCTTTCATTTTTTGTTTCGAATGCCGAAAGACATCAAATAAAAGACTATGTTCCGGATGAAATCGGCCTTTCGCCTGACATTGTTATCGAGATTGACCTCACCCATAGCTCCGACGACAAGTTCGACATTTATTCAGATCTGGGAGTTTCTGAATTTTGGCAGTATGACGGCGAAAAAATGAAGATGTATTGGTTGGACGAAAACAGAGCGTATATATCGATTGACCGCAGTTTAGAAATCCCGATTTTGACTACGCAGGTACTCACCGAATTCCTAAATCGCAGCAAAAACGACGGCCAGCCCTATATTCTTTTGTCAGACTTTCAGGAGTGGCTAAAAAATGCTAAATGAGTAAACACAACGGTACAATTATATCGGTTGACGGCCTCAAAACCTACTTTATGACAGAGGACGGCGTGGTTAAGGCGGTTGACGGCATTTCGTTTGAGTTGAAGAAGGGTGAAACGCTTGGGATTGTCGGCGAATCGGGAAGCGGTAAAACGGTGGCGAATCTTTCGGTCATGCGGCTGATACCCGACCCCCCGGGAAAGATTGTGGCCGGCGATATTATATTTGACGGCGTTGATGTTCGGGCGCTTAGTGCTGACGATGTACGGAAAATTCGCGGACGCCGGATGGCCATGATCTTTCAGGATCCGATGACGTCGCTAAATCCGTTTATGAAAATCTCGAATCAGTTGACTGAGGTAACGCAGCTACATCTCGGGCATTCTAAAAAAGAAGCATATCATCACGCGATCAGGATGTTAAAAATGGTCGGCATTTCAGACGCCGAGCAGCGTATAAACGGTTACCCGCACGAATTTTCGGGCGGTATGCGTCAGCGTGTGATGATTGCCATGGCCCTCAGCTGTGATCCGGAATTATTGATCGCCGATGAGCCGACAACGGCTCTTGACGTAACGATTCAGGCTCAAATTCTCGAATTGATAAAAGATCTGAAAGCGCGGATGGGTACCAGCGTTATCCTGATAACCCACGATCTCGGCGTTGTGGCCGGGATGACCGACAAGATCATAGTGATGTACGCCGGAAAGGTTTTTGAACAGGCACCGACCCGCGCGCTGTTTGCCGCTCCCGCAAACCCTTATACAAGAGGATTATTAAAGAGCGTCCCCGACCCGGCACATGAACAAGGTAAGGAGCTGTATCAGATACCCGGTCTGCCGCCCGATGTTGCACATTTGCCTTCGGGTTGCCCGTTTGCCGAGCGGTGCGAACGCTCCGAAGACATTTGCCGCCGTGATTTCCCGCCGTTTGTAGAGGTGGCCATCGGTCATCATTCCCTATGCCATTTTGCAGCCGAGGTTTATGCCGAAAATGCGGTGGGATCAGAAAGTGGCGGTACACACGTTTAAGCACAGATATTTTACTTGCGATGGCTCGAATTTGCGTTGAAATTGATGGAAACTAGCGGGAACAATATAATTACCCTTCAGGATTTAAGGGTTTACTACCACGCCGGCGGCGGGCTGTTTAGCGAGTCAAAAACTGTAAAAGCGGTGGATGGCGTGACGCTGAACATTAAAAAAGGCGAAACCCTCGGCCTCGTCGGTGAATCGGGTTGCGGTAAATCTACGCTCGGCAAGGCGATTCTCAGACTCACCGAACCAACCGGAGGCAACGTTTTTTACAACGGCCAGGATCTGGCGGGCCTTTCAAAATCAGCAATGCGCGACCAGCGTAAACATCTGCAAATGATTTTTCAGGATCCGTACGCCTCGCTTAACCCTCGAATGACGGTCGGCAATATTATCGGCGAACCGATACACACCTTCGGTCTATCCGGCGGCGATTCGGTCGAATCGAAAGTACAAAATCTGATGGAAACTGTAGGCCTTAGCCGTCGTTTTATAAAACGCTATCCGCACGAATTTTCCGGCGGCCAACGGCAGCGTATCGGCATTGCTAGGGCTCTCGCCGTCGATCCTGAATTTATCGTCGCCGATGAGCCGATCTCGGCTCTCGACGTTTCAATCCAGGCGCAGATAATGAATCTGATGGAGCGGCTGCAAGCGGAAAAAAATCTTACATATCTATTTATATCGCATGATCTGCGGGCCGTTCGTCACCTTTCAGACCGCGTCGCCGTAATGTATCTTGGAAGGATCGTCGAACTTGCCGGCGGCAAAGATATTTATCGCCATCCGCTGATGCCGTATACCAAAGCTCTTATTTCGGCAGTTCCGGTACCCGATCCCGAAATCGAGGCAAAACGTGAACGGATTATCTTAAGGGGCGACGTCCCTTCGTCAATCAATCCGCCTTCGGGATGTCATTTTCATACGCGATGCCAGTACGCTATCGAAGAATGCAAAGTAATTCCCCCACATCTGACAGAAATCAAAACGGACCATTTTGCAGCCTGTATTCGCATTAGTTCCGAAAACCCTTACATAGATGAAAACGCCGCAGCAGGTCTCGGAGCCGTTGGAACCAATTAAAAAAGGGAACCCGCGATCGGGTTCCCCTGCCTATCTGTGCTGAAAACGGAATTATCGGGTTCCGGGCGTAGCGGCCCTTTGACCTTCCGAGTCTCTGAGCGCCTTAATCCGGTTGTGAGCTGCCATAACCATCTGGGATTGTTGCTCGACAACGTTTTGGACGTTGGAAGGCAGAGCCGTTTCGAAGGCGTCTTTGTAGGCGGCCTTCGCATGATCTTCACCGCGTTCGCATTCATTCAATATACCCTGTTCATCCTTTCCGGTGACCAGCGATTTAATATCCATCCATCCGCGGTGCAGCGTTGCCGACATACTGCCATCCGATTCGGGATCACCACCGAGTGAGCGTACCAACTCCTGAAGAACACCGGCAAAATCGGCCCGTTGCTGCGAAAGCTCATAAAACACAGTCTTCAGTTCAGATCGCTCGATGCCCTCGGCTGCCACCTTAAATCCTTCCTGGCCGTCTCTGCATGTAGTGATCAAACCATTGAGCGTCGAGATCACGTCGCTATTCACAGTATTCTCCGAAACCGGGACAGTATCTTCCGTCATCGGTTTTGTTGCTTCATAATCATTAATCATAATATTTTTTCTCCCTAAAAATACGAATACTTATCTGTACTCCAACTTCGGCAACCGTTTTCCACCCAATCAATAAATTGTGCTTTTCGCTGAGCCGGTTACCAAATGCCTTAAACCATAAGTTTATTCGACCGCCCGGCTTTTGAATGTATGCTATCGAACAAAAGCGAAAAAATTTCTGTGGTTTACTTGAATAAGAAAATTTTGAACAGACCCATCTTGCCATTGTTTACAAATCTTTCGTGAAAATCTGATGCGATTACACCTTTAGCTGATACATAATAGTTCGTATATGTTGTTACTGATAATAACAATTCGGCGACGAGAAAAGGTTAATATTTTACGCATCAAATTAAAGTGCAGCAGAAATTGAGGGGAATATCCGGGCTGGGCCGTCTGGCCGATTCAAGCGACTTGGCGATATCTATCGTGGACGAGGCGTCGCACGAGATTTCTGTTTTCAATAACAATTCGATATGTCAAAACTTAAATCCGGACCGCGGCTTTGACACCCAATGTGCTGCGTTCTGCGGCACAGCTTTTACAAAAGCTACAAAAACCGGACAACCAGTTTCATTTACTTGTCATGCGGGTCTTGAGTGTCTTGCTCTATCTGTAAAAGTCTCTGATAAACCTCTGGTTGCAATAGTCGGACGCACGTTTACAAAAGCGGAAAATTATCGAAAGGCAACCGAAAGAGCCATTTCGGGTGACTGGGACGCTTATTCACCAGAGGAACTTTTCCAAAACGTACTATTGACAAGCTCGTCTGCCGTTCTGGACCAAACCGCAGCAGACGTCGTGATCCTGATGGCCGAAGCCAATCCTGAATTAGAAGATAAAGGTGAAGCCGCAGCATCCGAAACAAAGCTTCTAGTGCCTGTGGAACAAAACGATATGGAAGCGCTTTTAAATATTGCAAAATATAATGCTGATCCCGGCTACGATCCGAATACAGGCAGGCACGGGGCAATCCTGGAACTGAAAACTCAGGAAAAGGCCAACAAAACGGAGCAGGGCGGGAAGGCAAACAACGGAACGAAACGACGGGAACAGCGCACGGAGCAGGCGAGAGCGTGGCGTTCCTTCTTTGGCTCGTTACTCAAAACCGATTATGTCCAGGCTGTTGATTCGATTCTTGAGTTTATAGCTCGAAAACATAATTTTTCGACCCTGATATGGCTTGATAAAAAGGATAATCGGCTGGAAAACCGATCGGTTTACGGAAAAATGAATGGCAGAAAAGTCCGTCTAAGCATAGCCTCAGATGACGCGAGGCTTATCGACGCCTCGCAAAAAGGACTGCCTCTCGAGCTAAAAGAAAGAGCGGAAAATCCGGCATCCGAAAACCGCCGGACGATGTACCTTTTCCCGATCGGCGTCAGCGGGCATGTGTCTTCGGCGGTCGCCGTCCTTGATCCGATAGGCAATGACGGTATCAAGAAGCAAATAACCCGCATCTGTAACTCGTTGGCTCCGCAAATGGAGATACTAAGGCTTCGCAGTGAGGTTTCAAAGGGCGAAACAATTGCCGCGGCTGTCAGGCGGTTTAGCGAAAGCTTAAAACGCACAGATGGCGAAGATCTGTGGCTAAATCTGTTGCAAAACGCCGCAGAATTGCTCGGGGCCGAGCGAGCCTCGCTATTAATCTTTAATAAAAAAACTGAAAACCTCGAGATCAAGTCTTTGATCGGCGCGAGGTCCGAACCGCTTGATGACGAAACCGTTGGCGAACGTGTCTCGAAAATTGTTTTTGAAACGGGCGAACCGATCGCTGTTTCCGACATTTCAAAAACCGTTCTGCCGCCTCTGCCGCCCGGCCGCCGCTACAAAACGTCTTCGTTTCTAAGCTGTCCGATCTCGATCGCAGGCCAGGCGATTGGTGTGATAAATTTCACCGACAAACCTTTCGGCGAAACATTTGACAAACATTCGCTCGAGATATTTCAGACGATCGCTCCACAACTTGCCGTCGCGATCGACCGAGCTTCTCTAAAGGAAAAAGCTGGCGAATTTGAGCAGCTTTCCGTTACCGATGCGCTTACCGGCCTCCTAAACCGCCGTTACATCGAAGAGCGTCTCACGGAGGAGGTAAAACGGTCTAACCGGCATGCCCTTCCGATGAGTTTTATGATGATCGACGTCGATTTTTTTAAATCTTACAACGACGAATTTGGCCATCCGGCAGGTGACGAAGCATTAAAAATCGTCGCGAACGTAGTCCGCGAAACACTTCGCGGTGCCGATGTTGCGGCGCGTTTTGGAGGCGAAGAATTTGTGATTCTGCTTCCGCAAACTAACGGCGACGAAGCAGTTGCGATCGCGGAACGTATCCGCAGCAACATCGAGGAAACCAAATTTCCGCAGCGCCGCGTCACGATAAGTATCGGCATTGCAAGCTGTTCCGCCGATCTTTGTTCGACCGAAACCATCGTTGCCGCCGCCGACGAGGCACTATATGAGGCAAAGCACAGGGGCCGCAACCGGGTTCTAGCTTTTGAGGAAATAAAGCTCGCGTCTCAGAGCACGGTATCGTAATGGTAAGAGTTTTTAAAAAAAAAATACTCGCGGGGAACGAGCCGTCCGATTTCATCCGAATCGCCCAGCTTGAAAGGCTTCTGCAGTTTGCCAACAGCAATAGAGCGTCCAACGGCCTAATGCTGATGGTGACTCCCGGTTCCGGTGTTTCCGAGCTTTTACGTCAGGCCTACGACCGCCTTTTTACAGAGCAGAAAGAGATCATTCCGGTTTATTTTTCGATCAGGCCGAGTGACAAGACTGCTCAGAATACTGCGTTGCGCTTCCTGGGCGAGTTTCTGCTGCAAAATACAGCATTCCGGCGTCGAGATCCGAGCATAATCGAGGCGTCACCCAATATTTCGGAGATCGCAGAACTTGCGGTTTCGTCAGACGGATACCTGATCGACCGGCTGGCCGAAACCTACAACCAACAAGAAAAAACCAGGGCTGACCGTGCCTTTGTACGTAATTGCCTTAGTGCTCCTATGCGTGCGGCCGCGAACGGCTCCCGAGTATTTGTCATGATAGACGACCTTCATAATACCGCCGGTTTGGCGGGTGGCGGCGACTTTCTGGATGATATAAGAGAAATTTTCGGCCGTGCGTCGATTCCCTTTGCGTTTGCAGGGCATCGGCGGTTTCTCTTTGCAAAAATGCCGTCTGAAACGATGGCCGTCGAGCGTTTTTCATTTGCGGACGCCGGTAAGCTGATCGAAAATCTGTCGGCAAAACTACGGATCGGTATAAACGATCAGACCCGCGACCTGATCGCGGTTCAATTTGGCGGCAACGCCGCTCATATATCTTCCTTTTTTGCATCGGCTGCGGCCAAGGGCGACGCCCTTAATACTTTCGAACAAGTCGAAAAAATCTATACAGATGAGGTGTTTGGCGGCCGCGTCGGGCTCTATTTTGATGATTTGTTTCAACGCATGTTGCCCGATTCCGGCCTGCAAACGCGCTTTGTAAAACTGCTGCAGGAAAATATTACCGTCATCGGCGGCAAACTTCCGGTCGCGTATTGGAAAAAGCATTTGGGGCCGGCGGTACCTGAGTTCGATGAGGTTTTGGACTTTTTTCATTATAACGAGATCATAAATTTAAGTTCCGGCTCGGTCGAGATCGACACCGGAAATATCGTTCTGTGTGACTATATTAGCGGCCGCAGCCGGATCGAGATCGGTTCCGAACCAAGGGCCCTGACCGTCGGCGAATCTCTGTCAGATAACGTAAAACGCGCACCCAAATTAATGGCGAGGTTTTATCGTCGAAGCTCGGCCATCGGCCTCGGAAATTTGCTCGCGGCCTTTGACGGGCGTCAGGTCTCCGCAGCCTTGATCGATTACGGAAAATTTAAGGACGCATATAAGGGCGTCGAAGATAAAAACATATTAAAGGCAGCCGCCCATGACAAATCAACGATCGATCTTCCGCAAATTGTATATACGGCCCAATCATCAGCATTTTATCCAAGGCTCACCGAACTTTGCGACAACGAGCGGTCGGCCGTCGGACTCGGATTTAAAGACTCGTCCGGAAAAGATGAAACAGCCTGGATCGCCGTCGAAATAGACTCAAAACTCGAAGCAACACGCGAACTGACGGATTTTTGGTGCGACCGTCTCGAAATGCTGGCCCTAAATTGCAATTTCACCGATTACAAACTCTGGATAGTTGCTCCCGAAGGTTTTGCACCGGACGCTGTCGAAACCCTAATAGAGCGAAATGCCTTCGGTTCGAGCCGTAAACAGATAGACCTGCTTGCCGGAATTCTGAATGTTGATGCGCAGCCGGAAACGCATAAAGCAAAAAACGAATACGAAATCGTGATACCGATGGGCGAGGACACCGAAATGCTTGCTGCCAGCACCGTCGAGGAAATCGCCAAACGTCACAAATTCCCGACAAAATCGATCAACCAGATAAAAACGGCCTTGGTCGAAGCCTGTATAAATGCGACCGAACATTCGAAAAGTCCTGACCGGCGCATCTATCAAAAATTTGCATTCGACCCTGATAAAGTGACCATAACCGTCGCCAACCGCGGCCTGCGCTTATCGGACAAGGAGTTACACGAGATCACTCCGGCAAACGGCCGTCGCGGCTGGGGCCTGAGATTGATTAGAGGCCTAATGGACGACGTAAAGGTCGAACAATCGGACGACGGAACCAGAATTACAATGGTAAAGTTTCGTTCCGCAGAAAATGCCACTACCCAAATTACTCCTTAGCTGATTGATCGCAATAGTGGTACAAATCGCCGCAAGCCTCAATTACTTCCGAGTATGCCGCCGCTGCAAACCGTCCGAAACTTCGCAACCGCCCGCTATTTGCTCAACGCTGCCGAAAAAACGGTTTTTGGCAATTTGATAAGCTCTTATAAATTAACTACCTCCGAAAAGTATTTTCTTGCGAAAAAACAGCATATCTGTTTCAAGATGGAACACGAAAAAGCCTTGTAAAGCATTGTAAACATTGCGGTTGTGGTTTCGTGTTTCATTTCGGTGTTCCACTTTGGAACACGAAAAAGCCTTGTAAAGTATTGTAAACATTATAGTTCTGGTTTCGTGTTCCATTTCGGTGAATATAGTGTGGTTCGGTGGAACATAAAAGCAGATCTGTTTCACTTTGGAACACGAAAAAGCCTTGTAAAGTATTGTAAACATTGCGGTTCTGGTTTTGTGTTCCATTTCGGTGAATATAGTGTGGTTCGGGTGGAACCTAAAAGCAGATCTGTTTCACTTTGGAACACGAAAAAACCTTGTAAAGCGTTGTAAACATTGTGGTTGTGGCTTCGTGTTTCATTTCGGTGAAATATAGGTGTTTAGGTGAAACATTTTTTAATTTTTGCGACAGCAGACGGTTTTAGCGTGTACAGCCTATGAGAGAATATATCATAGATGAGACACAATTGTCAATAAAGATTCGGAATTTTGCATTAATCCAAATTCCGCGTTCCGCATCAGGAATTTTTTGTTGGTTTTTACACCGCGTAGCGGCGGGAAAACAAAAGCGAAATTATTCTGATCGTTAGATTTATGCGAATCTCTGCCGAGCGCGGCTTGCCGCTTTATTTCCAGTGAAGCTTGCTTCACCGCTCAGAAGCTGCGGAGCAGCGAAAGCATGTAGCCCCAGGTGGAGCCGCCAGCGGCGGAACCTAAGTCAGTTTGGGAGATTTGTTTGACGCCGTTTCAGAGTCTATTCTGTACTTAGGCGGAATCCGAATTTGTTTCCGTTTAGGGGCGTTTAACCATATGAGAATGTCCGAAATTCTTAAGTTGTTAAAGAATCATTTGCCGGAGTATTTGATCGAGGCGTGGGGGCTCGGTATGTTTATGATCGCGGCGTGTGTGTGCGCCGCGTTTATTTTTGATCCGGCGTCGCCGCTGCATGTCAGCGGCAAGTTTTCAGCCAATCTGTTGATGGGGCTCGGGATGGGTTTAACGGCACTCGGAGTGATGCTTTCGCCCTGGGGAAAACGTTCCGGGGCTCATATCAATCCAGCCGTAACGCTCTGTTTTTACCGGCTCGGCAAAATCGAAAGTTGGGATGCCGCTTTTTACATGGCCGCACAATTTATCGGCGGCACGGCGGGTGTTTTTCTTTCGTGGCTGGCGCTGGGAGCGATGCTCGAAGTCCCGGAGGTCAATTACGTCGTAACGATACCGAAAGAAGCCGGTGTCGCGGCGGCGTTTATCGGTGAGTTCATTATTTCTTTTGGGCTAATGGTGACGGTGCTCATCACCACGAATTCGGAGAAACTGAAAAATCTCACCCCGTACCTAGCCGGCTTTCTGATTACCGCTTATATCGTTTTTGAGGTCGAATATTCGGGAATGAGTATGAATCCGGCGCGCACCTTTGGTTCGGCAGCAGTGGGAAATATCTGGACCGGCTGGTGGCTGTATTTCGTATCGCCGCCCCTGGCGATGCTGGCGGCCGCGGAGGTTTATCTGTTTTTCAAGGGAAGCGAAGCGGTCAAATGTGCGAAACTGCACCACCATAACAAATATCGGTGCATCTTTTGTAAAAAAGAGAGAGAAACGGCGACCGTTTAATCTAAAATAATTTTCTATGAGCGATAATAATTACGATGTAATCATAATTGGCACGGGAGCGGGCGGCGGCACGATCGCCAATAAGCTGGCGGTGGCAGGGAAAAAGATTCTAATACTCGAACGCGGCGATTTTCTGCCGCGCGAAAAGGACAATTGGAGTTCGGCGGCGGTAGAGGGTGAAAAAAAATACCAAACGGAGGAAATTTGGCATGACGCCAACGGTAAAGAATTTAGTCCCCAGCAGCATTATTACGTCGGCGGAAACACGAAAGTCTATGGCGCGGCGCTGTTTCGGATGCGGGAGGCGGACTTCGGCAAAGTTCTACATTTCGAAGGGATTTCTCCCGCGTGGGAGACGTCTTACGCGGAACTCGAACCTTTCTACACGGCAGCCGAACGGCTCTATGTTGTACGCGGAAATCGCGGTGAAGACCCGACCGAACCGTGGTCGAGTTCAGGATATTCTTATCCGGCGGTGAGCCACGAGCCGCGTATCGAAAAACTCGCGGAAGATTTTGCGGCGCAAGGGCTAAAACCTTTTCACGTTCCGCTCGGCATTATGCGCGATAACGACGACCCGCACAGCAAATGTATCCGCTGCGACACCTGCGACGGTTTTCCGTGTCTTGTGCAGGCAAAATCCGATGCGGAAGTAGCGGCCGTCAATCCGGTGCTCGGTCGTACGAATGTCACATTGCTGACAAACGCGATGGTTACCCATTTCGAGACGAACGCGACGGGAAGCGAAGTTACGGCCGTCACTGTTAGCAGAAACGGCGACCGACTAAAATATACAGCCGATGTTTTTGTCGTTTCGTGCGGCGCGATAAATTCGGCGGCTTTGCTGCTGCGTTCGGCAAATGACAAACACCCGCACGGTCTTGCAAATTCGAGCGATCTGGTCGGACGCAATCTGATGAAGCATAACAATTCGATCATGCTGGCGGTTTCACGCTGCGAAGTTGACACGGTTTATCAAAAGACGCTCGGCGTTAATGATTTTTATTTTGCTTCCGACGCCTGGGAATACCCGATGGGAAATATCTCTTTTGTCGGCAATGTGGATGGCGCGACGCTCACCGCCCACGCTCCGTTTATCGTTCCCGGATTTACGCTCGATATGGTGGCGCGGCGTTCGCTGGCTTTCTGGTTGATGTCGGAAGATCTGCCCGACCCGAACAACCGCGTGACGCTTGGAAAAGACGGCTCAATTATACTTTCGTATAAGGAAAATAATACTCAGGCCCACGAACGCTTGAAGGAAAAAACCAAGGAATTGATGAACCGGCAGAGAAAATGCGACGTCCACGGCGGCGGATGTCATGTCGGAGTGTTTGCCGGCAATATCTACGTCAGCCAAAAAATCCCGGCCGCCGGAGTCGCGCATCAAAACGGCACTTTGCGTTTTGGCAGCGACCCGCAAACTTCGGTTCTCGACCTTAATTGCCGCACTCACGACGTCAAAAATCTCTACGTGGTTGACGGCAGTTTCTTTCCTTCGAGTTCGGCGCTCAATCCCGGATTGACGATTATGGCGAATGCACTGCGAGTAGGGGAATATTTGCTTGCCGAAATGGAATAGGTTAAGTAGCAAAGCAGTATGAGAAATATAATTTTCAAAGGAATTATCGCCGGCCTGGTTGCGGGCGTTGTCGCCACCGGAGTCAAAACCCTGTGGGAAATCGGCTTTCCGGTACGGGATAAATCAACCGATTCTCCGCCTTTGATTTTGGTTGAGAGGGCGATGCAGGCCGCCCGTCAGGAAACTCTGCCGGACGAGCAAAAACCTTTGGTTGAAGGTGTTATTCATTGGACCTTTGGTATTTTTATCTGCGTAACTTACGGCGTGCTGGCGGAAAAATATCCGCGGGCGACGCTTGGTTACGGGCTTTTGTTCGGCGTGGCATTGTATTCGGTGACTCACGCTACCGTTCTGCCCGCTTTGGGTGCCGAGCCGTGGTTTTTTAACAATAAACCCGCATTTGCATTGAATGAATTTACGAGTCATCTGGTTTTCGGTGTTAGCGGGGAAACTGCCAGAAGGTTTATCAGCAGAGGGCTGGATTAAGAGTTCAATTAAATTTTGAAAATTTGTCTGTTTTGTCGCTTTCAAGGGCTTTTCCGAAATTTAAACGGACTCAAGGTAAAACCATTATGGATAGAAAAAAGATTAACGCCAGTAAAGTTTCGCGCAGGCGTATAACCGTCTGGTTTCTTTTCCTTTTGATATTCAGTTTCGTCGCGGTCGGACAAACTTCTCGTATCGAATCAGTTGGTTTTACCGTTTCGGACATGGACAGGGCAATTGATTTTTACACGCGGGCTTTGCCTTTCAAAAAAATCTCCGATGCGGAAATTTGGGGCGCAGACGTCGAAAACTTGAGCGGTGTTTTCGGAGCGAGAGTCCGCGTCGCGCGTTTGCAATTGGGCGATGAAACTCTTGAGCTGAGCCAATATTTGACGCCACAGGGACGGCCAATTCCGGTTACTTCGCGTAATAACGACCGCTGGTTTCAGCATTTTGCCATTGTCGTCAGCGATATGGATAAAGCCTATCAAGCGTTGCTCCGTCACAAAGTCCGTTATTCATCGAACGAGCCGCAAACTTTGCCCGCTTACCTTACTGCCGCCGCCGGAATTAAAGCCTTTTATTTTAAGGACTTCGACAATCACATTCTCGAACTGATCGAATTTCCACCCGGCAAGGGCTCGCCGAAATGGCGTGAATTGGCAAAAAACAAAATATTTCTCGGAATCGACCACACCGCAATTGTTGTTGAAGACACGAAAAAAAGTCTCGAATTCTATCGCGACACGCTGCAGATGAAGATTTCTGGCGAAAGCGAAAATTACGGCACCGAGCAGGAACATCTGAACAGCTTGCGCGGGGCTCGGGTTAGAATTACGAGTCTGCAAACACCGCAGACGGGCATCGGCGTCGAACTGTTGCAATATCTGGCCCCGACCGACGGAAAACCGTTTCCGAAAGATACGCAGGCAAACGATCTGTGGCATTGGCAGACAAGTTTCAAGAGTGCCGAATTAAACAATTTGGCGGCGGCACTGGAACGCCGAAAATTTGATTTTATTTCAAACGGCGTCGTTGCGCTCAAGGCCGGTTCGTTTATGTTTGGACAGGGATTGCTGGTTCGTGACCCTGACGGGCACGCCGTGCGAATTGTTAAATAGGTTTAGACGGAACTGAATAAATCTGAAATTATCAACGGCAATTGTTTGCTTTATTTGTACGAATTTTTTAGGGTAAGTGGTAAGCAGAGAAAAAGGGGAGTTCAATGTCAAAAGATTTAACCGAAACGCTGACCGGCGGATTAGACCCGCAGGAATTACGCAAGGAACTACAGGAAAATAATTCAAAAAATTTACGACGCAGACGGGCAATTATCGGTTTGTCGCTTGTCGGAATGGGTGCGATGACGGCCGTTACGCTTTTGCAGACGGGGATTGTCAGACATTTGCCCGACCCGCCGCTTGACAGTTTCGATTCGGATAAGGTCAATGCGTCCGATACCGCGTATGCGCTCGGAACGCCCGACGGCACTTTATCGCTGTTCAGCTTTGCCGCAAATATTCCGGTCGCCGCGTTTGGCGGGGAAAACCGCACGTTTGAACGACCGCTTGTGCCGATTTGCGCCGCCATCAAATCCTCGGTCGAAGCCGTCATCGCCGGATGGTATTTTTATCAAATGCCGACAAAAGAAAAGGCCTGGTGCGGGTACTGCATCATTGGAGCACTGGCAAATTTCGGCGTCGCCGCTCTGACTTTGCCGGAGGCAGCAGAGGCACTCGAATCATTAACCAAAAAGTAAAAACCGAAGGCGAACGAACAAGGGGAAAAATGAAAGCAAAATTAAACAACGAACCGCGTGCAGATAAACCGGAAGTTGTCGTTATCACCGGAGCCTCGGCGGGATTGGGGAGAGCGATAGCAAGGCGTTTTGCCGAGGACGGCGCGCATATCGGTCTCGTCGCCCGCGGACGCGACGGTCTCGAAGGCGCGAAAGCGGACGTCGAAAACTTGGGCGGCAAGGCGATCATTATCGAAGGCGATGTTGCCGACCCGGAAACGCACGAAAGAGCCGCCCAGATGATCGAGGACGAATTCGGCGAAATTGATATTTGGATAAACAATGCGATGGTTTCGGTATTTTCGCCTGTCAAACAGATGAAGCCCGAAGAATACAAGCGCGTTACGGAAGTTACCTATCTCGGTTTTGTCTATGGAACGCTTGCCGCACTCAAAAGAATGCTGCCGCGCGACCGCGGCGTGATCGTACAGGTTGGTTCCGCTCTCGCTTATCGCGGCATTCCTCTGCAGTCAGCGTATTGCGCGTCAAAACACGCGATTCAGGGATTTATGGATTCTTTGCGAAGCGAATTGATTCACGACGAATCGAACGTCCGCGCTTCGATGGTGCAAATGCCGGCAATGAATACGCCGCAATTTTTGTGGGTCAAATCGCGTCTGCCAAACAAACCGCAGCCCGTTCCGCCGATCTATCAACCGGAAGTCGGAGCCGAAGCCGTTTATTTTATTGCACATAACGAACGCCGCGAAATGTACGTCGGCTACCCGACGGTCGAAGCGATTGTCGGCAATAAGATCGTTCCCGGTTATGCGGACAAATTTCTGGCAAAAGGCGGTTATAAAGCCCAGCAAACCGACGAACCCGTTTCGCCCGAACGGCAAAATAATCTTTACCAGCCCGTCGCGGGCGACCACGGCGCACACGGTTCTTTTGACGACCGTTCAGCCGGATTCAGCCCGCAGCTTTGGGCAAACAAAAATCGCGGCCGGCTGGCGCTCTCCGGTCTCGGAGTCGCCGCGGGTTTGGCCTTACTATGGAGAAAGTTGAGGGATTGAACGGTCTTAAAACGGACGGCCCGCAAGTTTGAGAATTTATGAAAAAAGGAAATGACAATGCGATATCCCAGATTTTTGAGGGTTACAAAGGCGGCGAAGAGATGCCGCTTGCGGGATACGCGACTTTGTTTGGCGTTTACAACATTGCGATTTTGGTGATGCTTTTGAGCGAGAGGTCTCCCAGGGAAAGATGGCGCGACAATATAAGCCTGACGGATATCCTGTTGCTCAGCGTCGCGACGTACAAGATCAGCCGCGTGGTCAGCAGCGACCGCGTGACGAGCCCGCTGCGGGCGCCTTTTATGGAGTACATCGAGCCAAATGGCGCGAGCGAGGTCAAGGAAAAAGTCCGCGGTACCGGCATGCAGCGTGCGGTCGGCGATTTGCTGCATTGCCCGTTTTGCCTGGGGTCGTGGGTCGCAGCCGCACTCGGTACCGGCTTGATCGTTAGACCAAAAACAACCCGTTTCGTTTCGAAAATATTTACCGTCGTCGCGCTCGCCGATGTGTTTCAGCACGCCTACGGCATTTTAAAGGATCAGGAAAAATAGACAGAGCTTAAAGTTCAGCATGGTTTACGGAACAGCGCGAAAATAATACAATGAGCATAAATTTCAGTTGCGATTTGAAGGGTGTGGCGACGCCGCTCGAGCATTTTTGGGAACATACGGTCGGCAGCGGGCACGCGCCGCTCGCGCTTCGCGCCGATTGGCAGGCTCAGCTTAAAAAAACGAGCGAAGAATTAGGCTTTCGGTACGTTCGTTTCCACGGCCTGTTTTCGCTGCCGATGGATACGTTGATCATTCACAATGACGAACTTCTTTATTCGTTTTTTAACGCCGACCAGATTTTCGATTTTTTGATCTCGATCGGAATGAAGCCGTTTGTCGAACTGAGCTTTATGCCGGCCGCGCTTGCGTCCGGCAACAAAACGGTTTTTCATTATAACTCCAATGTGACACCGCCGAAGGATTATAAGGAATGGGCGAAATTGATCACAAAAATCGTATCTCACTGGGTAGAGCGTTACGGCATTCGGGAAGTTCGGACCTGGTTTTTTGAGGTTTGGAACGAGCCCAACCTGAAAGATTTTTGGGCGGGCGATCAGAAAGAGTATTTCAAACTTTATAAATTCACCGTCGAGGCCATCAAGAAAATTGACAAAAAATTACGCGTCGGCGGACCGGCGACGGCGAAAAACGAGTGGATCGGGGATTTTGTAGAATTCTGCGAAAAAAATAAATTGCCCGCCGATTTTGTCTCGACGCATCATTATCCAACCGATGCTTTCGGCGAGGTCAGCGACGATACCGTTGAACAGCTTGCCGCGAGCCGCCGCAGCATCCTGCGCGAACAGACGCAGGACGTTTTCCGTCAGGCAAAGGGTCTGCCGGTTTATTTCACCGAGTGGAACGCTTCGTCGAATCCGCGTGATACGCTGCACGACGACCCTTACGCAGCCGCTTTTATCAGCAAGACAATAATGGAAGCCAGCGGCCTGGTCGAGGGGTACAGCTTTTGGACCTTCACGGATATTTTTGAGGAAAATTATTTCCCGTCCGTCCCATTTCACGGCGGCTTTGGCCTGCAAAACATCCACGGCGTTCCGAAGCCGACATATCGCGCTTTTGAATTATTGCACCGGCTCGGCAGCGAGCAGTTATTGGTTGACGGCTTGCACTCGACTGTTGACGTATTCGTCGTGCGAAAGGAAAAAAGCGCGACCGTTTTGCTGATCAATCATGCGCTGCCGGAACATGCGATCGAGACGGCTGACATTCAAATAACGTTGCTGGGTGCGCCTGCAAAATGTTCCGCCTATGTTGAAAGGGTTGACGCAAGCCACGCAAACCCAAAAAAACGCTGGCAGAAAATGGGTGAGCCGGAATATCTGAATGCAAAACAGGTCGCACAGCTGCAGGAAGCGTCCCGTCTGGTCCGAGAGCCGCTTTTATGCAAATTCAAAAATGACGAAATCACTTTCGGAATCAAGATGCCTCCGCATTCGGTTGCCGCCGCAACCGTCGAATACGGCCAGAAAACACAGAAAAAGAAACAAAAATGAAAGACCCGGTTTTAAGCGAACAAAAACTAAAAAAGCTGCAAAAAGATACTTTCGGGTTCTTCCTGCAGGAAACAAACCCCGAGAATGGCCTGGTGCCGGACAGCACGCGCGAAGATTCTTATTGCTCGACCACCGCGGTCGGGCTGGCTTTGGCGTCATACACGGTCGCCGTCGAACGTGGTTTTATGACTCGCGGCGAGGCCGTGAAACGAACGCTCACGACGCTTCGGTTTTATTGGGAAAGCCCGCAGGGAAAAGGCATCGACGCGATCGGCTATAAAGGATTTTTCTATCATTTCCTTAATATGAAAACCGGGCGCCGCGCCGGAAACTCGGAAGTTTCGACGATCGATACGACGTTTTTTCTCGCCGGAGCGCTTGCCGCAGCTGAGTATTTTGATCAAAAGACAGACGACGAGAAAGAAATTCGCCATTTAGCGGAAGCACTCTACGCCCGTGCTGACTGGCGTTGGGCGATGGACGGCAGCGACACCAGAGTTTCGATGGGCTGGAGACCGGAAAGCGGTTTTATCAAGCATTACTGGGAAGGATACAGCGAAGCGCTGCTCCTTTACGCGCTCGGCCTCGCCTCTCCGACCTTTCCGCTGCCGGAAAAAAGCTACGCCGCCTTTACCAAAACTTATGAGTGGAAAAAACTCTACGACATTGAATTTCTATACGCGGGACCGCTTTTTATTCATCAGCTTTCGCATTGCTGGATAGATTTTCGCGGCATTCAGGACGAATATATGCTTGGCAAGGGAATTAATTATTTTGAAAACAGCCGCCGGGCGACTTACGTTCAGCAAAAATACGCCGTGCACAATCCGAAAAATTTTGCGGGTTACAACGCAAATTGCTGGGGTATTACCGCAAGTGACGGCCCGGGGCCGCAATCGCTCAAAATAAACGGCGTAAAACGCGAGTTTTTCGATTACCTGGCGCGAAGCATCCCCAATGGGCCGGACGACGGCACGATCGCACCCTGGGCGGCGATCGCTTCCCTGCCGTTCGCACCGGAAATCGTTTTGTCCGCGCTGGAGTATTTTAACGAAGAATTTCCCGATATGACAAGTAAATACGGACTCAAATGCAGCTTTAATCCGACTTTTGAGGGAGGCAATCAAGGCGTTAACGGCTGGATTTCGCAAGGCTATTACGGACTCGACCAAGGCCCGATCGTTTTGATGATCGAAAATTACATGACAGGTTTTTTTTGGCGGTTGATGCGGAAATGTCCGTATATTACCGCCGGTTTGCGGCGAGCGGGTTTTTCTGGCGGTTGGTTGGGAGCGTAAGAAACCCGGTCGCTATCGCTTGCGGTTCTGACTCGACACGGCGTACAGAAATCTTGGTGCAACACTCCGTGAATACCATAATTCTGAATTTTATTCCAAAAAAATGAATATTTATTTTGCGTCCGATGGGTTTGTGGTCTAAAATAGCTCCGCATAAGCGTATTTTGCGTTCAATTTTTACTGTGGAACGAAAAATGCGTTACAAAAACTTTAAGAACAACTTATAACTAAGCTTGTCCAAACTTTTTTTCACAATTTAAGGAGGACCTTATGATTTCCAAGGCTACAAAAACGATCAGTTTTTTCTGTTTTATCGTTTTGCTGTTTACGGCATTTTTGGCCGGATCGGCAAATGCACAATCGGGCACGAGCGGCGTTCGCGGCGTCGTGGTCGATCAGGCCGGTGCAGTCGTACCGGGAGCGACGGTCCGGCTATCCAATCCGGCGACCGGTTTTAGCCGTTCTGTTATTACTGATAATAGCGGACGGTACAATTTCGCCTCGATCCCGCCGGCAACATATAGGGTTGAGGTCGAGGCGTCGGGGTTCAAGAAGCTCCTAAACACAAATGTAGTGGGGAGCGTTGACGGAATCGCTGAATTTACTTTCGCGCTGGAACCCGGTGCGGTCACGGCCGTTGTCGATGTGACGAGCGGGTCGATCGAGTCGATCGTAAATACGCATGACGCCGCTATCGGCAACAATTTTGTTCCAGAACAGATCATCCAGCTTCCGACGGATCTTCGACAGGTCAATGACCTGCTTGCCCTTCAGCCCGGTGTTACGCGTGACGGATATGTCGCCGGCGGACGCAGCGATCAGGCAAATATTACGCTTGACGGCGTCGATATTAACGACCAGCAGACCGGCGGGCGCGACTTTGGCGGCGATACGACCCAAGGGTCGGCGCTTCGTTCGACTACAGAATCGGTCGAAGAATTCCGCATCACAACCGTCGGTGCCAATGCTAATCAAGGCCGTTCATCCGGTGCGCAGATTTCGCTTGTCACAAAAAGCGGAACTAACAATTTTAGAGGCTCGGCATTCTATTTCCTGCGTCCGACGTTTGGTTCGGCAAATGATTTTTTTAATAATGCGGCCGGCAGGTTTGAAGCCGGTGACGGTCCAGTACTCAACGGATTGGCAAATGTAGGTGATCTCAGATCACCCCGTCCGACCCTTGACCGGCACGTTTATGGCGGCACCCTCGGAGGACCGATTAAGAAAGATAAGTTTTTCTTTTTCTATTCGTACGAGGGACAGTTTGAAACTCAAGAAACCCCTGTAAACCGCACCGTCCCGTTGCCTCACGTAGGAAACGGCGAAATAAGGTTTAACGGGACGTTGCCCGGTGAGATACTTTGTACCGCCCCAAATGTACCCGTGGGATGTATTCCGGCTCACCCCGTTTCCTTGTCTCTTGCACAGTTAAATTCCATTTATAGTCAAGCAGGAATAAACCCGGCCGCATTATCGGCATTATCAGCCGCTTCGACTACGTTTGAGTCCAATAATGATCTTATAGGCGATGGTCTCAATACTGGCGGATTTCGATTCAATGCTCCAACTACCGTCAGAGAAAACACACACATTGTGAAACTCGACTGGAATGCCACGTCAAACCAGCAATTTTTTGTTCGCGGAAATTATCAGAATGACAACACCGCGGGTGTTTCGGCGTTTCCGGGTACACCGGCAATCTCGCTCTGGAGTCATCCGCTTGGTTTTGCGGCGGGACATAACTGGACGATCTCGAACAATAAGATCAACAATTTCCGGTATGGTTTAACCCGTCAGGCATTCAGCAGACAGGGCGATTCGTCTGACAATTCGGTCAGTTTCCGATTTATCTATTCGCCGAGGCTCTTTACCCGGACGCTAGACCGTGTGACACCGGTTACGAATATTACCGACGATTTTACTCTGATCAAGGGTAACCACACGATCCAGTTTGGCGGTAACGTCCGGATCATCCGTAATCAGAGAAACACTTTTGCCTCAGCCTATGATGACGCGGTTACAAATCCGTCTTTCTATGCCTCTTCGGGTGCTGTTGTTAATCGTCAGATCACGGACGCCGGATACTCGATCGCAGGCGGCAGCGTCGCATCTGTGCAGGCAGCCGCAACGGCGTTGATCGGTAGATTCTCGCAGTACAGCGGCAACTTTACATTTGATATCGACGGCAGCGTCCTGCCCGCCGGTACGCCTTCCGCGAGGAATTTTGCGACCGAGGAATACGACGCATACGTACAGGACGTCTTTAAGGCGCACCGCAATCTGACACTTACGTTTGGATTACGTTATGCCGTAAGCCGCCCTGTTTATGAAAAGAACGGGTTTCAGGTTGTACCGACAGAACCGCTTGGCGAATTCTTTGAGCGGCGGATAGCGTCTGCAAATCAGGGCATCCCTCTAAACGACCTCATCCAATTTCGTCTCGGCGGTCCTGCTAACAATGCCCCCGGATTTTATGAGACCGATCTGAATAATTTCCAACCGAGTTTGGCCTTTGCGTGGACTCCTAACATCGGAGGCAAATTCGGACGCTTTCTCTTTGGAAACGAAAATGATTCGGTTATCCGAGGCGGTTTCCGTATCCTCAATGACTATTTTGGCGGACAGCTTGCGGTTAGTTTTGACCAACTGTCAACGATCGGTTTTACGAGCAGCACGACCATCTCGGCCAATACATTCAACGTAACCACGAACCTGGCTCCGCGGTTTACCGGCTTTGATCAGAATATTCGATCACTTCCGGGTATTCCGACACCGGTACAGCGTTTTGACACTCCGGCCGATGAACGCCAGCGTATCGAATCGTCACTCGATGCGACAATCGTTTCGCCGACACATTACAGCTTTAATTTGTCGTACGGGCGACAGTTGCCAAAAGGTATGTATTTTGAGGCGTCCTATATTGGCCGCATAGCGAATAATTTGTTTGGCTCGAGAGATGTTAATGCCCTCAACAATCTGGTTGACCCTGCATCCGGGGTTGATTGGTACACCGCCGCCGGTTTGCTGGTCGATGCTCAAAGAGCCGGAACCCCGCTTACAAGTCTTGCGGCTATTCCGTATTTTGAGAATTTATTCCCAAATGCGCGAGCCGTTTTTAACAATGACTTCGGTTTTGGCGCTCTCAACAACACGCAGGCGGTTTACGGCCTGTTTGCCGACCCGGCGCAGGGCGGGTTTGGAATAAGGGACTACACCTTCCTCCAGCTTGCTCTCGACGATGCGACGGAATTTGGCCTTTCGGGTAATCCGGGCCGATTTCCAAATATGTTCTTCCATCCTCAGTATGCCGCGTTTTCGGCCTTTGGCACGTTTGCAAATTCCAACTATCACGGCGGATCGTTCTCGCTTAGGCAGCGGCTCGGTGAAACACTGAGCTACGACTTTAACTACACCTTGTCTAAATCGATCGATGATGTTTCCGGTTTGCAGACGGACGGCTCGTTCGGGGGGCAATTTCTATTAAACCCGCTCCGTCAGCAGGACAGCCGTGCCGTATCTGATTTTGACACGCGCCACGTGGTTAACGCCAATTTTCTTTTTGACATACCGATCGGAAAGGGAAAGGCTCTGCTCGGCGGTATAAATTCGTTTGCCGACGCACTGATAGGCGGATGGTCGCTCAGGGGTATTTTCCGTTGGAATAGCGGACAGCCGCTATCGGCTCCGTTTGACCAGGCCCAGTGGGCAACCAACTGGAATGTGCAGTCAAACGGTACGCGGATTCGTCCCGTAACCGGTTCCGCGATCCGTTCGACACGTAATTTCTTCGCCGATCCGCAGGCGGTCTTCAATTCGTTTAGAAACGCCCGGCCGGGCGAAACCGGCGAACGCAATACCTTCCGTTTGCCGGGTTTCTCGAGCGTGGATATGGGATTGTCCAAATCGTTTAAGATGCCGTGGAACGAAAATCATGCGTTTCAGGTTCGCTGGGAAGTGTTTAATGTTTTTAACAGGCAGCACTTCGCCGCCGAAAACTTTACACGGACAACGTTTGGTTTACCCGAAGACGTCGAAACCGCCACGGCACCTATAGACTCTGAGGGTTTTGATATCTTTGGGAATATTTTTAACGCAATTCAGGGCAACCCGCGCAGGATGCAGTTTGGGTTTCGTTATTCCTTCTAAACCTATTTTGATTTGGAAACTTTTAAAGGCTGCAGATTTTTCTGCGGCCTTTTTTTTGTCGCGGTGGACGCGATAAGATTTTTTAATCCAGATTAGATCGATTCGGCTAGACCAAAGCGCAGAAAAAAGCGGCCGGTGCGTCCGGCCGCAAGTCTTTTCGACTAGTTGGAGAAAAGCGTGCCACATTTTTGTGGTCGTATTTTTTGTTGGTCCGTTGACAATGGTTTATTGATTGACAAGCCGCATACGGCCGTCACCCAGTTTTATGGCTACCGC
>JBGTEX010000067.1:0-32714 GCA_041747575.1 Pyrinomonadaceae bacterium
CGACAACACGGGTATCTGGCACGACGGTTCCGCGGGCTTTGGCCACCGAATGCTGTGGACAACGCCGGAATCACTTAGCGAACATCTGCCTAAATCTATACAAAGCGGCAACTTAACGATCACCGCCGACGCCCGTATAGACAACAGAGACGATCTGCTTTCGCAGCTCGGCCTGACGCGATACGCAGCCGATAAAACAATCAGCGACAGCGAGATCATCCTGCACGCGTACGAAAAATGGGGCGAAGGATGTACCTCGAAACTGATTGGCGATTTTGCATTTGCGATTTGGGATAAGCAAAACCGTTCTGTTTTTTGTGCCCGCGATCATTTCGGTGTTCGGCCGTTTTATTACTATTTTTCCGGTAATTTATTTGTGTTTGCGAGTGAAATTAAAGCGATTCTTTGTGTCGATGAAATTCCGCGGGTATTAAATGAACTTTGCGTCGGTAACCTCTTGACCGCGGTGTATGACGATACATCCAGTACTTTTTATAATGACATCGTTCGACTGCCTTCGGGGCATCAATTAGCGGTAAATCGGTCTGAAAAGAAGCCGGAGCGTTATTGGTCGTTAGACCCAAGCCGTGAAATAAAGTTGGGATCTAACGAAGAATACGCAGAGAATTTTAAGGAATTATTTACGGAAACTGTTAGATGTAGAATGCGGAGCGCCTTTCCTGTAGGCTCACTTCTGAGTGGCGGGCTTGATTCTTCGTCGATTACCTGCACCGCGAACAAGATTTTGACTGAAAACCCTAATATATGCCAAAATCGCGACGGTTTACACACGTTTTCGGCCATCTTCAAAAAAAGCACTAAGTCGGATGAGAGTAAATACATAAATTCGGTATTGAGCAGCGGCAACTTCAAACCAAATTTTTTAAATGCGAATGAGGTCAGCCCGATGGGTGATCTGGAGTTTATTTTGAAACTACAGGATGAGCCAAGACAGGTTGGAAATCATTATATATTGTGGAATATATTTAAGTTAGTAAAATCTCAGGGTGTGCGTGTTCTTTTGGACGGTTTTGATGGCGACACGACTGTGTCTCATGGGAAAATGTATCTTTTGGAATTGGCCCGTGAGCGCAAATGGCTCAGACTTTCTCGAGAAGCCAAAGGTTATGCAAAAATCAATGATGAATCTTCGTCCGCTCTCATTTGGGCTTATTTTTGGCGTTTCGGGTTGGATAAAGCTTTATCCAGGCACCGGATTTTAAGTCCAGTGCGACGGGTTGGCCGTAGATTATATAATCGCTCAATGGCCGCCGACAAATATCCCCCACTCGGTGCCAATTATTTTAGCCCTGCTCTTCGCCCTGGATTTACGGACAGGATACAGCTAATGGAGCATCAAAAAGCGGTAAAAGCGTTACTACCGGATGCGCCGAAAACGGAACGCGAGGATCATTATCTGCAATTTCTGAAAGGCATAACTCCTTTTATACTTGAAATGGTGAATAAGTCGGCCGCGGCCCATGGTGTGGAAATGCGTTATCCGTTTTGGGACAGGCGTTTGGCTGAATTCTGCCTTTCACTCCCGGCAAACCAAAAGATGGATAAAGGATTCACACGCGTGGTTATGAGGCGTGCGATGGAGGGCATTCTACCAAAAGACGTTCAGTGGCGCCATGGAAAATCAGATTTAAGCGACGCATTCGATAGCGGCGTTCAGTCTTTTGAGTATGATAGATTACAAACGATTAGAGAATCAATGCCTGATGTATTGGAAAAATTTATGGATACGAGTTCGCTAGCCGATTCGTATGACCGTTTTCTGGAAGGAAAGCCGACCGTTCCTGACACGATAAAAGTTTCTACTTCTGTATCACTTGCTCTATGGCTGCAAACCACAGAATTCACTAGTTGAATTTTCGTAGAATGGAAGTACCAAAATAATAAAAAAGGAGGTAAACAGATGGACAATAACAAGAAAGAATATAAAACTCCCGTATTGACAGTTCACGGTAATGTTGAGGAAATCACATTAGCGTCGAGCTTTCCAAATTCGGATGTTGCGGCCGGAACTGCTGGAACAGCGTTTCCTGTGATTACATAGCTCAGTAGCGGTGGTGAATTTGCCGTTTTTGAGCGCGGCTCTAAAAATACACCTTTAATTTGTGGATGCAGCCATAGAGCAAGGGATACAGTTTGACGAAATTTGCGTCTCTAATTGCCCGTTAAGATTAAAGACATATTCACGATAATTTCATCGTGGTCATAAATGTGTCTTTTTTTATTGGATCGTTTTCGGTTGCCGACAGCCTCTGATCCGAAAGAATAGAAACTCAACATCTACGAAATCGATTGATTTTTGAGTGCGTCCACGCCGCACTATCCCTTTGTTTTCGAGGTTCGAATTAATGCACTATTATAAAGCGTTCGGTATTTGTATTCAATCCGATATACTATTACCGCAGTTTACGGGTTCAAAGAGCCGTAAAGCCGATGTCCACATTCGGACTGGGGATGTCACTTCATTTTTACCCGACAATGTAGAGCACGATCGGGCCGTACAGATAAGCGAAAATGAAATTCTCTTTTTTTGGGAAAAAATCGGTATGTTTTTGGTCCGAAATGGCGATGAGATTATTGTCGCTCCCGACCCGGAGGCCGAAGAGTTAATTCTGCGCCTGCCGTTGATCGGTATCGTCTTTGCCGCATTGCTCCATCAGCGTGGAATGCTGGTGCTGCATGCAAGCGCCGTTGCCATTGCAAACGAAGCGGTTGTCTTTGTTGGTTGGAAGGGAGCAGGGAAGTCAACTACATCGGCAATGTTGTCTGCTCGCGGACACTCAGTAGTTTCTGACGATATCGTGGGTATAAGGGTGTCGAATGATGGATCTCTTTGGGTCGTGCCGGGCTTTCCGAGTTTTAAGCTTATGCCGGAATCGATAATTTCGATTTTTGGTGATAATCCCGAAACCCTTTCGCCGGTTTACCTCGGAGCTGAAAAGCGTTTTCGCTCCTTTGCGGACAATGCCGTAAAGGGGGATATTCCCCTTAAAGCTATATATGAGCTTTCGGACGGAGAGAGCTTGCAAACAACCGTTTTACCACCGCAGAAGGCCCTTATTGCGCTGATAGCGAACACATTTCTGGCTCGTTACGGTAAACAGCTGCTCCAAAATAGCCATGCAATTTTGAACCTTCAACAGTGCTCAAATGTAATTAATAAGGTGCCGGTAATTCTGATAGAGAGACCAAAGGACTTTGAGGCGATTGTGAATATGGCTGATTTAATCGAATCCCAGTGCAAAGTTAACGCTCTTGCGAGATAAATTTATACTCTTATATTTTACCTGCGTCAAATATTAACATCAATAATTTCTGCAAAAAATCTTCCCGGCTCACGCAAATTACTAAATCTCAGTTTATCCGGGCGGGTGTGCGGCCAATAAGCCGGTTAAGTTTTAGAGTACTGATTCGAAAAAATCCATTCGGAAGTCGATGAAAATCAAAGGCAAATTATCGGGGTTGGTTAATTCCATTCAGACCCAAATAACCGATTGGAACCGCTCCCTTCGGTTAATCTGGGCGGCTTCCCCTTATTACACAACGGCATGGGCTATCCTGCTTCTCTTTCAAGGCTTAATACCAGGTTTATTGGTTTACCTGACCAAGCTTGTTGTCGATGCGTTACTGGTTGCGCTTAACAATCGTGATGATTGGTCTCAGATCCGACCGGCTGTCTTTTTGATTTTAACATTTGCCTCTGTGACGTTGCTCTCCGAGATACTTCAGTCACTAATGGAAATGGTACGAGCAGCGCAAGCGGATATTATCCAGGATTATGTAAAGAGTTTGGTGCATGATAAATCGGCTATTACCGATATGGCTCATTTCGAGTCACACGAGTATCATGATCGCCTTGAGCAAGCGACCTCGGACGGTGCAAACCGACCGCTCAGCCTTCTGGAAAGCATAGGTGGTGTGATGCAAAACACTATTACTCTAATGGTGATGGCGGGACTATTGATACAATACAGCGTCTGGCTGTCAGTGGCCTTGATTTTCAGTTCGCTGCCCACTTTTCTGATCGTACTCAAATTTGATCGGGTGTTTCATAATTGGTGGAAAGGAACGACACCGGAAAGGCGTTGGATACAGTATTTCGACGTTTTATTGACCCATCCAGTCACGGTTCCGGAGATGCGCGTTTTCCGGCTTTACCCGTACTTTCAAGCGAAGTATCAAAAGTTAAGAAAAAAACTGCGAACCGAAAAACTCATCCAGATGCGAAGGCTCGGCATTGCAAAACTTTTTGCCGCCGTTCTTTCTTTAATCATTCTGGCCGCATCCCTGATTTGGATGGGTTCAAGGGCACTTTACGGAGCTCTAACATTAGGAGATCTTGCTCTTTTTTATCAAGCTTTTACGCGAGGCCAGGGATTGATGCGAACATTATTGAATAGTCTCGGCCAAATGATAAAGAACAGTCTATTTGTAAAGGTTTTGTTCGAATTTCTGGATTTGGAATCCGGTATCATCGACCCGGAAAAGCCCGAGCCAACACCCGTTAATTTGGTAGAGGGAATTAGCATAAACAACATTACTTTTAGTTATCCCGAATCGAGCCGTCCCGTATTCAGCAATTTTTCAATGTTCATCCCCGCAGGAAAGACTGTGGCGATAGTTGGAGAAAACGGATCAGGAAAGACGACGCTTCTTAAATTAATTTGCCGTTTTTACGACCCTAAATCGGGAACCATAGAATTCGATGGCGTGGATACGAGAAAGTTTGCGGTAGCGAATCTCTTAAAAATGATCACTATTACTTTTCAGCAACCGCTTCATTTTCACGCGACGCTTAGTGAAAGTATTGCGATGGGTGACATGGCAATCCCTGCAACACCCGAACAGATAGAGCTTGCGGCAAGAGGTGCGGGAGCTCATGAGTTTATTGATCGTCTTCCCGATAAATATGGCACCCTTTTGGGCAAAGTTCACGGTAAGGGAACCGACCTAAGTGGCGGTGAATGGCAGCGTCTGGCGCTTGCTCGGGCTTATTTTCGAAAGGCTCCGATTGTCCTTTTGGATGAACCGACGAGCTTTATGGACTCCTGGTCCGAAGCGGACTGGTTTCAACGGTTCCGCAGTTTAACAAGAGGCCGAACCGCGGTTGTAATAACACATCGTTTCACGATTGCCATGCGGGCCGACATTATTCATGTGATGAGCAAAGGCGAGATTATAGAATCTGGAACCCACCGGGAACTCTTAGGAAAAGATGGCTTCTACGCAAAGTCGTGGAAAGAGCAGATGCAGGCGGCGGAGTTGCACGGTTCGGAAAGTGAGGAATCTTTATCTAACGATGAAGATTTACGAGTTTTAATTTGAGAATCTCGTTTATTAAGAGTTTAAAAATAAGTAGTTATTTAGAATCCAAAAAGCTTGAATTCAAGAATATAGATTTGTGTCAAAAAAAGAAATAGACGTGACAGATAAGGCAAAATTCGGTTTGGAATCAGAACTGATTTTGAATTGCTCAGAAACTGCTGCCAGTTCACAACGAACGGAACGGATACTTCAGATTTTGGAGAAGCCGTTAGACTGGAAGTATATCTTGCACACGGCGGGACGAAACGGCGTGCTGCCACTTTTGAGTTGGAATTTATTGCGCAGTTTTCCTGACTCCGTGCCTGATGAAATACTCAGCCAACTCTCCGCATTGCGGCAAACCCAAACATTCAGAAATCTGTTTCTCACCCGAAAACTGATTGAAATAGTGGAAACATTAGCGGCAGAGCACATACCCGTTTTACCCTTTAAAGGGACGACGCTGGCTCAGCAGGCCTACGGAGATCTGTCTCTGCGGCAATATTGTGATTTAGACATTTTAGTGCAGCCAAAACATTTTGATAAGGCCGTCGCGTTATTTTGTAGCATCGGATATACCCCGCTTAGCACTACAAGTTGGTTACAGAAAAAAGGCCTTTTTTTTACGCGAAAAAAAGATGTGGTGCTAGTTAGCTCAGACGGTCAGGTACGGGTTGAACTGCATTGGAAGTTGTCAGGCTCGCATTTCGCACTGCCCGTCGAGATCAATCAATTGTGGGATCGGCTTGAGACCGTCAATATTGGCGGATATGACCTGTTGGCCCTTCCGTTTCACGATCTAATCGTTTATTTGTGTCTCCACGGTTCACGACATGGCTGGGAGAGGCTTTGCTGGGTTTCTGATCTGCACGAATTAATACTTACAACCGAAAAATCAGGTGCGAATATCGATTGGGGAATGGTACGATCTCATGCAAAAGAACTCGGATGTGAAAAAATACTCGATCTGGGACTTTTCCTGACAAACTACTTTTTTGATTTTGAAACCGGATATCCCTGTAACAACCGTATCAACAATGACGAATCCTTTAGAAAAATTGCCGAAAAGGTGAAATCAAAAATATTCGCAAAAATTGCAAGCGGCGACCAAATCGGCGAATGGTATCTTTACCACTTGGCGCTCAAGGAAAGAAGGTCCGATAGATTTCGGCTGCACATCGTCTATTTATTGTGGTACGCGAAATTAGCCTTTCGTCCGAACGCATTAGATCAAGCGGTATTTCATCTGCCGTCGTTATTTTATCCGCTTTATTACATACTGCGCCCGATCCGCCTAATCCTCACATACCTCAAATTAGGTGGTAAAGAGCATCCTTCAAAATAATCATCGATACGGTCCTTTTTTGGAATCGCCAAAGCCTCAATCTTGCCTCAACAGAACGCGGGAGAGGGACAAATTCGGCTTTGCAGGGCGGACGTTATTCCAACCCGACAAAATCGACATCCGATATGTTTTGAAACAGCTGAACGGTTTGTGCTGTAAAGCGGTAGCGTTTTGAATCGACGCGGAGGTTATAGGTTCTTCCGGCCTGTAGATCTGCGAACTGATAGAAGCCGAAAGAGCTCGTTGTAGCCGTTCGGATTGCACCGTTTTCATCTGACAGCGAGACGGTAGCGTTTTGCAGCCCGCGGCCATCCTGAGTCAGAATCCGGCCCGATACACCGAGGCCTGCGACGGGTTGGGCACAGGTTAAGCCAAGTATCGCATCTATGCGGGCACCCGAATCGCCGGCAGCCGAGGAAGTATTGTCGGTTACGACCCGCCATTTTAGGGCAATAACCTGGCCGCTGGCTGAAACTGGCAAATTAACGGTAGTCGTGATATACGCCGGTCTTGCCGTCGATCCGCCCGAAAGACCGCTCCATGCCATCTGTCCACTTATTTGACTACCAAAGTCATTGCTGATTCGCTTCGTATAACCGCCCGTAACAAAACTGCCGCCGGCTGCCTCAATTTCCTGAAAAGCTCCTCCGTTTATACTTATCTCCAGTATCATTCCATCAAAGCCTACGTTCGAATTCTGTCCGGCAGCCTCAAAATTGAACGCATTACGAAATGTAAACTGTGAACCGCCGGGTGCGACTGCAAACTGAGGCGTCACAAGCTCGGTCTGTCCGGCAGCCGGAGCGGATGCGGCGTATGCGTTATTTGGTACTGTTGTATCCGGATTTATTATCGAGGTGACCCATGGAAGCAATGCTCCGGAACTTGTCGTTACCCAGTTGGACGGCAATCCTGGCGCATTTACTGAATCGAAATACTGATTACAAGGCGAGGAAGACCCATCGACAGTTATCGAATAGGTTCGGACATCAGTGCAACCGCCGGTTCCAACTGCGCTGATCGTAAAATTAAAGTTACTCGAAATTGTCGGTGTGCCGCTGATTACACCAGTATTTTCGTCAAGTGTTAAACCGTTTGGCAATTGGCCGTTTGTCAAAAAATACGTGTAACTATCTCCGGCGGGGCTTGCCTTGACCGTCTGATTGTATGCGACGCCGACTTGAGCGTTCGAAATAATCATCGGGTTAAAGATGCCGGCTGAACACATTGGCGTTGGCATCGGAGTCGGCGTTGGTGTTGCAGTCGCTGTTGGAGTTGGAGTTGGCGGTGGAGTTGGAGGTGGAGGGGGAGTTGGAGTCGGCGTAGGAGTTGAAGTTGGCGTCGGCGTCGGCGTCGGTGTCGGTGTTGCAGTCGCTGTTGGAGTTGGCGTTGGCGTCGGTGTCGGCGTCGGTGTTGCAGTCGCTGCTGGAATTGGCGTCGGCGTAGGAGTTGGCGTAGGAGTTGGTGTCGGGGTCGGGGTTGGAGTCTGCGTCGGTGTTGGATTAGCGTTCGGAGTCGGCGTCGGCGTCGGTGTTATAACTGGAGATTGTACGGTTTTTATAAGCACAAACACTCCAAAGGTTGGGAATGTATTTTCCTGAAGCGGATCGTGATACCATTCTGACACTTCGTCATAGCCAACGGGCGCGGCCATTGATCTACCGTTCATTTCAATATTTAACGCCCCGCCGGTGTAAGTTCCTGAAATTACGTCGATGAAGTAGTCCTGTACGTTTCTGAGTTCATACGTATCGCCGGGTGCAAGCAGATCAGTTACGTTCACATCGACCGCAAGCTTCTGTTCCCAATTGTAGATAATTATGTGAGAGCGGTTTGCGTCGTACTTGTTTGGCTGCACAAAAACTCTGGTTTCATTTGGAACAGAATCTATGTACTTACTATTTTTATCAATTCCCAAATCGTCCTGCCACGAACGCTTTGTGTAACCGAACGTTGCGGCCTGTGAACCCGTTGTTTTATCAAAGGCGTAATAACCGTCAAACGTCGGCGTTGTGCTTTCATTGCCGTTATAATTTATCTTGAACTGCCAAAACGGGTGATTTGGCCGGGCTTTGTAATAGGTGTTGTTATCTATCGAAAATTTCGACGGATTCCAGGCATTCAGCATATTTATGACCAGATTATTTCCGCTGCTGTCCTGATCCCAAATCGTGTTATTGGTGAGGTTTATATGTCCGGTGAACTCAAAAAGCTCAACGCCCTTCATAAAATAATTGTCCCGCACCTCGGCATTCACGGAAGTTGCATCAATCTCGTGACCGACCTTGAATTTGTGTTTATAGGTGTAATTGCCGATAACGCGAAGGTTTTCAAGATTTGGACCGAGCCACGCCATCTGACCGTTAAAGAAAACATTGCCGACCCAGTTGTAGTTTCTCGACGAGGCCGAATCAGTTCCGCCCATCCGTGAATTATTGCGAAAGGCGTTGAAGAAAATGTTATCCTCAAACGTCTTTTCCCCGTTCCGGTTCTGCGTATAAGCACCGTGACCGTGCGCTCTGTCCGGTGCGTCCCAACCGTTGTTGTAAACAATATTGCCGTAATATTCGTTATCCTCGCCCTGTTGCCACGCACCGATGCCCTGTCCGGTGTCGTGTATTATGCAGTTGATGATCTTTGACCCTTTTCCGTAGTCATCAATTGAATTTGCCCGCCGCGCAGGCGGGTTCGAACCGGTTATATCCAGCTTTCGATTACCCGTTTCTGAATTTGTGATCTCAAAGTTCATAAACCAGACGTAATCACCTTCGTTTATAATGATAGTTCTATTTTTTATCGCTGAATTTGATAAATTCCCATCAATAACCGCCCATTCGCCCGCGTAGCTCATAACCTTTATCGGAGCTTCCGGCGTTCCGGTCAATCGGTTTTTATATTGCAGCACACCCGCCGGAAAACGGTAAACCCCTCCCCGAAGCCAGATCGTCGAACCAGGTGTAACCGCCGCCGGATGATTCAACGCCGTCTGCAAATCCCACGGGTTATCTATTGACCCGTTCCCTGATGAGGCACTTCCATTCGGTGCTGCGTAAAACTGATTACCGATTTCGGGCGCGTTAGAATCAAAAGACTCACTCTTATTTAATGACAGGCTTTCGTTTACAGTTTGCTGTAATTTAGGAAAGTTTTGAGGCTTTTCACGGAAGCCTTCAAAAATATTACCAGCGAATCTGTTTGTTATTAGATTCTTGGCTTGACCATAAAAAGATATGGGAAACTGAAATAAAACAGATACCAAGCAGACGGCGAAAAAGAAAAAATATAAATTTTTCTTTGAGCGAACTGATTTAATAGTTTCGAATATATTCAAATCTTTCTTAAGATATTTCCTGGTTTTCATACTTTTTAATTTTTTTTACTTTTCTCAATACAAATTGGGGTTTTTCGATGATTTAACTGGTGGATGGCAAAATCTATACACTGCGACGGGATAAGAATTTAGAATTCTTATTCTTTACAAATATATTCCCAATAAGCACGGATTTCAATAAAAATATTTAAATATGTTAAAAATTTTTATACAAACGAAATTTATGTTGTTATATCTGTTCGTGATACGAACGCTGTGGGTGGTTTATACAAAAAAGGGGAAAATGACCCATCAAATTCCAATTTTGTACTCGAATAATACCTTACACCAAATGGTCGTTTAATGCCACTACGTATCGTCTTTTCGCCTATTGATATTTAATTAGCGGTTCGCAACAATTTAATTGCAAAAAATAGAGTGTATAATGCATCTTTTAACAATTTGCCGATAATTTTGCATGAATATTTGCTTTAATATAATTTTACTTTTGATTTAATCATGGGTCGGCCAAAGGCTATGTTTTGAATGTTTTCAAATGGTAGTGATCCCGCCGAAATAGGTTAAGAAATAATGAATAGAAATTTACATAGCCCCGCCGGAAATGCGGGGACGACAACGAATTTGAGTGTTCCATTTTTCCGCCCGCATATTGGTGAGGAAGAAATTGCTGAGGTTGTCAACACGCTTCGAAGCGGATGGCTGACGTCCGGTCCGCAGGTTAAGGCATTCGAACGACAGTTTGCTGAGTCGGTCAACGCTAAATTTGCGGTCGCCGTAAATTCGTGCACCGCCGCTCTTCATTTGGCGGTTGAGGCAATCGGGTTGAAAGATGGAGAGGCAGTTTTGGTTCCGACTATGACGTTTGCCGCTACGGCTGAGATCATTCTTTATAAGAATGCTGTCCCGATACTTGTCGATTGCGACCCTGTCACGGGAAACATGGATATGGCGGACGCTGAGCAAAAAATTGAACAGGCCAGAAATGGCACATTGCCCTCGCTCGGGGGCCGCGGCGTGGCCGTAGTTGGCGTTATTCCTGTTCATGTTGGCGGATATATGATGGATATCCACGAAGTAAAACAATTTGCGGATAAACACGGTCTCTGGGTTATCGAAGATGCAGCTCACGCTTTACCGGCTGCATGGCGGCCGGAAGGGAATTCGGCCTGGGAATATTGTGGGGACGATACGGCCGCGGTTACATGTTATTCGTTTTACGCGAACAAAACAATTACAACTGGCGAAGGCGGAATGGCGGTGACAAATAACGAGGAGATGGCGGACAGAATTCGTCTAATGTCGCTTCACGGATTATCACACGATGCCTGGGACAGATTTGCGGGCGGAAGCTGGGACTACAAGATCGTTGAACCCGGATACAAATATAACCTAACGGATATTGCGGCGGCGATAGGCCGTCATCAGCTTTCCCGTGCTGAAGAAATGCGGCTGCAACGCGAGGCGATCGCACGTTTCTTTTTAGATTCTTTCGCCGGTATCGAGGAAATTGAACTTCCCCCGGTTAACGAGAATCGCCTTCACTCCTGGCATCTATTTCCGATTCGTCTTGACCTGCAGGCTTTGAGCATTGACAGAAACAGGTTTATGGAGGAATTAAAAGCAAACGGCGTGGGGTGTTCGGTACACTGGCGGCCGCTGCATATGCACCCGCTTTATTCAGAACGGTTTGATTGGCAGGAAAGTCAGTTTCCGGCCGCAACTCAATTGTGGAAACGGATAATCAGCCTGCCTATCTTTTCCGCTATGAACGAGAACGAGATGTTTCACGTAGCCGAAACAGTCAGACGCCTGTGCTCCGTTTACAGGTCAAATAGTGTCTCAATGGTGGCGTAATGACCAGAGAAAAACGATCTGGAATTCCCAGAAGTTTCGAGATCGCTCTTGCCGGGTGCGGGCTTTTTATATTCGCCCCGATTCTTGCCGTGTGTGCTGTTTTGATAAAAATAAATTCGACCGGGCCGATTCTGTTTTGCCAGAAACGGGTTGGACGCTATGGCAGGGAATTTACCCTTTTCAAGCTTCGGACCATGTCTATTGCACAAAAAGGTTCTTTGGTTACGGCGGCCAATGACAATCGCGTAACGTCAGTCGGCCGGTTTCTTCGTAAAAGCAAGATTGACGAGCTTCCGGCACTTTGGAATGTTTTCCGCGGCGATATGTCTTTTGTCGGGCCGCGTCCGGAGGTGCCGGAATTAGTAGATGCCGATGATCCGCGATGGCGTGAAATATTAACCGCACGTCCCGGAATTACTGACCCGGTGACGCTTCGGTTGCGAAACGAAGAGAGTCTTCTCGCTGAAGTAGAGGATAAAGATCGATTTTATCGTGAGATTCTGCAGCCATATAAACTAAAAGGCTATCTACACTTTGTAAGGAACAAAAGCTGGCAAACCGACGTCAGCATTATCGTCGGCACGCTCATAGCTGTTGTCCTGCCGCATACCGCCTCCCCGCCGACTCCGGAAGAAATGAGAATGTCGTTTGTGGACTAAAAATCTGGTTGAGAAAGGGTACGAATGTGCTCTCGCCGTCTATCTTTTTGTTTGTTGCATTACGTCTGGGTAATTTGTATCGTATCTCTAATAGTTTGCCCCCACAATACATTTTTTTGATCGAACGGTAAATTCCGTAGATGACGAGTGCCTAATCGGATTCAGATTCGGGAATTTTTCTGATGAATTTTCGTATATTGAATTTATACAACATACTGCCGGATGTAAATTAGGCGATGGAAGCGACCTTATCAAATAGAAAAAATATCCACCGCGAGCGTTCGTTCACGACCGCGGCAAGTCGAGAAAAGACAGTGACGAACATTCCCGAAAAGTTAATTTTTTACGGGTTGTTGACAACAATTCTTCTTTCGGCCGTGCCATATGGCACGGTAGACCCTTTTTCTAAATTATTGCTTATTCTACCGGTTTGCTTATTTGCCGGTATTAGGGTCGTGAAAGGCCTGATCGAAAGATCGTTTCGGTTTTCAGAACCGATTATATTTCTGCCGCTTGCGCTCATTTTGCTGCTTGCGATCATCCAGATGCTGCCGCTTCCGTTTCTCGACGGAAAAACAATTAGCTTGGATCCGTATGAGACTAAGATCTTTATCGTATCTTTTGCGGTTCTCATTATTTTCGGCGAGCTTCTGTATAGTTACACGAATTCAAAACAAAGACTAAAATCGCTTATCGCTTTGGTTCTGATTACCGGAGCTGCAAGCGCTTCGTTTGGTATTCTGCGCGACCTTGGGCTGCTTGACTCTACCGGACTGATTACAACCTATTTTTCTGCGGAAACGCAGGGCTATGCTCAGTTTATAAACCGCAACCATTTTACAGCCCTGATGGAAATGTCATTGGGCTTGACTTTCGGATTGCTTTTAAAGGGCCAACTCGCGGATAAATTCAAATTTGTCGGCTGGATTCTGTCCGGGCTTTTTATTTACGCGGCAATTGCCGCCAACTCACGCGGCGGAATAATCAGTGTTGCGGGGCTCAGTTTGTTCGGTGTTGTTATCCACGTAATGACAAGAAAAATCAAGAAATCTCATAGAAAAAACGAAGAAAAAACATCGCGAGTTGTCGGTTTTTGGCAAAAGGCATTTATTGCGACTGTACTTTCTGTACTGATCTTTGGAATGTCCGTTCTCACCGTAGTTTTTGTCGGTGGCGACGCCGTCGTTTCACGGTTTGAAAAACTTGAAAGCCAACTTCAAATCGCAGACGAAGAGAGGCTGAACCGTCTCGCTATTTGGACGGCGACATTGCAAATGATAAAAGAACGGCCGCTATTAGGTGTCGGTTTTGGGGGCTATGAAACGGCAATGCCCAGGTTTGACAATTCCACGGGAGTTGTAGCCGTGCGGCAGGCTCATAACGATTATCTTGAGATATTGGCTAACGGAGGCATCACTGCGTTCATTTTGTTTGCGATCTTTGGCGTGATCGTCGTCCGCAGAGCTTTAAGCAACTTCAAATCCCGTGACACCCTGACGCGTGCCAGTTGTTTTGGTGCCCTTATCGGAATTTTTGGTGTAATGATTCACAACTTTGTGGATTTTGGTCTGCATATAATGATAAATGCTCTGATCTTTACAGTTTTGATCGTAATCGCAACCATTCGCCTCCCCAATTTGGAATTTTTCAGAGGCCAGTTAGGTTTCGATTCGTCGTGCATTTTGACGCGACAGTTTTAGTTTGACAGGAGAAAAAAATGAAAAGAATAACCGAAAGTATAAAAAATAATTGGCGAAAGCTATTTAGTATGCTCTTTATTATGGCGGTTTTTACTATGCCCGGAACTAAAAGCTTCTTTGACAAGTTTTTTAGTGTCGATGCAAAAGGAAAAAATCAACAGAATAATCAAGGCAATCAAAATGTCAGCAGCACGGGTGGAAGCACTCATTCGAACGGTTCCAACAGTTCGGGCGGTTCGACGTCTAAAAGCACGGGTTCCATGAGTTTTAGCTCAAACTCGGTTCCGAGTACAGGAACCACGGCTAGCCGCGTTTTGCCGCCTACAGGTGGCTGTTCGACGGGAAAAAAACATAGTAAATCCCATCACGGCCATCACCGAGCTACGCACGCTCATTACCGATAGGAGCCTTGCCGAGAACTTAATGGGGACGCTGATTTATCTTCAGTACCAGCTGCAGATGGTGCTTTATTTTAAAAGCGGTGCAAAACCCCTAAATCGGAAATGCGAAAGATGTCTCTGTTAAATGCGTTTCGCTCGTATAGCAGTAATTTTGCGATTTTTGCCCACTGGCCTATTCTTCGCAATTTTGACAGCGCCTTTCATCATCTGACCGACCGTTATCGGCAATTTCGTGCTCTTCCGGGCGATGATGAGCTAAGACGTGCGGTTCTTTCTCCGCAGCGTACGCCAATAGAGGGAGCACGTTATAAGATCGGCGAATGCCTTCGTGCATATTCTTTGAGCGGCCGGTGTCGTCGGCTGAAGATCTGCGGCGTCCAAAGCGGCGGATTTTCAAATGTCTATATAGTTATCGATCTGGACGAAATGAAGCCTTATTGTCTTAAGGAGAACAGGGCTCTCCCCGGCGACGAACGGAAGAAGAATGAAGCGCTAAAGACAGAGGCGAATATTGTTTTCACCATTGGGAATCACCCCAATCTGGCCACGCCGTGTTCGGCCTTCTATATTAACGACCGTTTTTTTATTCTTACCGAGTACATATCGGGTTACAGCCTCGACTTTTCAATCAGAAAAAAACGGCTGGATTTGGCAACAACCTTAAAATATGCGATCCATATTTGTCGTGCCGTCACTCATGCTCAGGCAGTTCTGCCTGGTTTTATACACGGGGACGTCAAGCCGGGAAATTGTCTTATCACCTTAGACGGCGCTCTAAAACTCACGGATTTTGGGCTGGCTTCTGCTTTAGGCGTCGGGAAACATAATTCGAATTTGGCAAACGGTGACGGCAGCACGAACAATAAAAGATGGGGCGGCACAACAGCCTATATGGCCCCGGAAATGTTCGATCCAGAATCGCCCAGTAGGGAACTGGCCGATGTTTACGCTTTTGGCGTGACACTTTTTGAAATGATTGCCGGTGTCCGACCCTTTGCCGCTTCGGGTAAATCCGAAGTTATCGATATGCATCGGCACAGCCCGATACCTCTGGACTTGCTGGCCGGGTTATCCGTTCCCGAGCGTCTCATTGATTTAGTATCGCGATGCATGAGTAAGATACCGGCGGATCGACCGAAAAGCTTTGCGGTTTTACAGGCAGACCTGCTTGATATTTCCCTAAAGGAATTGAAATTATCTTTTAGCGACGACCGGCCTCTGGCTAGTGAAACTCCGATGACGGATCGGGTGTTTTCCCTCGCCGTTCTGGAAAATCATGATATGGCCCTCATCTGTCTGGAACGCTCAGCAACTGATGGAATCGGAGCCGCGGATTATTTTGCACAAAAGGCTTTAGTTTTAAATCAGGCAAATCGGAATCTACCGGCTCTCGCCGCTAGTGCCAAAGCTCTGCGGTTTGAACCGCAATCCTTTTTGACACAATACGCCAGGGCAAGAACGCTTTTCTCTGCCGCTTGCTATGAAGAGGCGGGCGTATGCGTTGACCGCGCTCTTCGGCTTCAACCGCGAAATGCCGCCGCCCTCGAACTTAAAGCCAAACTCCTGTTACGAAACGGGCGCCAAAAAAAAGCCAAACGATTTTTTGAGGCCTCGATTTGGCTCGATAGCAGCCGCATCGAACCGTACACGGAAATCGCCGGAATTAATCTTAAGCTAGGACGAATTAACAGAGCCCTTTGGGTAGCCACGAAAGCAGCAAAAATAAATGGGCAGAACCCAGGCCTTCTGAAAATCCTCGGCGAGATTTATCTTTCGCGCAATCAACTTGTCGAATCAATAGACTGTCTGAAAAACTCGCTCCGTTTGGCCCCGTATTCAGTCGAAACCGGAAGGTTGTTCGTCCGTTCGTGCAGCAATTTGCACAGATCTCTTTGTCACGTTGTAGATACAGAATTCCTTAAAGTAATTATAAAAGGAGCACGGCTCAGTCATTCAGACGGGAAGCCAAAAGCCGCATCGGCGGTCTTTACAAATAAACTCATTCCTTTATTAACGAACTCAGATGAGGCCCCGATGCTTCTGTATTATCTGGACGAAGTCATCATTTCATTGTCTGAAAACCTGGATTTGGCCACCCGTAAGAGGTTTATTAAAATCCTGTGTAACACACTTGATTCTCATCGCTTTAAGCCACTAACCGCTTATTCGCTCTCTGCTGTCGGAAAGCTTTTTTACCAGTTCGGTGAATATGAAAACTGTATAAATGCCTTTTCAACGCTTCTCAGAGAACACGGGCCGGATGAAAAATCTTATTATTATCTGGGAGTCTGCCACGAAGTGCTGGATAATCCGGAGTCTTCCTTGGAATTCTATAAAAAAGGCCTTAATCTCAATAAAGGCCATGAATTAACACGCACAGCCGTCCGGCGCGTCGGTGGAAAAGTTGAAGATTTAAAAAACCAGGGCGGTATGTCCGAAAAACGGCTTAGTGTGGCGATTATGTGAAAAGTAAAAAATCATAAAATCGATAATTACGGATTCCGCCATCTCGGGCTTGCCCGCCTATTTGCGGAAGAGCTGACCGGCGGCATAGCCGCAAAAAAAAATGAAGGGCTTACGGTGAAGCAAGCTTCACCGCGAATAGAGCGGCAAGCCGCGTGCAAAGTTTACTTTTCAGATAATTACCACACTAGCGACGTTATATGAATCACGTTAACAAGAGCAATTCCGGCATTTACACCAGGTATTTTCTGATGTTTGCGTATTTGTGCGCGCTATTGCTGCTGGCCTTTACAGGGGCCAGAGTCGGACTTTCCTATTATTATGCGGAAGCATCTGAGCTGAGCAATTCTGAAACTGACGCCGCAAATGCGATTTTTTATGATCCGGCAAATCCTGAAGCGTATGCCAGCCGAGGCCTACTCCGACTTCGAAGTGAACGTTTTGCGGATGCCGTTGACGACTTTCAATATGCCGTAAAATTACGTGAATTCGATTTTCTCCTGTGGCTGCGGCTGGGTCATGCGCTCGTTAAATTGAATGATTTTGATGCCGCCGGCGAGGCATATTTTACTGCGATGTTATTGGCACCAGAGTATGCTCAACCTAATAAATATATGGGTCTCATGCTCTTGGATTTGGAAAGGAATGAAAAAGCCTTTCGATATCTGAGTAAAGCGGCTGAACTGGATGAATTAATTTATCCGGAAATTCTACAGCTTGCCCGAAAACAATATCCTAATGACCCGTCCGCAATCGAAAATGCAGTAAAACCCAGCACTATTGAAGCCAAAAAGGTTACCGCCCGTTATTTTATAAAATATAATTTAATGACCGATTCGGTCAAAACATTCCTGAAAGGAAATGAACTTAGTGACGGCGACAAAGACGGGTTTATCCGATATCTGATTCGTAAAGAAAATCCGCTGACCGCGCACGAGGTTTGGCTCACGAAGAAACTTCCGGCATCGCTGAGATCTAACGATGATGATAATCGGATCTTCGACGGCGGATTTGAAAATATCACCGAGAGCGATGACAGCGGTTTTGGCTGGCGGATCAACAAAAAACTATCCGATTCTGCGATCGCTATCGATAACAAATTATCCCGTACTGGTTCCCGTTCGCTGCACGTAAAATTTGCCGGCCGCGTTGAAGCTGGCAAGGAGATAATTTCTCAAATGGTCGTTTTGAAGCCCAATCAAAATTATCGACTGACTTTTGCAGTTTTATCACCAGAACTAACATCAGGCGGGCTGCCGATCGTTATCGTCAATGCGGGGAAGTCGGAATCGCGTTTCGCCCAATCCGCACCGATAATGCGGACGGACAATAGATGGGTAAACGTCACGTTAGACTTTACGACAAATGATGAGACGACCGCCCTCATAAGCCTGTCGAGAGCAAGCTGCGATACGCAACCATGCCCCATTTTTGGTGAACTTTCGGTTGATGATTTTTCTTTAAAACAAAGGGGTCAGCCCTGAACTCGGCTTTAATTTTGTTATTTATTTCGACACGTGTCGTCGTAAACGAAACGATATCGATTACGATGGCCCCCCATCGAGGTGAGGCATCCTGACAAATCTTACCCAACGTGATAGTCATTGCATTTTATACGCATCTTGCGTATGCTTATACGCAAGATGCGTATAACGAGTCCCGTCAATTCCTTATTTCCGCCCGTCCGACAGGAAATTCTGGCCGCGACATATGGTCAGCCTGAACGATGGTGGTTCCTGAGTGAGCTCGCGTCTTTCGTTGGAAAGACACCGTCGAGTCTCCAACGCGAATTGAAAGCTCTATCTGCAAGCGGGATCCTTAGAACAAAACGGGATGGCAACCGTTTATACTTCCAGGCCGAAACGAACTCGCCGATATTTGAGCCGTTGCGCGAACTGGTTGAGCAAACGCTCGGCGTTAAGGATGGGTTGAAGGAAGCGATCCAGCCTTTGATTAACAAAATAAATCTTGCGTTCATCTATGGATCCGTCCCCCGGAACGAAGACAAGGTATTAAGCGATGTAGACCTCATTGTCGTCGGCAGGATCGGGTTGTCTGATCTCTCGAAGGTTCTAAGGCCGCTTGAAACCAGATTTGGTCGAGAGTTTAACGCAACGTGCTACAGCAGCGAAGAATTTGAAAAAAAAATTCTCGGTGGCAACCACTTCTTAAATAGTATTTTGAAAAAAGAAAAGACTTTTCTGATAGGAGACGCAAATGGGTTGGACAGACTTGCTGGCAAATAAGACGATTCAAAACCACTCAACAAGTGTCCGTGAAATTGAAGATCTTCGCGAAGTAGTCGAGCGTGATCTAGGGGACGCAGCAATGACCGGTCTATCGGACGATCGACGGTTTGCGACCGCCTAAAATGCAGTTCTGCAGCTATCGAAAATGGCGATCGCGTGTGCCGGATATCGGGTCTCAATTGGAGCCGGGCATCATCAGAAGACGTTTGAGGCGGCAAAAGTAGCTCTTGATTCTATCGAGGCTGAAGCTCTTGCGGATTATTTCGATACCTGTCGACGTAAACGAAACTCGATTGACTATGACGGGTCTGAAATAGTGTCGGAAACAGAAGCTCAAGAGTTAAGAGAGAAAGCTGACGAGTATCGAACGCTTGTTGAACTGTGGATAGGACAGAACCATCCCGCCTACAAGCTCTGACTTTTGCCGGCCCGTAATTGCGTAGATGCAATTTTGATTGGTTGTATTACATAATCTCTATTATCAGACGCAGGCAAACAATAAAAACAACTTATCCGATACCCTGTCATCGCTTTTCGATCTGCAATAAAAGGTTTGTTCTAAAGGAACTCAATTTCTTTCTAAGTGAAATCTCGTCTCATACTGTTTCGTTCGCTCTACGGGAAATTAGAAATAAAAATCGATGCATTGACCGACAATGCTAAAGAAACTACAATAAGCGTTAAGTAGCAAATGTCGCTTTCGAATTATTGATCTTTAAGGAGTTTCATTTATGCATTGTATTAAAAACCGTTTTTTCCCTTCGATTTTATCAATTGCGGTGGTGATATTCGCTGCCCAATTTTCTTCGGCCCAGCTTCGGCTTCCCTTGCCAAGTCAAAACGCAAGTGTTAAACAATCGATCGGCGTCACCGACGTGACCATTACTTACAGCCGTCCCGCCGTCAAAGGACGTACCATTTTTGGCGATCCGCCGGCGGGCGCGGCTAAAGACGAGTCAACGATGGATGGACAAACGGACGGGCTAAACGGTGCGGCTCTTGTGCCATTCGGCCACATGTGGCGCGCCGGTGCCAATACGGCTACGCAGTTCGTTGTGTCAGACGACGTACTGATCAACGGCCAGCCATTGGCTGCGGGCACCTACACGCTCCATTCGATTCCGGGCAAGGATGAATGGACTTATATTTTCAACGGCCCGGCCAACATGTGGCAAACCGCCGGCTATGATCCTAAGAAAGACCTTTTGCGTGTAAAAGCAAAGCCGCAATGGGTGTCGGACAGCCAGGAGACGCTGATCTACATGTTTGATACGGCCGTGGAAAACACGGCGACGGTCAGCCTCCGATGGGATAAGGTCCGGGTGCCGTTTACGATCGAGGTTAAGGATATGCCGTCGCTTGTTGTTTCCAAAGCAAGAACCTCGGTCGCAGCCGTAAAATCCGATGATTGGAACACCCCATACCGGGCTGCCCTCTACGCAAACCGGAACAAGATGACCGTCGATGCCAACAAGTGGTTCGAGCAGGCGCTAAAGGCCGCTGACGTTTCGATTGCTGCAAAGGAGACATTTCAAAACCTCGCCGGCAAGGCAAACATTCTCTTAGAGATGGGCCGAAAAGCCGAAGGCCTCGAGGCCGCGGAAAAGGCAATAGCACGAGGCAAAGCTGATAAAGCCAACACCACCGCCTTCGAAAAACGCATTGCCGACATTCGGGCCGAAAAAATGTAGAAACGTGTTTTTACAAGTCGATGTGCTATGAGAATTGAGCCCGGATTTAAGCCCGGGCTCATTTGCATATACGAGGATTACGCGTTAATGATATCCGGCCAAAATTCGAACGCGGATCGGGCGGATAAAGCAGATAAAAACGGATTAGGATTATTTGATAAAAAATCAGCGTAAATCCGCCTGATCCGCAAAATCTGCGTTAAAAAAAGTGATACTTACGCGGAATCGAATGGCTATTGCAGGGCATCCTTACAGCATGATTTGGCATGCGTTTCTCTAGCGCATAATTTGGGATATATGAAGATTCTGGTCGCCGGAATGGGCAATGTTCTGCGTGGCGATGACGGCTTTGGGATCCGAGTCGTTGAAACACTCGCCGCAGAAAATGACCTTCCCGACAATGTAAATATTTACGAGGCAGGTATCGGCGGGATCGCTCTTGTGCAGGAATTGATGAGCGGTTACGACGCTCTCATTCTCATCGATGCGATCGACAAGGGAGCGAAACCAGGAAGCCTGTTCGTCGTCGAACCTTCTTTAAAGAATCAAAAAGTTGACGAACTAAAACTGCACGTATCGATGGTTGACATGCACTATGCCGATCCGTCCAAGGTCATCCTGCTCGCCAAGGCCCTGAATGTCTGTCCGCCAAAAGTTTTTCTGGTTGGCTGCCAGCCGGAATTTGTCGAAGACGCCGTCGAAGGCCTCCGCCCGTCCGTCGAACGAGCCGTGCCGCTCGCCCTCAAGGAAATTAAAACGCTGATTAGTGACATTTTATCAGGTCAGAATCGACCGCCTTATGAATTGTCGTCTGCCTTAGCTGACGGAAACGGTTGAAAACTCAGGCCGGCCGTAGCCGACTAACAAACTTTAATTAAATCCAAACAGATTTAAGCTGTCAGGATGATTGATATTTCTGAAATTTGGCTACTAAAGCCGACGCTCTTTTAGCTAACCGAACCGCGGGGAGCGATCGTAATGATAATCATTGTCGCCTCGATCTGGTTCAGCGACCCCGAACCCGCAAAGATTTGGAAAGCGGCAAGCTATCTCTGCCGCTCTTCCGCGATTAACAAATAACTTAGTTATTTGTTGGACATATTCGAATTTGTCATCGAATTCGAATTTGACATCGGCGACATTGGAGATGTCGTCGATGGCGTTATGGTCGAGCCGCTGTCAGATTTTATGACGATTTTATTATCGAGCTTTTTGACGCCGTCAATTTGTTTTGCCATTGATTCGGCAAGTTTCATTTGAGTTTGCGAATCAACTTCTCCGGCTAATGTTACATTACCGTCCTTGACCATTACCGAAACCGTTTTCAGGCTCGGGTCGGCATGGATCTTGTCACCGACCTGTTTTTGCATATCCGCGTCGCTGACGCCCGAACACGCCGCCGTAAGGGCTACAGCTACAAATGTTAAACTAACTATAAATTTTTTCATATTTCTCCTCTTTTCCAAAAAATCTTCCACTTTCAAAACTGCCGAATCTAATTTCATCTCCGTCATCTGCCGTTTTTCGGAAAAGCAACGTCGTAAGAGAGAGTCGAACTTAAGCGGCGATTAGGAATACTGTATCACCTTTCCCATATTGTTTGCGTGCTGCTCATCACATATCATCAAAAAGAACGAAACAATTCGATTCGAAGGTTTATGCCGACCCGCGGTTTGTTTTTATACTTTAGGTCGTTGTTTAACCGCTTTTAGAATCAGAACTAATTAAGATTATGGAATTATACGGAATCAGATTTATCGGCATCAACGCCGAGAATGGCCAGAAACTATTGCTGACCGTTTTGTTTATCATCGGCATTTTGATTTTCGGCATTGCCTTGAGGGCTTTCGTCGGACTGGTTTTGGGCGATGAACGATTTGAGCGCGTTCGCTTTTGGACAAGGCAGGGCATCAGCGTTTTGACAGCGATCGTAATGATAATCATTGTGGCGTCGATCTGGTTCAGTGATCCGACGCGGCTCGCCACCGCCGCCGGGTTGGTCACCGCCGGACTCGCTTTCGCTCTGCAGAAAGTTGTTTCATCAATCGCGGGTTATATCGTTATCTTGCGCGGTAGAAATTTCACGGTCGGCGATAGGATCTCGATGGGCGGCGTGCGCGGCGATGTCATCGACTCGGTTTTATCCAAACGACGATCATGGAAATGGGACAACCGCCATCCGTTCAGTCGGCTGACCCTGCGGTGTGGGTAAAAAGCCGCCAGTTTACGGGACGCATTGTAACTGTTGCCAACAACAAGATTTTTGACGAACCGGTTTTTAACTACACACGCGATTTTCCGTTCATTTGGGAAGAAATTACGATTCCGATTACCTATGATGACAAACGCCAAAAGGCCGAAGAAATAATGCTTGCGGCGACAAAAAGCCATGTTTTGAAGGCCAGCGAACTGAGCTCGAAAGCGGTAAAAAAATTAGAAGAAAATTATTTCGTCAACATCACCAACGATTTTGAGCCGAAGGTTTTTTACCGGATCACCGATAATTGGCTGGAATTGACGGTGCGCTTCATCGTCAGCGAACACAAGGTCCGCGATGTCAAAGACGCGATCAGCCGCGAGATGCTCGCAGGTTTTGACGCGGAAGGCATCGGCATCGCATCGGCAACCTACGATATTGTCGGATTTCCGAAACTGCAAATCGAAAATATGACAAACGGCAGAACAGCAGATGACAAATAAAAAGAAAGAAGAAAAGGAAATAGTCCGCGAAAAGGTTATAGAAGAACGGCAAAGTTTGGTTGAACAACTCGAAGGCTGGCTCGAAAAGCCGCTGTTGATTTTGGGTTTCGTATGGCTCTTACTGCTCGTTTATGAATTGATTTGGAATCTTTCGCCCGCACTCGAATTACTGGGAACGGTGATCTGGGTAATTTTTATTCTCGATTTCGCGCTCAAATTCACTCTCGCGCCGAAGAAAATCGCGTATTTGAAGACAAATTGGCTGACTGCACTTTCCTTGATTGTTCCGGCATTGCGCGTGTTCCGCATCTTTCGCGTGTTTAGGGTTTTGCAGGCGGCGAGGGCCGCTCGCGGTTTGCGTCTGTTTCGCGTTTTGACCTCGTTAAATCGCGGAATGAAATCCTTGGGCGCGAGTTTTGGACGGCGAGGGTTTGGCTATGTCGTCGCGCTTTCGACGGTTGTTTGTTTTGCGGGCGCAGCGGGAATGCTCGCGTTCGAAAACGAAGTTCCGAACGGCATCAAGACATACGGCGACGCCCTTTGGTGGACGGCGATGCTTCTCACGTCAATCGGCTCGGAATACTTTCCGCAAACCGTGGAAGGGCGTGTGTTGTGCTTTGTTATCGCGCTCTATGGTTTCGCCGTCTTCGGCTACGTGACGGCGACACTCGCGACGTTTTTTGTCGGTCGTGATGCTGAAAACAAAGATTCGGAAATAGCGGGAGCGCGGGATGTTAAGGCTTTGCAAAATGAAATCTCGGCTCTGCGCGAAGAAATCAGAAATTTATCGAAAAAAATCGTAACTGATAATTCTTGAATTCAAGCAGTAAGTGCAACTCCTGAATTCAAGATTTGTAAAAAAAGATGAATTTTTTATAGCGAAGTCCAAACTGATCTCATCGCCCGAAAATTTGAAACGCAGAACCGCATTTTTGATCTGCGTGTTTATCGGCGATCTAAAATCACCGATGTCATCAGCGACCGCTTGAAGCGGGAATATCGCTGATTATTTATTCTGTAATGATGTTAGGCATCGGGGCGGTTTCCGTGTTTGTTTCGATTTCGGTTTCGTCATCTTTTTCTTCCTGCCTGGCAAGAACCGTGCTGGCGGCTTCGGCGATGCGACCTTCGACATTATCGCTCGGAATATCGTCGGGATGAATGTCGCCTGCGTGATAAAAATACGAGTCTTTATACAATTCGCGGACGAATTTCAAAAACACGTTTCCGATGGCAATCGCCGGAATTGCGAGAATCACGCCGAGCAGACCGAAAAGTTTGCCGCCGATGAGCAAGCCTAAAAAAACCGCCATCGGATGCAGATTGAGCCGTCCGCCGAGAATGCGCGGAGTCAAAACGTAGCCTTCCAAACTTTGAACGGCGACGAACACGCCTAGAACCGCCGCCAAATCCCACACGCCGCCGCCGCCTGCGAGCGTGAAACCGCCCGCCAGCACGACACCGAGAACCGTTCCGACATACGGCACGGCGTTGAGCAGTCCGGCGATCAGCGCGATTCCAGCCCACGCCGGAATTCCGAGAAAGAAAAATCCGATGCCGTAGCAAACCGCCATAATCGCGCCGATCAACAGTTGTCCGCGCACATACGATTGCAGAATCCGTCCCGATTCGTCGAAAAGCTGTTTAAACGGCTCACGAAAACGCGGCGGAATCAGTTCGTCCAGCGAAGTGCGCCATTTGCCGAAATCAATCAGAATGTAAAAAACGAAACACGGCACGAGCAATAAATCGAGCGATGAACTGAGCAGAGCGGAAAACATCGAAGCCACGCCGCCGCTGGCAACGACGTTGCCGGTTTCGTCAACGGTCGCCGTCGAAGATGCCACATTTTCGCCGTAAAAAGTGAATGGGTCGCTTAAAAACTGTTCGATGCTATCACCCGCCATCCGTTCCAACGCGGGCGAATAAGTCTTGAGAATGTCTCTCTGGCGGGCGGCATTTTCCGGCGTGAACTGCTGCGCGATTTTTGTTCCGGCTTTGCTGCTTTCCGCCCATAATTCGGGAATGACGTAAGCGATAAAAGCGACGATCACCAAAGTTACCAAAAGAATGGCGATGATTGAAGACCACATCCGCGAAAGTCCGAGTTTTTCACCCTGATAAACAATAGGGTCAAGCAGATAAGCGAGCGCGAACGAAGCCAATATCGGCACGAGAGCGACGCTGCCGAAAATATACAGAAAATAAATAATTATAGCCGAAACAACGATGGTCGGAATCCAACTCAACCACCAAAACGGAGACCGTTCGGCTGGAGGTTTCGGCTTATACCAGCTATTTTTCATAATTATTTAAAGCCTGTGCACAATTAAATGCTTTGTTTTCAAAGCGCGTTAGCGGTGGATTGAATTTAGCCGTCTTTTTTACGCAACCAACCTGATTTTGAAATATTCGCCCGTCACGTCAGCGACGATTGAAATTATTCGCCGGGTCAACCGTCGCTGATGTCGACGTCATTCGGGCAGATCACGAATCGCTAGAGCTTACGCGACACGGTGGTTTGCCTACAGGCACACAAGTCAAAATTATATCATCCCTGCATCAATCATTTGGTCACGCGCTCGACAAATCATTATCCGCGTTGTCGGCAAAATTAAAAGCGTCGGAAAGAATTGAAAAGGCAAGTGCGGTCGAAAAAGCGCGGGAAAAACTCGCGCTGTCGGTCGGCAAACTCAATTCGCGTTCAACCAGATTTTCCGGGCGCGTTTTGAAATCCGGCGAGCATCTCGTTCCGCGAAGCCGCGCTTGAGGTTTTGGAAGATCAAAATATTTCTTTCAGCGTCCAAGGCAAAGCATTATAGACCAGCAAATTGCGGCGATTCGAGATACTTCTCCTGCGTTAATTAAGGACGGGCGCGACATTCCATCCGCTTGGTTAGCCGAAGCAATTCTGGAAATCGTCGAACAATTCGGCGCGGCGAGTTATGAAACGCAGAAAGTCGAAGGACATTGCCTGCATCAGGGCATTTTATATAGGGACAAATCATCATTCGATTATCACAGTTATCTGCTGCTGAAATGTTGGCGGCAGTTTTCAGTCAGACAGGTCAATATTTGACGTGAAATTTCCGCTTCCGAAAGTTTCCATTTTTCAGCCCTGATTAGTGCTTCCAGAAAATTTACCTGAAACATCGCTTCGCTTTTGACCGCTTGACTCGCATTGGGATTTTCTAATTCCGATTGGCGTTTGCTCCATTTGGTAAGCCAGCGATTATAGCGTTTTTCGATTAGCGATTTATTCTCATTGCCGCCATATTTGGATAAATAATAAGCGGCCGTGCTGGCGGTTTGCCGTTCGTCGCTTTCCAGGCGTTTTTGCAAAAGTTCTTCAATTCCAGTGGTGAAACCGGTTTTAGTTATATTATGAAAAAAACTAAAACCGCTTTGGTCGCCCGATTTGCTCAGTTGTTCCTGAATCAAAGGAATCGTTTCTTCGTCGTTGTGGCGGGCTAAATACGAAAGCAGCGGAGCACTCTGCTCGGTTCTCCAATTACTGCCGTGTTTTTTATAAATATCCGCTAACCCGGCGTAGATTTCAGCGGTCGCGTAACGCGCCGCCAGTGTCAGTTTAAACTGCAAGTTTAATTGTAACCGGCGGTCTTCGATTGAAGCGAGATCGGTGATTTGAGCGAGTAGCGCGTCGTCCGTTTCCGGCAGGAATTCATCGCTCAGTTTTATCAGAACTTCGGGATTCATTAACGAATCGGGGTCACGAATTTCATTGACGACAAACGGTCGGGCGCGTTTTTCGTCCAGTTCGATTAAGCGTTTGAAGGCATTGGCGCGATTGTTCCAATTCGGCTGCGGTTCCTTGCCCGAAAGTATTTTTTCCAATGAGAGAATCAAAGTTGGAGTTTTAACTTTGTCCCAAAAGCGTTCGAGAAGTTCGGATTGCGCAGCGTATTCCAACTCGTCGAACTTTTCCAGCAGAAAGGCTCTCGTCGTGATGTAAGCAAGACTCGAAACGTCGTCTTTCGGCAGCGAAGTGAATATATGATAAGCGGCAAAGATTCGGCTTCGTCCGTCGCGTTTCGGCAGACTCTCCAAAAGTTCTACGTAATAGGAATTGCTAAGTTCGTTTGAACGCGCCGCTCGCTCCTTCCAAAGGTCTTGTGAGTCAGTCGTGCGGCTCGGCAGCCGTTCATCTTCCGTCAAAATGCGGAGCGTGACGAGTTTTCTTATCAAATCGTCATTGATCGCCCGAATCGGATCGCGTAAAACCGTTTCCAACAGTTTGATCGCTAATTCCTTGTTGCGGGCGATGTCCAAACCTTTTCCCGTATCGAGCCAGGTAACGCCGCCGAATTTTGGCGGATTGAGAAAGCGATTGACCTTTTCGACGGTGGAAACATCGCCCGTCAGATAATCCAAATCGCGCTTGTAAATTTGATGTTGATTCAGACCCGGCGCCGAATCCATCAAGTTCGTAATTCTTTTGACTTGCGCTTTTTCCTCCGCCTCGGTCATTTCTTTTATTTCGAGTTCGATTTCATTCGACAACAAAGAAATCGGATGACGGCGAAAGAAATCGTCTTTCTGAGCCGCCCACGCTCTTCTGGAAAGGACTTTTATCTTGTATTTACCGGGTTTATCAAATCGCACGAGATCGTTGACGGTAATTTCAACATTGACCGGAGATTCGGACAATTTTTCCGGCATACTCACGTCATCGTAACTGTATAGGCGATTTAATCGGTATAACCAATCGTAAACGCCGTCCGTCGGTAGATGTTTTTTCCGCCGGCGAGTGTAATCTGAAATTTAATATCTTTAGCAGCTACCGCAGTATTTTGCGCGAAGGTTGCGCCGATACTGCAAAATATAGTGACGATAAAAAAATGCAGAATTTTGGATTTCATAGCCTCATAATATGTTAAAAATGTCTGGTTGTAAAAGATTTTTTTGACAACAAAAAAATTACGGCTAATTTGTATTCATAGTAAAACGTCATTATTAAACACGTGCGAAACCACAAATGACGCTCGACCGTTCCGCGCTGAAATCCTAAAAATAATCTGGGATAAAAACTCGCACAACAAGCCCGATTGTTCCTCGTCATACTTTCGATGCTGATCCGTGATCTGCAGATTTACGATCCATTACTTTCATTTTCCGAAGTAATTGCCCTATAGTTTAGATAAGCAAATGAAATGGATAAATTCATCGCGCTCAGCGCAGCAGGTTATAAGAGCGGTTCGGCCTGTCGTATTACTTGCGATCGCGCTTGTCGCTGCTTTCATATACTTCCCTGTCGCAGCCACCGAACCAAAATACGGCGGCACGGTCGTGGTCGCGGTCAGCAGCGATCCGGGCGGGCTTAATCCGGCGATAACGACGCAGGGCGGTGTTCATTTGATCTGCGGAACTATATTCAGCGGCTTGGTCGCACAGGATTTTGATCTTAATCCGGTGCCGGATCTCGCCGAGCGTTGGCAGATTTCGCCGGATGGCCGCACCTATACATTTTTCCTGGCGCCGAATGCGGTGTTTCATGACGGAACGCCGGTTACATCGGAAGATGTCCGGTTCACGTTTCGGGAAATGCTGTTGAAATATCACTCGCGCACGCGGGCTTCCATGGGCGATAATCTGACGCGGATCGATACGCCGGATGCCCACACCGTCGTCTTCGAATTCGCCCGGCCGTATGCCGCGTTTCTCCAGCTTATCGACGTCACGAACGCTCCTATCATGCCAAAGCATCTATTTGAAAATACCGATCCGCTGACGAATGAAAATAACATAAAACCGGTCGGTAGCGGGCCGTTCAAATTCGATGAGTGGTCGAAGGGCGACCGTATCGTTCTCATCAAAAACGAAAAGTATTTCAAAACCGGTAAGCCTTATTTAGACCGCATTGTTTACAAAGTGACGCCAAGCGCGGCAACAGCGGCGATCGCTTTCGAAAATGACGAGATCGACTATTTTCTTAATCCGACGCCGCTCGACACCGACCGTTTGTTAAAATTGCCGAACGTCACAGTAACGGAGAAAGGCCGCGAAGGTTACGCAACCGTCGAGACGGTCGTGCTGAATAACACACGCGGGCCGCTCAGAGATGTAAGGGTCCGGCGGGCGATGGCATACGCGATCGACAAGGATTACATCGTAGATAAAGTCGCGTTCGGCAGAGCAAAGGCCGCGACCGGCCCTATCTCTAGCGCTCTGAAGTGGGCATATAACCCAAACGTCCAAAAATACGAACAGAATTTACCGCTTGCAAATCAAATGCTCGACGACGTCGGATACAAACGCGGTGTCGATGGTGTGAGATTTCGTTTGAAGTATGTTTACGCCCAAGGCTACGCGAAAGTAGTCGAGGTTCTCCGCGATCAGTTACGAAATGCCGGTATCGAACTTGATCTCGAACTCGTCGAATTCAGCTCGGCGGTTGACGCGGTCTATATAAAGAAAGATTTCGACATGGGCTTTGCGTCATTCGAAAATGGCCCCGATCCGGACATCGGGGTAAAACGCACCGTAATCTCAACCAACATCGGCCCAATTCCCTTCTCAAACGGTGCGAGCTATCGAAATCCCCGCGTTGACGAGCTTTTCACCCTGGCCGCCAGCGAAACCGACAGACTAAAACGCGCCGCATACTACTTCGAAGCCCAGGAAATCCTCGCCCGCGACGTCCCATACCTCTGGATCCACGAACCCCACTCCGCCGCCGCCTACAAAAGCGACCTCCAGGGAATGTACCAATGGAGCGCCAAATCAAACATCTACTTCGCCCAGGACGCCTGGTGGTCGGGCGGCAACAGCCCAAACGCCAATTCACCCTCGCTGTTCGGACAGGCAAGGACCGCCGTTCTCATTGTCGCCGGAGCAATTGTTCTCCTTCTATTGATTGCGTTTGTTTTTAGAAGAAAGCTATTCCGCAAAAGTCAGAACCGGGAGCGGTAGCGACCGGGTTCTTCGTTCGAGGAAAGGTATTCCGCCAACGTCAGAACCGGGAGCGATAGCGACTGGGTTCTTCGTGCGGAGTTCCAATTTAGTTGGCTTCTTTCGGGCTTAGCAAGCACAGCGTGCGGTGGAGCCGAATGGATTCTCTCACTCGATAAAGCGTTTGCGGAAATGGTTAATTGGTTTTTGATTGTCGAACATGGTACAAAACTAGGTTAGCAGTAAATGAAAGAGAAAGAACTGAAAACTAATGGAACAGCAACGACTCGACTGGGAACCGTTCTCATAGTAATTTTGTGTATTATGGTCATAATGTTTATTTCAGGATTGATAGAACGCGGACAGTATTCGCGGATTTCAGCGGCAATCACCGCGGAAACGAAAACCGAGCGCGTGGTAATTACGATCGAAGGAATGGCATGCACAAGTTGCGCTGCCGGTATCAAGGCAATGTTAAAAAGAACACCCGGCGTGGTTTCCGCCGAGGTTAGTTTCGAGCGCAAAGAAGCAAACGTCGAGTACAATCCCGCTGACACCTCTCGCGAGAAGATCGTCGAATCAATTACCAATATGGGTTACAAAGTGAGACTCAAGGGTAATTGAAACTGAAATTGAAGGTGTTTAGATGGCTGATGGCTCGGGTGTAGGTTCATCGATTTTGTTTTGGATTCAATTGCCATTACCAAAAGAACGGGAAGCGCTAAAAACGGGACTTTGCTAATTATCCCGAATCTCTCCCTTTCCACCGTAAGGCGAGCCAAAGCGCGGCAGGCACCAATAGTGTTAATTGCAAAAATGGATACAGACCCGCACCCAAGATAGGCATGACCGGCATTCGTCCGTTATAACGCCAGAAGTCGAAAGCCAGTGCCAGCCGTTCGATGACTGTCGCTGCGACCGCACCGAGCAGTGCAAATATCAAGTAATGTTTCCAATTTCCCCGTATTGCCCATCTAAATCGCCGCGTTGCGAGTACGCCGATGCCGTAAATACCGAGTGTTATCAATGCGTCGGCTATACTTGCAATCATGCATATGCGTACCATTTCAAGTCTTGAAAAGCTGGACATAGTTCTATAGGCCGGAATTTGTGCAATTTCCCAAACCCAGTTTAGAACAAAAGCAGATATGAACAGCGCGGCGAAGAATGATTTTAGTGAACCCGAATCGGCGTGGTTATTGTTACGTTTATTTTTTTGCGACATGGATTGGATTTCGCGTTCATCGCTAATTAGTCGTTCCTTAACAAACAAATAATCGGCATTGGTTTGGGATTGGTTGGTAGAATTGGTAGAAGTGCCGGATTTGTTTGATGAAATTGAGGACAAAATAAGCTGTTTGAGGGCGTTTCTCATCCAGTTTTTGAAATTGGACGCGGTTGCGGCGAGCATCGCGTTGATCGCGTCGCCGGTTTCGCCTTTGAGGTAGTTTCTGTCCATTCCGAAGTCCGATTTCGCGTGGCCGATGAGCGGCTCGATGGCGGCTCGGCGGCGGAAGCACCCTCGCAGCTTTCGTTTCGCGTATTTTGTCTGTCCCTTTCCGTTGCCCGGAGCGGTGATTTGGGCCCCGCCTATCTCGCGGCTTTTGTAACCTCTGTCGACAAAGGCGTTTTTTGCTCTCACCCCGGTCAGGCGCTGCTGCTGATCGAGCGTTTTTTCGAGCGTTTTGTTGTCGTTCGGATTGCCTCTGAAATTGACTGCTGCCACGATCACGTTGCTTTTCTGCGTGGTCGATAGCGACACCTTGCTTCCGAATTCGTATTTCTTGTGCACCTTGCCTTTCGCTATGCAGGCCACTTCCAGAGCGTGCAGCGAGTAGATCTTGTTCTTATCATCCTTCTTTTGGGCCAGCACTCTTTCAAATATCTCTATATTTTCCAACTGTTTAGCCAAGCCGTCCACACCCAATTTCCGCCGCAGCTCTCTCACCAGCCGTCCCGCTATCGTTTTGATCTGCCGTTTTGCACGCCTTCTTTGTTTTGCCATCTTCGGGCTTTTTGAGTTGGCCGTCAGCAGCAATTTCTTCACCACGAATTTATAACTCTGCCTCAATTGGACGCCTTCCAACTTG